>NZ_JAYPTL010000026.1:18269-46824 GCF_038133525.1 Erythrobacter sp. | reverse complement strand
GCAGAGAGGTCGGCAAGTTCCCGCGCGGAGCATTATCGGTAAGGATCGCAACCGATAAAGGCTTCGTGAGCGGCACTTCCCGCCGCTGACCATGCGAAGGGCAGCTCGACCGAGGTCGATGCTGCCCTTCTCATTTCCTGCGGCCTTCTTTGGGGCACCCCGACCAAGGTCGATGCTGCCCCCTCTCATTTTGACGAACATAGATTGCCTGCCTTGCGCTTGGTCGCGCCGCGCAGTACCCGCCGGGCCATGCAGTTCGAGCACATCCCGCACCCGTCGCCCCTGTCCGATGCCGAGCGCGAGGCGATCCTCGCCAATCCCGGATTCGGTACGAACTTCACTGACCACATGGTCACCATCGAATGGACCGACGAAGCCGGTTGGCACGACGCCAAGGTCGAGCCGCGCGCACCGATCCAACTCGATCCCGCGGCTGCGGTACTCCATTATGCGCAAGAGATTTTCGAAGGGCTCAAGGCCTATCGCCACGGCGACGGATCGATCGCCCTGTTTCGCCCTGAACAGAACGCACGCCGCCTGAATGCTTCGGCTGACCGGCTGGCAATGCCCCACGTGCCCGAAGACCTGTTCATCGAGGCGATCCGCCAGCTTATCGCGGTCGATGGGGCCTGGGTCCCGTCAGCAGAAGGTAGCTCGCTCTACCTGCGCCCCTTCATGATCGCGACCGAGGCATTCCTCGGCGTCCGCCCGGCCAAGCGTTACAAGTTCATGGTCATTGCCGGACCGGCCGGCAATTACTTCAAGTCGGGCGCACCGGCGGTAAGCCTGTGGATCTCGGACTATACCCGCGCCGCGCCGGGTGGCACGGGCGCAGCGAAATGCGGCGGAAACTACGCCGCCAGCCTGGTGCCGACCCGCGATGCCTTCTCACGCGGCCATGACCAGGTGCTGTTCCTCGACGCGGTCGAGCACAAGTGGGTTGAAGAGCTCGGCGGTATGAACGTGTTCTTTGCCTTCGATGACGGACGCGTCATCACTCCACCGCTTACGGGCACGATCCTGCCGGGCATCACCCGCGATAGCCTGATCCAGCTGCTGCGCGAGGAAGGCCTGAGCGTAAGCGAAGAACCCTACAGCATCGACCAGTGGCGCGCCGATGCGCAGAGCGGCAAGCTCGTCGAAAGCTTCGCCTGCGGCACCGCGGCGGTGGTTACGCCAATCGGCAAGGTTGCCGGACATGACGGCGAATTCACCATCGGGTCGGGCGGTCCGGGCCAAATCACCAGCAAGGTCCGCGAGCAGCTGGTCGCCATCCAGCGCGGTACCGTCGCCGATACCCACGGATGGGTGCTGACGGTCGGTTGATCAGAAGCGCGAACGCACCAGGAAGCGACGGGTAAAGGTCGCACTGGGGCGCAGCACGATGATCGCGACGCCCACGAGGGCGATCGCTCCACCTACCAGCAGCCGCCCGCCGATGGCGTCCCCCGTCAACCATGCGCCAAAAGCGATGGTCAGGATGGGGGTCATCAGCGTCAGCGGGACGATCTGATTGGCATCGTGTTGTTGGAGCAGCCGGAAATAGGCGGTGTGCGCACCGACCGAGACCACGATCCCCGCAAACAGCACGCAAGCTAACAGTTCCAACGGTGCGTCATCGAACGCACTCATCTGTCCGCTCTCCAGCACCGCGGAAAGCGGAATGAGCACGGCGATCGAAGCGACCGCCGCCCAGGCCTGCAGGTTGATCGATGGCAGCTCCAACCGCTTCACGAAAACGGCGCCAAGTGCACCGACCACGGCCGCCAGGAAGACCAGCAGCAGGCCGACGCTGGCGTCCATGTGGCTGTCACCGGCAATGGCGAAGAACACCCCGCCGAAGGCCAGCGCGATGCCGAGGCCGCGACGCCAGCGAATCCGCTCGCCCAGGAAGATGATCGCGAACAGCACCGTCATCGGCGCACCAGTTAGGCTCACCACGCCGGTGGCGGAGGGACTTGCGGTCTGCAGCCCCATGAACAGCAGCGAGAAGGATCCACCGCTGATCGCCAGACCGACCAGCAGGACCTTCCAAAGGTCCTTCGGAACGGGCTTCAACATGGGGAACAAGGCGAGTGCCACCAACACCGAGCGGAGCAGCGCATAGAACAGTGGCGGCGCGCCAAGATCGTCGACCGCGAGCTTGCTGACCACCACGTTCAGCGCCCAGACCACGTTGCAGAACGTCATGACCAAGAGGCTGCGAAAGGACATGGTCAGCGCTCCAGTGGTGGGAGTTCGGCAGCAAGTTCGGCGAGCCAGACTTCGGCGACCGCATCGCTAGGCGCACGCCAGTCACCGCGCGGGCTCAATGCGCCTCCAGCGCTGACTTTCGGGCCATTGGGCAAGGCGCTGCGCTTGAACTGGCTGAAACCGAAGAAGCGCTTCAAGAAGTTCTCCAGCCAATGGGCAATGGTGGGGAGGTCGTAGGCGTTCTTCGCATCCTCCGGAAAATCGATCGGCCACTGGCCCGCCTTCGCATCGCGCCAGGCATGCCAGGCGAGGAACGCGACGTGGCTCGGCTTCTGCCCCCAGCGGATGATGTGGTGCAGGAAGAAGTCATTGAGCTCATAGGGACCGATGATCGACTGGGTGCTCTGGATCTGGCCATCGGCGCCCGCAGGGACCAGTTCGGGACTGATCTCGGTATCCAGGATATCGCCGAGCACACCATCAACGCCTTCGTCGAACTGCCGCGTCTCGATGGTCCAGCGGATGAGGTACTGGATCAGTGTCTTCGGCACACCCGAGTTCACACCATAGTGGCTCATATGGTCGCCCACGCCATAAGTGCACCACCCCAGCGCGAGCTCGCTGAGATCGCCGGTACCGACCACAAATCCGCGATGATGGCCCGCGAGTCGGAACAGGTAGTCGGTCCGCAGGCCGGCCTGCACGTTCTCGAAGGTGACGTCGTAAACCGGCTCGCCATCGGCAAAGGGGTGGCCGATATTTTCCAGCATAGTGGTGGCGGTGGGACGGATGTCGATCTCTTCCGCGGTGATCCCGAACGCCTTCATCAGCTTCCAGGCGTTCGACTTGGTCCCTTCGGACGTGGCAAAACCGGGCATGGTATAGCCGTGAATATTGGTGCGCGGGCGACCAAGCCGATCGCAGGCCTTGGCGGCAACGATGAGCGCATGGGTGCTGTCGAGCCCGCCCGAAATGCCGATCACCAACGACTTCGTTCCGGTTGACTGGATCCGCCGCATCAGCGCATCGACCTGGATGTTGAAGGCCTCGTAACAATCCTCGTCCAGCTTGTGCGCCCGGTTCGGCACGAAGGGGAAGCGGCGGACGGGGCGTACCAAACCCTTGTCGCCGGGGGCGGCAGCATGGGTGAAGGTAACCCGGCGATACCGGTCCTCAGGGCGTCCAGCCGCTTCGGCGGCATCGTTGAACGTCCCGACACGCAGCCGCTCGGCCAGGATGCGCTGGGTGTCGACATCAGTGACACAGAGTTCGGGATGCAGATCGAAGCGCGTGCTTTCGACCAGCAGATCGCCGAGCTCGTAGATCATCCCCTGTCCGTCCCAGGCAAGGTCGGTGGTGCTTTCGCCATGTCCGCTTGCCGAATAGGCATAGGCGCAGACGGCGCGGCTCGAACTGGCGCGTGTCAGCAGGTGGCGCTCGTCCGCCTTGCCGATGGTGATGTTCGATGCCGAGGGGTTGAGCAGGATCGTTGCACCAGCCAGCGCGGCAAGCGTCCCTGGGGGATTGGGCGCCCAGAAATCCTCGCAAATCTCGATCCCGAAGACAAAGCCCCGCAGGTTAGCCGCGGCGAAGACCAGGTCTGTGCCGAAGGGGACCGAACGCCCCGCCACCTCGATCTCCAGCCCGATGCAATCGCGGCCATGCGCAAACCAGCGCTTCTCGTAATATTCGCGGTAATTGGGCAGGAAGCTCTTGGGCACGACACCCAGCAACTCGCCCCGGGCGATTGCGAGTGCGCAGTTGTAGATCCTTCCATTGCGGCGCAGGGGCGCGCCGATCACGAGGACCGGCGCCAGCGCGCGCGTTTCTTCGCAGATGCGCGCCAGTTCGCGCTCGACTGTATCGAGCAGCGCAGTCTGCAAATGCAGGTCGTCCAATGCGTAGGAAGACAGCGATAATTCGGGATAGAGCAGCAGGTCGACGTTCTCGCGCGCAGCGGCGCGTGCCTGCTCGATTATCCCGTCAGCATTATAGACTACGTCCGCCGTCCGGGTCCGCGGCGTCGCAGTGGCCACACGAACGAAGCCGTGCCTGTGCAGATCGAAGAAAGAGTGCCCCTCACCTGCATGGACCTCCGCGCCTTCGAGATTGGGTGCACCCTCCTCTTCGGCAAACTCCAGCCAGTCGCCCGGTTCGCAAATTCCAAGTGCAGCCAATCGCCGCTGGACCGCGGGCCGGGCCACCTTTCCCTTCGCTTCCCAATTGTAGACGGCCTGCGCCTTCCACACCTGGGGGCGCCCATAGATGCGGCCAAAATCCTCAGCCGATAGGGGTGGTTCGTGATGTTTGCGCCAGTTACGGATCTTGGCGCCGGCCTTGGTCGTCATGAGAATCAATTATTCTTTTAGACAAAAATATGCAAGCAAAATTGGGATAACTGAGATTCCCAGTGCCATGCTTAACCGCAGTGCCACTCAGACATGTTAAAGTTATCCTTCCAGACGAAGTAGCGAATACAGCCAGGTCGCGTAACCCGCTTGCCCTTGCCTGCGAAGACCTTGTCGCCCACCTACTCCGGCAACAGCACAAGGAGAGCAATCTTGGCCGATCCCACTTACACGCCGCCCGCAGTCTGGACCAACGACACCGAGAACGGTGGCCGCTTTGCGTCGATCAACCGCCCGACCGCCGGCGCGCGCGAAGACAAGGATCTTCCGGTCGGGGAGCACGCCTTCCAGCTCTACTCGCTCGCCACCCCCAATGGCGTGAAGACCACCATCATGTTCGAGGAACTGCTGGAGGCCGGCCATAAGGATGCCGAATACGACGCCTGGACGGTCAACATCTCCGATGGCACCCAGTTCACATCGGGCTTCGTCGGGATAAATCCGAACAGCAAGATCCCTGCCCTACTCGATCGCAGCGGACCGCAGCCGGTGCGCCTCTTCGAAAGCGGCGCCATCCTGCTACACCTTGCCGAGAAATTCGGCGCCTTCCTCCCCACCGATCATAAGCGGGCAGAAGTGCTCAGCTGGCTGTTCTGGCAGATCGGCAGCGCCCCCTTCATCGGTGGCGGCTTCGGTCACTTCTATGCCTATGCGCCGGAGAAGTACGAATACCCGATCAACCGCTATGCAATGGAAACCAAGCGCCTGTTCGACGTGGCCGACAAGCGGTTGGGCGAAAGCGAATACCTTGGCGGCGCCGACTACACCATCGCCGACATGGCCACCTTCCCCTGGCTGGCACCCTTCGTATTCGGCACGATCTACAACGAAGCACGCACCTTCCTCTCGATCCACGAATACACCAACGTAGAACGCTGGGTGAAGCAGATCGCACAGCGCCCCGGCGTGCGCCGCGGTCGCATCGTCAACAAGGCTTGGGGCGAAGAGAACGAGCAGCTGCTCGAGCGTCACTCGGCAGCCGACTTCGCGGGCAAGAACGTCTGAGGAAAGGCCTGGCTGGGGTGGCAGGATTCGAACCTGCGCATGGCGGTACCAAAAACCGCTGCCTTACCGCTTGGCTACACCCCAGCAGGCGGACGCCCCTATAGCGGAGCGTGAGGCAATGTGAAGGGGCTGGATCAGGCTTTTCAGCCTAATCCGGCTCTTTTCGCATCGGCCATGATTGCAAGGCAATGCAGCGCGATGGTTGCTGCCACCAATGAGGTCACGTCGCCACTGTCGTAAGCCGGTGCGACCTCGACCACGTCAGCCGAGCGCAGGTCTATCCCCGCAAGTCCACGCAAGATGGCAAGCGCTTTCGCGCTGCTCAATCCACCCGGCACCGGCGTGCCCGTACCGGGCGCGAAGGCCGGATCGAGCGCATCGATGTCAAAGGTCAGATAGACCGGCCTGTCACCCACGATTGCGCGAACGCGTTCGGCGATTTCGGTAGCCGAAAGAGCATCCACCTCGCCAGCATCCATCACGGTGAAGCCAAGCGTATCGGCGTTGTTGGTGCGAATGCCCAACTGCACCGATCGTGCCGGGTCCACGATCCCTTCCTGCACCGCCCGCCAGAACATGGTGCCGTGATCGACCTGCCCGTCGCGCGCGGGCCAGGTGTCGCTATGCGCATCGAAATGGATCAGTGACAGCGGCCGCCCGAGCTGTTTCGCGAGCGACCGCAGCACCGGATAGGTGCAGAAATGATCGCCACCCAGCATCAGCGTGGCCGTATCCTTCGCGTGGATCGCGGCAAACTGGGCCTCGATATTGCCAACCACCTCGATCGGCGAGCCGTAATCGATGGCGATATCGCCAAAATCGACCACATCGAGCACCGCCAGGGGATCGAAGGACCAGCCGTAGACCGCATCCCACGCGATCATCGACGATCCAAGCCTCACCCCACGCGGGCCATAGCGCGAGCCGGGGCGACCCGTGGTCGCCAGATCGAAGGGTATCCCGACCACCGCGACATCGGCCTGGCCCACGTCCTTGCTGTAGCGACGTCGCATGAAGCTGAGCGCGCCCGAGAAGGTCGGCTCTGCAATCGTCCCGTCGGGACCACCAGGGCGGGTGAAGGCTAGATCGACCGGCTGCTGGGGATGTTCGCTGTCGCTCATCTTTGCACCTAGATCGTCAAGCTGACGTATTTCATCTCGACATAGTCGTCGATGCCATAGCGCGAACCTTCGCGGCCAAGACCGCTCTGCTTGACCCCGCCGAACGGTGCGACTTCGGTTGAAAGGATGCCCGAGTTGACACAGACCATACCGCTCTCGATCGCCTCTGCCACACGCCAGACACGACCGAGATCGCGCGAATAGAAATAGGCGGCTAGACCGAACTCGGTATCATTTGCCATGGCAACCGCCTGATCTTCGATCTCGAAGCGGATTACCGGCGCCAGGGGTCCAAAGGTCTCTTCGCCTGCAACCAGCATGTCCTGCGTCGCGTCGGCGATCACCGTCGGTTCGAAGAAGGTGCCTCCCAGCGCGTGGCGATGGCCGCCCGCAACTAGACGGCCGCCCTTGGCCAATGCATCGGCGATGTGTTCTTCGATCTTGGTCACCGCATTGGCGTCGATCAGCGGGCCCTGCTCGGTCCCATCGTCGATCCCCCTGCCCACCTTGAGCGAGCCTGCGGCTGCCGCCAGCTTCTCCACGAAGGCATCGTAAACCCCGGCTTGGACATAGATGCGATTGGTGCACACGCAGGTCTGGCCCGAATTGCGGTATTTCGAAGCCATGGCTCCCGCCACCGCCGCGTCGAGATCGGCATCGTCGAACACGATGAAGGGCGCATTGCCGCCAAGCTCCAGGCTGAGCTTCTTGATGGTCGGTGCACACTGTTCCATCAGCTTGCGACCTACCTCAGTAGAACCGGTGAAGGTCAGTTTGCGGACCAGCGGGTTCGATGTCATCTCGCCGCCGATGGCCGCCGCGCTCCCCGTGACGACGTTGAAGATACCCGCAGGTATGCCCGCCTCTTCCGCCAGAACTGCCAGCGCCAGCGCCGAATAGGGGGTTTGCGCCGCCGGCTTGATCACGATCGGGCAGCCGGCTGCAAGCGCCGGGCCCGCCTTACGCGTGATCATGGCGTTGGGGAAGTTCCACGGGGTGATCGCCGCCGCGACGCCGATTGGCTGCTTCAGCACAAGAATACGCTTGTCGGGCGCTTGCGCCGGAATGACGTCGCCGTAGAGCCGCTTCCCTTCCTCCGCGAACCATTCGATGAAGCTCGCGCCATAGGCGATTTCACCGCGCGATTCCGCCAGGCTCTTGCCCTGTTCGAGCGTCAGCAGCCGGGCCAGTTCCTCCTGGTTGTCGAGGATCAGGCGGAACCAGCGCTGGAGCACCTGCGCGCGATCCTTCGCCGTGCGAGCGCTCCAGGAGGGAAAGGCCGCCTGTGCCGCCTCGATCGCGCGGCGTGTCTCCGCCGCCCCGCATTTGGGTACCGTACCAAGATGGTCGCCCGTCGCCGGATCGGTGACGGCCAGAGTTTCGCCGCTATCGGCGGCGATCCACTGTCCGTCGACATAGCATGCCTCGCGAAGCAGGTGGGATGCAGGCATCGCTCACCTCACCCGATCGCCCTGAGACGCGGCAGGGCCTCGTCAAGCGCCTTGCGGATGATCGCGACCAGGTCGTCGATCTGTTCGGTCGTGATCACCAGCGGCGGGCACATGACGATGCTGTCGCGGATGCCGCGCACCATCAGGCCATTGGCGATGCACAGGTCGCGCACCATCGGGCCAGCGGTTCCCTCGGCCCCGCCAAAGCGCGCGCCGGTCGCCTTGTCGGCAACAATCTCGACCGCACCGAGCAGGCCGATCGAACGGGTTTGGCCGACCAGCTCGTGATCGTTGAGCGTTGCCAATGCCTTGGCCAGATAGGGTCCGGTCTCGCTGCCGGTGCGTTCGGCAAGCCCTTCGCGTTCCATGATCTCGATGTTGCGTAGCGCCACGGCGGCCGAAACCG
Organism: Erythrobacter sp.; assembly: GCF_038133525.1. Classification (GTDB taxonomy): domain Bacteria; phylum Pseudomonadota; class Alphaproteobacteria; order Sphingomonadales; family Sphingomonadaceae; genus Qipengyuania. The sequence goes on along the minus strand of NZ_JAYPTL010000026.1, from coordinate 38,240 downwards.
GATGGCCCGAATAGGTGAAGCCATGGACGAAATCGCCGCCGGTCTTCATCACCTCGACGATCTCTGCCGAAACCGCCGTGGCGGAAATCGGCAGGTAACCCGACGACAGGCCCTTCGCCATCGGAATGATGTCGGGCGAAACGCCCACGGTTTCGTGGCCCCACATCTTGCCGGTGCGGCCGAAGCCGGTGATGACCTCATCGCAGATCAGCAGGATCCCGAATTTGCGGCAGATCGCCTCGACCTGCGGCCAGTAATTCTTGGGCGGGATGATCACCCCGCCGGCACCCTGGATCGGCTCGCCAATGAAGGCGGCAACGTTTTCCGGACCGACCTCGATGATGCGATCCTCGATGGCCTGCGCGCAGAGGGTGCCGAAGGCTTCCTCGTCCATGTTGCGGCCTTCATTGAACCAGTAAGGCTGGCGGACATGCTCGACCCCGGGGATCGGCAGGCCCGGCGTCGCATGCATCGCCTTCATCCCGCCGAGCGAGACACCGGCGACGGTTGAGCCGTGATAGGCGTTCCAACGGCTGATGAAGATCTGGCGCTTGGGTTCGCCCTTGAGTTCCCAATAGCGGCGAACCATGCGGAAAACGGTGTCGTTCGCCTCGCTGCCCGAAGAGTTGAAGAACACGTGCGGCAGGCGGTTGTTGGTCAGGCTGGCGATCTTGTCGGCCAGCAACACGGTGGGCGGCGTCGCGGTCTTGAAGAAGGTGTTGTAGAACGGCAGTTCGCGCATCTGCTCTGCCGCGACCTCGACCAGCTCTTCGCGCCCGTAGCCGACGTTGACGCACCACAGGCCAGCCATGCCGTCGAGGATGCGATTGCCGTCGCCATCATGGATGTAGCAGCCTTCGGCGTGGGTGATGATTCGGCTGCCGCCAAGATTTTCGATCTCCTGCCAGTCGGCCTGCGCAGGCAGGTGATGGGCGATGTCGAGGCGGCGGAGTTCGGCGATGTCGTAATTGCGTGCCATGTGGGTATTCCTGACTACAGAATGCGGCCGCCAGCGGCGGCAATAGGGGGCTTGAGGTACGCGACGGAACGGTCCGCCGGGCGCTAGCGGTCAGGGCGTGAAGCAAAGCCGCGCAAGATAGCGGTCGTAGCGATGAACCTTGGTGTTCATAGCTCCCCTCTTAACGCCTTTCCGAGCAAGCCGAAATAGGCCTGGCTGTCGGGATTGTCGGCGGTATCCCATTCGGGGTGCCACTGCACTGCGACCAGGGGTGCGCCATTGGGCCGTGCGCTGAAGGCCTCGACCAGACCATCGGGCGCCCTTGCCTCTACCGCCAACCCATCGGCCAGCCTGCCGACACCCTGATAGTGGACCGAATTGACCCGTGCCTGGCCCTTGCCGATCGCCCCGGCGAGGATTCCGCCTTCGACCAGATCGACCTCGTGGAAATGGTCGAACATACCCGCCAGGTCGTTTTCTTCCGGCGAATGGTGGCGCAGCAGTTCATCGCTGCTCGACGTGTCACGCCGAAGCGTCCCGCCCAGGGCAACGTTGATTTCCTGGAAACCCCGACAGATGCCGAATACCGGCTTGCCGACATCGATCATCTGACGGACTGCGCCTAGCGAAACCTCGTCACGCGCGGTGTCGAAGGGGCCGAAGCCTTCGTCTTCGCCATAGCGCGACGGTTCGACGTTGGAGGGCGAACCGGTCAGCAGGATTCCATCGAGCCTGCCGACCACTTCGGATATGTCCATCAGATCGGGCAGCGAAGGCACCAGCAGCGCGGCAACATCGGCATATTGCATCGCCGCGCGGGCATAGCGGTTCATCACCACCTGGCCGATCTCGCTGCCGACCATTCGGTTGCAGGCGGTTATCCCGAGAACTGGACGCATGGTTGTTCGGCCTCAGTGCTTGATCATGACGTGGCGGGTGACGGTGTAATGCTCGAGGCAATAGACCGAAAGGTCCGAACCATAACCCGAGAGTTTCACCCCGCCATGCGGCATCTCGGTGACGTTGACCGAATGAGTATTGATCCAGGTCACGCCATATTCGAGGCGCGAGGCGAATTCGGCCGCCTTGCCGACATCGCGCGTCCACACCGAGGATGCGAGGCCGTATTCGCAGTCATTCGCCCAATCGAGCACCTGCGAATCCTCTTCGAAGCGGGTCACCGACACGACCGGCCCGAAGACTTCCTTCTGCACGATCTCGTCGCTGTGACGGGCGCCAGCGATCAGCGTTGGCGCATAATAGAACCCCGGGCGCTCGGGTCGGGTACCGCCGGTGACGATTTCCGCGGGCGTATCAGCCACGGCACGCGCAACGAAACCATCGACGCGGTCGCGCTGGCGTGCAGTGATCAGGGGGCCCAGCACAGTGCCCGGCTCCGAAGGATCGCCAACTGTGATGCGCCCGATCGCGTCTTGGAGTTCGGCAACCAGGCGGTCATGGATCTTGGCATGGGCATAGACGCGGCATGCCGCCGTGCAGTCCTGCCCGGCATTGTAATAGCCGCCTTCGGCAATTGCCTCGACCGCCGCAGCGATATCGGCATCCTCCAGCACGATCACCGGCGCCTTGCCGCCCAGCTCAAAATGCGTCCGCTTGATGGTGGGCGCGACGGCTTCCATGATCTTGCGACCCGTGGCGACGTCGCCCGTCAGCGATACCATCGAGACGTCGGGATGCGACACCAGCCGCGCACCCACATTGGGACCATTGCCGGTAACGACGTTCACCACGCCCTCGGGCAGGAATTCGGCGCAAACCTCGGCCAGCTTGAGTGCGGTCAGAGGCGTGTGTTCGGATGGTTTGAGCACGACGGTGTTGCCTGCCGCCAGAACCGGCGCGATCTTCCAGCTCGCCATCATCAGCGGGTAGTTCCACGGGGCGATGCCGACGCAAACACCCAGCGGATCGCGGCGCAGCATCGAGGTGAAGCCCGGGCGGTATTCGCCAGCCGGCAAGCCCTGGATCGTTCGAGCGGCGCCCGCAAAGAACCGGAACACGTCGATCGTATTGCCCACGTCGACTGCACGCGCGGTACCGATCGGTTTGCCGCAATTGCGCATTTCGAGTTCGGCGAACTCGTCCGCCAGTTCCTCGATCCGGTCGGCGATGCGCAGCATGCGCAGCGACCGCTCCTTGGGCGACATGCGTGACCAGATGCGATAGGCATGCTTCGCGGCCGCAACCGCGTTGTCGACCTGCTCGCGACTCGCGCTGGGCAAGCAGCTTAGCTCCTCGCCCGTTGCCGGGTTATAGGCGATCTCCGGGCTTTCCTCGCCCGTGAGTTCGCGACCACCAATGAATTGTCCGGGCCTCTCCAACATCGTCCTATTTCCTGCTTGCGATCATGACAGCAACACCACCGGGCTATCGGCGCGCCAATGCATCGACACCCTGTCATTCCATTCGAAATCTTCCTGATCGTGCCGCGAAAGGTTCGGGCGCGAAACGCGCACCACCGCACCGTCATCCAGCTTGATATCGAACAGGGTAATATCGCCGAGGTAGCTCATGCAGGTGATCTGGCCGCGAGCGAAATTATGTCCTTCGGGCGCATCCCTTGCGGCAGCTTGCACTGCCTTACCGTTGCCGGGAACATGGAGGTAGATCTTCTCAGGCCGAAGCGCCACGAAGACGTCCGAACCGTGCGACCCGGTAACGCCGTGATTGAGGTAGATGCGTCCAACACCCGGGCAATCGACCGCCGCACGGTCGGGCTCGTCGATGGTCAGCTTGCCTTCGAAGATATTCACCGAGCCCACGAAGTCGGCGACAAAGCGGTTGGCAGGGAATTCGTAGAGATCGGACGGGGTGGCGAGCTGCGAAATATCACCCTTATTCATCACGGCGATACGTGACGCCATGGACAAGGCTTCGTCCTGATCATGGGTGACCGTAACGAAGGTGATCCCAACCCGCTCCTGCAGATCGGCCAGTTCGAACTGCATCTGGGCACGAAGCTTTGCATCGAGCGCAGAAAGCGGCTCGTCCAGCAGCAAAACCTTGGGACGCATGACAAGGCTGCGGGCCAGCGCAACTCGCTGGCGTTGTCCGCCCGACATCTGATCCGGCATACGCTCTTCAAAACCGCCCAGCTTGACCAGCTCGAGCGCCTTCAACACGCGTTCGTCACGCTCGGCCCGGCCGACCCCGGCAATCTTGAGGCCATAGCCAACATTCTCCGCCACCGACATGTGCGGGAACACGGCATAGCTCTGGAACACCATGTTCACCGGGCGACGGTTCGGCGGAACATGTGCCATGTCCTGCCCGTCAATCAGGATTTGACCTTCTGTCGGCTGCTCGAAGCCGGCGATCATGCGCAGCAAGGTCGTTTTTCCGCAGCCCGAAGGGCCCAGCAGGACAAAGAACTCGCCCGCCTCGATATCGAGGGTGACATTGTCGACTGCAGTGACTTTGCCGAAGCGTTTCGACACGTTCCGGACTTGGATGATGGGACTCTTGTCGGACATCTCTTAGTGACTCACGGCTAGGTTCTTGGCGCCCTGCAGGCGCAGGGCCACGGCCGTCAGGACGACCGTCAGGATGATAAGCAGGGTAGAGGCGGCATTGACTTCGGGTGTGACCGAGAAGCGCACCATGGAATAGACCTTCACCGGGAAAGTGATCGTGTCCGGCCCACTGGTGAAGAAGGTGATCACGAAGTCGTCGAGACTGAGCGTGAATGCGAGCAGCGCGCCGGCCACCAGCGATGGGCGCATATGCGGCAGCAGCACATCACGAAATGCCTGCCAGTCGCTGGCCCCAAGGTCTTTCGCCGCCTCTTCCTCTTCCTTGTTGAAGCTGGCCAGGCGCGATCGAACAACCATTGTCACGAAGGGGAAGCAGAAGGTGATGTGAGCGATCGTGATCGCCCCCAGGTTAAGCGGCCAGATCAAGTCATTCGGCCATTGAATCCAGGCAAAGAAAATCAGCATGGCCACGCCCAGGCAGATTTCGGGAACGATGATCGGCAACGAGATCGTGCCGTCAACCGCACCCTTAAATGGAAAGCGGAACCGCCACAGCATGATTGCTGCCATGGCCCCGATGACCAGGCTGGCCAGCGTCGCAAAGGCAGCGATCGTCAGCGAGTTGATCAGCGCTTCGACCAGCGTGTCGTTGTTCAGCGCTTTCTCGTAATATTTGGTGGTGAAGCCGCGCCACACAACGTTGCGCTTGGAGTCGTTGAAGCTGAAGATCATCAGCACGATGAGCGGCGCATAGAGGAACACCAGCACGCCGGAGACCCAGCTACGCATCCACAGTGTGCGCGTGTATTCGAGCGGTGCGCGCGGGGTGCGGTTGAACAGCGCCATCATGCCACCTCCCCGCGCTTCTTCGGTTTGATGCTTTGCAACGCAATCAGGATGAACATGGCGTAGATCAGCAGGAACGATAGCGCCGCGCCGAAAGGCCAGTCATTGGCCCGCTTGAACTGTCGTTCGATCACATTGGCGATCATCTGGCTCTCGGTACCGCCCATCAAGTCGGGGGTCAGGTAAGCGCCCAATGCCGGGATCAGCGTGATCATCACGCCCGCAATGATGCCCGGCATCGCCAATGGCACGACGATCCGCAACAGTGTCCGCAAATGCCCGGCGCCAAGATCGAGACTGGCCTCGATCAGGCTCTTGTCCAGTCGGTCGAGCGCCGAATAGAGCGGCAGGACCATGAAGGGCAGATGGACATAGACCAGGCCCAGGATAACGGCCGTATTGTTGTAGAGCAGCTGGATCGGTTCCCACGCGGGTAAGGGTTGCAGGCCAACCAGCGTCTTCAGCCAGCTTGTGCTATCCCAGAACCACCCCATCGTCCGATTGGCGTAGCCGTTCGAACCCAGCATGATCATCAGCGCATAGGTACGGATCAGCAGGTTGGTCCAGAATGGCAGCATGATTCCCAGCAGCAACCATGGGCGCCATTTCTCGGTTGCGAAGGTCAACGCCATCGCGACAGGGAAGCCGATGATCAGGCAGATCACCGTAACCAGTGCGGCGACGCCGAAGCTTTTCGCGAAGATCGACAGGTAGAGCCACTGCGTCGCCCGCTTGTAATTGTCTAACGTTCCCGAAAATTCGATGTCCGTCAGCCCGACATTGCTGCCGAAGCTGTAGAGCCACACGAAGCTCATCGGCACCAGGAAGAACAATAAGGTCCACAAGAGCGGCGTCGCGGACACCGCCCAAAACGCCTTCTTGTCTGCCTGCCAGTCCTGTTCAGCCACGTGGATCTCCCGCACGACCCGGCAGCCCGCAAAGCGGGGTGCCGGACGTGTCCTTATTCAGTCTAAATTCTGTCTACGATCGGCCGATCAGGACGCGCGCACCCGGGTGAAGGCCTCTTCGTAAAGCGGCTGCAACTCGGGATTGAACTTGGCGTATTCGCACTTCGCCAGAACGTCTGCCGGCGGGAAGATGACCGGATTGTTCTTGTAATCGTCCGGCATCAACGCCTTCGCTGCTGCGTTTGGCGTGGGATAGAGGATCGTCTCGGTGATCTTCTTATCCACCTCGGCGTCCATGATATAATTGATGAAGGCATGCGCGTTCTTCGGATGCGGAGCGCCCTTGGGAATGCACAGCGTATCCGAATTGAGCTGGCTGCCCTCCTTCGGAATGACGAAGTCGATGTCATCGTCTTCGACCATAGCCTGGGCAATGTCGCCATTGTATTCCAGCACCAGGTCGACATCGCCCTTGAGCAGCAGATCCTGACCGTCGTCCTCGTGGAACTTCTGGATATTGGGCTTCTGCTTGATCATCAGCGCTTCGATGGTCTTGATATCGGCAGGCGTCAGTTCATTGACCGATTTGCCCAGATACTTGCCGTAGAGGCGGAACATGTCGCCCGCTTCGGACAGAACAGCGATGCGGCCCTTGTACTCGTCCGAATCGAACAGGACCTTCCAGCTGTCAGGCACCGATTTCACCTTCGACTTGCGGTAGCCGATCCCCAGCGTCAGCCAGGTATATGGCATCGAGTACTTCCGGCCCGGATCGTAATCGACGTCAATGAAAGTGGGATCGATATTCTTCATGTTGGGTAGCAACGAGTGGTCGAGCTCCATCAGCATGTCGGCCTGAACCATGCGCTCGACGAAGTCGTTCGAAGGGACGATCACGTCATAGCCGGGATTGCCTGCGCGGAACTTGGCGAACAGCACGTCGTTGCTGTCGAACAGGTCCATCTTGACCGCGATACCGCTGGATTCCTTGAAATCGTCCAGCGTGGTCTCACCGATATAGGTATCCCAGTTGTAGAAGTTCAGCGCACCCTCTTCACCGGTGGAGACGGTTTCAGCGGATTCCTTGGTGCAGCCCGCCAGTCCGGTGACGGTGATACCGATGGCAGCCACGCCCATGCCCTGCAACAGCGAACGGCGGCCAATGCGGTGTCCGTTAAGGTCGAATTTGGTCATTACGATCCCCCTGACTCTGATCTACGAAGACAAAGCGACGGCGATTCCGCCACTTCGAGTCCTCTCTTCTCCATGCTGCACATCAAGCACTAGCCTACCCTGCTTATCCAGCCTATAATTCATACCGAGAGCCATCGGAAAAAACGATGAACATAACTTTCCGGCAAATTCGCTATTTCATCGCCGTGGCTGAAGCCCGTTCGGTTTCTGCCGGATCGACTGCCGTGGGCATTTCGCAGTCCGCCGTGACCGACGCGATCCGAACGCTGGAAGTGGAGACGGGGGTCAAGCTGTTCTACCGTCACCCGAAGGGCGTCACGCTGACCCGCGAAGGGCACAAGTTCCTCCGCCACGCACGCTCGATTGTGAACGCGGTGGCAGATCTCGCCGATGGCGTCCGCCACGATCAGGTGACCGCCACGGGCACGGTCAAGATCGGCGTGACGCCGGTAGTCACGGGCTACTTCCTCTCGGATATCCTCTCCCGTTTCCGTCGCATGTTCCCGCAGATCACCGTGCAGCTGGTGGAGGACAAGCGCGATTATATCGAGCACCTGCTGGTCAACGGCGAACTCGACCTGGGCATCCTGATCGTATCGAACCTGGTCCAGAAGGCGGCGATCGATTTCGAGGTCCTGCTACGGTCCGATTGCCGCGCCTGGATGGCGCCCTGGCATCCGCTGTCGGAAGTCGATGCCCTGAGCCTCGCAGATCTCGAGAACGAGCCGGTCGTCACGCTGTCACTCGACGAGATGGACGGGCTGGTCGAAAGCATCTGGTCGAAGTTCGATCACCCGCCGCATGTGACCTACCGCACCAGTTCGATGGAGGGCGTGCGCAGCCTCGTCGGCACCGGTGCCGGCGTTACCATCCTGCCGCAGTTGGTCTATCGCCCCTGGAGCCTCGATGGTGATCGCATCATCGCCAAGCGCCCGCGCGAGGACCTGCCCACGGTGGACATCGGGATCGCGTGGCGACGCCTGACCCGGCACAGTGAGCAGGCGATGCTGTTCATGGAAACGGTCCACGAACAGCGGCGATAGGGGCTAGGTCAGGCTAACCGCCACCAGCCGGCAGGTCGCTGTTGATGATATCCGCAGCGGCTTTCCAGTCGCCATCGACCTTCCGCCAGACGACCACATATTTGCCGGTGTCGATCTGTTCCGCACCCTCCGGCGCGACCACCAAACGGTAGGTACCCCGATCGAGCGCCATATCGCCCGAAGACGAGACGATGATCTGCTCTGGAGCAAAGGTGAGATCGAAACCGGGCGTGCCCATCATCGCGGCCCAGTTCTGCTCGATCGCCGGATGCCCTTTGCCGATAGGTGCATTGGGCGGCATGAAGGCGCCGTCTTCCGCATACATCTGCGCAATCGCGGCCGCATCCTTGGCTTTGATCAGATCCAGCCATTGAGCGATTTTTACGCGTATGGCTGCTTCTTCGGCAGCGGGGTCGGCACTTGCAGCAGTTTCGGGCGATGTCCCGTCAGCAGGCTCTTTCCCGGTATCACATGATGAGATTAGCAACGCGGCCGCAACAAGCGGCATCAGGCGGATCGTCATGGCATCCCTCCCACAGGGCGTGATAGCCGTAGATTACCACGGAGTCGCACCCATTGGTAGACTGCCAGTCGCTGCGTGGAACTCAGCCATTACTCGCTCAGGCGTTGTGCATGTACCAGGCGTAGTCGAGCTCGGTGACTTCGGCCATGAAGCGGGCCATCTCGACCTCCTTCACCGTGGTGTAGTGCGTAACGAATCGGTCACCCAGGTAATCGCGCATCCGGGCCGAACCCTTGAACGCCTCGATCGCAGCGGCCCAGTGGTTCGGGAGACGATAGTCCTCTGGCGCCTGTTCATAGCCATTGCCGACGATCGCCGGGCCGGGATCGACCTGGTTGGTCATGCCGTAATGCATTCCGGCCAGCACTGCCGCGACCGCCAGATAGGGATTGGCATCGGCGCCGCAGATGCGGTGCTCGACATGGCGCGATGCCGGCGAACCCGCAGGGACGCGCAGGCTGACGGTGCGGTTGTTCACGCCCCAGGTCGGCGCCACCGGCGCGTAGGAATTGGCCTTGAAGCGGCGGAAAGAGTTCGCGTTGGGCGCGAAAATCGCCATCGATTCCCCCAGCCATTCCTTCATCCCGCCGATCGCGTGACGCAGCAGTGGTGAGCCTTCGGGATTCTCGCTGGCGAAGGCGTTGTTGCCATCCCCATCGGCCATCGAAACGTGCAGGTGCATGCCGCTGCCCGCCTGTTCGGCGAAGGGCTTGGCCATGAAGCTGGCGATCATGCCGTGCTGGGCCGCCACGCCCTTTACCAGGCGCTTGTACATCACCGCGTCATCAGTCGCGCGCAGCGCGTCGGGCTTGTGCCGCAAGGTCAGCTCGAACTGACCCGGGGCATATTCGCTGATCCCGGACTCGAGCGGAATGCCCTGGGCATCGCAGGCAGCGTAGAGATCGTCGAAGAAAGGCTTGAAGTCCTCCATCTCGCGCAGCGAATAGACTTCGTTGGCCCAAGGCTGGTCACCACTGTTGAGACCGCGGGCGATGACCGGCCGCCCACTACCGTCCTGTTCAAGCAGGAAGAATTCCAACTCGACCGCCACCACCGGGGTCAGCCCGTCGGCAACCAATCGATCCACCACGCGCCCCAGCACGTGACGCGGATCGAGATCATTGGGCGTGTGATCCAGTTCATAAAAGCTGGTGGTGAACTGCCCTGCCCCATCGCCCAGCCATGGCGCGCGCACCAGCGTGCCGGGAACCGGCAGGCAATAGCGGTCGGCATCGCCATCTTCCCAGACCAGGCCGGTTTCCTCGGTATCGCGGCCGGTAATATCGATCACCAGCACCGATCCGGGGAGGAAGCGTCCGCTCTCGTACACCGCCAGAACCTCGTGCTGCCGCAAACGCTTGCCGCGCGGAACGCCCGAAAGGTTGGTGAAGATGATGTCGACCGCGTCGATATCGGGATTAGCATCGAAGAAGGCCCGAGCCTCCTCGATAGTGGCAATTGCGCTCGAACTCTTGGGCATCTTAGTTTCCTGCGTCATGGGACGAGAACCCCCAGGCACTCGTCGAGCGTTTCCGCCAATCGCGCGACTTGTGCGTCGGTCGTGGCGGGGCTGACAAGCATCATGTTGTGGAAGGGCGCAATCAGCACGCCCCGGTTGATGAAAAACAGGTGGATCGCATGCTCGAGCGCGCCCTGCATCGAGGCACGCGCCTCGGTGCCGTTGCGTGGCGCCCGGTCGGCGCAGATGAATTCTGCGCGCGCACCGACATGGACCACCGGCCAGGGCAAGCCGTGGCTGGCGATGACCTGTTCAAGAGTGGCAGCAAGCCGATCAGCCAGTGGCAGCATGTGGTCATAGGCGGCCGGCGTCATGACTTCGGTGAGGTTGGCACGCATAGCGGCGAGTGCCAGCGCATTGGCCGACAGCGTGGTGCCGATCCCCGAATGCCCCTTCTCGCCTTCTTCGCGCAACTGCTCCATCCGCTCGGCCACCTCCGCGCTGAAGCCGAAGACTGCACAGGGCACTCCGCCCGCAACCGGCTTGCCGACCACGAAGATGTCCGGCTTGGGCCCATAGGTCATCGAATGCCCGCCATAGCCGGACGAGATCGTGTGCGTCTCGTCGAAGACCAGCAGCGTTCCGTGGCGGTTGGTCAGCTCACGCATCGCTTCGAGATAGCCGGGATCGGGCAGGACCATGCCGACATTTGTCAGCGCGGGCTCGGTCAACACCGCGGCGACATCGCCCGACGCCAGCGCTACTTCTAGCGCAGCAAGGTCGTTGAACTCGATCACCTGCGTGTGCTCACGCACGTCGTAAACTTGTCCAACCAGCGACTTGCGCAGTTCGGGCACGCCATCGCAAAGGTCGACGAAGACGTCGTCTACCGCACCGTGATAGCAGCCGTTGAACACCAGGATCTTGTCGCGCCCAGTAATGCCGCGGCACCAGCGGATCACGGCGCGATTGGCCTCGCTCGCGGTGGAGGTCACCTGCCAGAACGGCAGGCCGAACCGCTTGGCCAGCTCGTCCGCCACGATCGGGGCGTCTTCGGTCGCAAGCATGTAGGTGAGCCCGCGTGATGCCTGTTCGGCGATAGCCCGGGCGACCGGCGGCGGGGAATGACCGAACATCGAGCCGGTATCGCCCAGGCAGAAGTCTTCGTAGCAATGGCCGTCGACATCCCACAAGCGGGCACCTTCGGCCCGCTCCGCGAACAGCGGGAATGGCGTGCCCCAATCGAGCATCCAGTGGAATGGTACGCCGCGATGCCAGTGGCGGGCGGCCTCGGCACCCAGCGCGCGAGACTTCGGGTTGGCCGCCTCGAACCGCGCTTTCTCGCTCTCCAGCATAGCGGCGATGGCGCTGTCAGTGATCATAACCTGTCCCTCAGCGCGTACCACAGCATACCCAGCACATAGAGCGGATGGCGCAACAACGGCCCGCCGGGAAAGCCCGGCTTGGGCAGGCTAGCCATCAGGTCGAAACGTTCGGCCGTGCCGCGCATCGCTTCGACCACCAATTCGCCCGCAAGGGTGGTCAACAGCACGCCGTGACCCGAATAACCCTGCGCATAGAAGCTGTTTCCGATACGGCCGAACTGCGGCAGTCGGTTCAGGGTCACGCCGATCGCACCGCCCCAGCCATAGTCGATCTCGATCCCGCGCAACTGCGGGAAGACCTGTTCGATATGCGAGCGAACGAAGTCCGCAATGCTCGCGGGCGGGCGTGGCGAATACTTCTCGCCACCGCCGAACAGCAGGCGGTTGTCGGCGGTCAGGCGGTAGTAATTGAGCACGAAACGGCTCTCCGCGATCGAGGCATTGGAGGGGATCAGCGCCCTTGCCCCCTCTTCGCCGAGCACGCGCGTGGCGACGTTGTAGTTGACGACCGGCATCATCATCCGCCGCATCGATTTCTCGACCGAACCGATCTCGGTATCGCAGGCCAGGATGCCGTGACGCGCTGTGACCAAACCATCAGGCGTGGTCACGCGGACCGGAGAGCCATGCTCCATGGCCAGAGCCGGGGTCTCCTCGAAGATCCTCACACCGGCCGCCACTGCCGCGTCCGCCAGCCCAAGCGCGTAGTTGAGCGGGTGCAGGTGCCCACCCTCCGCATCGAACATACCGCCATGATAGGCCTTGCTGGCAACGAATTGCGGCACATCGGCCTTCTCGACCACGCGCGCGGCTTCATAGCCTACAAGGCGATGCAGCAAATCGACTTCGAGCCGCACATCGTCGAGATGCGCCGGTTTGGACGCAGCGTGGAAGTGGCCATCGCGCAGGTCGCAGGCGATGGCGTGTCTCGCGATCCTGTTCCGCACGCTCGCCGTGGCCTGCAGGCCGAGCTCGACCAAGCGGCGTCCTTCATCCTCACCGAACTTTTCGATCAGGTCGGTGGCAGCCCAGCGCATGCCGGGGATCATCTGGCCGCCATTGCGACCCGAAGCGGCCCAGGCGATGCGTTTCGCCTCGATCAGTACCACCGAGAAACCGGCCTCCGCCGCAGACAACGCCGCCGAGAGGCCGGTGAAGCCGCCACCCACCACCACGACATCCGCATCGACAGTGCCGCGCAAGGCAGTGTGCCGCCCGGAAGGGTTCGCGGTCGCCGCGTAGTAGGAGGCCGGGTATTCGGTCATGTCAGACGCGCAGGAGCAGGTGCTCGCGTTCCCACGAACTGATCACGGATTGATAGGCGTAGAGCTCGGTTTCCTTGATCGCGTAGAACACCTCAAAGAAGTCCTCGCCCAGATATTGCCGCACCTGCTTGCACTTGCTGAAGCGTTCAAGCCCACCTTCCAGGGTTCGCGGAAGGGTGCGGGCGCGATTATAGGCATTGCCGCTCACGCTCTTGGGCGGTTGCATCCGTTCGACCATGCCCACGTAGCCGCAGATGAGTGACGCGGCGATAGCAAGATAGGGGTTGGCATCCGCGCCTGGCAGGCGGTTCTCGATCCGTCGGTTCGCCGGATCGGAAATGGGAATGCGCAATCCGCAAGACCGATTATCGCTGCCCCACTGGACATTGATCGGCGCCGCGCTGTCGGGCCGCATCCGGCGGAACGAATTGACGTTGGGCGCGAACATCGGGGTAATCTGCGGCAGCAGCCGGGCGAGCCCTGCGATATGGCTGCGGAACAGCGCACTGTCGCGACCATTCTGGGTGGTGAAGACGTTGCGCCCGGTTTCCATGTCGAGGATCGACTGGTGGATATGCATCGCACTACCGGGCTGGTCGGACATCGGCTTGGCAAGGAAGGTGCCGTAAACGCCATGCTCGAGCGCCACCTGGCGCACGATACGCTTGAACAGCAGCACCTCGTCGGCCAGTTCCAGCGGATCCCCATGCACGAAATTCACCTCGAGCTGGGCCGCGCCCGCCTCGTGGATCATCGTGTCGATGTTGAGATTTGCCTTTTCGCAGAAGTCGTAGATATGCTCGATGATATCCTCGAATTCGCCCAGCGCTTCGAGGCCGAAAGGCTGGCTCGCCGTTTCCGGGCGGCCTGACCGGCCGGCCGGCGGGACCAGCGGGAAATCGGAATCGAGGTTCTTCGAGACGAGGTAGAACTCGACCTCCGGCGCAATCACCGGCTTCCATCCGCGCTTCTCATAGAGCGCCAAGACACGCTTCAGGATCGCGCGTGGGGCGATCTCCACCGGGTCGTTCTTACCGGTATAGGCATCGGCGATGACATAGGCTGTCGGCGTCTGGAACCCCGGCGCCTCACGCAAGGTCGTGGGGTCCGGTACCAGCGTCATGTCCGGATCATAGGGCAAGACGATGTGATCGACATCGTCAGGATATTCACCTGTCACGGTTACCGAGAAGACGCTGACCGGGATGCGCAGTGTACGATCGGTCAGTGATTTCAGAAACTTGTTGGCGGGCAAGACCTTGCCACGCTGGATCCCGTTCATGTCGGGAACAATGCATTCGACTTCGCTGATTCCGCGTTCGCTGATCCAGCTTGCGATATCGGTACTCATAAAGGTCCTGTCTGGACCGGCCCGAACGTCCACACGGGGTTCGTCCGGGCCGTATCCGGGTTAGAAGGCGAAGGCCAGGCTCGCGACCACTGTGGCATCGCCAAGCGAGGTATAGGCACGCGCCGTATCGACGTAATCGACCGTCGCGGTCAGCCCTCCGCCGAGGTCATAGCTCGCCCCCAGCAACCAGTCGCGCTTGGAATCGCCAAAAGCACCATCTTCGATGCCGAACTGGCCGTGCAGCGATAGCGGTGTGTCGGCGATAGGCAGGTCGCCATTGATATAGACGTAGGTGTTGTCCTCGCTACCGATATTGTCCTGACTGGGCGCATAGGCGACCCCGACGGTTACGGTTGCGGGGCCCACGGCCGTACCCGCCGATGCAAGGAACTCGATATAGTTGAATTCGCTATTGCCCGGATACAGGTAGTAGACCGCGCCGAAATCGAACGAAACCGCGCCTACTTCTGGTGCGAAGCCGGCATAGAGATCCAGTTCAACATCGTCGGCACCATCATTGATCGCCACGTTGGATGCCCAGACGCCGGCGTAGAAGCCCGATTCGTGCGCGACCGAGATTTCGGCAGTGACTTCGGGATCCTTGCTGGACAGCGAGATCCCGCGGAAACGATAATCGGAAAGGACACCGATTTCGGCATCAACTTCCCAGGCCCCGCCGCTTTCCTCACCCTCGTCGTCCTGCGCCCAGGCGGCGGTCGACGCGAACATCAGCGGCAGTGCCATGACGGACACAATCCTGCGCATATGCTTTCCTCCTCAAGCAGGGAATGTCTTTTGGGCAGGTCGGTCTTCGTAGCCGAATTGGCGACCCCCGCTTCCCCTGACCATGCAATAGGCCAAATTTCCGGGAAAGCGACAATGCGATAAATCGGAGTGATTGCTATCGGTTTTTCCGATGCAGAGTTGCGATGGAATCCTTCTGGCTCGCGATTCCACGTCCCGGTATCGCGATCCTTGTAGTCCAATCACGAGCCCGACCATGCGCGAACCGAACGATCTCTCCGCCTTCTGGATGCCCTTTACCGACAACCGCGGGTTCAAGGCGCATCCGCGCATGTTCGTTGCCGCCAAGGACATGCACTATACCTCGGCAAGTGGCCACCAGGTGCTCGATGCGACTGGCGGGCTATGGTGCGTCAACGCCGGTCACTCGCGCGACAGCATCGTCAAGGCGGTCCAGGCCAGTGCGGCGACGCTCGATTTCGCTCCGACATTCCAGCTGGCCCACCCGCTGGCCTTCGAAGCGGCGTCCAAGCTGTCGATGATCATGCCCGAGGGCTTCGACCGGATCTTCTTCGCCAATTCGGGCTCCGAAGCGGTGGATAGCGCACTCAAGATCGCCCTCGCCTACCAGCGCGCACGCGGCCTGGGCAGCCGCACCCGCCTGATCGGGCGCGAACGCGGCTATCACGGGGTCGGCTTCGGCGGCATTTCGGTCGGCGGCATCGTCGGCAATCGCCGCCAGTTCGGCACGCTGTTGGCGGGCGTGGATCACATGCGCCACACTCACGACCTCGCGCGTAACGCCTATTCGCGGGGCATGCCAGCCCATGGCGCTGAACTGGCCGACGACCTCGAACGCATCGTTGCGCTACATGGGGCGGACACCATCGCCGCGGTAATCGTTGAGCCTGTTGCGGGTTCGACCGGCGTGCTCGTGCCGCCCGTCGGCTATCTCCAGCGCTTGCGCGAGATCTGCGATCGCCACGATATCCTGCTGATCTTCGACGAGGTCATCACCGCATTCGGCCGCGTCGGCAAGGCGACTGCCGCCGAACGTTTCGGCGTCACCCCGGACATCATCACCATGGCCAAGGGCCTGACCAACGCTGCCGTGCCAATGGGCGCGGTCGCGGTCCGGCGCGAGGTCCATGATACGGTGATCGACAATGCCGCGCCGGGCATCGAGCTGTTCCACGGCTATACTTACAGCGCGCATCCGCTCGCCGCGACTGCGGCCATCGCCACGCTCGATCTCTACCGAGAAGAGCAACTGTTCGAACGCGCCATCGAGCTGGAGGATTACTGGGCCGATGCGGTGCATTCACTCAAAGGCACAAGGCACGTGATCGATTGCCGCAATGTCGGCCTGATCGGTGGGATCGAACTCGAGCCACGCCCCGGCGCGCCAACGAAACGCGCGATGGAAATCTTCCACCGCGCCTTCGATGAGGGCCTGCTGATCCGCGTGACCGGCGATATCATCGCGCTTTCGCCGCCACTAATCCTGACCAAGGCGCACATCGATGAGATCTTCGGCAAGCTGGCCAAGCTGATCGCGTCGGTCGACTAAGTCAGCGCGCTGGCCCCGTTCTCAAGCCAGGCGGCATAGTCCGCCGGCAACTTGGCCATTGCATCGTCATACAGCGCAAGATCCTCATCATCGAGGACGCCGACCCAGCGTTTGTTGGTGCCCTTGTTGATGAAGGTATCGCCGCCTCCCTTGAAGGCGAAGGCGATGCCCTCCCCGACCACCTTCGACGGGTCCTTCTTCACCTCTTCGAAGGTGCAGCGCCGCACGACGTCCGGCCACAAATCCTCGGAAATCTCGATGCCCAGATAGTCCGCGATGCCGCGCATCTCGCCATTGAGGTCCGCACGCAGATCATTGTAATGGACCAGACGGATATTCGGCCGATCACGGTGCTCCCAGAATGTCTGGGCATAGCTGAGGTGTGACCAATAGGGGTATCCGTCGCTTTCCCAGTCGAACCACCCTCGCGTGATCCAGTCCCGCCAGATCGCCTTGATATCGCCGGAGAAGTGCGGGAATTCGTCACCCACGCGACCGGGCACGCCATTCATGCCCATATAGAGCTCTGGTGTATGATTGCCCCAGTGGTTGAGCAGCGACATGAACACGTCGCGCGGGTCGCGCGAAACACAGAGGTACTTCGCCTCCGCATAATAAGGCAGGCCATCGAGCGGCGTGTGCGTCTTGATGTAGCGGCGATGCTGCTGTGCCTCGAGTTGCCCAAGGACGAGTTCGAGCGGAAACATCCGGAAATCGAGCCAGGGAGAAAGCTCCGTGATCGCTCCTGGCACATTGCCATCGGGGAACAGCATGTTGCCGACAATCGTCTGCATCAGCGTCGTCCCGGCCTTGTAGGACGTGGCGACGATGATGTCGTCCGGTCGCGGCGTGAACCAATTCCAGCGCGTCGAATCGAGATGGTGGTTCTGGTATACCCGGGTACGTTGCGGCAGGTCGCTCATAGGTCTTTCTCTCCTCGTGCAACCCGGGACAGCTGACGGCCAATCTTGCGTCGGACGCTCAGTCTGCGCAGGTTTGGCGCGGTTCCCTCAAAAGGCAAGCGAACTCAAGCGTCACCCCGACCGACGACTACGTGCCTAGCGGTTCTGGCGCCCTTCGATCAGTGTCTCGACGACGCTCGGATCGGCAAGGGTCGAGGTATCGCCCAGCGATCCGAAGTCGTTCTCAGCGATCTTGCGCAGGATGCGGCGCATGATCTTGCCCGACCGTGTCTTGGGCAGTGCGGGCGTGAAATGCAGGTGGTCAGGCGTCGCGATCGGGCCGATTTCCTTGCGCACCCATTGGCGCAGCTCGCCGGCGAGATCGTCCGACGGCTCTTCACCGACCTTGAGCGTGACATAGCAATAGATGCCCTGCCCCTTGATGTCGTGCGGATAGCCAACCACTGCCGCCTCGCTGACATAGGCGTGGAGCACCAGCGCGCTCTCGACCTCTGCCGTGCCCATACGATGGCCCGATACGTTGATGACGTCGTCCACGCGGCCGGTTATCCAGTAATAACCATCAGCATCGCGGCGACAGCCGTCGCCCGTGAAATACTTGCCGGCATAGGTACTGAAGTAGGTCTGGATGAACCGGTCGTGGTCGCCATAGACCGTGCGCGCCTGACCCGGCCAACTGCGGGTGATGCAGAGATTACCCGTGGCGGCGCCTTCGAGAACGGCGCCATCATTATCGACCAACTGCGGGCAAATGCCGAAGAACGGAAGCCCGGCGCTGCCCGGCTTCATGTCGTGGGCACCGGGCAGCGTCGTGATCATCACGCCGCCGGTTTCGGTCTGCCACCAGGTATCGATAACCGGGATGGCACCCGCCCCCACATTCTCGTGATACCAACGCCAGGCTTCGGGATTGATTGGCTCGCCCACCGAACCGATCAAACGCAGCGAAGACAGATCGTGCTTGGCCACATATGCCTCGCCTTCGCGCATCAAG
Organism: Erythrobacter sp.; assembly: GCF_038133525.1. Lineage (GTDB taxonomy): Bacteria > Pseudomonadota > Alphaproteobacteria > Sphingomonadales > Sphingomonadaceae > Qipengyuania. Next base: position 19,586 of record NZ_JAYPTL010000026.1, on the reverse strand, counting down.
GCGCGGATCGCGGTTGGCGCGGTATAGAAGATATTGACCTTGTGCTTCTCGCACGCCGCCCAGAACCGGTCGTGATCCGGGTAATTAGGGACACCTTCGAACATCAATGCAGTTGCGCCGTTCTGCAGCGGGCCATAGACGATGTAGCTGTGTCCCGTGACCCAGCCGATGTCGGCAGTGCACCAGAAGACCTCACCCGGGCGATAGTCGAAGACGTAGCGGAAGGTCGTCTCGGTCCAAACGGCATAGCCGCCAGTGGTATGCAGCACGCCCTTGGGGCTGCCGGTCGAACCCGAGGTATAGAGGATGAAAAGCGGGTCTTCGGCGTCCATCGGTTCGCAAGGGCACTCGTCATCCACGCCTTGCGACAACTCGTGGTACCAGTGGTCGCGACCTTCCTGCATTGCGATTTCGCCGCCCGTATGCCGGACGACCAGAACCGCCTTGGCCGAAACCTTCTGCAGCGCTTCGTCGACATTGGCCTTGAGCGGGACGATCTTCGAACCGCGCAAACCCTGATCGGCGGTGATGATCCAGTCGCTCTCGCAATCCTGGACGCGTCCAGCGATTGCGTCAGGCGAGAAGCCGCCAAAGATTACTGAATGGATCGCTCCGATCCGCGCGCAAGCGAGCATGGCAAAGACCCCCTCGGGGATCATCGGCATATAGATCGTGACCCGATCACCCTTCTTGGCCCCGAGCTTCTTCAGCGTGCTCGCCATGCGAATGACTTCGGCCTGAAGCTGGGCATAGGTGATGTGGCGGCCCTGGGCGTCGGGACTGTCCGGCTCGAAGATCAGGGCAACGCGATCACCGTGCCCGGCGGCCACATGACGATCGACGGCGTTGTGGCAGACATTGAGCTTCCCGTCCTCGAACCACTTGATGTCGACCGGATCATAGCTCCATCCGGCTATCTTGGTCGGTCGCTTGATCCAGTCGAGCCGGTCCGCCTGCGCAGCCCAGAACCCGTCAGGATCGGCAAGGCTTTCCGCATACATGCTGTTGTACTGCGCAGCTGTGCAGTTCGTACCATCGGACGCACCCGCTGGCTTGCGAACCCACTCATTATCGTGCGCGGTATTGCTCATCCCGGAAACTCCTGCCTCTCCAACTTCCGTTTCACACCAAGGGGCGTGACACCCCGTGCCGCACGGAACCATCTCTCTCCAAGGTCGACGCTAGGATCCGTCCACCCAGGCGAACTGTATTCCGAAGGTCGGGCGCGTCTGCAACCTCGCATTCGATAGAATTTCAGGCAGCAGGAGGAGTTTCAGTCCCTTGCCTCGACACGGACGCCGTCTTCCAGCTGCCCAC
>NZ_JAYPTL010000026.1:12009-18259 GCF_038133525.1 Erythrobacter sp. | reverse complement strand
GGATTGAGGATGACGTCATCCCCCTCGCGGAGTCCCTTTGCAACTTCGGCATACTCATCGTTGAGATGGCCGAGGTCGACATATCTCTCGACCGCTCGTCCGCCCTCGATCACGAACACGCGCCAGCCGCCATCGCCACCGCGGAACAATGCCCCGATCGGGACACGCAAGGCCTTGTCGTCGCTCCATAGGACAAAGGTCGCATCGACCTGATAACCGTGCCCAAGCCGTGCAAGCGTATCGGCTTGCGCCGGGTCGAAGCCAACGATCACGTTGACGCGTTGCTCCTCGATACCAAGTGCGGAAATCTTCAAGCGACCATAGGGTTCGACCTGTTTGACATGCCCGCGGATCGTCGAGTCACCACCCCATTGGGTAATGAGCACCTGATCGCCCACACTCACCCGTGCCGCCTCAAGCGAAATCAGGTCCACGACCACTTCGATCTGCTGCGGATCGCCGATGGTGATTAGCGGCGTCCCTTGCGCGATCACGCCCTCGCTCTCGGTAATGACCGACATGACCGAACCACCAGCCGGAGCGCGAACGGCGATCGGACTCCCGATCCCTGCGCCTTTGGGCTGCGCAAGCAGGGCTTCAAGGCGTCGCACCTCCCCACGCGCCTGATCCGCCTGTGCGCGGCCGTTGGCGACGCGAGTGCGTGCGGCTTCCAGCTGGGCTCGAGACAGGAACTCCTGCTTGGCCAACTCTTCCGCACGGGCGAGGTCCCTCTGCGCCTGTTCCAGCGACGCCTGCGCCCCGCCCAGGGTTGCGCGCGCGGATGTCAGCGCCGCGCGCAATTCACTCTCGCTGCGCTGATCGAGTGGAGTCGAAGGCACCCCGGTCATCCGAGTAATCAGTGCGCCGCGGGAAACCCGGTCGCCAGCCTCGAACTCGATCCTAGAGAGAAAACCCGTCACGGGCGCGGATACGATGTAATACTCTTCCGCGCGCGTCACCCCGTCATCGGTAACGCCGACAGTCATCGGGCCGCGCGACACCTTCCCGGAATCGACCGGCACCCGTTCCGGCCAGAAGGCGAACGTCAGGCCAGCCACCAACGACAGCACGATGAGCAAAGCCCAACGCCAGCGCCTGATGAAGGCCCCCATCATTCCTGGCCCTTCAGCACGCGTACCATGTCCAGCCCAAACACCCGCCTTGCCACCGCAAGCGCCGTCAGCGAGGCCGCCGTCATGACCACCAGGCTAGCAACGCCAAAGGTTGCACGCGAAGGTGCAAACGGCAGGCGAAACAGGTCGGAACTGAACATGGCGGTCATAAATTGCGCCAACCAATAGCCAATGATGCATCCAACGGGAACCGCGGCTACTACCAGCAAGGCAAGCTCTCCCAGCATCACCAGCCCCACCTCCGAACGGAAATAGCCAAGCACGCGCAATGTCGCGAGCTCATGGGCCCGTTCCGAAAAAAGGATCCGGGCACTGTTATAGACGACGCCAACCGCGATCGCAGAGGCGAAGGCGATATAGAAGAACAGCATTGTGTTGATGTTCTGGTCGATCAGCTCCTCGAACCGCGACATCGCCGCATCGCGTTCGCTGACCCCCAGGATCAAGGGCATGCCCTTAAGACGGGTCAGGATGCTTTCGCGATATGCCGGATCGGTCCGTAGCAACGCCAATCCTACTGGAGACGCGTCGCGCGTCAGGCGTTCGAGCACATCCTGTGTGGCATAGGCGCGCTCACCCACGAATTCATCGACTATCCCGGCGACGGGCATTTCCAATTCCGTCTGGCGGCCGCCAAGCAATTCAACGTGGACCCGATCGCCTGCATCGACCGCCAGCTTGTCCGCCAATCGGCGACTGAGCATGAGACCTGCCGCAGGCAGCCCCAATTCCGCGCCACTGCTATCGATCCGCGCGGACAGGATTGCGTCTTCGCTGGTGCTTTCGATCGCTGCACGCTCGGTCCGATTGGCATAGCTGAGCTTGACCGGAACGCCGCGCATGGGCTCGACGCGGATCACCCCGGGGAGCTGCTGCAACGCGTAAATCACGTCTTCGTTGCGTGGCTCGGTGAAGGTCACCGTCATGTCCTGCCGCTGGGCCCGAAAGAAGAAGGAATCCAGCATCGCACGGCTCGAGTCGAGAAACTGGAGCGTCGCGAACAGCAGCGCAAGCGAAAGCGAGACGCCGAGAACCGTTATCGCCGAACGCCAGGGCCACCTAGCTATGTGCCGGGCGATCATATGCCCGATCGTTGTGAAGCCCGCCCAGGTGCCGAACCGTTCGAGTGTACCCGAACGGTAGACGGGCGGTGGCGGTGGCGACATCGCGACGGCCGGGTTCAATCGTGCGGCGGTACGCATGCCCACCATCGCCCCAAGGCTCGCTGCGCCAAACGACAGCGCGGCTGCAGCGAGGAACACCCCTCCCGAAATGCGGTACTCAAGGAAGGGAAAGCGGAAGAACTGAAGATAGATCTCGGTCATCGCCCGCCCCATCCAGATCCCCGCTGCCGCGCCGCCGATGGTGGCCAGAGCGGCGACCGCCAGCGAGAACTTGAGATAATGCGATGCGATGGCCCAGTCCGAATAGCCAAAGGCCTTGATCAGCCCGATCTGGGTCCGTTCGGTGCGGATCAGCCGACCCAGCACGATGTAGACGAGGAAGGTGGCGACAACCAGGAAGACCGGCGGAATGACCCGCGTCATCGCATCGAGCTGCGCCAGCTCATTGTCCACGAAGGCATTGGAGATATGATCCTTGCGGCCATAGGCCCCTGCCCCGCCATAGGGCGCGACGACATCGTCGAGCTTTCGGATCACCTCGGCCTCGGAAGCGCCGTGCTGGAGAGTCAATGAAAGCGCATTGATCGCCTCCTTGCGATCGGTTGCCGCTTCCAGTGCCAGTTCCCCCATCCAGAAAATCCCGAAGCGCGTTTCGTCCGGCACGATATCGCCCGGCGCCAGTGCGTAGATGAAATCTGGCGCCAGCCCGATCCCAACAATGCTGAGAGGCTGCTGGCTGCCGTAGATCAACGCCGATACCTCATCCCCGATGCTGAGTGCATTCGCCTTCGCAAACGCCTCGTCGACGACCACTTCCTGTGGCGCGCCCGGCCGCGGCAAGCGCCCTTCGCGCAGGGTGACCAGGTTGAGCCGGTTGTAGCCATGTTCGTCGATCGAATTGATCAGCGCGCGCACGGGGACCGCACGGCCGGGCATATCGAGCGAAGCATATTGCTGGATGCGCCCCTCAACTCGCTGGACACCCTCGATCGCCGCCACGCGATCGACGATAGTGCGCGGAGCGCGCGTCATTTCGACAAAGACATCGGCAAAGTGGTTGCGCGCGTAATAGGCGTCCCGGGTCTCTGCGAGTGACCGGTTGACGCCCATCGACAATACAAAGGTGGAAGTAGCGGCGGCCAATACCAGCGCAATGGCAAGCGCCTGCCCGCGCATCCGCCAAAGATCGCGCAGCAACTTGAGGTTCAGCGCCCTCACCAGCTGATTTCCCGGGCCGGAATCGGCTTTTCGTTCACTTCAACCCGCGCGATGCGCCCGTCGAGAAAATGCAGCACGCGATCGGCCATGGCGGCGATGCCGACATTGTGCGTGATAACAACGACCGTCGTACCAAGCTCGCGATTGGCCAGGGCGAGCGTTTCCAGCACACGCACACCGGTCTTGCTGTCGAGCGCTCCGGTCGGCTCGTCGCAGAGCAAGACGCCGGGTTGCTTGGCGACCGCACGAGCAACCGCGACGCGCTGCTGTTCTCCGCCAGACAGCTGTGCGGGGTAATGATCGGCACGATCGGTCAGGCCTACCAGCTCCAGCGCCTCCATCGAATCCATGGGGTTGGACGCGATATCGGTGACCAGCTGAATGTTCTCCCGCGCGGTCAGGCTGGGGATCAAATTGTAAAACTGGAAAATGAAGCCGATGTTCGCTCGTCGAAAGCGGGTCAGGTCCCGATCATCCAGGGCGACAAGATCGGTATCCCGGTAGTAAAGTTCGCCCGAAGTGGGTCGATCCAGACCACCGACGATGTTGAGCAGGGTCGACTTGCCACTGCCAGATGGCCCCAGCAGCACAAGCAGTTCCCCCGCCGGAATTTCGAGATCCGCTCCGCGAAGGGCATGAACCTCGGTCTCCCCCGTCTGGTAGATCTTGCTCAGCCCGCTTCCATGAAAGGCCAGCTCCACCGACTATTGCCCTCCCCGCTCGTCCATCCCGCGATGTACCAGACAATGATGGCATGGCCTTTGACATGGGACAAAGGCCTTTTGGAAATGAGTAATTTGCCCCGATCGGAAAGCCTTGAGCCGAAACTCGCGGGTCAGCGTCACTCCGCCGATTGCATGGCGCAACCGGTGGCCGCGAGCCGTCCCTCTGAGCGGTAATCGGCAGACAGGGTCCTGATGCGATCATCACGCCTGTAGATGTCGTCAAGAATGTCGATCCCGCCCTGATCGTTCTCAACCGCCGTGAAATAGGCGACATAGAGCGGCAGTGGCTTCGCGAGATCGAGCTGGGTGGTTTCCCCGCCCGCCACGATCTGGTCGACCTCTTCGCGCGTCCTCACCCCTTCAAGCAGCGTTGCTGCGTAACCGATGGCATCGCCCGTGCGGATGCAGCCGTGGCTGAAGGCGCGGACCTCCTTCTCGAACAGATCCTTGTTGGGCGTATCGTGCATGAACACCGAATAGGGATTGGGCATGACCAACTTCATCTGACCCAGCGCGTTGTTTGGTCCAGGCCGCTGGCGATAGCGGCCATCGCTCCAGACATAACCGCGTTGTTTCGCCAATGCCGGATTGCGCCTGACCAGCGCGCCTACGCTTTCCCTGACGATGCTCGCCGGAATTTCCCACCAAGGGTTGAGGATTACGCCGGTGATGGTCGCATCGAAGACCGGCGTAGGCGTGGATATCTTGCCGACGATCACGCGCCATGTCCCGGCAACTTCGCCTGCGCGCCACAACCTTGCTTCGAAGCGGGCGGTATTGACGAGCACATAGTCCGGCCCGAGTGACCTCGGCAGCCAGCGCCATCGCTCCATATTGCGAGCGATTACCTTGCGGCGCTGTTCATCTGCATCAGCGGCATAGGCCGCCCGCAAGGCGGAATATTCGAGATGCGCCGGACGCTGGACAGCGAAGAACGTGTCGAGCGAGCCGCTACCCAAGGCATTGTCTAGCATCGACCCAAGGGCATTCTCGTCGTCGGTGTCGCGAATGTTCCAGCCACGCCGCTCAGCCTCGCTCGCGCGCCCCTTGAGGTGCATTTTCGCCAGTCGGAGCGCGATTTGCCGCGCCTGCCGCGAAATTTCCTCTGCATCTCCATTCGCGAGCGCCCGATCGAGCGCGGTCGTCTCAAGCCGCGGCAAGGCATCCTGAGGCGCAGCGGCAACCCACTGTTTCAGCTTGGTAACGTCTGCGGCAGACCACGAATGATGCAATTCCTGGGCCGCTACCGGAGACCAGGCGACCGCGGTTGCCGCCAATGCAATTGCCGCTCTCAGGGCACCACTCATCTTGCCTCGTCCTTGCCTCCGGCGATCCAGAACCCACATTTTGTACTAGTTACCCAGGGATCGCACCATGACAATCACCAGACGCCAATTCATTGGCAGCGGCACTTGCGTCATTGCTGGCCTCGCCGCTCCCAGCGCCGCCATCGTCCCGCCGCCGGCCTCGCCAGCAGCCTCACCCCTCGCGACACCAGTCACACCACTGCCCACACCGGTCTCGCAAGCATTGGAAGCGCTAGGCAAGCACGGAGACAGAGTCCTCTGTCATGACCGGATCGCGGTGGCGGATTATGCCCAACACTCGTCCGAACCTCGCTTCTACCTCGTTAATGTAGAGGAAGGTCGGATCGAGGCCACCTATCTCGTCTCGCACGGAAGAGGCTCTGACCCGGCCAATACCGGCTATGTCGAACGCTTCTCCAACCGGCCCGGATCATACGCTTCCTCGTCGGGGAGTTTCCTCACCGCCGATACCTATTACGGCAAGCACGGGCGATCGCGTCGCCTGCATGGCCTTGACCCGGAGAACAACCGCGCCTGGGATCGCGCAATCGTGATCCATGGCGCCGACTACGTCGATCGCTCCATGGCCGAGTTGCAGGGTCGCGTCGGGCGGAGCCTCGGCTGCTTTGCGTTCGAACAAGACAAGATCAACGAGGTTCTCGAACGACTGGGGCCAGGGCGGTTGTTGTTCTCCACAAAGTAATCAAACTTCCCTGTACTCAAGCGCGCCCCTATTTCATCCG
>NZ_JAYPTL010000026.1:6039-11999 GCF_038133525.1 Erythrobacter sp. | reverse complement strand
CAAGTAATTCGTTTGCCACCGCAAGCATCGGTCAGGCATTTGGTTGGGGGCAAAGAGCACGACCGCCGGGCACCGATTCCCGCGTTGCAGCTAGTCTGCAAAGTTACCGTCGTTGGAAATAGCATCTAAAGTAGTCCCCAAACCTATGCAGTTTGGTTATGGCGAACTGCCGCGCCATCGCTTACTTAAACAGAACCGTGGGAGCACCTACTTTAGATCAACAGTCGGATCCGGGTCGCTGCGAAGATCAAGGACGAGCACCTCCGGTCTGCCTCCAATCTCACCCGACACTGCAGGAAACCGCTTCAGCACGCTCCCGCTTGCAATAACCTCTTGATAACGATTGAATGCAGCTGGAAACCTAGCCCGATCTATTCGGTATCGCTGGTGTTCAGTAAGTATGGCAAAATCGCTCTTGCAACTTGCCAACTTAGCTTCGGGAACTGCCGCATAGTCTAGATTAGACTTGCCTCCGCGAAGCGAGTCTACCATTTGATAATCAATCCTTCCTGCCAACATCTGGCGTGCATCGAAACAGCCTCCTACTCCTATTGGAAATAGGATTTCGAATTCACTGCTGACAAGATCAAATGCAAAGTGTTCGATTAAAAGACTTCTCCCTTTGGGAAGGTTTTGTTTCGCCCAGTCCGTAGCTTGACGGCGATTGTCGTGGATACGCTCATTCGCCGCACCAAGCGAAGCGCACAAAGGAGGAAGCACAAGGCCTAAAGCCATCGTGATTTTTGCCAGCAACCTCACCCTCTGTCCTGCGCCAAAGGTCTGGAGTATTCCAGAAGCGCCGAAGCCCGCCAAAATTGAAAGGAAGGGGAACAACGCGATGGCCCAACGGTCCCACACCAAGTTTTGATTGGCGATTACGATCAAGATCGCGATTGCTGGCACTCCTGCAATCACCCATAATCTAACTTGGTGCCTTGCGAAAACAAAGCCAGCTATCGCCAAAGCGCTACCAAGCGGCCCTAGGCCGCGCCAGATCGGTCCTGAAAGGTACTGCAAAAGATTCGATAGGAACCCCGTCCCGGTAGCACCAACGTGCTGAACTTGAGCCTCCCCTTGGAGGTTCGAAACAAGCGTGCCAAAATCAAGCAACAAATGGGGAGATATGAGGACGACAAAGAGACAAACGAAGGCACCGCACCAAAGACTTGGACGAAGCGCGTCGTTAACCCTTCCAGATCGATGAAGCGCCCCAAGAAAGATGCTCCCGACGACTCCCAGAAAAGCTAGAGCGAACGGCCATTTCGACGTGATTGCAAGAGCAGTGTACAGACTTGCAATTACGTAGTCTCGCTTCCGGGGATTTTGATCAAGTTTCGTGGATGCAAGCATAACCAGCAGTAGGAACGTGGTCGCCATGATGTCTGACCTTACAACCTGGGACCACGCAATGTGGACAGGATTGAACGTCATTAGGGCAGCACCGACTAGGCCAACCATACGGTCACCAATACGCGTACCAAGGCGGTAGGTAAGAACTATGCTGAATACAGCGAATACAGCCATAGCGATTCGACTAGGAAGCATGACAATCCCCGGGTCGAGAAAGATGGCCTCTCCAAATTGCTCAAGTGACGCGTAGTCGCCCAACAGCCGGCCGACAGCGAAGACAAGTGCATCAACTACCGCCAAGACATACATTGTCGTTGTAGCCGGATGACCAAACCAACCTGGGTTGAGATTGCCACTCTCAATCATTCGGACCGCGCCAAGCTGGAAGATCAACTCGTCAGGATCAAGGATAGCTGGCAGGCCAAAGTCTATGCCGTAGAGCCGAATTCCCAGCGCCCAAACGGCGAGTATGGCTACAAGTGAGATCGAAACATTCGAGCCAGACCACGCCGGACAAGGGGCTGGTATTAACCGATCCTTCATTTCGCCGGATTCTTCGGTGATCTAATCCATGGCAAGAGCGCGGCGTCAGCTCGAAACCGCCACCGCTCTGCCCAACCCTGCCGCCGAATGTCGCCCCATACAGAATGGATAGTTGAGAAACTCAATGCGATCGCGATAAGCTGAATTAGGAGTGGTCGCAGCAGAGGCCAGACTGTCAGGTCCATCTCCACTATGACCTCAGTGTCAAAATAATACGTGTAGCGTACTAGTGTCGCAAGGTTTGTAATGGGGATGTCATAGGAGCACGCCAACAAATAACTTGAGACGATAGCAATCTTTGGGCCTATCCCGCGCCATGGTTCACACATCACCATCGCCATCCAGAAGATCGGCGTATACCCTCCTCCTTCTGTAGTAATTAACGCAAACAATAACCCTAAAATGTAAATACGATAACGTGTAATTGCCTCTGGCCGGAGCCAACTAGCGGCCATAGCCACGAACAAAGATCCTTGCGTTAACCTAAGAAGAATCTCAATTACTATTGGTATTGTACTTACCTCTCTCGACCCTAGGATTAATAGGGTTGGAAATATTTGAGCGTTGTTCTTCATCAAAGACGTCAATCCCTGATATGTGGTAGCGGGCCAGAAATCCAAAGGGTTCTCAATACGGTTTTCTGTCCAGGAGCTGAGATTGACGAATATCTCTGACAAGGTCCCAGCACCGAGCATTGCGTAACTCAATAAGTAGATCACGATGGTTGCCAGCAAAGTCCCCTCAACCCACCGCCATCGACGCATAATCAATTGGGCCATAAATGGCGCAATTAGGTAGACCTTCAGATTAATCGCGAAGCCCGCGGCAATCCAGCGCAGCCGAGCTGACTTGAAGATCGGCATGACTGCTAGCAAGAAAAAGGGAAAGGCAATCAGAATGAGATTGCCTCGCTCGATACCGTTCAGAATTGGCCAACCCAGACCCACACATATGGTGCGCGGGATTGCCCGTGACCGGTCAATCTTGCGCAAGGCAACGAACAACAAGGCTACCCCAAGAATCCAGAACCCCCATATCCCAACATGTCCGATCCAATCGCAATCACGGGCCGCGAGACCCGGACTAGGTTCAAATTCGCGTGTGCGCGGGTAGCACTTTCCGACGCTGAGAAAGCGAAGGATGACGAATGACAAAGGAGGGTAAAGTGTGGTCCAAGTGTCGAATGCGCCATTTGGATTGTGGGACCAAAATGCAGTATTGAACCAATCCGCATGAACGTCGCTGGGTTCGTAGAAAAATGGTGGCGGAAGGTACTTAAATGTAAAGAGGAACCAGGTGGCATGAGCAAGACTGAGCAATACCAAACAAGCTAAAACCCATTCGATCGCTAGACCTTCGTTTCGTAATTTAGCCTCGCTCACGACTGCTTCTCAATAGCTCGAAATACAAACCGCTTGAGGACAAAAAAATTCACAACAGAAACTACTAAAATTGTCAGAAGACCTGCGAAATATGCGGAGGAGATAAACTGTGTAAGTCCGTACAAAATTACCAGGCTTATTAAGTAATTTGCCACATATGATAAAATGAAGCGAAACGCCGAGCCTTCCTCATCAGAAAATGAATAGCGACTGTAAGTAAAATAATTGAAAATAGTTCCAAATATATGAGATAGAATCTGCGCTGTAAAAATATCGAACGACAGCCAGACAAGAGCCGCAAAGCAGCCATACCCAAACAACGTATTGACGATTCCGGCCTGGTAGTACCGCAAGACCTGTCGCCAGTTCGCTGCCAGCCCAAAGAAGGACTGCCCCATATTATTGGGATCTCCGGTAGTCGTTAGGGAAGTTGATTCTCTCTTTCTCTAATACCAGTGGTTGATTGCGAGTTCGCTCAGCGATCAGGCCGACCTGTACACCCAGCAAACCGAAGAAGAGAAACATCAAGGTGAACTGCCCCTCAAGCATCGCCGCAAAGAGCCAAAGCTGAACTGAGCCGTCCCAAAGTGGCGAGAGAAGGGCCCCAAATAGACAGAACAGGGTGAGCAAGCCGAACAGAAACGCTACATAAAGCGGTGCGCGAAGCAATCCCTTCGATGACCCTGCAAGTCCATTGAGGGCAAAATCCAACAACGTCAGAAAGTTATTATTCGACTTCCCTCGTGATCTTACTGGGCGGTCGTAAGGAATCTGAAAAATCTCGAAGCCTGTTTCAACCAGCATACCGCGAACGAAAGGTTCTGGTTCGTTGAGTCTGCGCATTGCCTCGACAACCTTGCGGTCGTAAATTCCGAATCCCGTTGCATTGGGGATAACAGGATAATCGCCAAACCGGCGGTGCATCGCGTAGGCGAGACCACGAACGGTTCTAAGCAGGAACGAATTTTTTTCGGAGTTTCGAATGCCAAGCACGATCGGAGTTCCATTGCGCCAGCGTCGCACAAATTCAGGAAGCAAAGTCGGCGCATCCTGAAAGTCCGCGCACATCGAAATTACTGCATTGCCACCAGCTTCGTAAATTGCGTGCGTGGGCGATCGCATCTGGCCGAAATTCCGCGTATTGACGATCAACTTAACTCGCGGATCATTGCGGCAGATCTGCTTGATGATCTGGACCGTTCGATCTGTCGATTCATTGTCGATGAAGATAATATCGAATACTGCATCCACGCTTTCCATCGCGTCGATTACAGCAGCAGCGATTGCCTGCGCATTCTCTTCCTCATTGCGACAAGCAATACAGATGGAAATTTCTGGAGACGAAACAAGCTCACAATCGCTCCGGGCCATTTCAATCGCCCCCTAACTCGAGTTCGGGCAGTCCATAGCCAGGCTTCGCTCGTGCTCCGCTCCCGATTGGAGCGCCAAGTGGCGGCCGCAGTCGGTAGAATTCAATCGCCATCCAGACGAGGAACAGCGCGATCGCCAATACAATCAGAGTCCAGCGATACTGTCTTTCGCTCGAGACGTAGGGCTGTTCCAGAAGACGAATATTTGCGGTCGACGTCAGTTGCTCGACCGTCGTTCCTTGTAAGTATCGCACGTAGTTCGTGTAGAGCGATTGGGCCAGTCCAAGTTCGCGATCCAAGTCGAAAAGTCTGGTAGAAACAGCGACAGCCTCACCTACAGTTCCTTCCTGTGTTGTCGGTCGACTCGACAACGCGTCCTGCAGCTGAGTCTTGATCACATCACGCTCCGATCGCAATTGGATCATGGTGATGTTGTCTGGTGCGAACAACGCACCAGTGATTGCAATCTGCCTTTCCTTTTCCTCCAGTGCAGCTCGCAAGGAAGGAACCCGTTCGGAAATTATCTCAACTGACCTCGCAGGATTGGCATAGCCGTTCTCAAGCCGAAAGGTGTCGTACGCTGCCTGTGCCTTCGAAAGACGCAAACCTGCATCATGAACCAACTTTTCCAGAACATCCCGCTTATATTGCGTTTGCCTAAGTGTGATCTCCGCGAGTTCAGCACGAGTCGCTTCCGTAAATGCCGATACAATGTCCTGAGCAAGCTGCCGATCGGTGTGATCCATCTGAATCAAGATGATTCCGCCGCGCAGCGATCGCATGACAAGTCTCTTTTCAAGCCAACGATGCAAGGCAACGCCCTTCTTTCCGACTCGCTCTTCCAGATTGAGATCACGAATGACCTTATCCCTTGTGTAGATACTCGTCCCGATCCGAAGAGCCACCTCCACATCAGCTTGCTTGCCGAACACCGAGTTCAGCGCACCCAGCTGCCCTAATGTGTCGGATAGGCCTAATGATGCTGGGTCCGCCGGTGTGAGCGTGGCTTCAGCGCGAAACTTTTCGGGAAAGGCCGAGGAAACGAGCAGAATTGCGATAGGGACCATGAAAATCCCAGCACGCTTCCAAAACCGGTCAAGGGGCCTCAGGCTGGCAAGAATACCAGTAATCGAGCTACGTGGTGTCATCAGTCGATCGCCGCAACCGTTGCTGCTGCAAGTCCGAATTGAAACAGGATTGAAGAAATCTGCGCGATCTTACTTAAGAGATCGGTCGAGTTCGTCTTTATCGGGACGAATACAACATCACCTGGGAGAGCACGTTCGTTCATTGCGCCCTCGGCCTTCGTTAACAC
>NZ_JAYPTL010000026.1:3963-6029 GCF_038133525.1 Erythrobacter sp. | reverse complement strand
CCCCATTGGCGCGAATGACGAAAATTTCACTCTTATCGGCCGCGCGAACAGCGCCGCCCGCGAGTTCCACGTAATCCTTGATCCGCAAGGGACCTCGCTCACCAAGGTGAAATGACGCTGGCCGGTAAACTGCGCCATATACGCCAACGCTCGTTGGACGCGGCGGAATGATAATCCGATCACCATTCTCAAGCAGGAGGTTGCTCGGCAAGAACGCAGCGGTTGGTTGTACATCCAAAACCAAGCGTCCATCAGGCTCTTTGGTACGCAACTCTTCCAGTGTCGAACGCGCGGCGTCAAGCTGTTGCTGCTGTCGTGCGGCTGGCGTGCTACTATCGGTCCGCAGCGGGGCTGTAGCAAGTGTCAGTTCGAACTGGTCAAGCGCCTCGGCAAAATTGCGCCGTTGCTGCTCGATAATCGATTGGCGGACGAATTCAGTTCCAAACGGATATGCGCGATCGGTCAACCCTCCCGCTCTTCCCACTACATCGGAAAGCGGCGTTCCAGGTGCGACATAATAATTGCCTGGACTCTCGACCTCGCCTTCAATCCGCACAACTACCGATTGCCGGGCTATCGGCTTGATCAAACTACCGCTTGGAAGCACCTGAACAATATCGCCGGGGCGCACAACTGCGGTCGCAAAATCGGCAAGCGACACCACCTTGGGGCCGGGAGCGATATCCTTGTCTGCACTATAAACAACAACTCTGTCTCGTTCACCTAATCCATCAACGCCTCCGGCCAACGCAAGAACATCTTTAATCGTTTCCCCGCCAAGTATCTCGTATATTGCTTCATTATTGACGCTACCAATAATCGCAACTTGAGCCAAAGCCGGTGGAACTAGGATCACATCCTCGTTTTCCAGCACTGCATCCTGCGAACGATCTCCATCCATCAAGACTCGATAGAGATCGATTTCCGCATACTCTTGGCCATCACGTACGAGCTTGATAACTCTGAAACTACCTCCGGACGTAGGTCCGCCGGCCTGGAGTATCGCGTTGAACGCCGTCGAAAGACTGTTTACCGAGAATGCACCAGGATTTTGGGCATAGCCCGTTACAAACACCCTCAAGCCGCGCAACTCTGTTGTTCGCACACCAACGCGAAAGTTACGGTACTGAGTTCCGATTGCACGCGAAAGAAAGTCCTTAAGATCCCCCTGCCGAACGCCAGCCAAGTGTATAGTGCCGACCGAGGGCAGGAATATGTTCCCATCACCGTCGACCGTCCTTTCCACACTACCCTCAGCAGACCCGGTGAGCGAGATTGATATCGTGTCACCAACGTTTACTCGATAGTCTGGCGGAATCGTTGCGTCAGCGCGCAGTGCGAAATCGCGAGAACCTGGCAACAGAAGGTCTGAACCGAAGCGTTTCAACCGCTTCCCTATCATTCGTTCCACATAGACTTCGAATGCATTCGGCTCTGCCTGGCGGTTCGAGAAATCGAAAAGCGAGGTACGTGCCCGACTCGCTTGATCCGCATCAATCGGGCGCGCGCTCGACACATCCCCGATTCGAGTTGGTTCAAGCACGATGCTTGCGCTTTCACTAGAATCGTCAGACTCATCCTGACTTGTACGCTGTTCTCGGGACTGCGACTGCGACTCTGCCCGCTCCTTATCCTCAGAACTCGATTGAGCCCACGCTTGCCCGGCATGAGTGTACAGAGCGGCGACTGCCATCAGGGTCAGCCATTTGATCGAGAAGCTATTATGAACCATTGATTTTCCATTCCGTATATCGATTCCTCGACACGGTTTTGCGTATTCTGATCGGACGAGATTGCGCGATATCTCATCCCGAGCGATTCTTGCCAGTTCTACTCAGTTCGCTTCGGCGAGCGTGATCATGGTATCCTCAATTTGCTGCGAAAGGGGCACAGATGCTATCCCAAACTTTGCAAGGTACTGATCATATTCCTTCTTGTCACCCGCATAGTAGCTTGAATCACTGTCGGTAATCGCAGCGCGCCATACCGTACCGCCCAAGACCTTCGCCACTTCCGCTGCGACCGCGCCGAGCTCAAGAGGCTCACCCCCGCTATCATATAGCAAA
>NZ_JAYPTL010000026.1:0-3953 GCF_038133525.1 Erythrobacter sp. | reverse complement strand
AAATAGCAAAGTCTGGGGACCATTTGCTGCAAGCAGCTGCATCAGCGCTAGCGACACTAATTCGCGGATTGCGACATAACTGCGCACCACTTCGTATGGCGCACGAACTTTGATGTCCCTTCCCGCCAAAGAGTCCAATATGAAACTCGCCAGAGCGTAGGTTTCATGTTTGTTTATGAAAGGCCCTGATACGCTGTATATCCGCGTGATAACAACACGACGATCATCCTTGTTTCTCGCCCAAGTCGAGAAAAGCAGTTCATCTTCAGCTTTGAGTTGCCCGTATATTCTGAGATCTTCGGCCGCGTCGTTATCTTCAGCAAGTGCCGCTGCGCCAGAAGAGGCGACGAAAAGTCTATCGACTCCCACTTCATCTAGGCATTGGCGGATTTGCGTCGATAACGCGCGATTCATCGCAACATAATCGTCACGTGCCATGCCTGCGACTTTATCCTTTGTCAGGAAAGCAAGGTGAAACATCATCGTCGGGCGAGTTTGCAACTGCCTCAGGTCTAACAACGGCCTCTGTTCGACCTCGACTCCGCCTCCGATCTTAATTCTTCGCATCCTAGATCCGAAGCATGCGACTCGTGCAAAAAATTGGTCTGCTCCAAGCGCCGCATAGAGACCCGCAAGCAGGACTCGCCCGATCCAGCCACTCGCACCAACGATGAGGATCCGCCGATCATCTGCGCGAACCGCATTACGCGCATGCGGATCAAGTGCGACTGCAGAGTCAAGTGTGACAGAACTCATCATTTTGTCTTGATGCCAATCAAGCTTCGCCAACGTAATCAATTTCGGGAGTCATTCGATCAATCGGATTCGATTCCATCGAGCCAGTCGCCGTCAATCTGCTGGAAATCTTTGGAAAGTAGGTCTGTTCCGGATCGACAGGCACAATAAACGCTTGGACTCCGGAGGCATTCAGCCGACTGCACACATCCGGATCGTCTACAAAACAAACTGGCAAACGAAGGACCGGAATGTCCCAGGCTGCAAACAACCTCTCCCACTGTGGGAGCCCGAGGCCAGAACGAGTGTCACAACCCAGATACTTACCATCGAAGTAATTGCGTTGGGTCATGCGGATGGAGGCATGACCCTGGTCGTCGAATATGAATATCTTTAGGTTGAGATCGTTGATCTTAGCAGTCCCAAGTTCCTGCATATTCTGGGCAAACCCTCCGTCACCTTCGATCAGAATGGTTCTGCGACCCTTGCCTCCTATTGCTGCTCCAATAGCACCAGAAAGACCATAACCCATCGATGCGAGCGACTTGTTGGTAATGATCCGTTGCCCCAGCCTTTGCTTGAACAGCTGCATTGAAAGCGTGAACGCGCTTCCGCTGGAACATGGAATGATCAAGTCGTCCGAATTTGTAAGGGTTTCGAGCTGAAGGATGAAATCGTAGGGTGAGAGATATCCCTCGCCTGTATTGTTCACATCCTCGACGCGAGGGACTAGAGAACGAACGCGTCGGCCATGTTCAAGCCACTTTGGCTTACTAGCTGGATCCAAATTGATAAAACGCTGAAAGAAATCATTGGCATCGGCATTGACTGGCAAGTCAATGCGAGGGTGCCCTTTTGAAAGTTCGGCAGGATCAATCTCAACCTGAACGATCTGTGCGTCACGACCGAACTCCTGCCAATTGAAGCCCGTCTGCTGGAGTCCAAGTCGAGTGCCCAGCGCAACAATCAGGTCAGCTTCCTGGATGAGGATGTTCGCGCTCCGCTGTCCCCAAGTGTTGGGCCGGCCGAGATAGTAAGGGGCATCTCCATCGATCCGATCAGCACCGTTGTATGTTGTCATCACTGGCAGCTGCAAGGCATCCAACTTAGCGCGCAGGCTATCGACAGCCGTCAACTCGACACCACCCCCCAAAAGTAAGACAGGTCGCTCTGAATTGGCCCACAATCGCGCGACCTCCTCGACCGTATCCTGATCCGCCTTAGGCAGCTCGGGCTTCAGAAGTTGCGGCAAAAACTCTTCGTCACGCTGAGCTGCTTGCACATCGAGCGGAAACTCAATGAAGACCGGCCCCATACGAGGGGTCCAGCTAGGCTCGATCATAGCAAGAAATTCTGCCGCACTAACCGGAAATTCCAAACGTGTCGACAGCTTGGTTGTGGATTCCATCAGTGACACGCCGTCAATTTCTTGGATCCCACGAGATCGAATTTCGCCACGTGCCAGATCGGCAGTTTTCACCTGGCCACCAATAACAAGGAGCTCGCGACTCTCCAGCCACGCTCCACTAACAGCGGTCACAATGTTGGTTTGACCCGGACCAGCTGTAACGAGAGCCAAGGCCTTACGAGGCGCCGCTATGACATTGAAATATTCCGCCGCAATGCCGGCAGCCACCTCGTGAACTACCGGCACCCCGACAAGGTACCTGTCGAGGCTCTCTGTCAGGTGCATGATATTGCCACCACCCACGTAGAAATAGTGAGTGTAGCCCGCGGCTGCCAGCCACGCACCAACCTGGTCGCTGTACTTCATGCAGCTACCGCAAGCTTTTGACGTTTGGACAGTGCGATGAGTGAACGGAACAATGTCATAACCTGATGCTCACTAAGGCTGCCAGGAGTATTGCGATCATAACCCCAATCGGCATGCAGCGGGAGGTGGACTGCGCCTTCGAATGGCTCAAGATGGCTGTTCATGTCATCGAGATAAACAGTTAGGTGAGCGCCCTTTTCAAGCCAACCATTGGCTCTCGCGACCTCACGCTTGCTACCCGCTTTTCGAATGTCTTCCTGCCCAAAGACCGGGACCACATCCGCATCATGGAACTGCAGTGTTTGCCTGATCGACTGTATGTTCCGCGTCGATAGTATTGCGAACTGCGTTGGATGCTCCAACAGCAACGGCTTGAGACGTAAGAAAAAATCGTACGGAGGCATCGATTTGGGCCATTCAGGATCCTGCATCAGTTCTTTGCGCGCGGCAAAGAAGCGACGCGCGAACTCCCAGTCATCAGCATTGGGTTCAACTAGATGCAAAGCCTCGCGTTGGACTTGGCTGGTTCTGCTAAAAAGGCGGCGATACTGCCATGCATCAGTCACAACAGAGCGAAACGCGAGGAACTCATCGTACTCCACATCCTGCCGATATGCGTCGTCGGATGACACAACTTTGCGTGAAACCGTAAAGGCTTCATATGCGCTGTTGAACAGCACACCGTCAAAGTCGAGGATAAAGAGAACATCCATGATCAAAGCCTCGCATTGATCTGTTCGACGCGCTCACTTGCAGCATGGGCTATAGCTCCATGATAGCTCACCTGCGACTGAAGTAACGCTGTCTCGATGGCAAATGCATCAACGAGCGATTGCGGCTCAAGAAACGCTTCCACCGACATTACGCACTTACGTGTTTCGACTGCCGCAATCAGCTCCCTTAGCTCACCATCATTCATTAGTCGTTGACGTGTTGCGCCACCGACCGAGCCGCCAACAGTGGTTTTAAGCCCACGCCGACGAGCTGCCATGGCGACTTTCTTGACCATTGCTATGGTCTCATCGGAGTCAACGCCTGAGCCACCAAAACTCGCCGTCAGATCAGTGCGTCCAACAGTAACTTCGGACAGCTTCGTTCCTGCATCAAGCAGCTCTTCGATCCGTTCGACTGCGTGCACGGTTTCAATTGTCACACCTATATGATCGAATGCGCCGTCGGGGATCATGCTCATATACTTTGACATGGCAAACCCGCTTTCAATCATTGGAGCGACCACGTCGCGCACTCCGATTTGTTGCAGGAAACGAATGTCCGATTTTGCCTCGCAACCCCCTATCTTAACGAGATATCCAACTCCATGTCGGGCTGCAAAAATGACTTCACTCGCTAGAGCATCACGGGGCAGGCCTTCAGCTTCGAACTCGCCCTTTAGGCGTGAAATTTTTGAGAAATCGAGCATAACTACTAACTTTCGGAACTAAGC
>NZ_JAYPTL010000025.1:39100-49665 GCF_038133525.1 Erythrobacter sp. | reverse complement strand
GTATCATGCTGCCCAACCACACGCCGTTCCAGATTGCCGAGCAGTTCGGCACGCTCGATGCGCTGTTCCCTGGGCGGGTCGATCTGGGCCTGGGCCGGGCTCCCGGTGCCGGGCCCGAACTGCAACGGGCGCTGCGCAAGGACCTCCATCGCGCGGCCGAAATGTTCCCGCAGGACGTGGTCGAACTGATCGCCCTGATGGCCGGGGAAACCACCATCCACCCCACCCCCGGACTCGGCGCCAAGCCGGAGTTCTGGATGCTGGGGTCGAGCCTGTTCGGAGCCCAGCTCGCCGCAAGGCTGGGCCTCCCCTACGCCTTCGCCAGCCATTTCGCGCCCGATCACCTCGACACCGCACTCGAACTCTACCGTCGCCAGTTCCAGCCATCGCCGATGCTCGAAAAGCCACATGTAATGGCTGCGATGAACCTGTTCGTTGCCGATAGTGAGGATGAGGCGGAGTTCATCGCCAGTTCGCAATTGCAGGCTTTCGTATCATTGCGGACAGGCCAGCCGGGCAAGCTGCCGCCACCCATTCGCGGATACCGCGCCAGTCTGCCGGGATCGCTTCAAGCCATGCTCGCCCATATCGGACAGGCCAGCGCGATTGGCACCGTCGAGGCGGCTCGTGAGTCGATCACGAGTTTCATCTCCCGCACAGGTGCCGATGAGATCATCTTCGGCGGCAGCACCTTTGATCCTGCGGCCCGCATCCGCTCGCTGGAACTGATCATGCCGCTGCTGGCAGACTGAGATGCCGTAACGTCAATTGTAGCGTGCATAGGATTGCATGGTGACGTGCGCGGCACCTTGCGAAGGCCCGGCAAGAGGCCTAGGCGCGCCTTCTGACACCGCTGTCGCACGACTCGGAAATTACGCGGCAGCGAAATGATCGTTCTCCGAGAAACGAGAGGCCCCAATGGGTTCGAACAACGAAACCGCCGCCAAGCCAGTCAAGATTTCGAAGAAACTCCTGGGCGATATCGCCGAACGGATGCAGCATTCACTGCTGCGCGGCGACACCCCCTTCGCCCGCGATAAGCTCGCCGAAGCGGCCGGATTCGTTGCTGCGACGGCAATGCATCGCGAAACCGGTCGGTCGGCCATGCAGGTTGAAAGCGCCACTGACGACCGCCGCTTCACCCGCATCGCCATCGTCAACGACGACATGCCCTTTCTGGTCGATTCGGTAGCAGCTGCGATTGCGGCATTGGGCCTTTCGATCGACCGCCTGGTCCACCCCGTTCTACCGGTAGAGCGCAACAAGGACATGATGCTGACGGCGATTCCGCCGGGCGATCCCGAGGACGCTGAGTGGGAATCGATGATCTACATCGAAACCACTCGCGTGGACGCGCGCACACGCCGCGCGCTCGAACATACGATCCGCGAAACGCTGGGCGATGTCCGCGCCGCAGTGGCCGATTGGCCTAAGTTGCAGAAGGCCATGGCCGTCGATGCCAAGCGTATTGCCGACGCCGATAGCGAAGGGGCTGCACTGCTCGAATGGCTCAATTCGGGTATGCTGACCCAGCTGGGGCATGTTGTCCGTCACCGCGACGGGACGCAGGACCATCCCATCGGAATTTGCCGCAAGAGCGTGCGCGAACTGCTGGCCGACGCGTCCTATGACCGAGCCTTCGCCTGGTTCGAAGACAAGGCAAACACCCGCATTCCGCTGATTATCAAGGCCAACCACCTCAGCAACGTCCATCGCCGCGTGCCGCTCGACCTGTTTATCGTACCTATTCGCGAAGGTGGTAAGCTGGTTGCACTTTCGGTCCATGCCGGTGTCTGGACCAGCGCAGCGTTGGCCGCATCACCCCGCAATGTGCCGCGCCTTCGCCGTCAGGTGGAAGAGCTGCGCGACCGCCATGGATTCGATGATACCGGCCATGCCGGCAAGGCGCTGGTCCATGCGCTGACCGCGCTGCCGCATGACCTGCTGATCGGCTTTTCCGAAGAGGATGTGGAACGCGTCGCGACGACCATGATGAGCCTGGTCGACCGCCCGCGGCCGCGCCTGTCGATCGTCGAGGCTCCCTTGGCTCGCCATCTCTTCGCCTTCGTCTGGCTACCACGCGACATGCTGGCCACGCAGGTCCGGTTGGAGATTCAGGCCTTGCTTGAAGATGGCGCATCGGCGCGCCTGCTCGACTGGAGCCTGGTGGTGGAGGGCGGCAACCTTGCCATGCTGCGCTTCGTGCTTGACATCCGCGACGGTGAAAGCGCGCCCGACGAGACCGCGCTGGAAGAGCGCATGCAGACCCTGCTGCGCGGCTGGAGCGAAGCGGTTGAGGCAGAACTGGCCAAGATCGAGGAACCGGCTCGTGCCGCCGCACTGGCCCTGCGCTTTGCCGAAGCCTTCCCGACGCCGTTCCGCGGTCGTTTCGGCGCGCGCGATGCCGCACTCGACATTTCACGCCTGCATCGCCTGGGGGCCAGCCTCGAAAGCGAGGAAGTGGAACGCGGTGCGCGTATGTATTATTGCGAGCGCGAGTCCCAGGGCTGCCTGCGTCTCAAGCTCTATCAGTCCGAGGGCAGCCTGCCGCTGTCCGAAGGCGTGCCCGTGCTCGAGAACTTCGGCTTCCATGTGCAGTCCGAAATGCCCACCGTGCTCGACGATGGGCGGCTTGGCACGATCCACGATTTCCGGCTCGAACTGAAGCCCGGCAGCGATGCCCGGCTACTGGTCGACCGCGCACGCGCGATCGAGGAAGCGATCGCCGCCGTTCTCAATGGCGAAGCGGAGAACGATCCGTTCAACCGGCTGGTGCCCGAAGCCGGGCTGTCGGCCCATGAAGCCGATTGGTTGCGCGCCTTCTACCGCTATCTGCGGCAGATCGGGGTGAGCTTCACCATCTATACCGCCGTCGATGCACTGGCAGCGGCACCCGACGTGACCCGTGCACTGGTGGCGCTATTCACCGCTCGCCACGATCCCGCATTCGCAGGCGATCGCGGCAAGGCGATCGAAGAAGCGCGCGTGGCGATCAAGCGCGGGCTCGGCAAGGTCAAGGCGATCAATGACGACCGCCTGCTGCGCCTCTACAATGCGCTGATCGATGCGGTGTTACGGACCAATGCCTTCGCCCCCGCCGCGCATGAGGCGCTGGCGTTCAAGATCGAAAGCGCCAAGGTCCCCGGCCTGCCCAAGCCGGTCCCCTTCCGCGAAATCTTCGTCTATTCGCGTCGGGTGGAGGGCATCCATCTGCGCGCCGGCCCGGTTGCCCGCGGTGGCCTGCGGTGGTCCGATCGCCGCGACGACTTCCGCACCGAGATCCTTGGCCTGATGAAAGCGCAGCGCGTGAAGAACGCGGTGATCGTCCCGACCGGGGCCAAGGGCGGGTTCTATCCCAAGCAATTGCCCAGCCCCGCACTCGACCGCGAAGCCTGGGCCGCCGAAGGGCGCGCCAGCTACGAGGTTTTCATCCGTACGCTGCTTTCGGTCACCGATAACATCGTCAAGGACAAGGTGGTCCATCCCAAGGGCGTGGTAATCACCGATGGCGAAGACCCCTATTTCGTCGTTGCTGCCGACAAGGGCACCGCCACCTTCTCCGACGTTGCCAATGCCATCGCCGAATCGAAGGATTTCTGGCTCGACGATGCCTTCGCCAGCGGCGGGTCGAAGGGTTATGACCACAAGGCCATGGGCATCACCGCCAAGGGCGCGTGGGTTTCGGTCCAGAGGCACTTCCTCGAAATGGGCGTCGACGTGCAGAGCGAGCCGGTCGAAGTGGTCGGCTGCGGCGACATGTCGGGTGACGTCTTCGGCAACGGCATGCTGCTGTCGAAGGCGATCAAGCTGGTCGCAGCCTATGACCATCGCCACATCTTCCTCGACCCCGACCCCGATCCGGCCGTGAGCTGGAAGGAACGCAAGCGCATGTTCGACCTGCCGCGTTCGAGCTGGGAAGACTATGACAAGGCGCTGATCTCCAAGGGTGGCGGGGTGTTCCCGCGCGATGCCAAGGTCATTAAGCTGTCGAAAGCGATGCAGGCCAAGCTGGGCGTGGATCAGGACGAGTTCGAGCCCGAGGCGCTGATTTCGGCGATCCTCAAGGCACCGGTCGACCTGATCTGGTTCGGCGGCATCGGCACCTATGTGAAAGCTTCCAGCGAGAACAATGTCCAGGTTGGCGACCCAGCCAATGACTCGCTGCGTGTCGACGCAACCGAGCTGCGCGCAAAGGTCATCGGCGAGGGCGCCAACCTCGGCATCACCCAGGCTGCACGGATCGAGTTCGGCCAGCGTGGCGGACGCGGCAACACCGACTTCATCGATAATTCGGCGGGCGTCGATTGCTCGGACAATGAGGTCAATATCAAGATCGCGCTCGCCGCGGCCAAGCGCACCGGCAAGCTGAGCGAGCCCAAGCGGGTCGAACTCCTCGCCTCGATGACCGATGAAGTCGGCTCGATCGTGTTGGAGGACAACCGTTTGCAAGCGCTGGCATTATCGATCGCCGAGATCGGCGGTGCCCGTGCAATGGCATCGCAGCGCCACCTCATTGAAACGCTCGAAGCCGGCGGAAATCTCGACCGGCGCACCGAAGGGCTGGCAGATGACCAGGCGCTGGCGCGGCGCGCGGCAGACGGTCACGGCCTGACTCGCCCTGAACTCGCGGTGCTCCTGTCTTCCTCCAAACTAGTACTGCAGGACGCCATTGAGCATGGCGCGCTGACCGATGATGCGCTGTTGGCCGAAACGCTGTTCAACGCGTTTCCCACGCCGATGCGGAGCAAGTACAAGGCGCAGATTGCAGGCCACCGTCTGCGGCGCGAAATCATCGCAACCAAGCTGGCCAACCGCATCGTCAACCGGCTTGGCACCATCCACCCATTCGAGCTGGCAGAAGAGGAAGGGGTCGAGCTGGCAGAAGTGGCGGCCGCCTTCGTGACGGCCGAGAAACTGTTCGACCTGCAGGCCCTTTGGGCGGATCTCGACACCGCGGCGATGCCCGAAAACGCACGATTGCTGCTGTTCGATCGGCTCGCTGCCGCCGTTGGCAATCTCATGTCGGACGTGCTGCGCAGTTCGGCCGGCAAGGTCGACCCCAGCGCGCTGGTCGCCGAGCTCGGCAAGAACGTCCGTTTCCTCTCGGATGCGACGGGTGAGCTGCTCTCCAATGAATCGCGCACACAGTCTTCGCGCCTGCTGGTCCAGCTAGTCGATGCCGGGGCACCCGAGAAGCTGGCCGCCCGCATCACCCACCTGTTCGACCTCGACGGGGCGGTCGGCCTCGCACGGCTTGCCAGCGAGACCGGAATCGATCCGCACGGGCTGACCGGCGGCTTCACCGAAGTCGGGCAACGCCTGGGCCTCGACTGGGCACAGTCGACCGCGGCATTGATGAGCCCGTCCGACGTGTGGGAGCGCCTGCTGGTTTCGGGCCTTGCCCGCGATTTCCAGCAGATGCGGCTGGAGCTTCTGCGCCGCCTTGCCCGGCGCAAGGATGCCAGGAAGGATATGCGCGGAACGGTCGGGAAATGGGCCGAGGAACAGGCTGTTGCCGTCCGCGCATTCCGCAGCATGATCGGCCGGGCGCAGGCGCAATCGCCGGTGGCGCCCGCCATGCTGGCGCAGATCGCCAGTATGGCACGCAACCTGCTCACCCGGTAATTGAAGCGCGCGCCGGTGCTTGACCGGCGCGCGTTTTCCCGCCAGCCACCGCCGCGATGGACCATTACGATGTCGTCATAGTCGGCTCCGGCCATGGTGCGGCGCAAGCCGCGATCGCGCTGCGCCAGAATGGCCATGAGGATTCGATCCTGATGGTTAGCCGTGACCGGAATCCACCCTACGAACGGCCGCCGCTCTCCAAAGAGTACCTTGCGGGCGAAAAGGCGTTCGACCGGATCATGATCCGACCCGAGCAATTCTGGACGGACAAGAACATCGGCCTGCGCCTCGGCTGCAACGTCAATGCAGTCGACCCGCTCGGGCACGAGCTGACACTGTCAGACGAATCGCGCCTGTCTTACCGCAGGCTAATATGGGCGGGGGGCGGCGATCCCCGTCGCCTGGCTTGCCCAGGGAGCGATCTGGCAGGCGTGCACTACGTGCGTTCGAAGCGCGACGTCGATTCGCTGCGCGAGGAACTGGCCGGAGGGGCTAAGCGCGCGGTGATAATCGGCGCGGGCTATATCGGCCTTGAAGCAGCGGCGGTGCTGCGCAAGCTCGATTGCCAGGTAACCGTGATCGAGATGCAGGACCGAGTCCTGGCACGCGTCGCAGGGCCCGATCTATCGGACTTCTATGCCAGCCAGCATCGTGCACACGGCGTCGACCTCCGTCTTTCCACCGGAGTCGAGAGGATCGAGGGTAAGGGCGGTCGGGTGGCCGCAGTAGTGACCGACGCCAATGAGACTATTGGCTGCGAAATCGTTATCGTCGGGATCGGCATAGTGCCTTCGGTCGGTCCGCTGATTACAGCCGGCGCTGCGGGAACGAACGGGGTCGACGTCGATACCTATTGCCGCACCACGCTCGATGATATTTACGCGATCGGCGACTGCGCGGTGCATGCCAACCCCTATGCCGACAATGCGGTGATCCGGCTTGAATCGGTGCAGAATGCCAATGACATGGCGACTTGTGCGGCCAAGGCGATCATGGGCGACAAGCAGAATTACGATGCGGTGCCATGGTTCTGGTCGAACCAGTATGATCTCAAGCTGCAGACCGTCGGCATATCCGCGGGCTACGATGCTACCGTCCTGCGCGGCGATCCGGCCCAGGCGAAGTTCAGCGTGGTCTATCTCAAGGAGGGCCGCGTCATTGCGCTCGACTGCGTCAATGCGGTCAAGGACTATGTCCAGGGCCGCAAGTTGGTGGTGGATCGCGCGGTCATCGCTCCCGAACTGCTGGCCAATGCGGAAATCCAGCTCAAGGAAATGGACGCAGCCTAGCCGCCGCCCACTCCGCTGCATCGGCGACTGTGGGGTCGGGATCGCTGCGTAACGCTTCTATCTGAGGCAGCAGTCCGCGCTCGCCGCTGTTCCCCGCAGCATAGAGGCAATTGCGCACGAACCGGTCACGGCCGATCCGCTTGATCGGCGAGCCGGAGAAGTAGCTCCGGAAACCCGCATCATCGAAGGCAAGGAAGCTCTCAAGGTCGGGTGCGGCGAGTTCGTCGCGCGGCGCCAACTTCAAATGGCGATGCGCGGCGTCGGCAAACTTGTTCCAGGGGCACACAGCCAGGCAATCGTCGCAACCGTAGATGCGGTTGCCCAGGGCAGAGCGGAACTCTTCGGGAATCGGGCCCTTATGCTCGATCGTCAGGTAGGAAATGCAGCGCCGCGCGTCGAGCAGGTAGGGGGCCGGGAAAGCATCCGTCGGGCAGGCATCGTGGCAGGCACGACATGAGCCGCAACGATCCTTGCCGGGCGCATCGGGTGTAAATTCCAAAGTCGAGTAGATCGCCCCGAGGAACAACCATGATCCATGTTCGCGGCTGACAAGGTTGGTGTGCTTGCCCTGCCAACCGATGCCAGCAGCGGCGCCCAGCGGCTTTTCCATCACCGGCGCGGTGTCGACAAAGACCTTGAGCTCGCTCCCGGGTGCCCGCTCGATCAGCCAGCGCGCCAGTGCCTTCAGCGCCTTCTTGACCACATCGTGATAGTCGCGCCCCTGCGCATAGACTGAAATGCGGGCCTTGTCGGGGTGTGCGGCCAATGCCAGCGGATCGACATTCGGTGCATAGCTCATTCCCAAAGCGATAACGCTACGCGCCTCGGGCCACAGGCCTTGCGGCGAGGCGCGCTGTTCCTTGCGCGTCTCCATCCATTCCATCGACCCGTGGTTCCCTAGGCCGAGCCACTGCTCCAGCCGCTCGGCACGCAAGGGATCATGCCTCGCAGCCGCGAAGCCGCAGGCAACGAAACCCAGTCGTGCCGCCTCTGCGCGCAGGGCATCCTGCAAACCATCGGGTAGAGCCGTATTAACCAATCTTGCGTGGACTCCCGTTCATTGGCAGCAGTTAGGCGAGCACACATGCTTACCGAGACAGGTGCGATGACGCGACCCTCCGCTACCGATACAAGACCGCTCGCTATCGAGGCACGCGGACTGGTCAAGCGCTTCGACGATACGTTGGCGGTGGACGGGGTCGATATCTCCGTTCCCGAAGGCGCGATCTACGGCATCCTTGGCCCCAATGGTGCGGGCAAGACTACGACTCTGCGCATGCTGTTGGGGATCATCGATCCCGATGAAGGCGTGCGTCGCGTGTTCGGCAACGATCGACCGCACGAAGTGGCCAAGCTGATCGGCTACCTGCCGGAAGAGCGTGGTCTCTATCCGGCGATGAAATGCGACGAAGCGATCGCCTTCATGGGTGCGCTGCGCGGCCTGCCGCTCGATCAAGGTCGGGCGCGCGGGCGCGAACTGCTTGAGCGACATGGACTTGGCTATGCTGTCGACCGGCAGATTCGCCAGCTTTCCAAGGGCATGGCGCAAACCGTGCAGTTGCTCGGCACGCTGGTCCACCACCCGAAGCTGGTCGTATTCGACGAGCCCTTCAGCGGGCTCGATGCGATCAACCAGGGCAAGCTCGAAGTCATGATTCGTGAACTTGCCAGCGCCGGTACCACGGTGATCTTTTCGACTCATGTGATCCATCATGCCGAACGGCTGTGCGACGAGGTCGCGATCATCGCCGGGGGCAAGGTACCCTATGCCGGGTCGGTCGATGTAGCCCGCGACCGGATCCCGGCGCAGGTGCGGCTTGAGACGCGCGCCCAGGATGGCGCGTGGCGCGGCGCTTTGCCAGCGGACGCGCGTCACGACGCCAAGGCTGGTGGCGGGCATTTCTGGTACTTCCCGGTGCCCGAGAGCGGCGTCGAAGCATTGCTAAAGCAATTGATCGATGGCGAGGCAGGAATCCTTTCCCTGTCGATCGAGCGCGCCGGACTGCACGATGCCTTCGTCGAGATCGCTGGCGAGGCTGCAGCCCGCGCGCTGGATGCTGGCGATGATGGGGAGCAGGGGTAATGAGCGACACCACCCGCCTTTCGCTGTTCCAGGCTGCGCGCGTCGTCGCCCGACGCGATTTCCACGCGATCCTGTTCAGCCGGGCATTCTTCTTCTTCCTGCTGGGCCCCCTGTTCCCGCTGATCATCGGGTCGCTTGCGGGCGGCATTGGCGGCCAGGTCCAGCGTGAAGCGGTGACCAATCTGGTGGCGCTATCGATGAGCGCAGAGGACAGTGCCGCGATGATCTCGGCCAATCGGGCCCTGGCTCCCCAGGTCGGCTACGCTCTGCCGCAATTTATCGAGGATAACAGCGGGGATCCGCCCGCCGAGATTCTCAAGAAGCAAGGGGCGAATTACGCGGCGGTGATTTCGGGCACCCTCGCTGCTCCACGCGTCACTGCACCGGAAGACCAGATCGAACGGTGGAAGGGGCCGGTCGGATTGATCGCTGCCACCGCTGCCGGCAGTTCTCCCAGTACCTTCCCCGGTGTCGACGCAGATCCGGTCGCAACCAGCGCCGCTGCCGCCCGGACGGACCGAATCCGTACCGCGCAGGCCGGTCAGCTCCTGCTGTTCCTGCTGATGATGCTGCTCGCCGGCATGGTCCTCTCCAACCTCGTCGAAGAGAAGGCGAACAAGGTGATCGAAGTACTTGCCGCCGCGATCCCGATGGATGCGGTGTTCCTCGGCAAGCTTTTCGCCATGCTCGGCGTGAGTTTCGTGGGCATTGCTGTCTGGGCCGGATTTGGTGGCTTGGTCGGAATGATTGCGGGCGAACAATTGCCCCAGCTGCCCGAACCGGCGTTAGGTTGGCCGCTCTTCATCTCATTCGGGATCGCCTATTTCGCCATGGGTTACCTGCTGCTGGGCTCGCTATTCCTCACGATCGGCGGAATGGCGGCGACGGTGCGCGAGGTGCAGACCTTGTCGATGCCAGTCACCATGATGCAGTTGCTGGTGTTCTTCCTGGCGGCGTCGGCGATTACCCGGCCCGGGTCGGCGCTCGAACTCGCTGCGGCAACCTTCCCACTTTCCTCGCCCTTCGCGATGCTCGCGCGCGCCGCGCAGTCCGAGGCGCTGTGGCCCCACACACTGGCGCTCGCTTGGCAGGGCCTTTGTGTGGTCCTGTTCGTCCGCTTCGGCGCTTTGCTGTTCAAGCGGCGCGTGATGAAGTCGGGCAAGGGTGGCCGGGCGAAGAAGGCGGCGCGCGACGCCGCCACCGCCAGCTGATCCCCGCGCTTCGGGGCAGCGAGTGCATCGGAGAAGTTAAAAAATTAAGTTCCGTTTTGAAACGCACTATTGACACGTGTGTCAGTTGCGGCAGGATGGGGTGAGAAAATGGGAGCGACGCCTAGAGTCGCCCCACATGGAGAGAGATATGGCCACCGCCGCAGTCGAACGTCCCCAATGCCGCACTTCGCCGACCGCTTTCGAGGCGCTGAAGGAATACCTTGCGGAGCACCCGGACGAACGGCTGCAGCATCCCAACAAGTGGGACGTCAGCCGCTCGGACATCTATTACAATGATACCTGGCAGCCGATCTTCAAGGAAATGCGCGAGGCCGGCCCGCTTCACTACATCGATGA
>NZ_JAYPTL010000025.1:5659-39090 GCF_038133525.1 Erythrobacter sp. | reverse complement strand
GCGGTGGTCCAGCATAAGGCGATCCAGCATATCGAGGCGCTGCCGGACACCTTCTCCTCGAGCTGGGAAAAGGGCGGCATCACCATCCTCGAGCGGCTGACCGACGAGCAGCTGGCCGAAATGGGTCGTGACAAGTTCGAGCTGCCCATGTTCATTGCCATGGATCGCCCGCAACATACCGGCCAGCGGCGGACCGTTGCACCCAAGTTCACCCCCAGCGGCATGACCGAGATGGAGGACGAGATCCGCCAGCGGACGGGCGAGCTGCTCGATACGCTTCCGCGCGGCAAGGTGTTCGACTGGGTCGATACCGTCTCGATCGAGCTGACTACCGGAATGCTCGCGATCCTGTTTGGCTTCCCCTGGGAAGATCGCCGGTTGCTGACCTACTGGTCCGACTGGTCGGGCGATACCGAGCTCGCCACCGTGCGCGATCTCGATCAAATGCGGCAGGGCATCCTGCGCGAGATGGGCGCCTATTTCCAGTCGCTGTGGATCGAGCGGACCATGGACAAGAATCCAGGCGACGATCTCATCTCGATGATGATCCACAGCCCTGCGATGAACCAGATGAGCCCCGAAGAATTCATGGGCAATCTGGTGCTCCTGATCGTCGGCGGCAATGACACCACGCGCAACTCGATGAGCGGCTTTGTCCATGCGCTCGACAAATTCCCCGACCAGCGCAAACTGTTCGAGGAAAACCCCGAGCTGATCCCCAATGCGGTGCAGGAAATGCTGCGCATGCAGACCCCGCTGGCGCATATGCGCCGCACCTGCACCGAGGATACCGAAGTCTTCGGCCAGACGATCAAGGCGGGCGAAAAGGTCGTGCTGTGGTACCTTTCCGCCAATCGCGACGAGGAAGTGTTCGAGAACCCCGACAAGCTCGACCTGACGCGCGAGAATGCCCGCCGCCACCTCGCCTTCGGCTATGGCATCCACCGCTGCGTGGGTGCCCGCCTGGCCGAGCTCCAGCTGCGGGTCCTGCTTGAGGAAATGCACAAGCGCCGCATGCGCGTACACGTGGCGGGTGACGTCGAGCGGGTACGTGCGAACTTCGTTCACGGCTTCCGCAAGCTCGAGGTCGAGATTACCGAATTCTGAGGCCGATCGGGTAACCTTTCGGCCTGCTAAAGCGTATGTTCAGCGTGGGGCGGCTAGGCCCCACGCAAGGATATGCGAGCGATGACCAAAACCGTTCTCGACCGCCGCGGCCTGCTCGGCTGGATCGGCGCCTCTGCCAGCTTTGCGGCACTTGCCGCCTGCGGCTCGGGCCGCGCGGAAGCCAAGACGTTCCCGCTCACCCTGAGCGATGCCGAATGGCGGAAGCGACTGACCAAGACCGAATATTGGGTACTGCGCCAGGAAGGTACCGAACGGCCTTTCACCTCGCCGCTGAACAAGGAGTACCGCGAGGGGACTTTCGTTTGCGCTGGTTGTGCCACGCCGGTCTATTCGTCCAAGGTCAAATATGACTCACACACCGGCTGGCCGAGCTTCTGGCAGGCACTGCCGGGCGGTGTAGCGACCAGCACAGACTACAAGATCGGCTATCCGCGCACTGAGGTTCATTGTGCGACCTGCGGCGGCCATCTCGGCCACATCTTCGACGACGGACCGCGCCCGACCGGCAAGCGTCACTGCATCAACGGCGTCGCGCTGGATTTCATCCCGGCCTAGACAGGCTTCTTGTCAGCTCGGTGGGGCGGCGGTGTCTTCCGGCAGCCCCGGGGCTATCCGTGCCTAGCGCCGATCTTCTGGTTTCAGCAGCAGCGGACACTGAACGCGCGCAGCGAGCAGGGCGAATTCGCGCAGGCTGAAGAAGGTATCGAAAGCGAGGCCGTAGTTGGCATCGCGGCGCCAGCGCACCTTGGCGCGGATCTCCGGCATGAATTCGTTCTCGATGCGCACCGTCTGGTCGATCGCGAAGACGCTGTCGCATTCAACGCGTGCGCCTTGCTGCGAGAGGTTGAGCATGTAGGCATTGGCCTTCTGCGTGAGCGTCGAAACGGTCAGTGGCATGGCGAGGTTGAGGCGGAGCTGACGCTTCGGGAAAGCCCAGTTCTCGTGAATCAGTTTCTCGACCGGGACGACGCGTTCGAACCGATAGCTGCCGTCAAAGCCATCGGCGCGTACCTGGCGCATTTCGTAGGTTTCGCCGTTCTGCAGTTCGAGCGCGATCTGCTCGTCAGTAGGCAGGCCGTGGAAAGTCCGTAGGCTGACACCGGTAGCGGAGACGTCACGGATAACGCAGACGAATTCGCCCTGGCCGCAGACCAGTTTGGCCGCGCGTATCAACGAGGTGTAACGCGGCGCACCCCGCTGGTCAGCGGTCGTTACGGTGCTCGTATTGTTCATCGAGTACGCCGTCGCGAATTCCATCTACCCAAATCCCTGTTCGACGCCCCGCCGATTGTGGCGAACGCAAACCTCTATGGATCGAAAGCTTTTCCGGACCCTTCAATAGGTCACTAAGCGTTAACACGGAGTCAAAGCGAGGGGCTATTCTGTCAGGAATTCCGACAATTGGTGCGGGCGGTGGGACTCGAACCCACACGAGCAAGGCTCAGGGGATTTTAAGTCCCCGGCGTCTACCATTCCGCCACGCCCGCAGCGGCGGGCAGCGTTAGGGGTTTGGCGCCCTCCACGCAATCAGGCAGTCGAACAGCGATCAATCCGCGTTGAGGCGGCGACGCATTTCCTTGCCCGGTTTGAAGTAGGGAACCTTCTTGGCAGGCACATCGACGGTATCGCCGGTCCGCGGGTTCCGGCCCTTGCGGGCTTCGCGTTCGCGCGTGGAAAAGGCCCCGAAGCCGCGCAGTTCGACCCGGCCACCTTCGGCCAGTCGCTGGGCGATTTCTTCAAAGAAGATGTCGACAATCTGTTCGACTTCTTCGGCACGCAATCCCGGATTTTCCTGTGCGAGAACGGCAAGCAGTTCAGATCGGATCATAAGCGCTCTCCCGGCCGCCCTCCCAGGCCAGCCAGACAACTGTTTTCCTTTTTCGCAACCCTCCCGGATCACCGCATGCGCGGTTTCGCCGAGGTAAACTATAGTGGCAGAAGCCCTGCGTCCTCGCAAGAAAACAATTGCTTCCCGATCATGCGTCCGACAGCAAATCGGCCGCGACCACGCCCAACCGGTCCATGCGGGCCCGAATCTCGGGCCATTCGCGGTCGAGGAAAAGCTTTCGCTCGCTGGCACGCAACCGGTCGGCCGCACCGGGGACGACATACATGCCGACACCACGCTGGACCTCGACCAAGCCGTCATTCTGGAACTGTTGGTAAGCCTTGGCCACGGTAAGCGGATTGGCCCCCTGTTCCGCGGCGAGCGCACGGACCGAGGGCAACATTTCCCCTTCGGCATAGCGGCCGTCGATGATTGCCGCCGCGATCATGTCGCGCAGCTTGAGATATACGGGCTTT
Source organism: Erythrobacter sp. (assembly GCF_038133525.1). Classification (GTDB taxonomy): domain Bacteria; phylum Pseudomonadota; class Alphaproteobacteria; order Sphingomonadales; family Sphingomonadaceae; genus Qipengyuania. Next base: position 35,658 of record NZ_JAYPTL010000025.1, on the reverse strand, counting down.
GTCTGGCTGTTCATGGCGATTCCCCGAGTATTACTGATACAGTGCCATAATACAGCGCTGCGCACAAGACTCTGCGCCGCAAACGGCACGGACCCGTTCATCGCGGCGCAAGGCGGTCTCGACTGTAACTAAGGCTTCACATGCGCGTTCGAACCGCTAGGGTGCCGCGCCATCGGGACCCGCAAGCGGTCACAAGCGAAGTTCAGGGGGAAAGCCTGTAATGAAAGATTTGGCGTTGTGGAACGAGGGCGACTGGATCGCGATCATCGCGGTCGTCGTGCTCGCAATATTCCTGGCAATCGGCGGCAAGATCGCAGTCCAGAAAGAACCAGAATTCGCCGGCCATCCCAAAGGCCTCTACATGCTCTTCTTCGCCGAGATGTGGGAACGCTTTTCCTACTACGGCATGCGCGCCATCCTGATTTTCTACCTTACCCAGCACTGGCTCTTCTCGGATTCCAAATCGAGCCTGATCTACGGCGCCTACACTTCACTGGTCTACATTACCCCGGTGCTCGGCGGCTATCTGGCCGACCGTTACCTGGGCCAACGGAAGGCGGTCCTGTTTGGCGGCCTGCTGCTCGCAGCTGGCCACTCGCTGATGGCGGTTGAAGGCGTCGGCGGCCAGGACGACCCGACGATCAATGTCTTCTGGGCGGCCTTGGCTTTTATCATTGTCGGATCGGGCTTCCTTAAGGCGAATATTTCGGTGATGGTCGGCCAGCTCTACAAGCTCACCGACATCCGCCGCGATGGCGCCTACACCATTTTTTACATGGGCATTAACGTCGGCGCGGCGATCGGCACGATCCTCGTCGGCTATCTTGGACAGACCATCGGCTGGGGCTTCGGCTTCGGACTCGCCGGTATCGGCATGCTCGCAGGCTTGGTGGTCTTCGTCCTCGGCAAGAAGGCGCTGATGGGTGCAGGCGAAGCACCGGCCGTCCTCAGCAAGAGCCGCGAATGGACGCTCTACGGCATCGGCTTTGCTGCTGTCGCGGTGATCTGGGCGCTGGTCCAGTACCAGGATGTCATCCAGACCCTGCTCGCCATCTCGGGCGTCGCCCTGCTGGGTTATGTGCTGTATGAGAGCTTCAAGCTCGAAAAGGAACCGCGCGAACGCATGTTCGCCATCCTGTTCCTGATCAGCCTCAACCCGCTGTTCTGGGGCCTGTTCGAGCAGGCCGGCGGATCGATGAACCTGTTCACCGATCGCTTTGTGGATCGCGGCGCGGTTCCGGCCTCGATCTTCCAGTCGATCAACCCGATCTACATCATCCTGATGGCACCGATCTTCGCGGCGCTGTGGCAGTGGTTGGGCAAGCGCGGCAAGGAGCCGTCGGCCCCGGCCAAATTCGGCCTGGCACTGGCACAGATGGGTCTGGGCAATCTGGTCCTGGTCTGGGGCGCGCAAGCCTATGGCATCGAAGCGATGACCCCGGTGATCTTCGTCTTCCTGTACTACCTGCTGGCGACCACCGGCGAACTGTGTCTCTCGCCCGTGGGCCTATCAGCCATGAACCGGCTTGCGCCGAGCTTCCTTGCATCGCTGATCATGGGTGCGTGGTTCTACATGACGGCCGTAGGCAACTTCGTCGCAGGCAAGATTGGCGAGGCGACCGGGGGCCACGGTGGCGAACTGAGCAAGGCGAAGCTGCTTGAGATCTACGAGCTGTTCGGATGGGTTGCGATCGGCGCTGCCGTGGCGGTGCTGCTGGTCAGTCCGATCGTGAAGCGCTGGATGCATCTCGATACGCTTGGGGATCGCGCTGACGACCTGCCCGGCACCAAGGAAGGTCCCGGGGAAGCGCAGGGTGCGGGCGTCCACCCGGGCACACAGCCTGCGGGCTAAGCCTTTCAATCGACGCCCAATCTGCGAAGGGCGGCATCGAACCGACCAACGTATTTGACGGTACCGGCCGGGGCAGCAATGCTCCGGCCGGACTGCATCTGGGGGAACCATGAAGATACGTGCCTTGCTTGCTTGCGCCACTGCGCTGGCGCTGGTGGGATGTTCGGCTGCCGGCGAGGCGGGTCGACCGAAGTCCGCTTCCTCGAAAGACTGGACCGCGCCTGTTGGTGAAGATGGAAACGCGCCCTTCCCCTCGACCTATAAACCCTACCCGGGTCGACCCACCGCGTTGGTCAGCGCCACCGTCTATGACGGCAAAGGCGGGCGGATCGAGAACGGGACGGTGCTGTTCCGCGATGGCAAGGTGGTTGAGGTTGGCGACGCCTCGCTTTCAACCGACGGCTATGATCGCGTGGATGGTGCCGGCAAATTCGTCACCCCGGGGGTGATCGATATCCACTCACACCTAGGGGACTATCCGAGCCCCGCGGTCGAGGCGCATTCGGACGGTAATGAGGCCACCAGCCCGACCACCCCCGAGGTCTGGGCCGAACACTCGGTCTGGCCGCAGGACCCGGGTTTCACTCGCGCGCTGGCCAATGGCGGCGTCACCTCGCTGCAGATTCTGCCAGGGTCCGCCAATCTGATGGGCGGGCGAGCCGTCACGCTCAAGAACGTACCCAGTCGGACTGTGCAGGGGATGAAATTTCCCGGCGCGCCCTACAGCCTCAAGATGGCCTGCGGCGAGAACCCCAAGCGCGTCTACGGTGGCCGGGGGCGGATGCCTTCGACCCGGATGGGCAATTTCGCGGTGAACCGCCAGACCTGGCTCGATGCCAAGGCCTATGACGGCAAGAAGCGCGACCTGGGCAAGGAGACGCTGAAGGGCGTGCTCGACGGCGAAATCCTGGTCCAAAACCATTGCTACCGCGCAGACGAAATGGCGCTGGTGATCGATATGGCCAATGAGATGGGCTATAAGGTCGCCGCCTTCCACCATGCTGTCGAAGCCTACAAGATCGGCGACCTGCTCAAGGAAAACGACATCTGCTCGGCGATCTGGGCCGACTGGTACGGCTTTAAGATGGAAAGCTATGACGGCATCCTCGAGAATGCCGCGCTGCTGTTCAAGGAAGGCGCCTGCGTGGTGATCCATTCGGACGACGCCAATGGTATTCAGCGCCTCAACCAGGAAGCAGCCAAGGCGCAGGCAGCAGGGCACCGCATCGGGATCGATATTCCCGATGCCGAAGTAATCCGCTGGTTCACCCACAATGCGGCCAAGGCGATGGGCATCGGCGATCAGACGGGCAGTCTAGAGCCGGGCAAGATGGCCGATGTGGTACTGTGGAACGGTGATCCGCTATCGGTCTATTCGCGACCCGAAAAGGTGTGGGTCGACGGCGCGCTGTTGTTCGATGCGCTCGATCGCAAACGCCGCCCGGTAAGCGACTTCGAGCTAGGCCAGCCCGGTGAAGGAGACGTGAAATGATCCGCGCTACCCTTCTCGCCGCGAGTGTGCTCGCACTCACCACTCCCGCCGCAGCCGAGGATTTCGTGATCGTCAACGCCACCCTTGCCAAGGGTGATGGCAGCGAGCCGATCCAGCAAGGTGTGGTCATCGTCGACGACAACAAGGTGATCTATGCCGGGCCGCAATCGGGTGCCGGATCCTTCGATACGGCTACCGTTTACGACGTGGCGGGCGGCTGGGTGACCCCTGGCCTTGTCGCCACGCTGACGCAGCTGGGGCTGTCCGACGTCGGCGGGGTGAGTGAGTCCAACGACACCCGCGCCAGAGGTTCGCGCTTCGGGGCGGCGCTCGACGTGACGCCAGCGATCAACCCGTCATCAGAGCACATCACCGTGCACCGGGCAGCGGGGATCACTCGTGCAGCAACCGACACAGTACCTAGCGCGGGCATTTTCGGCGGTCAGGGCGCGATCATCGATCTCGGCGCCGATGGCGACGCCGTGACCACGCCGCGCGCCTTCCAGCTCGTATCGCTGGGCGAAACAGGTGCACGAATTTCGGGGGGGAGCCGGGTTGCCAGCTTCGTCGACCTCGCGAACGCGCTGCACGAGGCAGATGCCTATGCCAAGGGCAAGTGGGACGGTGCTGATGCCGTATTGCCCCGTGCCGATGCCGAGGCGTTGGGCCCGGTGCTCAACGGTTCGCAGAAGCTCTATGTCGGGGTCGAACGGGCATCGGACATCCGAGCCGTCCTGGGCCTCAAGGCCAGCTATCCCGAATTGGACCTCGTGCTGCTGGGCGCAAGCGAAGGCTGGCTTGTTGCATCCGAAATTGCTGTTTCGGGCGTTCCGGTGATCGCCGACGGGCTCGACGATTTGCCTGCGGCGTTTGAGGAACTCGCCGCAACGCAAAGCAACATCGGGCGCATGGTGAAGGCGGGCGTACAGGTCGCGATCAACGCGGCAGCAATGGAGAACCCGCGCAACCTCAACCAGTATGCCGGCAACCTCGTCGCACTGGCAAAGGTGCCCGGCGCCAGTGGGCTCAGCTGGGGGGAGGCATTGGCGACCATCACCTCCGTACCGGCGGAGATTAGCGGGCTGAAGGGCCGCGCGGGCGTGCTGGCACCAGGAGCCCTGGCCGACGTGGTGGTCTGGGACAACGACCCGCTCGAACTGGGCTCGGTCCCGACCATGGTTTTCATCGAAGGCGTAAGGCAACCGCTCGACAGCCACCAGACGCGGCTGCGCGATCGCTACAAGGATCTCGACGAGACCACCCTGCCCGAGGCCTATGACTGGTAAGGATACGCGTGACATGCGAATGACTTTGCTCGCACTGGGTGCGGCCGCTGCCGCTGTCGGCTTCCATGCGGTGGCCGCGCAGGATTCCACACCTGACCGATCACAGGACCTGGCGTGGATGAGCGCGCAGCAGGCTTATCTGGGCGGTCTCAAACCGGCAGATGGCTGGCGCTACATCGAGGGCGGGGTGCGCTGGCGCTACCTCGACTACAAGGGCGGCCAGGAGAGGCCCCGCGTCGTTGACACTGTGACGGTGCACTATGCCGGGACTTTCATCGACGGCGAGACGTTCGACAGCAGCTTCGATCGCGGCGAACCCGCAACCTTCCCTTTGGGGCGGCTGATCAAGGGCTGGCAGCTGGCAATCCCGCAAATGGGGGTGGGCGATACCATCGAGATCGCCATCCCGGCGGAGCTTGCTTACGGGACAACCGGCAAGGGGCCGATCCCGGGCGGGGCGACACTGCTGTTCAAGGTCCAGTTGCTTGGGTTCGAACGCGCCGAATAGGCGCAGAATCTAGGCCTTGCGCCCAGCGTTACAGCTGGTATCCATGTTTACGGCGTGAACATGGGAGTCTCGCATGGACCAGACTTTGGTTTCCCTGATCGCAGCGTCTACCGCCTTCGTCGGTACGCATTTCATCCTCTCGCATCCCTTGCGCGCACCGCTGGTTGGGCGGCTGGGGGACAGGGGCTTCATGGGCCTCTACTCGCTGGTCGCGCTGGGCACCTTTGGCTGGGCGGTGATGGCGTTCCGTGCGGTCGGACCGGGCGGCGCGCAATTGTGGGATGGCATGGGTGACATGCCCTGGGCGATTGCGTCGGTGGTCATGCTCATCGCCTCCGTGCTCTTTGCCGGTTCGTTTGCCGGCAATCCCGCGCTCCCCGACCCGCGCGCCGCAAACCTCGCCGCGGCCGGACCGCACGGTGTCTTCCATGTGACCCGCCACCCGATGATGTGGTCTTTCGCGCTCTGGGCCGCGGTGCACTTCATATTGAGCCCGACTTCGCGGCGGTTCGTCCTGGCTGGGGCTATCGGGGTTCTCGCACTGGTTGGGGCGCACATGCAGGATCGCAAGAAAGAGATTCTGATGGGCGAGACCTGGGCCGGGTGGGAGAGGCAGACCAGCTATTGGCTGCATTTCGGCAAGCTGGGCAAGGCGGGCGCAACACCGTGGATTGGCGGCGTGATCGGCTGGCTGCTGTTCACCTATGCGCACATCCATGCGAATGGCATCCCCGCCGGTTTATGGCGGTGGATCGGCTAACCGCCGCGGTTGCGCGTCGCCTATTTGCCTTCGAAGTTCGGCGCCCGCTTCTCGATCAGGGCGTCGATGCCCTCCATATGATCTTCGGTCAGGTGCATCAGTGCCTGCGTATTGGCTGCCATCTCCAGCGCCGTGTCATAGGTGGTCGAGCGCCCCTGTCGCATCAGGTTCTTGGCATGACGTAGGGCATGTGGGGGCATGGCTGCGACCTTGTCGGCCAGCATGTGCGCTTCGTCGAGCAAGGCATCACCCGCAACGACGCGGCTGACGAGGCCCCAATCGAGCGCGGTTGGCGCATCGATCACATCCCCGGTATAGAACAGTTCCGCCGCCCGCGCCTCGCCGATGATGCGCGGAAGGATCCAGGTTCCGCCATCGCCGGGGATGATGCCGAGCTTGAGGAAGGTCACACCGAACTTGGCCCGATCGCTGGCGATGCGGATGTCGGCAAGGCAGGCGAGATCGCAACCCAAGCCGATTGCCGGGCCGTTGACCGCCGCCACCAGCGGCACGCGCAATCCATAGAGTGCCCGCAGCACCTTGTGGATGTTGTCGCGATAGCCGTCCGATATACCCGGCGGTGTCCCCCCGAAGGTGCCGGTCCGCTCCTTCATTGCCTTGATGTCGCCGCCGGCACTGAATGCCCGGCCCGCTCCGGTCAGGATCACGCAGCGTACGCCAAGGTCGAGGTTGATTGCATCGCAGGCGGCGGCAAAGGCATCGCCATCACCTTTTGCCCCCAAGGGATTCATCGTTTCGGGGCGGTTGATCGTCAACGTGGTGACGTGGTTGCGACGGGTGATTTCAAGCAGGCTCATTCGCCGATGCTAGGATGGCCAGCCCGACCCGTCGAGTAGCCATTTGCTACCCCAGTCGCGAATTTCGGCCATCATCGGATGAAGCGCGCGCCCGGCCTCGGTCAGGCGGTACTCTGCCCGATGTCCTTCCGGCGGGATCCGTTCCATAATCCCGAATTCGACCAGTGCAGCAAGGCGAGACGTCAGTGCCGCACGGTTGATCCCGGTGTTGGGCAAGAATTCCTCGAACCTTGTGGCGCCAAGGAAGGCCTCGCGCAGGATTAGCATCACCCAACGGTCACCCAGGATCCGCGAGGCGCGGCCAACCGGACATGGCGAGCGCGAGGGTTCGAACTGCTTCATGGTCTGGAATTTAGACTTGACCGGATCGAAGGCAAGTCCGATGAGATAGTCTGTAATCCAGACTAAAAGGAATGCCAGATGGCGCGCGCCGGTTTCGACAATGAAGAACAGCTGATCGACTACATGCGCAAGATCGCCATCGGTCGTTCTGGCTTCAACAGTTTCCTGCAGCTCGATCCGGTGCGCTGCTGGGACGGCGAGGCCGAGATCGTGATGGAGATTCGCCCCGAGATGACCCAGCATCACGGTTTCGCCCACGGGGCGCTGGTGGGTATGATGGCGGACAATGCCTGCGCCTGGGCTGCGGGCTCGGCAGTCGGCGACGTGGTCACCGGGAGCTACACGATCAACCTGTTGGCGCCCGCCAAGGGAGCGCGACTGCGCTCGAAGGGGACCGTGATCAAGGCCGGCAAACGCCAGGTCGTGGTTCGCGCCGATGTCTGGGCTGAAGATGACGGGGTCGATCCGATCCTGGTCGCGGTGGCCCAGGCAACGATTGTCCCCACCGGGATTGCCACCTCGAAGGAAGCCTCCGCCAGCGCGGCCTAGGCGCGCGCCTCCGCCACACCGGCGCTATTGTGCCGCAGCGCCGTCAGCACCGTGTCGACGATATGTGGGGCGTTGAGCCCAGCCTCGTCATACTGCTTCGCCGGATCGTCGTGGTCCTGGAAGGTATCGGGCAGGCGCATTGTGCGAACCTTCAGGCCATTGTCGGTCAATCCGCTGTCGCTGGCAAAAGTCAGCACATGCGCACCCAGGCCGCCAATCGCGCCCTCCTCGACGGTGACCACAACCTCGTGGCTACGCATCAGCTGCTCGATCAGTGCCGTGTCGAGCGGCTTGGCAAAGCGCATGTCGGCGACAGTAGTCGAAAGCCCCTTGGCTTCGAGCTGATCAGCCGCCTTGAGCGCCTCGGCGAGGCGCGCGCCAAGCGAGAGGATCGCCACCTTGGAGCCTTCGCGCACGATACGGCCCTTGCCGATCTCGAGCTTCTGCGGGGTCTGCGGAAGCTCGACACCAACGCCGTTGCCGCGCGGATAGCGAAACGCGATCGGACCCGCGTCATATTCCGCGGCGGTATAGGTCATGTGAACCAGTTCGGCCTCGTCTGCCGCTGCCATCACCACCATGTTGGGCAGCGTCGCGAGATAGGTGATGTCGAAGCTGCCGGCGTGGGTGCAGCCGTCTGCGCCCACAAGCCCGGCGCGGTCGATCGCGAAGCGCACGGGCAGGTTCTGGATCGCCACATCATGCACGACCTGATCATAGGCGCGCTGCAGGAAGGTCGAATAAATCGCGCAAAACGGGCGCATGCCCTCAGCGGCAAGGCCGGCGGCGAAGGTCACCGCATGCTGTTCGGCGATGCCGACGTCGAAACTGCGCGAAGGATGGGCCTTGGCAAAGCGGTCGACCCCGGTGCCCGATGGCATCGCGGCCGTAATCGCACAGATGCGTGGATCGTCATTGGCGAGTTTGGCCAGCGCGTCGCCGAAGACGTTCTGATACGCGGGCGGCCCACCGCTCGCCTTCTTTTGCTCACCGGTGACGACGTCGAACTTGGCCACACCATGGTACTTGTCGGCGCTGTTTTCGGCCGGGGCATAGCCCTTGCCCTTCTGCGTCACGACATGGATCAGGACCGGGCCCTGTTCGCTGTCGCGGACGTTTTCCAGCACCGGGATGAGATGGTCGAGATTGTGCCCGTCAATCGGCCCGACGTAGTAGAAGCCGAGTTCTTCGAACAGGGTACCGCCGGTCGCCATACCACGCGCATATTCCTCGGCCTTCTCGAGCCCGCCCCACACCCGGCGACCGAGCTTCTTGGCGATCTTCGATGCCATCGAACGCAGGCCGAGATATTCGCTGCTCGATACCATCCGCGCGAGATAGGCTGACAATCCGCCCACCGGCGGCGCGATCGACATGTCATTGTCGTTGAGGATCACGATCAGGCGATTGCCCGCCTGTTCGGCGTTATTCATCGCCTCATAGGCCATGCCCGCGCTCATCGCGCCATCGCCGATCACCGCGATGCCGCGTCCCGGGCGATCCTGCAGCTTGTTCGCCACTGCAAAGCCCAGCGCGGCCGAGATCGAGGTCGAGGAATGCGCGGCACCGAAGGGATCGTATTCGCTTTCGGTCCGCTTGGTGAAACCCGACAGGCCGCCACCCTGCCGCAGCGTACGGATGCGGTCGCGCCGCCCGGTGATGATCTTATGCGGATAGCACTGATGGCCGACGTCCCACACCAGCTTGTCGGTCGGGGTGTCGAAGACATAGTGGATCGCGACGGTGAGTTCGACCACACCCAGCCCCGAACCGAGGTGACCACCAGTGGTGCCGACGGCGTCAATCATTTCGGCGCGCAATTCGTCCGAGAGCTGGCGCAGCTGGCTCTTGTCGAGCTTGCGCAGGTCGTCAGGTGTATCGACTGTATCGAGGAGCGGCGTGTGGGGTCGCGTCGTCATGGGGTGCCGCTCTACACGCTCAATCCATGCCTGTCGATGAACCGCTCATCGACGACAGGGACCGTCTCAACGCTTGCAATCAAGCAGCGCAATCGTCGCACAGCCCGCGCAGTTCTACCACCGGGCGTACATCGGTGAAGCCCGCATCCTTGCCTGCTGCACGCAGCGCTCCGGTCACGCGCTCGTCATCCAGATGGGTCGCCTTCCCGCAATCGTCGCAGATCAGGAAGATACAATCGTGCCTGCATCCCGGATGGGTGTTGACCAGGTAGGCGTTGGCGCTCTCGATCCGGTTGGCGAGATTGGTGCGCACGAACAGGTCGAGAATGCGATAGACACTATTCGGCGCCACCCGCTTGCCGCGCGATGCCGAAAGGTTGTCGGCAATGTCATAGGCCGAAGCCGGCTTGTCATGCGCCGCCAGCTCCTCGAACACCGACTGGCGCATGCCCGTCCACTGTTCGCCATGCTCGGTCAGTGTCGCGCGCGCGGCCTCGACCAGCGCGTCACCCCTGTGTTCCTTGTGCGTGTGCCCTGCCATGCACGAGAGTTAGGCCCCCCGTGCGGCTGGTTCAAGCTAGTTGCGCTGGAAACTGGCGGTGTAAACGCCGGGATAGAGCTGCTTGAGCGCGGCGACCTTGGGCGCATCCCAGCGCACGATGTAGCCGTGGCGCGGATTGTTCAGCATGAAGTCCTGATGATAGCCCTCAGCCGGATAGAACGCCTGCGCGCGCTCGATCTTGGTCACGATCGGCCGATCCCACAGCTTCGCGGCACCCAACTGGGCCAGATAGGCCTTGGCCACGGCCAGCTGTTCGGCCGAGGTCGGAACCAAGGCATTGCGGTATTGCGTGCCGGTATCGGGGCCCTGGCGGTTGAGCTGGGTCGGATCGGTCACCACCGAGAAGAAGATGCGCAGCAATTGGTCGTAACGGATCACCGAAGGATCATAGGTGACCTTCACCGCTTCGGCATGGTCGGTGATGCCGCTGGACACGATGTCATACCTGGCCGAACGTTCGGTTCCACCGTGATAGCCTGAAACCGCGCTGGTCACGCCCTTCACATGGCTGAAAACGCCTTCAACGCCCCAGAAACAGCCGCCAGCGAAGATCGCGGTCTTGAGCCCTTCGCCTTCCTTGGCGATGCGCTTGGCCTGCGGCGCAGCGACGACGCTTTCAGCGGCAAGGGCGGGTTGCTGGCATGCTGCCGCACCCAGCGCGAGCGTTGCAGCGAAGAGGAAGGCGGAACGGCGCATTACAGGATCGAAGCCACTAGTTGGGGCACGATGGAGAAGAGTCCATCGGCGTTGGAAAGGAAGACGAGTACGGCACCGACGCCAAAGCCGATGCCGAAGCTGCGGTAAAGATCGGGGGAGAAGAGTGTCATTACGGGGGGTTCTTTCGTGGGTCTCGCCCACGTGGTTACAAACGCTGCGATTGCAACGCGCTTAATGCGATCGTTGTAAACGGTTCAGCCGATCATCGCCGCCTCAATGGCGGAAGTGACGCATTCCGGTGAATACCATCGCAAGGCCAGCCTCGTCCGCCGCTGCGATAACTTCGTCGTCACGGATCGAACCACCGGGCTGGATTATCGCGGTCGCCCCTGCTTCCGCCGCCGCCAACAGGCCATCAGCGAAAGGGAAGAATGCGTCCGAGGCGACCGCGCTGCCAACAGTCCGGCTCTGCGCCCAACCATAGGTCTCCGCCGCTTCTGCCGCCTTCATCGCTGCGATGCGCGAGGAATCACGGCGATTCATCTGACCCGCGCCGATACCCGCCGTCGCGCCATCCTTGGCATAGACGATTGCGTTCGACTTGACGTGGCGCGCCACCGTCCAGGCGAACAGACAGTCCTTGAGTTCCTGCTCGGTCGGTTGGCGCTTGGTCACCACCTTGAGGTCGGCCGCGGTAATCGCGCCATTGTCACGCGACTGGACCAGCAGGCCGCCAGTGATCGGCTTGATTGCCAGCCCGCCGCGGCGCGGGTCGGGCAGGTCGCCAGTTACCAGGAGGCGCAAGTTCTTCTTCCTGGCGAAGGCAGCCTTGGCTTCCTCGCTGACCGAGGGCGCGATCACCACCTCGGTGAAGATCTCGCAGATCGCCTCGGCGGTCGGCCCGTCTAGCTCTGTGTTGACCGCGACGATCCCGCCAAAGGCCGAAACACTGTCGCAATGAAGCGCCTCATTCCATGCCGCGAGCAAGGTGGACGCCTGTGCAACACCGCAGGGATTGGCATGCTTGACGATGACGACCGCTGGGTCCTGCCCGCGGAACTCGGCGCATAGTTCGAGCGCCGCATCGGCATCGTTGTAGTTGTTGTAGCTGAGTTCCTTGCCTTGCAGCTGTTCGGCCTGAGCAATCCCGCGCCCATGGGGCCCGACTGGCGTATAGAGAGCCGCCTTCTGATGCGGGGTCTCGCCGTAACGCAACTCGGTCACGCGGTTGCCGTTGACCGCCAGCATGTCGGGAAACAGCTGCTGCTGATCGGCGAAGGCGAACCACTGGCTGATCATCGAATCATAAGCCGCGGTGGCGCTGAACGCCTTGGCTGCGCATTTGCGCCGGAAATCGAGCGTTGTCGCGCCGCTCGCCTCAAGTTCCGCAACCAGCGTGGGATAGTCGCCCGGATCGGTGACGATGGTCACAAACTGATGGTTCTTGGCCGCGCTGCGCACCATGCTGGGTCCGCCGATATCGATGTTTTCGATAATCTCATCGCGCGAGGCGCCGCGCATCACGGTCTGCGCGAAGGGATAGAGGTTGACCACGACCAGGTCGATCGCGCCGATCGCATGCGCTTCCATTGCCGCGACGTGTTCTGGATTGTCGCGCACGGCAAGCAGGCCGCCATGGACCATCGGGTGGAGCGTCTTTACCCGTCCATCCATCATCTCGGGAAAACCGGTAAGGTCGGATACGTCGCGCACCTCGAGCCCAGCCTCGCGCAGTGCCTTGGCGGTGCCGCCGGTCGACACCAGCTCCACGCCCTTCGCCGCCAGCGCCTGGCCAAGTTCCACCAAGCCGGTCTTGTCGGACACCGAAAGCAGTGCCCGCTTGATCGCCACATCCGACATGAATTCTATCCCATTCGTCTGAGCAGCCAGGGGAAGCGTCCCCCGCTGCGTACGGTCAGTCCCTCGACCACAAGCTGCCGCGTCGCGCGCGGGCGCCCGTGCCCGTCGACCCAGAGGCTATCCTCGAGTCCAATCGTGGCCTCGCCGCTATCCCCTCCAAGTCGGAATTGCCAGTAGCTTCCGTCAGGCAGAGCCAGGCCCGCACCGCGCCGGTCTTCGGACAAGCCCGCTTCGATCCCGTGACCAAGGTGAAAACGGATAGCGAAACCGATCTTGCCGCGCTGGCCCTTGCGGCCCGATGGTTCGAGCAGGTCCTCGCCGCGGAGCTCCTCCCCATCGGCAGACAGCAGCAGGATGCGACGATGCATCAGTCCGTGACGCGCGGCATAGCCGTTATGCACCGCCTCCAGGCGGGTCGCGTCGCGGCCGCGCTGCTTGACGGTGGAACGGGCGATATCGACTTCCTCGACGCCCTTGCCGATCTGCCCTTTGATCAGGATCGCGGTGGAATTGGCATCGTCGAGCACCAGGGTGGAATGGGCCGCTGTCCCGCGCAGCCCCTGTTCGATCCTTACCGGCGTCTGCCCACCGGCAAGCTCGGACCCTCCGCAATTGACGATGATCCGCTGTTCGCCATGAGACAGTTCGAACGCCAGCGTCGAGGCGCAACCGAAGCGCGCGTGGCGCGCGCGTGGCGGGGGCGCGGCATCCATGACGAGCACGCTCTTGCCGGCATCGACGCGCTGGTAGCCCCAGTGGCGCATGTCCTTGCCTGGGCGGGCGCGCACCCCGCTGGCTGCGATCACTGCATCGAGTTGTCCGGCCGAAGTAGCCCCGGACCCCTGCCAACTTCCCAACCCGCGGTCACCCATCCGCAGGGTCAGCAGCGGTGGCACCAGCAGCGCGATCATCGTGTCGAGCGCCGCGGGTGGGTCCCGATCGACCGCTGCATAACAGGCCTTGAGGTCGACCAGCAGGCCGATCGCTTCGATCTGCGCCAGAGGGCTGCGTGAAAGCACGCCGCCATCGTCGCTAACCAGTTCGCCCAACGCGCGCAGCAAGCCTGCCTCGCCATAGAGACGGCGCGGCCGGCCATCGGGCAATAACAAGCCTGCGGCGACCACAGCCGACCAGCCTGCGACCTGGCCAAGCCGATCTTCCGCCCGCGCAACTTGCCGGTCAAGCCAGCGCGCGGTCGTTTCCATGGCTTCGAGGGCCTTGCCACGCAGCTTGGCTTCGCCTGACAGGATCAAGGGTGCGTGAACCAGCCAGGCCAGCAAACGCAGGCCAGCATGTTCTACCGTCCAGGCTGCACCTTTGGCCGGTTCTGGATTGGCCGCGAGCCATTTCTTCAGCAGCACCTCGCCAACACCCTTGCATTCTTCACGAGGAGCACAGGCGGCGAGGTCACGCAGCCAGGTAAATCCATGAACCGCACGCAGGAATGGCGGAGTCAGCGGCGCACTGCTGGCAAAATCGACCTTGTCGATCGGTGCCTTGAGCCCGTGGACGAGAAATTGCCCTGCACGGAGCGCCATACCCGCCACACGCTCGCCCTGCAGCGGGCTGGCGACCGTCCCCAGCAGGCGCGGAGCAAGTGGCTTGCGCAGGGGCGCGGACAAGACGGAGCCGGGAACACCGATACGATAGGCCCAGCGCAACACCGAATCGACGGCGCCGGTCCGCGGTGCCTGGAAATCGGACAGCACCAAAGCGCGTCCGGGCTCCAGGGGAATGGCATCTGGGAGCGGGACGGGAGCGGATTCTTTAACGAGCGGCTCAGCCTCGGACGTCAAGGGTAGCGCGCTCGCATCGTCCGCAGCCCTGTCTTCCCCGGAAGGTCGTAACAGGGTCCGGGCCGTATCGGTCATTGCCCGCCCTTCAGCGCAGCAATGTTGGCGGCATATTGCAGTGGTCCACCCTTGAAGGTGGCAGAACCGGCCACCAGCACGTCGGCCCCGGCATCGACACATTGCCGCGCGGTTTCGACATTGACCCCACCATCGACCTCAAGGTGGATCTGTCGGCCGGTCTTTTCGATCATCTTGCGGATCGCTTCGATCTTCTTGAGCTGGCTGTAGATAAAGCTCTGCCCGCCGAAACCGGGATTGACGCTCATCACCAGAACCAGGTCGACCTCGTCGATCAGATAGTCGAGCATCTTGGCCGGGGTGGCCGGGTTGAGCACCACGCCTGCCTTCTTGCCCAAGCCCTTGATCGCCTGAACGGTGCGGTGGATGTGCGGGCCCGCCTCGGGATGGACGGTAATGATATCTGCCCCCGCATCGGCAAAGGCTTCAAGGTAGGGATCGATCGGCGCGATCATCAGGTGCACGTCGAACGGTTTGTCGGTATGCGGGCGCAGCGCCTTCACCACCGCTGGGCCGATCGTGATGTTCGGCACGAAATGGCCATCCATGACATCGACATGAATCCAGTCGGCCCCGGCGGCATCGATGGCGCGTACTTCTTCGCCCAGCCGCGCGAAATCGGCCGATAGGATGGAAGGGGAAATCAGGGGTGTCGCCATAAGTGCGCGGTGGCCTTGTGCCTTGAACCTTGCCCAGCCCTACGCGCGCGAAAGGACGGTTAACAAGCTCGCGGCGGTGCCTTTTCCACATGGGTCGGCTCGACTAAGAAATCGCCATGACAGCACTCCGGAAACTGACGGCGAACTTCGTGGAGACCGAGGTCGATGACGAGGTGTTGATCGTCGACCTGGACGGCGGCGAGCTGTTTTCGCTGCGTGGCACGGCGCGGCACGCGTGGCGGCTGATCGACGGCCAGCGCAGTCTCCCCCAGATCGTTGCCTTGCTGGCGGAAGAATATGACGCGCCCCAAGATCGGATCGCGGGCGATACCGCGGCATTGATTGGCGATCTCACCGGTGCGGCACTGATATCGCTTGCCTAGATTTTCCCAGCCACCGCGCTATTTATTGACGCCCAATTGAGGATGGAAGCGATGAACGAGAAGGCAAACCGCACTGTTCCGCAGAAGCGCGAATGGACTGCGCCGGTCCTCGTCCGGCTCGGCACCATCCGCGATATCGCCGGCGGCGGCGGCGCGGGCAGGCAATCGCCGGTCCAGCTCCGCTCCTGACCGACGGCCGCTGACATCTCTTGCTCGCCGCGTGGAGCGACCGAGGCGGAAGGGCCCGTCAACAACCGATCCTGGGGGCACTTTCCGCCTATTCCGGTGACACACCTACGCTAATCACGGAAGGCTTCGGTTGCGCCGCCACTTGCCGGCCTGGGCGCAGTTCGCCGCCGGTCGATGTGCCCGTTCGATGTGGCGATGGCGTGCTGGCCTTCTCCGGTTGGCTGGATCGCACACCCGATCGGCACCAGACCGATGCGCAGTGCTATGCCCTTGCTCTGGATCGCCACGGCAGCGCGACAGAGTCGTTTGTCAGCGGCGCCTATGCGGCAGTAACCGCATATCCGGATGGCAGCATGCGCCTGGCGCGCTCGCCGTGGCAGGCACCACCGCTCCACTATGCCTTTCACGATGGCGAACTTGTCGTCGCCTCGGTCCTGCGTGCGCTCTTCGCCTTCGGTGTCCCACGCTACCTCGATCGCACACGGGTTCTCAATGCGCTCTATCTCGATAGCGCAGGCGACCCAGCTGCAAGCTGGTATGAGGGGGTGAAGAGCGTTCCCCTGGGCGCCTCGCTCAGAGTGGGCCCTGATGGCTCTGTCGCAATCGAGCGCCAATACGATCCCCATCGCAGCCAAATCGACGTCGGGATGGACCCAGCCTTTTGGGTCAATACGGCGAGAACGCTGATCGACAAACATGCCGGACTGGCGGTGGAGCGATCGCAGCATCCGGCGATATCGCTATCGGCTGGGCTCGATTCACCCATTGCTGCGGAAGCCGTGCTCCGGGCAAAACCGGACCAGACTACCTTGAGCGTCATTTCGGTCCGGCCATTGCTATCCTGGGATCAGGTGATCGAACCGGGCAAGTTCGGCGACGAAGGTTGCCGCGTCGAAGCATTCTGCGAGCGTCACGGACTGGCGCCTGTGTTTACCCGCGAAGGCGGCTTCGATCTCGACCTGCAGGAGTTGCACCGCGCCAGCGGGATCACTTCCCCCTTTATTGGCAACGGCGGAATGATCATGGCCGCCTATCGCGCCGCGTCCCGATCGGGCGCGGATTGGTTCTTCGATGCGGTTTCGGGCAATGACACGATCAGCGCCGATGGACAGTGGGCCTATCCCGCAATGCTGGCTTCGGGTCGATGGCGGGAGCTATTGGCGGCACTGCGGCAACGATCCGATGATCCGCGAAGCCTCGCGCGCAAATTAGCCTCGTTAGCGATCATGCCGAATCTTCCGACCAGGGTCCGTGTGGCCCTGCAAGCACGCTTCTCCCGCGGTGCTGGGTCGGTTGCCGGTAGATCCTCAATGCTCAAACCGGCCGCCATTGCCGAATTCGGGCTGGCAACTGCCGCGGGTCAGCCCCGCACAACCACTGGACGTCGGGAGATGATGGAACTGGCTTGGGCAGCTAGCGATTCAGGCATGGCGGATCTCGACCTTGGGCGCGAACAGCTAACCGGCCTGCGCCGCCGCGACCTGCTGGCCTATCGCCCATTGATCGAGTTCTGCTTTTCGCTGCCCGATGAGGCATTCCTGCGGGACGGGACCGACCGCTGGCTGGCGCGTGAGCTGGCACGCGGGATCATGCCCGAAAGCCAGCGGCTTGAGACCCGATATGGCGGGCACAATGTCGATTGGCACAGCTACCTGGTTTCGAAGCAGGAAGAATTGCTCGAAACCTTCGATGGCCTGGCAACGCATCCATGGTTGGGCGACTGGATCGATGTCGAACGGGCTCGTGGGCTGCTACGCGCCCTGCCGCCGCGCACTCCGCTGGACCCCGGCACCGCTTGGCCCTTGCAGTTCGGCATTATCGGGACCGCGGCAATTGCACGCTTCGTGGCGCAGGTGGAAGGTCGCAACGCCCTTTGACAGCGGACCCTCGCGGCGGGCAAGCGTGGCAAAGCGATGACCGAAGCGTTCCGATCATTCCTTGACCTCGCCGGGCCCCGGCGGCTCGTCGCTTTGATTCTGTTCACGGCGATCGGCGCAGCGACCGAAGGGTTCGGAGTGGTTCTGCTCGTCCCGATGGTCGGAACGCTGACCGGCGATGCGGGGCAGACCAATCTTCCCCTTGCCCTGCCCAACTGGTCCCTGATCACGCTGCTCGCGATTTTCGTGGTCCTGGTCAGCATTCGCGCGCTGGTCGAACTCGCACGCAATTTGGCCTCGCAACGGCTCGAGGTTGCGGTGGTCGACGGATTGCGCCGGCGGGCGGTGAGCGCCTTGCTCGGGGCCGAATGGAAGGCGCTGGCCGCGATGCGGCAAAGCGCCAATCGGGCGCTGCTGATAAGCTCAATCGACCGGGTCGGGGAGGCTATCCAGCATATCTCGACACTGGCCCGCACGCTCATCTCGCTGCTTGCCTTGGCCTTCGCGGCATTGGCGCTCTCTCCGTTACTGGCACTGGGCTGCATGTTGCTGGGCCTGTGCGCATTAGCCGCGCTTGGTGGGCTGCGGCGCAAGGCGCGAGCGCTCGGCGATGCGCTCACCCGGCGTTACGAGGCGATCTACGCCCAGCTCGAAGAGACCCTGTCGACGTTGCGGCTGGTCAAGAGCTTCGGCCGTGAAGGGGCTGCAGCTCAGGACCTTGCCGATCGCTTCACCAGCATGCGCAAAGCGGAACGGCAGTATATCATCGGTACTTCCCGGGCACGGGCAGTCCTGCAAATCGGCGCTGCAATCGCGCTCGCCGCTGTCGTTTGGGCATCGGTCACGGTTTGGAGTCTTCCGGCACCGGTGCTGCTCGCGATGACCGCCATTGCGGTCCGTGCGGTCCCGTTGTTCGAGGCCTTGCAGTCTGCAGCGCAGGGCTGGGCCCATTCTTCACCCGCCTTACACGATGCGCGGCTGCTGATATCGCAAGCCGAGGCGGTAGCCGAAAGCGAGCCGATTGCTCAGGTGCCTCGCCTGGCCAGATCGCTCGCTTTGAAACGGGTGACATATCGTCACACGTCCGAACGCCCCGGTGTAACCGATGTCTCGTTTGAAATTGAAGCAGGGTCGATCGCTGCATTGGTTGGGCCCTCCGGGGCGGGCAAGAGCACCCTCGCCGACCTGCTCGGCGGCCTGCTGTCACCGGATGAGGGTCAGGTGACGATCGATGGGGCACCCTTGGAGGGGGGGCTACGCAATTCCTGGCGACAGCGCGTGGCCTACGTCCAGCAGGACGCATTGCTGTTCTCCGGTTCGATCCGCCAGAACCTGCTTTGGGCCCAGCCCGACGCGAGCGAGGCGCAACTTCGCCACGCGCTGGAACGTGCCGCAGCGCAGTTCGTCGCAGAATTGCCCGGTGGGCTCGACTGCGATCTGGGTGAGGGCGCGCGAAAGCTGTCAGGCGGCGAAAGGCAACGCATCGCCCTCGCGCGCGCACTGTTGCGCGACCCAGACCTGTTGATCCTCGATGAGGCAACAAGTGCTGTCGACCCGGAGAGCGAGGCAGCGATCACTTCGGCAGTCTGCAGGTTGGCCGGACGCTGCACAATCATCATTATCGGGCATCGCGGCGCACTGATCGACTGCGCAAGCCAGCGCATTGCTGTGCAAGACGGCAGGGCAACCTGTGGCTGAACACCCGCCGCAGGACCAATTCAGCCAGAATTCAGTGCAATTTGCTAGATCGTTCCCCATATCGCGCCCGGTTGGGCAGGCTGACCCCGCTTTGCGGGGTATCAGATCGACAAGAACAGGGAATTTGATGACGCGCAGTTTCGCCACCCTCGCCGGGATGACCGGCCTCGCCCTCGCCGCCGCCACCTTGAGCATTCCGGCACAGGCGCAGTATCGCCAGACCATTACCGAGAACCCCGCAAAGTGCGCGCCCGGAGCTGGACCCGCCGTGCGCGTAACTGTCATGGGAATCAAGGAGTCGCGCGGCACAATCCGCGTGCAAAGTTATCGCGCGACCAAGGAAGACTGGCTCGAAAAGGGTCGCTGGATCAACCGGATGGAGGCACCCGCCAAGGCCGGCACCATGTCGTTCTGCATGCCTCTGCCGGCTGCGGGCACCTATGGCATCGCCGTGCGTCACGACCTCAACGGTAACGGCAAGACCGATATTTTCAGCGATGGCGGCGCGATGTCGAACAACCCCAGCATCAACATCTTCAATCTCGGCAAGCCCAGCTACAAGAAAGTCGGCTTCACGGTCGAAAACGGGGTCGAAGCGATCACCATCAATATGCGCTATCGCTGAGCGCGGCGCTTGCGCCAAAGTTCCAGCGCGGCTCCCGGAGCGGCGAGCAGCGGGTGCTTGGCGCGGAACGGCGTGACGGCAAGCGCGATCCCGGTATGCCGGTGGAGCTTCCATGCGGCGTAGTCGGCGGCACCATCAAAGGTCGTGGTCGCTTTGGCTAGCCGAAGCAGGTTGAGCAGCTTGCCCATTCGGGCACGCGCCCGCCACCAGCCGAGGATCTGCTTGCGTGACGCGGCAGGCATGATCGTAGTGAACTGATCGCCTTCGCGCGTGAAGGAAATGCCTCCGGCATCCCATGCCAAGGGCAGTAGTCCTTCAAAGTGCGCCTTGTTCACTTCGAGAATTGAGTCCTCCCGGCCAGCCTTCTCAATCCGGAACTCGGCCTGGTAGGTCGCCCGGAACAATGCCCGCCAATAATCTTCGGCCGAGCCCATTTCGGGCCCGAGAGCGGACGCTAGCCTGGCTGCGGTTTTCGCGGCACTTTCAACTGCGGCGGCAATTGCAGCCCGCGCAAGATCGTCCCGGCCCCAAGCTAATGCGCTCGGCTGGACGAAGCGCGTCCAGATTGTCGTGTCCCGCGACTGCCCAGCAGCGGCGAGCTCAAACTGCTCAAGTGACATGGTGGCAATCTTCGCGCGCAGCTTCTGACCGTCGCAGGACCACTCGCGATAGCTAACCCGAGGCCAGATGCGATCGCGTTGTGGGCCAGGGAGCAGGATGTAGAAATCCAGCACTCCTTCGAGTGAGCCGGTGCGCAGGTTCGATCCGTAGAACAGCACGCCGAGAGCAGCTGCTTCCTTGCCCAGCATTTCGGCGTAGGCGGCAACCTCGCGCCGCACCTCGCGCGCCAAGCCGTCGATGATACGGGTGGTAAGTGCCGCCGTCACGGCGTGACAAAGGTCAGCTCGGGTCCCTGACCGATCGCATAGCGCCCGGCGGGAAAGGCTTCGCCATCGAGGATTACCGGCTCCGACACGTCGAGCGTAAACGAGACGGCATCCAGCTGATGTAGACCCGCCGCACCAAGCCACTTGGGCTGCCAACCGAGCAGGATGGCTGGCAAGGCTAGCAATACGCGGCGGCGCGGCTTGTCGAGCACAGCCAGCTTTAGCCCTTCGCGTTCGGGGCCGAACAACTTGATCCCCATAGGGAACTTCTCGAGCGTGCTGGCAAGAATGATGTTGCGGCGATCGCCATCGCCATGGCCTGAGTGCGGCAGCGGCGTGCCCGAAGGCCGGCAGACCAACTGCATCCGGGTTCCGCGGCGCCAGATATTGGCATCGCTACCGAAGAGCGCTTGCATCACGCCCCAAACGCTGGTGGCAGCGACCGCCAGACTGTTGAAGAAACCCAGCTGGTGCGCATCCTGCCCGGCTTCGATCCCCAGGGTAAACGCACCGGCACCGAAGATGAAGCCAAGCATCGCCGGCTCATCGGCACCTTCGCGCGCAATTACCAGGGGGCGCCGGACTATCCTGCGGCCATCCGCATAGGCAGCAATCGCCTCAGGCAGGTTCCAGCCGCTTGGCGCGCCCAGGTCGACATTGAGCGCGTTGGTCTTGCCTTTCGGCAGGATTGCGAGCGCCGGCCAGTTATCGCCGAACACGCCTTGCCCCATCGTCAGGACATCGCGCACTGTCCCGTCGCCGCCATTGATGATCAGGTAGTCGATCCCTTGCGCTGCGAAATCGGCCAGCGCGCCTGCGATATCTTC
The DNA here is from genome assembly GCF_038133525.1 of Erythrobacter sp. Taxonomy (GTDB): domain Bacteria; phylum Pseudomonadota; class Alphaproteobacteria; order Sphingomonadales; family Sphingomonadaceae; genus Qipengyuania. The sequence continues at coordinate 14,037 of NZ_JAYPTL010000025.1, read as the reverse complement.
GCGTTTGCCGGGCTGGGCCACTGTAATGCTCGCGCGCGCAGTGCAAGCCAGGTCCTGGCCCTTGTTTCGGTGGCTTCGGGGATTGTAGATCACACCGATCCGCGGATTGCGTGCGCGGAAATCGCGGCTGGCGCGGTGCTGCATCGATGCGTCTCCGGCATGCGCCTGGACCGTCAGGGTTTCGAAATTATAGACTACCCGATCCATTGCACAGATGCCTTAGCCGAGATTGAGCGGCGCTATGTAGCGGTTTCGTGCCATAATGAAACGGCAGCGGGATGGAAATCATCTCGCGAAAACGACCTGGCGCACCCGACAGGATTCGAACCTGTGACCTCTGCCTTCGGAGGGCAGCGCTCTATCCAGCTGAGCTACGGGTGCCCATGGCCCTTGCGAGCCGTGCGGCGAGCGCGGCGCTTAGCAAAGCGGGTCGCCACTCGCCAGTGCTAATCGCACAGCTGAATTGGCGATGCGGTGTTAGAGATTTGGCAAGATGCGCACCCTAATCCTAGCCGGCATGAGCGCTATCTCCCACGAGTTCGACCTGAGCCAGGCCACCATGCTTCCGCCCGCGGAAACGGGACCGCGCACGACACCCGATGTGGCGACGCTGGCCAACCAGTGGGAGGCGGTTCAAGAAGCCGCGACGGCAGTGGGGCATCTCGCTCAGCTTGGCCGGGAGATTCTCAGCGAAGATATCATTTCGCTGCCTTTGCGAGCTGCAGAGAAGGGCGGCCGGCATTACGAGATGGTCGCCCGGGGTATCGACGACCTTGCGGCGATCATGCAGCCTGGCCTGCGCGCCCTGCTGTCGCTGACAGCGCAAGGGAAGGACACCACCGCCGCCGCACTGACCCTGTGGCGGGAATTCCATACTTCGCGCAGCGCCATCCTTTCGCTGATCTAACAGCCGCCGCAATCAAGTCGGTTGACGACGTTCGCCATCTGTTCCAATCCATCGATATGACGGATTCGGCGCAGGACCTGACAGAAACCGCAGCGACGGTAGCGCGCGGTATCGCGCGGCTGTTCGCGCGCAACGACATCTGGTGCCTTGCCGAGATGCCGCTGCGTAACGGGCGCCGGGCCGATCTGATGGGAGTCGATCCCAAGGGTCGCGTGATAATTGTCGAGATTAAGGTCCAGCGTGGCGACCTGCTGGGTGACGGCAAGTGGCCGGATTACCTGGAATTCTGCGACCGTTTCTTCTGGGGTGTGCCACCGGGACTCGATAGGTCGCCGCTCGAAGGGCCGGATTATCGCCCTGACAGCTGCGGGATCATTGTCGCCGACGGCTACGACGGCGAGATCATTCGCCCAGCTCCACTGCAGCCTTTGGCCGCCGCACGTCGCAAGGTCGAGATCGAACGACTGGCGCGGACCTCGCTCCGCAGGATGACCGTGACAGGAGATCCGCACTGCGGCCCCTGGGGCAGGGACCGCTAGGAACGGCCCTTGTGGCGCTGGTCGTGAATACGGCATAGAAGGTCGCACGCATGTTGAGCGCCATCTTCCTTTCCGCGTTGGCCATGACGGCCATCATTGCCGGGCGCTATCTCGCCACCAGCGGGCTCTTTGCGTTGATCACCAATCGCGTGCGGCCAGGCTACCACGCGAAACTGGGCAACCAAATCCGCCGTGAAGTACTCTGGTCGCTCGGTTCGGCAGCGATCTACGGCATCCCGGCCGGCATTATCGCCTGGGGTTGGCAAGAACATGGCTGGACCCGGATCTACAGCGATTGGGGCGCCTATTCCTGGTGGTATCTGCCGCTGGCACCGCTGATCTACCTGACAGCGCATGACAGCTGGTTTTACTGGACGCACCGCTGGATGCACCAACCCAGACCATTCCGGATCGCGCATGCCGTGCACCATGCAAGCCGCCCGCCGACGGCCTGGGCGGCCATGAGCTTCCACCCGTGGGAAGCAATCACAGGAGCGGTAGTTATCCCGGTCCTTGTCCTCCTCATTCCCATTCACGTTGCAATGCTGGGGTTCGTGCTGCTGGTGATGACCATCATGGGGGTCACCAACCACATGGGTTGGGAGATGTTTCCCCGGTCCCTGGTTCACTCGCCATTAGGATCATGGCTGATAACCGCGAGCCATCACCAGCGGCACCATGAAGAGTATCGATGCAACTATGGCCTCTATTTCCGATTCTGGGACCGTTTATGCGGAACCGACAGGGGGCTGAGCGAAAAGCTGTGAGGCAACTTGCCATCCTCTCGCTTCTACCTGGTGCCATGCTGGTGATGGCGGCAAATCCGGGGGAAGGCGTGACGGTTACCGTCACCGCAACCGAACTGCGCAACGCCAGGGGGATCGTGCGCGCCTGCATGACTACCGACACCGAGAAATTTCCCCGGTGCCGCGGCGTGGCAGGTGCCTATGCCGCGACTGCCGACGCCCGGGAAGGCGCAGTGACCTTCACCTTTACTGGAGTGAAACCGGGCCGCTACGCTATCGCTTTGCTGCATGATGAGAACGGCAACGGCAAAGCGGACCGCGTGCTGGGAATGATGCCAAAGGAAGGTTTCGGATTTTCGCGCGATGCCAAGGTCCGCATGGGTCCGCCAAGCTTTGCCGATGCCGCGATCGATATCGCCACCGAAGACCGCAGCCTGACCATCCGTATGCGCTATCTGTTGTGAGCCCTTCGGCCTCACCTGGCGGGAAGGTTGGTAAGTATATTTAACCATATGTTTACCACGCAAGGCGCATACCCCGATGGAATGAGCAGATCTCTTTCAGGGGCTTAAAGATTCATGGACAGGCTTGGCGGCTATTTCGGCGCGCATGAAGCGGAAGAACCGCTCGACGATTTCGTCGACGATGGCGACGCCCTGCCCGAACCGCCCCCGTCACCGGTAGGCCAGGACGAACGCCGCATGCAGGTGCGTGCGTACAACCATTGGGCAAGCCTTCTGGGCGACCGTCACTATCCCGATATCGCCGATCTCGAGCCGCATACGCTCGACGATTTCGGACCCTATTCGGTCCTGCTCGATTTCTCCAACGGTATCGAGGACCCGGCAGTTCGCTTTGTCGGAGCCGAGTTGGCCGCCGAATGCGGCGAAGATGCAGTCCTCAGCCGGCTGTCCGATGTGCCAAGCCGTTCGGTTCTCAGCCGCATTACCGACCACTACATGCAGATACTGGCCAACCAGGCGCCGATCGGCTTCGAGGCGGAGTTCGTCAACGACCGCGATCTGACCGTACTCTACCGCGGAATACTGCTGCCCTATTCGTCCGATGATCGCGAGATCGATTACATCTACGGCGTGATCAATTGGAAAGAGATGGCCGACCAGAGAACAGCCGACGAGCTGTTGCTGGAGATCGGGCAATCGCTTGGCGAATATGAGGATGGCGAAGATATCGAGGGTTTCGATACGTCGATCGAAACTGCCGAAAGTCTGGCTACACGGGGCGAAGTCGAGATGAGTGACGAAGGCGAAGACGTGTTCGAACTGGGGAATGCCCACATTGTCGAGCATGATCCCGACCTTGAACTACCCCAACCGAACTTCGGGCAGGACGCCTTTGCCCCAACGGCGGCAGGCAAGGCCCATCGCGGCGTCGACGCCCTTGGCAACCCCATCGGTGGGCACGGCATCGGGGATGATGCCTATGACGAGGACGGCGGCTACAGCGATTTCGACAGTGGCATAAAGACCGCTGCTGACTATGGCCTGCCCGATTGGGATGATGACGAAGAGGAAGACGACGTCGACGATCTCGTCGATCCGCTCGCCGATGACGATTCGTCGAGCAGCCTGATGTCGCTGGTCTCCCGTGGCATCCGGAACAAGAAGTCGGTCGACCTGACCGGGAATGAAGCATCTCCCTCGGTTCCGCAGGCCTATTCGCCCGAACCGGAAGCCCCCGCCTTTGTGCCCGAACCGCCGACAATCACCTTCTCAATGCCCGAAACGTTCCATGCCTACCGGGCTGAGGATGAGGTTGATGCCGAGGCATTCGACGAGGAGTTCGACGCCGAACCCACCATTGGCGAGCCCGGCGAGGCAGTTCTCGCTGAAGATGATGCCGAAGATGGCTTCGCTCCCGCGTTCGAAGAAGGACCGGCAACCGAAGTGGATGCCACTATTCTGCTTCACGCGGAGCCGGTCGAAGGGCTTGCCGAAGTGGGCGCTGCGGCAACCGGGATCGTACTCGGCGAGATCGAGGCCCCGGTCGAGAGCAGCCCGGAAGTACCGGAAGGTCTCTATGACTGCCTCGCAGCCGCGCGCGAACTAGCCCAGGCGGCGCAGAATACCGAGGATCGCAGCCGCAAGGCGCTCTACCAGGCGGTCAGCCTTGCCTACGATTTCAGCCTCGAGACCGAATCCGATCCCGACGGATTCGCCGAACTACTTGAGGACAATGGCCTCACGGTACAGGATCGGGCCCCGATGACGCCGGTGGTCAAACTCGTATTCGGTGCCGACTACGACAAGACCCGCCTGACCGAATACGCCGCAGTGCTGATGCACGCGCACAGGATCAGCGTGCCGCGCGGTGCACTGGCGCACTATCTCGACGAGGCCGAAGGTGGCCTGAAAGCCGTGGTCAATGCGGAGCGCCGCGCTCGCAAGGAAGAACAGGGCAAGCCGGTCGACGATACCGACGGAGTACGCAAGGCTCTTGCGAAACAGCTTCGCCGTCTCGACTCGCTCGAACTCGCCGACCTCGAACCCGAAGGTCCTGAATTTGCGCTTGTGATGGTGCGCCGTACTCTGGACGGGAAGATCGTCATCCTTGGCGAAGTACCCGAAGACATCCCGCTGGTCGAACGCGCTGCCCGCAAACTCCTCGGCTAGACGGCGAAATCCTGCATTTGGGGCTTGTCGCCCGGGTGCTGCCTTGGTTAGCGCCCGGCCGATGGCATTTTCTTCACCCCCACATTCGACGTGGTGACGCGTATGCTCCCAGTTCTAGGCATATTCGCCGCTGTCCTGTTGCTGGCTGCCGCAGCACTGTGGGTGGCAATCCTCGTCAATGGTCCCGCGGTACTCGATGCAGTCGATCGCAGTTCGGGTGGTGCGCGCAAAGTCGAGCTGGTCGAGAGCGCCCCATATGGTACGCAGCCGACGCAAAAACTCGGGTACTATGCGCCCGCGGATACCCGGAACCGCTTGCCGGTACTGATTTTCTTTCACGGTGGCAGTTGGCAGTCGGGTGATCCCGACAACTACGGCTTCATCGCGCGAGCGCTCGCGCCGGAAGGTTTCATTGTAGTGGTGGCAGGATATCGGCTCGGGGAAGAGGGGCGATACCCGGCCATGTTGCAGGATACCGCGGCGGCCATCGCGCAGGTCCGTTCCGACGTCGGCCGGTTCGGTGGCGATCCAGACCGGATCGTACTATCCGGGCATTCGGCTGGGGCCTACAATGTCGTTCAAGTGGCAGTGGACCAGCGCTGGCTGCACGAAGCCGGGGTACCGCAGTCATCGATCAAGGGCGTCGCGGGCCTTTCGGGTCCCTATGACTTCTACCCTTTCGCCAGCGAGGCGACCAAGCTGATGTTCGGAACTGTCGGTGCCGGCCCCGAAAGCCAACCGATCAATCATGCGCGCAGCAATTTGGCACCGATGCTATTGATCCACGGCGAGGACGATACGCTTGTCAAGCCGCGCAATACCCACGCGCTGGCTGCTGCGATCTCCGAGGCTGGAGCGCGCGTGGAAACGCAGTTCTACCCTGAAATGGACCATAACAAGCCGCTGATTTCCCTCGCCAGTCCGTGGCGAGATTCCGCCGGCATTGCCGTAAGGATCGCGAAATTTGCCCATCGCGTGACCGACGTTTCAGTTCCGGTTCAGGCCGAAAGGCCTTAGCAGCAGGGAATGCGTTTCCCCGGCCGCCTGCTTGTCACCCTTGCTGTCACCATGCTGGCGGCACAGCCTATCGCCGCACAAAGCGTATTGCGCGATGCCGAAACCGAGGCTTTCCTCGACGATATCTCGGCGCCGCTGATCGCCGCAGCAGGACTCGAACCGGGTAATGTCGACCTGGTCCTGCTCAATGATCCGTCAATCAACGCTTTCGTGGCCGGTGGTCAGGCGGTCTACATTCACACCGGGCTGATCGAAGCTGCCGATACGGCCGAAGAAGTCCAGGGGGTTATCGCGCACGAACTTGGCCACATCACTGGTGGCCACATCTTGCGGTATAGCGACGGTGCGGCCGCGGCGACAAAGATATCGATCCTCAGCCTCCTTGCCGGAGTCGGTGCCGCACTGGCGGGATCGGGCGACGCCGCCATCGGGCTTCTGGGACTTGGCCAGCAGGCCGCACTCGGCAATTTCTTGTCGTTCAGCCGCACGCAGGAATCATCGGCAGACTTCGCGGGGGCGGACTTCCTGTCCAAGGCCGGCATTTCCGGGCGCGGCTCGCTGGCATTCTTCGGCAAGCTGCTGAATCAGGAATTCCGCTATGGCTACAGCCAGTCGGACGAAGCCGGTTTTTACCGCACTCACCCGCTTTCAGGCGATCGTATTGCGCGATTGAAGGAGGTCTATGAAAAGGACCCGGCCTGGAATGCACCGGCTAACGCCCGCCAACAGGCTGGGTTCGAGAGGATCAAGGCCAAGCTGACGGGCTACATTGCCAAGCCTGCCGCAACCTTGCGCGATTACCCCGAGACCAATCAGACTGTTCCGGCGCTCTATGCCCGCGCCTATGCCTACCACAAATCCGCCCACGTCGATCGCGCCCTGACCAGCACCGATGCGCTGCTCGCCAGTAACCCGGACGATCCCTATTTCCTCGAGCTCAAGGGCCAGATTCTGCTTGAATCGGGGCGCCCCACCGAAGCGCTCGATTCACTGCGCAGGGCAACCGAACTGACCAAGGCGGAACCGCTCATTGCCGGATTGTTCGGCCATGCCCTGATCGCAACCGAGGACCCCGCAAACTTCGAGGAAGCCGAGCGCGTGCTGCGGGCAGCGGTTGGGCGCGATCGCTACAACCCCTTCGCCTGGTATCAGCTAGGTGTGGTCTATGCGGCCCGCGGGGATATTCCCCGCGCCCGACTGGCGAGCGCGGAACAGCAGGTTTTGAGCGGCGCCTACGCTCTGGCAATCCGCAGCGCCCAGGCTGCCGAAGCGGGTCTGCCGGCCGGTACGCCCGACTGGCTGAGGGCGCAGGACATCGGGCTTCAGGCGCGTGCCTTATTGGAACGCCAGTGCGAACTCGAACGGGGCCGCAGTTGCGAGCGGCGCTGATAGCGGCCAAGGAACGGGTATGAAGAACCACATCCTCACTGCGCTGATCGCGCTCGTCTTCGGTTTCGCAGGGGCTGGCCTGTGGTCGACCAGCGGATTGGGCGATGCCCGGGTCCGTGACTATATGCTGTCGCACCCGGAAATCCTTCCCGAAATGGCCGAAGCCTATCAGCGAGATCAGGCCCAGAAGCGGTTGGCCGGCTTGTCGGACGAAGTTGGCGTTCCCTTCCCCGGTGCGGTGCTGGGAAATCCGCAGGGCAGCAAGGTTCTGGTCAAGTTCACCGATTACGGCTGCACCTTCTGTCGCCAGAGCATCGCCGAAGTCGACCAGCTGATCGCTGCCGATCCCGAAGTGAAAGTGGTGATCCGCGAATGGCCAATTTTTGAGGGGAGCGAAGCAGCTGCACGCATGGGTCTCGCGGCAGCGAAGCAGGGCAAATATGCGGCCTTCTATCACGCCATGTTCCAGCTCGGTCCACCGAGCGACGCCAGTATCGCCCAGGCTGCACAGGCCGCCGGGCTGGATTTGGCGGCAGCGCGGACCTTCGCCCAATCGGGTGCCGCAACGGCCGAGATTGCCCGCACCATGGCATTCGCACGAACGCTAGGCTTTACCGGCACGCCCAGCTGGGTGGCCGGGGACGAGGTGATAGAAGGGCTGGTGCCTTACGAACGGCTGGCGCAAGCGCTCGATGCCGAAGGCTGAGATCTATTCTTCGGCCACCGCCTTGGCATACATCGACGCAAGCGGGCGCTCCATCACACGGCGGACCATGGGCTCGAAGAATTCAAGCGATTCGCTCCCATAGTCGGGGTCGAACGCCGCCTGGTCATACTTTTCGCAGAACTCGCGGCATGCTTCGAAATGCGGATTGTCGCGGAACTGCTCGCGGGCATTCTGGTCCATGCCGAGGAAGTGGAAGTAGTAGTAGCCCTGGAAAGCGCCATGGTTCTGGCAGATCCAGTGCACTTCTTCGCTTACGAAAGGCTTGATGATCGAGGCAGCTACCTCCGGATGGTTGTAGCTCCCGAGCGTATCGCCGATGTCGTGCAGCAGGGCCATCACGACATATTGTTCGTCGCGCCCGTCACGGTATGCACGGGTGGCAGTTTGCAGCGAGTGCTCGAGCCGGTCGACCGGGAAGCG
>NZ_JAYPTL010000025.1:0-5649 GCF_038133525.1 Erythrobacter sp. | reverse complement strand
CAGGCGGCAGACGGGAAACCCGCCGAAATCGCCATCGAGCAGCTTGAGGTGGTCAAGCACCCGGTCGGGCAGACCCCGGGCGAAGGCACGATATTCGCCGCCGATGATCGCCCAGTCTTCTGCGGTGCCTTCCTTCATTTCACGGAACTTGGCCCGTTCTCGGCTTTCCTGGTCGATCGTTCCGTGCACACCCATCGCGTCTCTCCCTCGCTTCGTCAGCAGGAATGAGTGTAGCGACTGGCACAACTCGTCGCAATTGGGCTAGAGGAGGCTCGCATGGCCGTGTTGCCCATTCGTCCGACGCCGTTCTTCGCCAATAAGAACCAGGCGTTCTGGAACCTCCAGCTGGCTGGCTGGGGCGGGACCGCGATGCTGCGCGCCATGTCGGCAGTCGCCAACGGCCAGCCGATCGACGCTCTGGTGATCATTGTCATCGCGACGATCACCGGTTTCTCGCTCAGCCTGATTCTCGCGGTGATCTATGGTGCGCTGATGAACCGCCGCCCCTTGGTCATGTGGAGCGCAACAGCGATGGTTCTGGCGGTCGCGGTGGGCGTTTTCGCCTTCATCGACAGCTGGGTGCTGCAGTTGACCAGGCCTTCGAACGATGGAGGTTTCGTTCGCCTGTTTCTCGGCCTTTATTCCTATGACCTGACCTTGTTGGGTGCCTGGTCGGCGCTCTATTACGCCATCAACTACTTCCTCCAGGTCGAAGCGCAGGCCGACCGGCTGGAACGGCTCGAAGCCCAGGCCACGAGCGCGCAACTCGCCATGCTCCGCTACCAGCTCAACCCGCACTTCCTGTTCAACACCCTCAATTCGATCAGCACGCTGGTGTTGCTCAAGCAAACCGAGACCGCGAATGCGATGCTCACCCGCTTGTCGAGCTTCCTGCGCCATACGCTGGTTACCCAGCCCGGCGGGAAGGTCACGGTGGCGCAAGAGGTCGAGACGCTGAAGCTCTACCTCGACATTGAGCGGATGCGTTTCGAAGACCGTCTGCGGACCGAGTTCCGGATTGAGCCCGAGGCCGCCAAGGCCCAACTTCCATCCATGCTGCTCCAGCCGCTGGTCGAAAATGCCATCAAATATGGCGTCAGTCCGATGGAAGAGGGCGCGGAGATCAATGTGAGTGCCCAGGTTGTCGGCCCTCGCCTCAGGGTGATTGTCTCGGACACCGGTCCGGGCATGGCATCCAACACCATTATCGAAGGACTTCCAGCTGTTCGCCCCACCCACGCTCGGCGCGATTCGACCGGGGTGGGCTTGGCCAACATCCGCGACCGCCTGGCGCAGGCCTATGGCGAAGAGCACCGGTTCGAAATCCGATCGCCCGAGACCGGCGGCTTCAGCGTTCTCATCGAACTGCCCTTTGAAGCCGACGAAGCGAGAGCTCCATTCATCGCGGCGCCAGCCAAAGCGCCCCAAATCGCAGCGACCCAGAAACCTGCGGGCGCCCCGCCCGTTCACACGCTGCAACCTCCCCAGAAGGCACAGCCCACGACATGACCATTCGCACCATCCTTGTCGACGATGAGAAACTGGCCATCCAAGGCCTGCAATTGCGGCTCGAGCCCTTCGAGGACGTCGAGATCATCGAGACCTGCCAGAACGGACGCGAAGCAATTCGCGCAATCAAGACGCTCAAGCCCGATCTTGTCTTTCTCGACATCCAGATGCCCGGTTTCGACGGGTTCAGTGTCGTTCAAGGCGTGATGGAGATCGAACCGCCACTATTCGTCTTCGTGACAGCCTTCCAGGAGCACGCGATCCGCGCCTTCGAGGCCAATGCGGTCAATTACCTGATGAAGCCGGTGGACGAGGACAAGTTGGCTGACACGATCGAGCGAGTACGGATCCGCCTGGCTGAAAAGAAATCTTCCGAAGAGGCGGAGAAACTCAAGAGTGTGCTATCGGAGGTTGCCCCGGAAGCGGTCGAGGAACTGGCCGGTGACGAGGCGGAGGCTGCCAGCCGCTTTGAAAGACTGATCAACATCAAGGATCGTGGCCAGATCTTCCGGGTCGAAGTCGACACGATCGAGCACATCGAGGCCGCGGGCGACTATATGTGCATTTATACCGGCGACAACTCGCTGATCTTGCGCGAAACGATGAAGGATCTCGAACGCCGGCTCGATCCGCGCAAGTTCCAGCGCGTACACCGGTCGACCATCGTGAATCTCGACCAGGTTCGCCAGGTCAAGCCGCATACCAATGGCGAGTGCTTCCTCGTGCTCGATAGCGGAGCGGAAGTGAAGGTCTCGCGCTCCTACCGCGACGTGGTGGCGCGCTTCGTCCATTGAGGTCGCGCGACAGCCATCGCTGGCCATCGCGCAGCCCCATCGCGGCCTATACAACCGCCTCGCTGTAACGCGCTTCCTCTAGCCCGATCAGCAAGTTGGCGAGAAACCAGTAGGCCTCGCCCCAGGCGGCCAGCACCACCGGGGTCGCTGCGTCACCCAGAATGTCGGCGATGGCGGGAATCAAGGCATCGGCGACCAGCGGGTAATGTTCGCGCTTCACGCCTGTTTCGACGTGCCGGGCGACCATGCGCTCTACCGGCTTGGACAGGGCCTCAAGCTTGTCGACGTTCTCGGCATAGGCGAGGATTGCCGCCGCAAGACGCTTTGGTTGCTCACCCGATTCCTGCGCGGCCTGATCGAACATCGCCTTTACGGCCGGATCAACGAACAGCCGCTCATACATGCGCTGAGTGATCGCAAGGCCGTGGGCTCGCAGGGCCGGCGCGGTCGCCTTCACCGTAGCAATAACCGAAGGACTCAAAGTTGCGCTCAAGGGAAGCTCCTATATGATGTATTGGATATGCATCTATTCCTTGGCAGCATAATGATGCATGTCAACTGTATCTTTTGAAAGGCTGGCAATGCGTCTCACAGCTCACTCGGATTACGCACTGCGCATCCTGCTGCAGGCAGCAATCGAACCGGATCGTTTGCTGTCGATCGCCCAGGTGGCGCAGGAACAGGCGATTTCGCGCAACCACGCGATGAAGGTGGTCAACCAGCTGGCCAATGCGGGCTTCCTCACGACCCTCCGCGGCCGGCACGGGGGTTTCCGGTTGGGGCGGCCGGCGGCCGATATCACGATCGGCCAGGTGATCCGGCTGACCGAGCCGAGCCTGAATCCCGCCGACTGCGCAAATTGCATCCTTGCGCCTTCGTGCGGGCTAACACCCGCATTGGACGAAGCGGTGCGCGCCTTCCTCGAAGTGCTCGACAACCGCTCGCTGGCGGACATCGCGCGCACCACCACCTGGCCCTTAGCGCACCCCGAAGACTGACGCTTGGCAGACAGCGCTCGACAAATCGGGGTCAACTCGCAAGACAGGCCAACATGACCTTTACGCTCCTCGGCTTCGATCTCGCCCGCTACGTCCACGAGACTCTGGCGGAGGATCTCGGCGAAGGCCTCGCAGGTGGTGGGCGGGACGTTACCAGCGAAAGCGTGATCCCTGCCGATGCCCGGTTTGCTGGTGTCATGGATACACGCGATGCCATTTGTGTCGCCGGACTGCCGATCGCACGCGCCTTCTTCCATGCACTCGACCCGCAGATGTCGATCGAAATTCTCGTCGAAGAGGGCGCGCGGGTTCCGGCGGGTACGGATCTGATGCGACTGCAAGGCAATGCGCGGGCGATGCTCACTGCCGAGCGCAGCGCGCTCAACACCGTCCAGCACCTCTCGGGTATCGCCACGCTGACCCGGCAATATGTCGACGCGATGGACAACCCGGCCTGCACGCTGCTCGATACGCGCAAGACGATCCCTGGCCTGCGGGTACTTGAGAAATACGCCACGCGCATGGGAGGCGCCGCGAATCACCGCATGGGGCTGTGGGACGCGGCGATGATCAAGGACAACCATGTCCTCGTCGCCGGATCGGTCGGAGAGGCCGTGCGGCGCGCCGTGGATGCGGGGGTGAAGGAGATCATCTGCGAAGTGGACCGGATCGACCAGATCGAACCGGCGCTGGCCGCTGGTGCGACACGGCTGCTGCTCGACAACATGGAACCAGACGTGTTACGCGATGCCGTTGCTATCGTTGCAGGACGTGTACCGACCGAGGCAAGTGGCGGGATCAATCTCGACACGATCCGGGCCAAGGCCGCGACCGGGGTGGATTTCGTATCCGTCGGCCGCCTGACCCAGAGCGCACCGGCCGCCGACATCGGTCTCGATTTTACGCCACTATGATCTTGAGGCGGGCAGTACCGTTGTCGACCGCGCTCTCAATCATTTCAACCCTGGTGCGGCTCGCTTCCGCCCTGCTTCTGGGCCTCGTAGCCTCACCGATCGCAGCGCAATCCTATCAATGCAGCGTGACTGGGGCGGTAGATCTACCTCGCGTAGCGCCCGATGGCCCGGCGCGCCGCCTGCCAGTCACCGGCTATACGCTGGCCATGAGCTGGAGTCCGGAGTTCTGCAGAGGACGGGAGACAAGCCCCCCTAATGCCCGTCAATGTTCTGGCCAGGCCGGCCGGTTCGGAATGGTCATCCACGGGCTTTGGCCCGAAAGCGGGCGTAGTTGGCCACAGTGGTGCCCCGCGAAATCCCCCCTGTCGACAGAAGCGGTACGACCCAACCTTTGCCTTTCACCCTCTGCATCATTGGTAGCCAAGCAATGGGCCAAGCATGGCAGCTGCATGGCCCGACACCCAGAGACATACTTCCGCGTCACGCGCATCCTCTGGAATGGTCTGCGTATTCCCGATTTTGATCGAATCTCGCGTGAGGAAGGGCTGACAGCGGGCATCATCCGCACCCGCTTCGTCGATGCCAATCCAGGATGGCGTTCCGAAGCCGTGGGTGTGCACCTCAACCGGCGCGGCTGGCTGGAGGAAATCCAGCTTTGCTATGACAGGCGCTTCATGCCGTCCACCTGTGACCGCATGCGCCATGGCGAGAGCGATAGCGCGCCGGCCAGGATCTGGCGGGGTCTTTAGCGGCGGTCCCTGAAGAATTCTCGCAGCAGATTGGCCGCCCTCGCTTCACCCATACCCGAATATACCTCGGGCCGATGCAGGCATTGCGGCTGGTCGAACACCCTCGCGCCATGCTCCACCGCACCACCCTTGGGGTCGCTGGCGGCATAATAGAGCTTGGCGATTCGCGCGTGGACAATGGCCCCCGCGCACATCGTGCAGGGCTCGAGCGTGACCCACAACTCGCAATCGGTCAGACGCTCGTCGCCCAGAACCTCTGCCGCTCGGCGAATCGCCAGTATTTCGGCGTGAGCGGTCGGGTCATGCGTTTCACGCGGGGCATTATGTGCCTCGGCAATAATCGCTCCGGCGCGTACCACCACCGCACCCACCGGCACTTCACCAGCCTCCGCCGATTCTTCCGCTAGCGCGAGGGCTCGCTGCATGGGGTATGGGAGGGTCCAGCCGGTCATGGTGCAAGCGCGCTAGACTGCCGTGCCGGAGGGCGCAACGTGCTTGACGATTCGGGAGGTCGCCGCTATGCGCGCCGCTTTCCGGGACAAATCGAGGCCCCGCCCGCCATAAGCGGATAAGGGAACTCGCCCAGCCATTTGAACGAGAGACGATCATGTCGCGCATTTGCGAACTCACCGGCAAGGGCCGCCAGGTTGGCCACAATGTGAGCCACGCCAACAACAAGACCAAG
>NZ_JAYPTL010000024.1:29674-50335 GCF_038133525.1 Erythrobacter sp. | reverse complement strand
GCATAGTGGTGATGCCGGCTTCGGTGCCAGCCACCTTGAAGTCCATGTCGCCCAGGTGATCTTCATCACCCAGGATGTCCGACAGGACCGCAAAGTCCTTGCCCTCGAGGATCAGGCCCATCGCGATGCCGGAAACCGGGCGTTCGATCGGAACGCCGGCGTCCATCATCGACAGGCAGCCGCCGCACACGGTCGCCATCGAGCTCGAGCCGTTCGACTCGGTGATGTCCGACAGGACGCGGATCGTGTAAGGGAAGTCCTCATGGCTCGGCAGCACATTATGCAGCGCGCGCCAGGCGAGCTTGCCGTGGCCGGTGTCACGACGCGACGGGGCGCCAAAGCGGCCCACTTCACCGACCGAATAGGGCGGGAAGTTGTAGTGCAGCATGAAGCGTTCATAGCTCAGGCCTTCGAGACCGTCGATCATCTGCTCGGCATCCTTGGTGCCGAGAGTGGTCGAACACAGCGCCTGCGTTTCACCACGCGTGAACAGCGACGAACCATGCGCGCGCGGCAGCACGCCGACCATGGCTTCGATCGGGCGAACCTGATCGAGCTTGCGGCCGTCGATACGGGTGCCGTCCTTGAGGATCGCGCCGCGCACGATGTCGGCCTCGATTTTCTTGGTCAGCTTGATCGCGGTCATGCGCTGTTGGCCGTCGAACTCGTCCGAAGCGTAGTGTGCCTTGACCTTGTCGCGGGCGGCATTGAGAGCCTCCGAACGGGCCGACTTGTCGGTCAGCTTGTAAGCGGCAGCGATATCGTCACCGATCATCGCCTTGATGGCCGACTTCATGTCGTCGTTGCCGTCCTGCGAGGCGACTTCCCACGGATCCTTCGCAGCCTGTTCGGCGAGGTCGATGATCGCCTTGACGACCGGACGGATGGCGTCGTGAGCGAAGGCGACCGCACCGAGCATTTCCTGCTCGTTGAGTTCCTTGGCTTCCGATTCCACCATCATCACCGCGTCATGCGTGGCGGCGACGACCAGGTCGAGGCGGCCACCGTCGGTCAGCGAAGTGGTCTGCTTCGGGTTGAGAATATACTCGCCGTCCTTGAAGCCGACGCGGCAGGCGCCGATCGGGCCCATGAAGGGAACGCCCGAAATGGTCAGCGCAGCCGAAGCGGCGATCATCGCCAGCACGTCAGGCTCGCACTCGCCGTCATAGCTGAAGACCTGCGCGATAACGTTGATTTCGTTGTAGAAACCTTCGGGGAACAGCGGACGGACCGGGCGGTCGATCAGGCGGCTGGTCAGCGTTTCCTTTTCGGTCGCACCGCGCTCACGCTTGAAGAAGCCACCCGGGATACGGCCGGCCGAGGAGAACTTTTCCTGGTAGTGGACGGTCAGCGGGAAGAAGTCCTGACCTTCCTTGACGCTCTTCGCGGCAGTGACTGCGCAGAGCACAACAGTTTCGCCATAGGTGGCGAGGACCGCGCCGTCAGCCTGACGGGCAATGCGGCCGGTTTCCAGAGTGAGGGTCTTTCCGCCCCACTCCAGCGATACGGTTTTCGTGTCGAACATGGATTTTCCTTTTGACCCGCGAGCCACATTGCATCGCGGGGCCTACAGTGCCGGGTATGCCGTCCCGGTCCGGTGCGGGGTCTTTTGCCCCTGGAATGGCTCCAGCGCCGAATTGCACGGGTGCCGTATTGATGGGTCGGATCGCGAACCGGAAAACCGGATTCCACTTTTCCGGCGATCCTCCCAGATAAGCGAAGGGGCGACCTGAGCCGCCCCTCCGAGAAACTCTTACTTGCGAAGGCCCAGCTTCGCGATCAGCGCGTTATACCGCTCAACATCCTTCTTCTTGAGATAGGCGAGCAGGTTACGGCGCTTGTTGACCATCATCAGCAGGCCACGGCGCGAGTGGTTGTCCTTGTGGTTTTCCTTGAAGTGCCCCGTCAGGTTACGGATGCGCTCGGTCAGGATGGCAACCTGGACTTCCGGCGAACCGGTATCGCCCTTGGTCTGGGCGTTGTCCTTGATGATCTCAGCTTTCTTTTCGGCGGTAACCGACATTCAATTTACTCCGCGACATCTGGGAGGTTGAAGCCCCGAACGACCTTTGCCGTTCCCCCGCTGAGTTCCATCAGCGCCACCGGAATCTTTTCCAGCCTCGCAAGATAGAGCCCGTCGGTTTGGGGCAGCCCCGACAATACCCGGCCCTGGCGGACCGCCTGCGCGCTGTCGGGATCGAGTTGCAAGGCCGGGATGTCGTCCAGCCCCGCCTCGAGCGGCAGGAGGAGGTTTTCAATGCGCGCGCCCTTAGCGATTTCCTCCAGCATGTCCAGCGAAATCGCCTGTTCCTCACGGAACGGCCCTGCCTTGATACGGCGCAGATAGGCGACGTGCCCAACCGTCCCAAGGGCATGCGCAATGTCGCGGGCGAGGGAGCGGATGTAGGTACCCTTGGAGACATGCGCGACCAAGGTGATGCAGTCGGCCAGTTCCAGCGGAGCCTGCGGATCGAACGGATCGGGCCGTCCTGCGGTGGTGGCGAAGGTGGACCGGAGGAGCTCGTCTTCGCGGTCTCCCGCCATGGACAGCGAGTGGATCGTCACCGCCCGGGTAGCCATTTCCACCTCTTCACCAGCGCGAGCGCGATCATAGGCGCGCTTGCCGTCGACCTTGATTGCGGAATAGGCGGGCGGAACCTGCTCGATCGGGCCGACAAAATGGTCGAGAACCGCCGCAATTGCGGCGATCGGCGGGCGGTGTTCGCTGCGCTCGATCACTTCCCCTTCGCTGTCCAGCGTATCGGTCTGTGCGCCAAACTGGATCGTGAATTCGTAGATCTTGCTTGCATCGAGCATGCGCCCGGCAAGCTTGGTCGCCTCGCCCAGCGCAATCGGCAGGACACCCTCGGCCAGCGGGTCGAGCGTGCCGCCGTGGCCGACCTTGGTCTTGGCATAGCCGCCCTGCCGAAGCACGCGCTTCACTGCGGAAACGGCTTGGGTCGAGCCCAGCTCGCGCGGCTTGTCGAAGATCAGCCAGCCATGGGGCGCGGACTTGGCGGCGGTCACCCCGCGATCCCGTTTGCGATCCATTGCGCGAAATCGAAATAATGTTCCTGCAGCCACAGGACCGGGGGCAGTACCGTGTGTTCGATCACTCCGGCATTGGGGAAGGCCCAGCTTGCTGCGACCAGCAGGATCAGCAGAAACATGCCCATCTGCTGGAGCTTCTGCCACTGCCCAGCCATGCTGCGCGGCAAGAGTCCGCCAACGATATGCGAGCCGTCAAAGGGCGGGATCGGCAGCAGGTTGAAGAGCGCGAGGAAGATGTTGATCAGGACAAAGGTCGACAACATCGTGAAGGCCAGGCTGCCCACCGCACTGCCCGGTTGGAAACCGATGCCGGCGACCATGCCCAGCAGAATTGCGCCGACCAGCGCGAGCAACAGGTTCATTCCCGGCCCAGCCGCCGCAACCGCCATCATGCCATATCGCGGGTTGTCGAGCCGCCTTGCGTTGACAGGCACAGGCTTGGCCCAGCCGAAAATCGGGCCACCGAGCAAGGCCAGCGCGCCAGGGACAAGCAAGGTACCCACCGGATCGACATGGCGCAGCGGGTTGAAGCTCAAGCGGCGCTGTTCGCGCGCGGTCGGATCGCCCAGCGCCAGCGCGGCAAGGCCATGCGCAACCTCATGGAATACGATGGCCACGATGAGGCACGGCACCAGGATCGCCGCATAGAGAAGGGTTTCTGTCATGTCCGGCTAGATAGGGCGCCTTGGATCAACCCGCCAGCGCTTCGACGAAATGCCTGCGACACAGCGCGACATAGCGGTCGTTACCGCCGATCTCGGTTTGTGCCCCCGCCATGACTGCCATACCCTCGGCATCAACGCGCAAATTCATCGTCGACTTGCGCCCGCAATGACAGATCGCCTTTAACTCGACTAGGGAATCCGCGATCCCTAGCAGCGCAGCTGAACCCGGAAATAGCTCGCCCTGGAAATCGGTCCGTAGGCCGTAGCAAAGCACGGGAATTCTGGTTTCATCTGCCAGCCGCGCGCATTGCCAAACCTGCTCTTTCGACAGGAACTGTGCTTCGTCGATCAGCACGCAGCTGATCGGGGTGACTTGGTGGGCAGCGACGACACTGGTCCAAATATCCGTATCAGGTTCGAACAGGTGCGCCCCGGCCTGCAACCCAATGCGACTTGCAATCGGCTTGCCATCCGAACGATCATCGAGCGCCGCGGTCCACAGCATGGTCGTCATCCCACGCTCACGATAGTTGAAGTCCGCCTGCAGCAGTGTGGTCGACTTGCCGGCATTCATGCTGGCGTAGTAGAAATAGAGCTTGGCCATCGTCTCTCTATGCAATGTTGTGCGATTAAGGCCAGCGTCACACACAGCGGTCCACAAGAGTCTCGGTACGACTCGATTAGCGAGATTCGATATGCCCGTCCGACTGCTCTTCCTTCCGCTGATCCTACTATTCGCGACAGGGGCGATCGACACGCTCCGTTTCAAAGTCGACGCGCCGCAAAGTGCGGTATTGGCCAAGGTCGCCTTCTTCGGCATCGCCAGCAAGACAGCGCAATTTCCCAAGGTGTCGGGATCGGCCGTGGTTGTACCTCAGCAACCCGATGCATTGCATCTGGACGTGGAACTCGACGCGAGGGCGCTTACGGCCCCCGATTCCGTCACGCTGAAACGCTTGAAGGGGGAAAAGTTCTTCTGGGTCGAGAAATATCCGACAGTCCGCTTCGTGGGCGATGGCATGCAATTCACATCGCCGACCAGCGGGATCGTGAAGGGCATGTTGACCGCGCGGGGCGTTTCCAAGCCGGTAACCCTTGAAGTCGCATTCGATCGACCACCAGCGAAGCTTGCACCTGGGGAGCCCGTAACCTTGACGGGATCGACCCGCATCGACCGCCGCCAGTTTGGCATGACTGCCTATTCGCTGATCGTGGGCCGCAAGGTCGATATTACCATCAAGGCGCGGATGGTGCCGGGTTGACGACGTCCAGCTCAAGCAACCAGGTTTCACTGGTCTCAGGCTTTCCGAACTCCTCCTGCACCTCGCTCGCGATGATTTGATAGCCTTCTGCTGCATAGATTCGTCGTGCACTTTCCAGCACGGCATGCGTCCATAACACTATCCACGAATAACCCGCGTCACAGGCAAAGCGGGTGCACTCACGCACGAGCGCCTGCCCGATACCAAGCCCGCGTGCTTCGGGTTCGACATATAGGAGGCGCAATCGCGCGGTCTCAGGTTCACCTGGCTCTTCCACCAGAAACACCGAACCCAGGATACGGCCATCTCGTTCGGCCACCCAGCATTGCTCTCGACCCGGTTTGAATTCGCGTAGGAAGCGGGCAGCGATTTCCAGGATAATGGCTTCGAGCTTGCTCCCCCAGCCATAGCCCTCATCATAGAGGATTGACTGACGTGCGGCGATAATACCCATGTCACCAACCCGATAGGGCCTGAGCGTCCACGCCTCCTGCACGCCTAGTCCCTGGCTTTCGCTTCGCGGCGGATCGTCTCGGCCCCCGCCGGGTCCACAGGCATCCCATGCACCAGACGCGCATTGGCGTGGCCGACCTGCTGCCAGCCCATCGCCGCCTGCAATGCGGTAGAATATCCTTGGGCATCGAGGCTCTGGTTACAGGCCAGCTTGGCCAGACGGAGCCCGATCAGCGGACGACGCGCGATGCGGGCGGCCATGTCCAGCGTGAAAGCCTCCAATTCGCCGCGCGGAACGACATGATTGACCATTCCGATTGTCCGGCACTCTTCGGCAGTGAGCTCGCCACCGGTGAACAGCAGTTCGCGTGCCTTGCGATGGCCAAGCTCCCAGACATGGGCGAAATATTCGACCCCGTTGACCCCAAAGGCGACCGTGGGGTCGGAGAAGCGCGCATCCTCGCTGGCTACGACGATATCGAAAGGCCAGACCAGCATCAGCCCACCTGCCATGCACTTGCCCTGGACCTGCGCGATCACCGGCTTAGGCAGGTCGCGCCAACGCCGGCACAGGCCAAGGTACATCTCGTGCTCGGACGCCATTTGTCCTGCCTGACCGGGTTCGTCGAACCCGGACCAAAGCGTCACACCATCGAAATCGGCAAGCTCACTATCATCGCGCAAATCGTGCCCGGAAGAAAAATGCTCACCCTCCGCGGCGAGCACAATGCAGCGCACATCATCGTCGCGCGCTGCGTCGACGAGCGCATGGTCGAGCTCATAGAGCATCGCCTTGTCCTGCGCGTTGGCCTTGTCGGTCCGCGTAAGCGTGATCCGCGCCACCCCTTCGGCAGGCCGATCGCAGCTGATCCTGGTGTAGTCCATCGCTCCCCCTCTCCAGGTGAGCGAGGCTAGCAGATCATTCCTCTTCGTCGAGGTCTCGCGCGACCTTGGGATCGGACAGCAGGCGCTCGATCCGATCGGCTTCGTCAAAGCTCTCGTCGGGCTGGAAATTGAGCCTGGGCGCGAATTTGAGGCCCAGGCGCTGCGCCACTTCCTTCTGGAAGAACGCGGTATTGGTCCGCAAAGCCTTGAGCACCTCCGCCTCGTCCTTGCCCAACAGCGGCTTCACATAGGCCTTGGCGTTGCGCAGGTCGGGCGTCATCCGCACCTCGGTGACCGAGATGTGGTGGGCGCGCAGCACGTCGTCATGCGCCTCGCCCCGCGCCAGCAGCTCGGACAGGATATGCCGCACCCGTTCAC
Source organism: Erythrobacter sp. (assembly GCF_038133525.1). GTDB lineage: Bacteria > Pseudomonadota > Alphaproteobacteria > Sphingomonadales > Sphingomonadaceae > Qipengyuania. Next base: position 43,641 of record NZ_JAYPTL010000024.1, on the reverse strand, counting down.
CCACTTTCAGGACTCGTACCGACTGCTGTTCAGGCGTGGAATGCTGTTGGCGAGCCATGGCGCTACTCCTTGACCGGACGCGGTGTCGGTATGGCAGTGCTGGTGGAACGAGCAAGCAGATTGCCCGCCTCGTCGAACAGTTCGCCTTCAAGGAAGATCACCTTGCGCCCACGGCGCACGACGCGTCCCTTCCCGACAATCGGTCCGGCTAGGACCGGTTTGAGGAGACTCATCGAAATCTCGAGGTTGAGCGGGGCCTCTGCCTGATCGGTCGCCCAGACATGCGCCCAGCCCATCACCTCGTCGAGGAAGCCCGCAACCAGCCCACCCTGCACGCTGCCGCGCGGGGTAATGAAACAATCGGGGGCGTGGAAGCGCAAGGTGACCTCCTCGCGCTCCCTGTCGAAATGCTCGAACTTCACGCCCATGAGTTCTGCATGGGCGTGCCCAAGGGCGTGCTCGGTCGCGCTCACAGCGTGCGTTCACGCTCCTCGACCTCGAACACTTCAAGCTGGTCGCCCGGCTTGATGTCGTTCGTGTCGGCCAGCACAACACCGCATTCGAGGCCGGCGCGGACTTCGTCGACGTCGTCCTTGAAGCGCCGCAGCGATGCGATGGTGGTCGCCGAAACGATGACGTCGTCGCGGGTGAGGCGGGCGTGCAGACCCTTGCGGATGACACCTTCCTCGACCAGCAAGCCAGCAGCCTTGTCCTTCTTGCCAGAGCGGAACACTTCCTTGACCGCGGCACGGCCAACGACATGTTCGATCCGCTCCGGACCCAACTCGCCCGCCATCTCCTTCGCGATTTCCTCGGTCAGGTGATAGATGACATCGTAGTACATCAGTCGCACGTTCTCACGCTTGACCAGGTCACGCGCCTTGGCGTTGGGGCGGACGTTGAAACCAAGGATCGGTGCCTTGCTGGCCGCAGCCAGCGTGACGTCGCTCTCGGTAATTGCGCCAACGCCTGCGTGCAGCACGCGGACCTTGATGTCGTCGTTCGACAGGTTGTGCAAAGCAGTCACGATCGCTTCCACCGAACCCTGCACGTCGGCCTTCACCAGCACGGGGAATTCGATCACGTTCGACTGGAGACCGGCGAACATGGTGTCGAAGTTGGTCGGCGCGAGCGCTGTGCGCTTCTCGGTGGCCTTTTCCTGGCGATACTGGGCGACTTCGCGAGCGCGCTGCTCGTTCTCGACCACGGTCAGCAGGTCGCCCGCACCCGGCACGCCGCCGAGGCCAAGCACCTCGACCGGCATCGAGGGACCGGCTTCCTTGATCTGCTTGCCCTGATCGTTGATCAGCGCACGCACGCGGCCACTCTCGGTGCCGACAACGAAGGTGTCGCCACGCTTGAGCGTACCGCGGGTCACCAGGACGGTAGCAACCGGGCCGCGACCCTTGTCGAGCTGCGCTTCGATCACGGTCGCTTCGGCATCGCGGTCGGGGCGCGCCTTGAGCTCCATCAGTTCGGCCTGCAGCGCGATCTTTTCGAGCAGTTCGTCGAGACCTGCGCCGGTCTTGGCGGAGATTTCGACATCCTGCGTCTCGCCGCCCATGCCTTCGACCATTACCTCGTGCTCGAGCAGGCGCTCACGGATCCGCTGCGGGTTGGCTTCGGGCTTGTCGCACTTGTTGATCGCCACGATCATCGGGACGCCCGCGGCCTTGGTGTGATTGATGGCCTCGATCGTCTGCGGCATGATCCCGTCATCCGCCGCAACCACCAGCACCACGATATCGGTGATGTTGGCACCACGCGCGCGCATTTCGGTGAAGGCCGCGTGACCCGGGGTGTCGAGGAAGGTGACGATATCGCCATTCTTGGTCTTCACCTGGTAGGAACCGATGTGCTGGGTAATGCCGCCGGCTTCGCCCTTCACGACATTGGTGCCGCGCAGCGCGTCAAGCAGGCTGGTCTTGCCGTGATCGACGTGGCCCATGATGGTAACCACCGCCGGACGCGGCTCCAGCGTCTCTTCGGGATCCTGATCCTCGGTCGTGTCGATGTCGACATCGCTCTCGGATACGCGGGTGATGTTATGACCAAACTGTTCGACCAATAGCTCGGCCGTATCCTGGTCGATCGTCTGGTTGACGGTGACCATCATGCCGAGATTGAACAGTTCCTTCACCAGGTCCGCGCCCTTTTCGGCCATACGGTTGGCGAGTTCCTGCACCGTGATCGCTTCGGGAACGACCACGTCACGCACCTGCTTCTCACGCGGCTTGGTCGGCCCGCCGTGCAGGCGACGTTCCTTCTCGCGTGCACGCTTCAGCGCAGCGAGGCTGCGGGCGCGACGGCCTTCATCGTCGTTGAGCGCGCGATTGACAGTAAGCTTGCCCGAACGGCGCTTGTCGACGTGCTCAGGGACAGCACGTTCGGCGCGCTTGTCTTCCTTCTTCTTCTTCGCCTCAGGCTTCTTGGGCTCAGGCCGGGCAACCGGGGTGAAGCGGCGCGGCGCCGGGGTCGGCGTTCCGTCGTCACTCTCCACTTCGGGAGCTTCCTCAGCCGGGGGAGCTTCAGCGGCCTTCTTGGCTTCCTCTGCAGCGCGCTTGGCTGCTTCTTCCTCAGCCTTGCGATTATCTTCGGCGCGCTTCTTCTCGTCCTCGATCGCCTTGGCACGCTGCTCGGCCTCGCGCTCGGTCTGTTCGGCCAGCGTGGCGAGGCGAGCTTCCTCAGCCTCGCGCTGGAGGCGAGCGACGCGTTCCTGCGGAGTTTCGCCGGACGGGGCAGCCTTCTTTGGCGCCGGCTTGGCAGCCGCGGGCGGCGGAGGTGGCGGAGGAGGAGGCGGGGGCGGCGGCGGCGGAGCAGCCTCGCCCGGCTTGCCGACCAGGCGACGACGCTGCTTCACCTCGACCACCACCTTATTGGTGCGGCCGTGGCTGAAGGTCTGCTTGACCTCGCCGGCATCCACCGACCTCTTGAGGCCGAGGGGCTTGCGGGCAGGTTTGGTTTCGTCGTCGCTCATTATCGCTCGTTTCTCTATCTTCGTATCGTTCAAATCGTCGGTCGGTGCGCCTACCCGGTTACGGGATCGCGCACCCATCCGTGGCGGGCACAGTGTGCCCGAGGAAGTGCATGAGGCGCGTCAGGGGCTTGAGCACCCGCGCCGCCGCAGCATCATCGGCCAGCGCCAGATGGACGACATTGTCGCGGCCCAATGCCACAGACAGCGCGTCGCGGTCCAGAGGCAGTGTCACCCCGCGCTCGCCCGATCCTTCGGTCTCGCGCCCGACACGCCAGGCCTGGTCGAGTTTCTTGCGGCCGTCTTCACTTGCGTCGGCGGCATGGCACAGCAGCGCCACGCCACCGGCTCGCGCGGTTTCGGCGATACGCTGTGTCCCCAGGATGAGCTTGCCGACGCGCAGTTCGAGACCCAGCCGGTCAAGCACCACGCGTCGCAACGCGTCTTCCACCATTTGGGGAAGCGTCGCCGGGATTTCCAGCGCACCGGTCTTGAATGCGCGCGACAGGCCAGCCTTGAGTTTGCCCGAAGCGATCGCCGCCTCAAGAGCTGCCTTGTCAGCCCCGATCCAGGCACCCCTGCCGGGAGCCTTTTCCTGCGCATCGGGCAGCACGAGACCTTCGGGCGAGACCGCCAGCCGCACGAGCAATTCGCGCGGCGCGGTCTCACCCGAGATGACGCAGCGCCGTTCGGGCTCGGAAGCGATCCGTGCCTTGGGCGCGTCAGCGATGTCCGGCGTCAGGCGCTCATTGTGTGGAGTCCGCATCGGCGGCCTCCTGGGTTTCGGGTTCGTCGTCGAACCAGTGCGCACGGGCAGCCATGATGATCTCGTTGCCCTGCTCTTCGGTCAGGCCGTACTCGCCGAGCACGCCACCCTTGTCCTGCTCGCGCACCGAGGGGCGCCGCATCGGCGGACCATCGGCGGCGTTGCGGCGGCGCGGCGCCTCGCGCTTCTTGGCGATCAGTTCGTCGGTTGCGAGGTCGGCAAGATCGTCGAGCGTCTTGATGCCAGCCTTGCCCAGCGTGACCAGCATCGCTTCGGTCAGGTGCGGCATGTCGGCCAGGGCGTCTTCGACACCCAGTTCGCGGCGGGCATCGCGATGTGCAGCTTCCTGCCGCTCGATCGCTTCGCGCGCACGGTTCTGAAGTTCTTCAGCGAGCTCTTCGTCAAAGCCTTCGATCCCGGCGAGCTCGTCGAGCTCGACATAGGCGACTTCCTCAAGCTCGGCGAAACCTTCGGCAACCAGCAACTGCGACAGCGTTTCATCGACGTCGAGCTCTTCCTCGAACATCTTCGAACGCTCGGCGAATTCCTTCTGGCGCTTCTCCGAGGCTTCTTCCTCGGTCATGATGTCGATCTGCTGGCCGGTCAGCTGGCTGGCAAGACGCACATTCTGACCGCGGCGGCCGATGGCAAGCGAAAGCTGATCGTCGGGTACCACCACCTCGATGCGACCATCGTCTTCGTCGAGGACGACGCGGCTGACAGTGGCCGGCTGGAGCGCATTGACGATGAAGGTCGCCTGGTCTTCGCTCCACGGGATGATGTCGATCTTTTCGCCCTGCAATTCCTGCACGACGGCCTGCACGCGGCTGCCCTTCATGCCGACGCAGGCGCCGACCGGATCGATCGAGCTGTCGCGGCTGATCACGCCAATCTTGGCGCGGCTTCCCGGGTCGCGTGCAGCAGCCTTGATCTCGATGATGTTGTCATAGATCTCGGGCACTTCCTGCGCGAAGAGCTTCTTCATGAATTCGGGATGCGCGCGGCTGAGGAAGATCTGCGGACCGCGGTTGTTGCGTTCGACCTTGGTGATCAGCGCACGGACGCGTTCGCCAACACGGGCGGCTTCGCGCGGAATCTGCTGGTCGCGGCGAATAACACCTTCCGCGCGGCCAAGGTTGACGATCACGTGGCCGAATTCAACCGACTTGATGACGCCGGTGATGATTTCGCCCGCGCGGTCCTTGAATTCCTCGTACTGGCGCTCGCGCTCGGCATCGCGAACCTTCTGGAAGATCACCTGCTTGGCCGACTGGGCGTCGATACGACCGAGGTCGACCGGCGGGAGCGGGTCGACGATGAAGTCACCGACCTTGGCATCCTTGTCGAGCTTGGCAGCCTGCTTGAGGTCGACCTGCTTGAAGTAGTCGTCGACTTCCTCGACCACTTCGACGACGCGCCACAGACGCAGATCGCCGGTCTGCGGATCGAGCTTGGCGCGAATGTCGTTCTCGGCACCGTAGCGCGCGCGAGCGGCCTTCTGGATCGCCTCTTCCATCGCCTCGATGACGATGGACTTGTCGATCATCTTCTCCGACGCGACCGAATTGGCGATCGCGAGGAGTTCAGCCTTGTTGGCGGAAATGGCACTGGCCATCAGTCGTCTGCCTTCTCTTCAGTTTCGACGAGTTCGTCTGCACCGCTCGTGTCGAGCGGCTGGGTGGCGGCAATGAGCGCGTCGGTCAAGACGAGCTTCGCCGAGTGAATCATGTTGCGGGGCACGGAAACCGCCCCAGCCTTGCGATCTTCGATGGTGACCACATCGCCCTCGATCCCGACCAGATCGCCGCGCAGGGTGCGCTGGCCGTCCCAGGACTTGTCCATGCTGATCTTCGCTTCATGCCCCGCCCAATTGGCGAAGTCCTTGGCGCGGGTCAGCGGTCGATCGATACCGGGCGAGCTCACTTCGAGGTGGTAGGCCCCCTCAACCAGTACTTCGCCATTTTCCTCCAACGCATCGATCGCATCGGAAACGCGGCGCGAAAGCGCGGCGCATTGGTCGATGACCAACTGCCCGGTCGCAGGATCCTCGGCCATGATTTGCAGCGCCATGCCGCCATCGCCGGCTTCGGACGGGATCATCGCCACGCGCACGAGGTCGAAGCCGAGCGCCTTAGCCTCGGGCTCGATCACTTCGGTCAGACGCGCGATATCGGCCATTCAATCTCCAAAACGGTCCCGATGCGGCAATGGCGTTTCGTGCCGGCCCCTTGCGGCGCCAGCCCTCCAGTGTCGCGACAATGTCGGGATGGGTGGCCAATTAGGCGCGAGTCCCACGAAAAGCAAGCGGACTCTCGCCGTCAATCACCTTCCTGCATCAGGCCGTGCTTCTTGATGCAGTGACGCAACTGGTCGTAGCTGAGGCCAAGAGCCTTGGCGGTCTGGCGCTGGTTCCAGCGATGCTTGCCCAATGCATGCTCGACAATCCGACGTTCGTGCTCATCGACAGCCTGGCGCAAGTCCTCGACGCTATCGAGATCATGCGTCGGTGGCGCTGCCACGCCAGCCGCGCCCGCGATCGGCTGCGGCGGACGCGTGATCGCCGAAGTGGGTTTCCACGGGCTGTCGAACGGGTCGAACTGCACATGGCCGATTGGTTCGTCCCAATTGTCCCAGCGGTAGACCGCGCGTTCGATGACATTGCGCAGTTCGCGCACGTTACCGGGCCAATCGTGCTTCTCGAGTTGCTCGGCGACATGCTGGGCAAATCCCGGCCAGCCTTCCCAACCGAGTTCGGCCGCCATGCGCCGCCCGAAATACTCGGACAGGACCCCGATATCGCCTTCACGTACGCGCAGCGGCGGCAGGGTGATGACTTCAAAGCTGAGCCGGTCGAGCAAGTCGGCGCGAAACTCGCCGCGCGCGGCCTTGGCTGGCAGGTCCTCATTGGTCGCCGCAACGATACGGACATCGACCCGCATCGGCCGCGACGAACCGATCCGCGTGACCTCACCATATTCAACGGCGCGCAGCAGGCGTTCCTGGGCCCCCATCGAGAGAGTACCCAATTCGTCGAGGAATAGCGTTCCCTTGTCGGCTTCCTCAAACCGCCCGGCCCTCGTCTTGGTAGCACCCGTGAACGCGCCGGCTTCATGCCCGAACAACTCGGCTTCGATCAGCGTTTCGGGCAGTGCGGCGCAGTTCATGGTGACGAGGGGTTCGTCCCAGCGGGTGGACAGGCGATGCAGGCGTTCAGCGATCAGTTCCTTGCCCGTCCCACGCTCTCCAATGACGAGCACCGGACGCCGCATGGGCGCGGCCCGACTGGCGCGTTCGACCGCATCAAGGAAGGCCCCCGACTGGCCGATAAATTGGCTGTCCCGCTCCATGCCCAAGAGATAGGAAATTTCCCCAAGGGTTGGCAATCAAAACCAACATGCCGTTCGTCGAATTGTCCCCGAACCACGGATTTCTGCGTTTCTCCAAGTTTGGCACGGGCTTTGCTTAATATGGGACAACAGCTTCTTGGGAGGAAATCCTAACATGTACGACCGCAACTTCTTCCGCACCCAGCTTGGCCAGGCTTCACTGGCAAGCTTCCTGGCAATGGCCATCTTCGCGGTGTTCAGTTCGAACCTGGCGATGAGCGCACCTGCGCCGTCGATCGCCTATTACGATCAGGTCGAAATCGCATGACCTTGCCACCGAACCACGATCCCCTTGGGCCGGAGCGCCTCTCCCCCGACAGTCCCGACGGCAGCAATGCCGATGGCGCTTCGGCCCGCCCCCGCTTGTCACGGATCGAAGCGGAGGTAGAACGGCTGCGCCGCTCGCCTACCCCGACCCGCGACGGCGGACGGGCCCAGGGCTCGGGTTTCGGATCGGACTTTTTCTCCAGTGGAGCTTCTTTCATGGGCATTTTCAGCCGCACCCGCGATATCATCGCCGCCAACTTCAACGACATGCTCGACAAGGCGGACGACCCGCAGAAGATGATCCGCATGATCATCCTCGAGATGGAGGAGACGCTGGTCGAAGTCCGGGCAAGTGCGGCCCGCACGATCGCGGATCAGAAAGAGATGCATCGCCATTCGGTCAAGCTCGACAAGCTTCAGGCCGACTGGGGTGAGAAGGCCCAGCTGGCGCTGTCGAAGGACCGCGAAGATCTCGCCCGTGCAGCGCTGGTCGAGAAGAAGAAGGCTGCGGACATGTCCGATCAGCTCAAGCAGGAAATCGCCGTACTCGATGACGCGCTGCGCGCTTACGAGCAGGATATCCAGAAATTGCAGAACCGCCTGCGCGAAGCGCGCAGCCGCCAGACTGCCATCGCTGCCCGCCTCGAGAGCGCAGAGAACCGCGTCAAACTGCGCAGCCTGATGACCAATGAACGCGTTGACGAGGCGCTGAGCCGCTTCGACCAGCTCGAACGCCGTGTTGACTATGCCGAAGGGCGTGCCGACGCGCTGCAGATCGCCGACAGCAGCGGCCAGCCGAGCCTGGCCGATGAGATCGCCGCCCTCGAAGGGCAGGACGCGATCGATGACGAACTTGAACAGATGAAAAAGGCGCTCGGGATGGGCAGCGCCGACAAGGAGGACTGACACCATGGGCGAAGAAATCATCATCATTCCGGCCATCTTCATCGGCCTGCCCTGGTTGATCCTCCACTATGTGACGAAGTGGAAGTCCGCCGCAACGATCACTACCGATGACGAAGTGTTGCTGGAGGAACTCTACAACCTCGCCAAGCGGCTCGACGATCGAATGGATACAGTCGAGCGCCTTGTCGCCAGCGACAATCCTGAATTCCGCCCAGCCCGCCTCGTCCATGATAGCGAGAAGGACAATCAGCAGCTCCGCGAACTCGAAGAGCTCATCGCCGAAAAGAAAGGAATCGTGAAGTGAACAGCCCGCGCACCACGCTCTATCGTGACAAGCAGAATGCAAAGCTCATGGGTGTCTGCTCGGGCATCGCCGACTACACCGGCATCGATGTCCTGTGGGTTCGCCTCGCGCTGATTATCCTGATCTTTGCCACCGGTTTCGCGCTTCCCGCCTACTTCGTAGCCGGCTTGCTGCTGAGCAAGAAGCCAGCGCACCTGTATGTCGACCATGACGAGACGCGCTATTGGCAGCGCGTGCGGCAAAACCCCAAGCGCACCGCTCGCGAAATCCGGGCCCGGATGAAGGACGTCGATCGCCGCCTTGCCGACGTCGAGACCTTCTATGTCAGCAGCAATCCGCGACTGACCGCAGAGATCGAACGCCTGCGCTAGTCGGTACCACGGGAGGAAGATATCATGGGTGAACTGATACCGATCGTGGCGCTGATGATCCCGATCGTCGCGATCTGGGCCAAGCACCAGCAGAAAATCGCCGAGATGAACGTCAAGAGCACGGCCGAAGCGACCGCCGAGAAGGCAGCGCAATATTCGAGCCGCGTGACTGACCTGGAAGATCGCGTCCGGGTACTCGAGCGCATCGTCACCGATCGCGGATACGACATCGCGACCCAGATCGAGGCTCTGCGCGACCAGCGCCGGGTAGACGAGGATGATGCCGGAGTGCCCCTGGGTCTCGGACGCAAGGAGAATGTGTGATGGACGTCGCTGCACTCAGCGTCATGGCGCCAGTGATTGGCGTAGGCGTTGCCAGCATGTCGATTGCCTGGGTGGTGAACACCTGGATCCGCGTTCGCCACGGCTATCCGCTGGAAAATAGCTGGGGCAAGGCAGTCTATCCGAAAAGCACCGAGGCTGAGGAGCGGGTCAAGCTGCTCACGCAAGAAAATGCGCAGCTACGCGCCGAGATCGGCTCGATGAAAGATCGTCTCGGCAATGTGGAGCGCATCGTGACCGACAGCGGCTATCGCCTGACCCACGAGATCGAAAGTCTGCGTGAACGCGGGGAGGCCAACTGATGGACCCTGAACTGCCATTGATTTTCGCTTTCGTTCTTACGCTAGTGGTGACCGTTTTCATCATGGGTCAAATCTTTCATCGGCGCGCCGTGCGGCATGAGGAGCGGAAGCTCGAGCTTGAGGCGCAGATCGAGCAGGCGAAGGCACAACAGGCCACGAGAGGTGACGCCGATTATCGCAAGTTCGAAGACCGCCTGCGCGTACTCGAAAGGATCGCCACCGACGGCAATCATGCACTCGCCGCGCAGATCGAAGAACTCCGTTCACTCGATGCAATCGAAAGCCGCTCTCTATCGCAGGAGAAGGCTCGGTGACTTTCTGGTCTGCCATCGTCCTGATCGTGGCGATCCTCGCCATTACTGAGATGGTCAAATCGCGCCACCGCGCGCGCCACGGCATTACCCGCGACCATCTGGGTAGCGAGACGCTAACCGACAGTCGCGATGCTCAGCGCGAGATCGAAGACTTGCGCGAACGCATCAAGGTGCTCGAGCGTATCGCGACCGAAGGCAACACGCTCGACGCCCGTGAAACACAACGCATTTCGGCCGAAATCGAGGCCCTGCGCGACAAGCAGGCCGACTGAGACCGCCGGGTTCAAGGAGGACATGAGGGAAATGTTCGAACCGACCATCATCATTGCTGCCGCATCATTGCTCGGCCTGATCGTCGTCGCCGGCGCCATGCTGCGCGGCTGGCGCGAGTGGCTCGAGCTCAAGCGGAGCGAGTTGCAACGAGATAGCGCGCCGCGCGAAGAAGGCTCGCCCTTCGGTGCCGCACGGATCGAGATCGCCGACCTCAAGGAACGCATTCGCAAGCTCGAAGCGATCGCAAGCGGAGTCGACCTGTGAGCGCCGCCCGCTCCGACGCCGCGCGGGCCGGAATCGGGCTCGGCAGCGCGATCGCCGTGGCGATCAGCTGGAGCCTGCACCAGTCGATCTTCTGGGCCATCCTACAGGGCTTCTTCGGCTGGTTCTACGTCATCTATTACGCGTTCACTCGCCCCGGCGGCCTGACAGGCTGACGCGAGCACGATTTACCTGCGGCACTCACCCCGCTAGAGCGCGCGCCCATGCGCAGCCTCAATGACATTGCCGACGAATATGAATTCCTCGAAGGCGACGAACGCTATCGCCTGCTGATTGAGCTCGGCCGCGAACTCGAACCCATGCCCGATGCGCTCAAGACCGATGCCACGCTGGTGCGCGGTTGTTCGGCAGCCGTATGGGTGTATCCGACCGGTGATACGGCAGCACTCCACTTCCTTGCCGACAGCAACGCCGCAATAACCAAAGGCATCGTAGCGCTGGTGATCGCAGCCGTGCAGGACCGCCCCGCCAGTGAAATCGCGACGCTGGACGTGACCGCCGCACTGGAGCCGTTCGACTTGAAGAACCAGTTGTCGAGCAACCGCACGCAAGGCGTCCCCAACATGATCGCACTGGTGAAGGAACACGCCACACGAATTGCCGCGGGTTGAGATGAAGCGGCCGCTCTACTCGGCACTTGGCCTCATCAGCGTTGGCCTTGGCGCGATCGGGGCATTCCTGCCGATCATGCCGACAGTACCTTTCCTGCTGCTGGCCGTCTTCTTCTTCGCACGCAGCAACCCCGATTGGGAGCAGAGGATCCTCGATCACCCAACCTGGGGCCCGCAGGTACTAGACTGGCGTGAACGGCGCGCCATAAACCGTCGGGCCAAGGTGATGGCGATCGGTGCCATGGCAACCGGTGCGGTCGTCACCTGGTACACGCTCGGTTATCCCTGGGTTTGGGTGTCAGTTATTGTGCTGGTGGTTTGCGGGACCTGGATTGCAACGCGCAACGAGTGATCAAGCAGCTGCGCTATCGCGAACAACCGCAATGCCCGCTTCGCGCTGCGCCTTGAGTTCGGCCCTGAGTTGCGCTGGATCGCGGGCAAAGACGAAGCCGAAACTAACTCCGCCTTCCTTGCCGATCGTTGCATGGTGGAGTTTGTGCGCCTGCACCAACCGCTTGGCGTAGCCCCGCTTGGGGACCCAGCGGAAGTAGCGTTGGTGGACCAGGCCATCGTGCACCAGCGTATAGACGATACCGTAGAGCAGGATGCCGATGCCGATGAAGGTAGCAGGCCACCAGGCAGCTTCCCCCAGCACCAAGTCGCTGCCAAGCATGAACATCGATATGCTCATTGCCGCGCCGACCACAGCGTAGAGATCGTTCTTCTCGAACGTCTTGTCATGCGGTTCGTGATGGTCTCGGTGCCAGCCCCAGCCGAAACCGTGCATGATATATTTGTGCGAACTCCACGCGACCCATTCCATCGCAACGAAGGTTGCGAGCACGATCAGCAAGGGCGCGAAGATGGACATCAGGAATACGATATAAGCCTGCCGTCGCGGCTGGCAAAGCCATAGGCGCTAATCGCCGGTGTAGCGTTCCTGCCGGCGCGGCATGCCGAAGCAGCGTTCCGCCACATCGCGGCTGATCCGGGCAGGACGCAGGCTTTCTGCATCGATGCAGCACCACATGCTCTTCACTTCAGCCAGCACTTCTTCGCCACGACGGATCACGGTGTTGTAGAAACTGCGGGCTCCGGCGATCTTTTCCAGAACCGTCACGGCAATCACATCGTCGTTGAGGAAGGCCGGGCGGCGGTAGGTGATCTCGTGCTTGAGCGCGACCCACGCCTTGCTCGCCACTTCCTCAGCCGGGGCAAGCTTTTGCCAATGCGCCAGGACAGTGTCCTGCACCCAGTTGAGGTAGCGGGCGTTGTTCACGTGCCCCATGAAATCGATATCGTCCGGGAGGACCTTGATCGGGAATGCGAAGGGCTTTGCTGACATGCGTGTCAATAGAGCAGAGAAAGGTTAAGTTTGGAAGACTCTGGATTTGCCTTTTTGCGCCTTCAGGCGACCTGTCCCAAAATTCCCGCATGGCCAGCAAACCGCGTACGCTTTACGAGAAGATATGGGACGCCCACGTTGTCGAGCGACGCGAGGATGGCACCTGCATCATCTACATCGATCGTCACCTCGTCCACGAAGTAACCAGCCCGCAAGCCTTCGAAGCCCTGCGCCTGTCAGATCGAAAGGTCAGGCGACCGGACCTGACGCTGGCGGTCCCAGACCACAACCTGCCTACGACCCCGCGTATCGATGCCGCTGGCAAAAGGATCCCGATTGCGGACCCCGAAAGCTCCGCCCAACTCGCCGCGCTTGAGGCCAATGCACCGGCTTTCGGTATCGATTACATCGACGCAGTCGCGCCCGAACAGGGCATCGTCCATGTCGTCGGGCCTGAACAAGGCTTCTCGCTTCCCGGCGCGACCATCGTCTGCGGCGACAGCCACACTGCCGCCCACGGGGGCATCGGCGCACTGGCCTTCGGAATCGGCACAAGCGAAGTCGAACACGTGCTCGCCACGCAGACGCTGCTGCTGCGTCAATCGAAGAGCATGGAAATCCGCGTCGAGGGCGAACTTGGCCCAGGCGTCACGCCCAAGGATCTCATCCTGCACATCATCGGCGTGATCGGCACGGCGGGTGGGACCGGTTACGTCATCGAGTATCGCGGCAAAGTCTTCGAGCAGATGAGCGTAGAGGGCCGGTTGACCGTCTGCAACATGAGCATCGAAGGTGGTGCGCGTGCTGGCCTGATCGCCCCGGACCAGGCGGTGTTCGATTATCTCAAGGGGCGCCCATATGCGCCGCAAGGCCGAGATTGGGATGCGGCTGTCGCCTGGTGGAAGACACTGAAGACTGACGATGGCGCCGTGTTCGACAAGTCGGTGGTAATCGACGCTTCCACAATCGAGCCCACCGTAAGTTGGGGTACCAGCCCGGAAGATGTCGTGCCGGTTGGCGGCGAAGTCCCGGCACCCGAGAGTTTCGCCGATCCATCGAAGCAGGCCGCCGCACGAAAGAGCCTCGACTACATGGGCCTCGAACCAGGTCAGCGGATCGAGGACATTTCCATCGAAAACGTCTTCATTGGCTCATGCACCAACAGCCGGATCGAGGACCTGCGCGCCGCCGCCGAAGTGCTCAAGGGTCGCACCAAGGCCGCCAATGTCCGGTGGGCCATTGCAGTTCCGGGCTCCGGACTGGTCAAACGGCAGGCCGAGGCTGAGGGCCTCGATCGAATTTTCACGGATGCCGGTTTCGAATGGCGCGAACCGGGCTGCTCGGCCTGTCTCGCAATGAACCCTGATAAGGTCCCACCCGGTGAGCGTTGCGCTTCAACCAGCAACCGGAATTTTGTCGGGCGCCAGGGCCCGGGCGCGCGGGCCCCACAGGTCAGCCCGGCCAAGGCGGCCGCCCCCCCCCGGCCCCGGCGCCGGGCGACGCCGTGACTTAGGGCCCCGTGGG
>NZ_JAYPTL010000024.1:23572-29664 GCF_038133525.1 Erythrobacter sp. | reverse complement strand
CCGCCGCCGTGACCGGGCGCCTGACCGATGTTCGTAAGCTCGCCTCTTGCCAAGTAGTCGATGCCTAACCATTGAGGACCGATGACCAAGAACATCAAGGGAAAGGCCGCCATCGCCGGTGCGATCGGCTCGGCCGCCATCGCCGCAGCACTGCTTTATGCAAGCAAGCGGAAGGAAAAGAAGAAAGCCGCCCAACCGGGCCCGGTACCTTCGGGGGAGAAGCCCGAAACCGACTAGGTCGCACTCACGGGGAGAGAGGAATGACCAAGGCGCAAACCCTGATAGTCGCAGCAATGATTTCGCTGGCGGCACCCGCAACAGCACAGGATGCCCCCGATATCGAATTGTGGCGGCTCGATTGCGGCACGATCGAGTTGAGCGATGCCGGTCCATTCTCCGACACGCGCCTCTATGATGGCGAAAGGCGCACGCTGACCGACAGCTGCTATGTCATCCGCAACGGCGCACGGTATTTGCTTTGGGACGCGGGCTTCCCCGCTGCGCTCAAGGGCAATAGCGACACGCAAGGTGTATTCACCATCAGTCTCGCGCAGACCATTCCGGAACAGCTTGCCCGGATCGGCCTGAAGCCGTCGGACATTACCTATGTCGCCGTAAGCCATTATCATGGCGACCACATCGGCCAGGCCCAGGACTTCCCGGCAGCGGAACTGCTGATCGGCCGCGGCGATGCGGATGCGGTCGTTTCGGGAAGTCTGGACGGAATTCGTGCCCAGTTTGCCCCCTGGTTCGCCGAAGGCGCAACCGGCAAGGTCAACCGCATAGCCGGTGACCTCGACGTATTCGGCGATGCATCGGTCACCATGATCAACACGCCTGGTCATACGCCCGGGCATCATTCGCTGGTGGTTCGACTTCCCAGATCGGGCACGATCATGCTGACCGGCGATCTCTATCACTTCGAAGAGCAGATCGAGAACCGGGGCGTGCCACAGTTCAATACCGACCGGGCGGACACGCTCGCTTCGTTCGAGCGCTTCAACCAGATGGCGGACAATCTCGACGCGACAATCGTGATTCAGCACGATCCGCGGCACCTGATCCGCCTGCCCGAATTCCCGGAGTCCGCCAAGTAATGCAGCCCGTTTCCACCGTCAGCGGCCGTGCGATCCCGCTGGGTCTCAAGAACGTCGATACCGACGTGATCATTCCCGCGCACTGGCTCAAGACAATCAGCCGCGAAGGCCTGGGAGGAGGCGCTTTCGAAAGCCTGCGGGCCGATCCCGAGAATATCATCGACGATCCGGAATTTGCCGGCGCACCGGTTCTGATCGCAGGCGACAATTTCGGCTGCGGATCGAGCCGTGAGCATGCCGCCTGGGCACTGCTCGATCTCGGCATCATGGCCGTGATTGCGCCGAGCTTCTCCGATATCTTTTCGGGCAACGCTTTCAAGAACGGCATCCTGACCGTGGTCCTGCCGCAGGAACAGGTGGACCGCCTGCTCGAAGTGGCGCGTACCGATCCGGTTACCATCGACCTTGAAAACCAGGTCGTCACCACGCCCTTCCAGGATCGCTTTGCGTTCGAGATCGATCCGTTCCGCAAGCACTGCCTGACCAATGGCCTCGACGAGATCGGCCTGACCCTCGCCAGTGAGGATGTGATCGGGCGGCACGAAACCATGCGCGAGGGCGCCCTGCCCTGGCTCAACAATCCAAGGAGAGAAGCAGCGTGAAGGCAGTCCTATCGAAGGAGGTCGGCGGACCCGAAACCCTGGTCGTCGAAGATATCGCAGAGCCCACCCCCGGCGCGGGAGAGGTGCTGGTCAAGGTCGCAGCCTGCGCGATCAACTTCCCCGATACGCTGATCATCCGCGACATGTACCAGTTCAAGCCGCCGCGCCCCTTTGCGCCGGGTGGCGAGATATCCGGCACGATCGAGGCATTGGGCGAAGGTGTCACCGGTTGGCAGGTTGGCGACAGAGTCATGTGCGGCGTAGGCAATGGTGGCCTGCAGGAAAAGGTCGCAGTGGCTGCGGGCCGTCTATTCAAGGTGCCGGACGGCATCGATTTGGTGAAGGCCAGCGCGCTGCTGATGACCTATGGCACGACTATCCACGGGCTGAAGGATCGCGGCGATATCAAGGCGGGTGAAACCGTGCTCGTGCTCGGCGCCGCAGGCGGCGTCGGCCTTTCGGCTGTCGAGCTTGCAAAGGCCTATGGTTGCCGCGTCGTCGCTGCGGTCTCCACTGAGGAAAAGGGTGAGGTCGCCAAGCGCCACGGCGCCGACGAGGTCGTCGTCTACCCGCGCGCGCCGTTCGACAAGGACACTTCCAGGGATCTGGCCAACGCATTCAAGGCCGCCGTCGGCCCCAATGGAGCGGATATCGTCTATGACATTGTTGGCGGCGATTATTCGGAACCCGCCTTGCGCGCCATTGCGTGGGAGGGGCGTTTCCTGGTGATCGGCTTCCCGGCCGGGATCGCCAAGATGCCGCTGAACCTGACCTTGCTTAAGAGCTGCGACATCCGTGGCGTCTTCTGGGGTGCGTTCACCGCGCGCGAGCCCGAGCGCAACGCCCAGAACATCGAGGAATTGTTCGATCTGTGGAAGGCCGGTAAGATCGATCCATTGGTCAGCGAGACCTATCCAATTGAGCGAGCGCATGAGGCGATTGCCAAGCTGGAAAACAGGGGCGCGATCGGCAAGTTGGTGGTGACGATGAATGGCTAAGGCGATCCTGATCGCGGCAGGTGCCGCATTCCTTGCTGCCTCCGGTGTCGCTGCGAACGGCACGCCGGAGCCAGCGGCATTGGAAACGCGTCCCGATGCCGATGATCTGGTTGCACTGCGCCAGGCGGGAATGCGGATGATGGTTTCGACCCTCGCCGCGGTCGGCCGTGGGGCAGAAGATGAGGCGACACCACTCAAGCGGGCGGGTTTCGCCATTGGCGGCTTGCAGCGTTTTGCGCAGGCCTTGCCCTCGCTCTACGGCGCCGAAACTGCGGCCGTCCCCGGCACACGAGCGCTTCCCGAGGTCTGGTCGGATCGCGAGGGATTTGAAACGCGTGCTGCGGAGTTCAAATCCGCTGTCGATGCACTCGGCGCCGCCGCAGCGGCCGATGACCGCACAGCCTTTACCCAGGCCCTTGAAAGCACCAAGGCGGCGTGCAAAGCATGCCACGATTCGTTCCGGGCGGAATGAGTGAACTCGCTGCCCGCCTGACACCCATTTCAAGGGAAGCATCATGACCAATTTCAATGATCGCGAGCGCGGCGAAGAAGCGAAGTTCGCCTTCGACGAAGAAAACGCATTCAAGATCGCGGCACGTCGCAATCGACTGGTAGGCGAATGGGCCGCCGGACTGATGAAGCTGACTGAGGAAGAAACCGACGCCTACAAGAAGGCCGTCGTGCAGGCCGATTTCGAAGAAGCCGGCGACGAGGACGTAATTCGCAAGTTGCTCGGCGACCTGACGGCAGCCGGTTGCGACATCAGCGAGTCCGACATCCGGGCGAAGTTGGAAGAGTGCGCCATCGAGGCCCGTCGTCAGTTCATGAGCCAGGGCTGATCCGATGCCGATGGCGGCCGCAGATATCGTCTCGATGATCGAGACCGCGCTACCGGGCGCCACTGTCGAGATGCGCGATCTTGCCGGTGACAACGATCATTGGGCGGCCAGGGTCACGGCTCCGCAATTTGCCGGACTCAACCGAGTGCAGCAGCATAAGCTTGTCTACGAAGCTCTGGGCGGTCGGATGGGTGGAGAGCTGCATGCCTTGCAACTTACCACCCAAGCCCCCAACTGAGTTCTCGTAAGACAATCCCCAGACGAAGGACGGACCATGTCCGATATCAACGAGCGTATTTCCGACATCGTCGGCAACAATGACGTGGTGCTTTTCATGAAGGGCACTCCGCTTTTCCCGCAATGCGGCTTTTCCAGCCGAGCGGTCGCAATTCTGGACCATTGCGGTGTTGCCTACGAAGGTGTCGACGTCCTGCAGGACATGGATATTCGCCAGGGCATCAAGAGCTTCTCCGACTGGCCAACCATTCCCCAGCTCTATGTGAAGGGTGAGTTCGTCGGCGGCAGCGACATCATGATGGAAATGTTCGAAGCCGGTGAACTGCAGCAGATGCTGACCGAAAAGCAGGTCGCGAGGGCAGAAGGCTGACCTGATCGATCCAAGAACGGGAAAGGCCCGCCCGGTGGGACAACCGGGCGGGCCTTTTGTTTTTCGGGGCGCCGCCAGAGAACCAGGGATCGGCGCGCCCCGTCGAAGACTTGAACAGGACACCAACCCATATGCAGGCCACGTGCCAAATCGGGGAATTGCCCGATTTGCCACGGTTATGATGGTTAACCGAAATCACACCTGCATTCACCCTGTAAGATTTCCCGACAACCCGGCCAGAGGAACTCGTATCCCTCTTGGCAAGCAATCCGTTGCAGGCCACAACCTGTTTCATGAGCGATACCTCCCATACCGCATCCGAGGGCATTCCGGCAGCAACCGTGGTTATCTTCCGAAATGGAGGTGACGGCGGCCCGCCAGAGATTCTGATGACCATCCGTTCCCGCGAAATGGTCTTCGCGGGCGGCATGGCAGTGTTCCCGGGCGGGCGGGTCGATCCTGCCGACTTCGAACTCGGCGCCATGCTCGGCGGCGCGCTCGAACCCGACGAGGCGGCGCATCAGGTCGCGGTAGTCCGCGAGACTCTGGAAGAGACCGGGCTTGCGATCGGGATCAGGGGAGCAGTCGATGCGGCGAAAGCGCGTGCGGCGCGGGACTTTCTTCAGCAGACCGGCCAGTTGGCGCCGGTGCTCGAACACTTCGATTGGGAGCTCGATCTCGACCAGTTGACGCCCTTCGCGCGTTGGTTCCCCAAGAACGAGCGCATCCCGCGGGTCTATGACACGCGCTTCTATCTCGCGGACCTGGGTACGGGTGCAGTTGAGATCCAGGCCGATCTGTCAGAAAACACGCATCTGTTCTGGACCACGGCCAAAGGCGCATTGGACGCCGCGGAGCGGGGCGAGATCAAGGTCATCTTCCCGACACGCCGCAATCTCGAGCGGCTCGCCATGTTCAACAGCTTTGCCGAGGCCAAGGCACAGGCGGAAGCGATCCCTGTGCGGACGATCACGCCCTTCATTGGCGAGATGGACGGCAAGAGCTGGCTGCATATCGGCGAGGATTTTGGCTATCCCGTCACCGGCGAACCGCTGGAGACTGTTGCACGGGGCTGACCCCTTCGATCCGCCAGGCCGTCGTACGAAAATCTGGCGCGCCCGGCAGGACTCGAACCTGCAACTCCAAGCTTAGAAGGCTCGTGCTCTATCCAGTTGAACTACGGGCGCGCGCTGCGGACGCCATAACGCCGCTTTCGTCCGGCGCCAATCGGCACTAACCCACTAAGCCATGGAAAACAGCACCCCGCCCGCGCGCTCCCCGGACTCACCGCAATTTCGCTATTATGATCTCGTGATGGCGGCATTCGTAACGATCCTGCTGCTGTCCAACCTGATCGGCGCCTCGAAACCCAGCTACATCAGCCTGCCTGGCATCGGTGAATGGTCGTTCGGCGCCGGCGTCCTGTTCTTCCCGGTGAGTTACATCATCGGCGACGTTCTTACTGAAGTGTATGGCTATGCGCGCGCACGCCGGGTGATCTGGGCTGGCTTTGCAGCCCTTGCTTTCATGGCCTTTATGGCCTGGGTGGTCGTCAGCTTGCCACCCGCAGCGGGCTGGCCGGGGCAGAAAGCCTACGAATTCGTGTTCGGGAACAGCTGGCGTATCGTGTTGGCTTCCATGACCGCATTCTGGGTAGGCGAGTTCGCCAACAGCTTCGTACTCGCAAAGATGAAGGTCTGGTCACAGGGCCGACACCTGTGGATGCGGACGATCGGATCGACCGTGGTCGGCCAAGGGCTCGATAGCCTGATCTTCTACCCGTTAGCCTTCTATGGATTGGCGGGCTGGCCAATCGAACAGCTTTGGCAAGTCGTGTTGTCGCAGTGGGTGATCAAGACCGCATGGGAAGCCTTGTTGACCCCCGTTACCTACCTCGTCGTGGGTAGTCTGAAACGGGCGGAAGGCGTCGAAGTGTTCGACACCGATAC
>NZ_JAYPTL010000024.1:0-23562 GCF_038133525.1 Erythrobacter sp. | reverse complement strand
ACGTGTGTGGGGGTTTGCTGACCGGGGCGGTTGGGTTGGATGTTTCCCACACCTAAACCTACTCCCCCCCCTGCCCCGCGCCGGCGCCCGCACCAAACACGAAAAAGGGGCGGCCCAAAGGCCGCCCCTCCTCCCCCGTTGTCAGGTGTTGTGCCTTAGAACTTCGCACCCACCGCGATGCCGTAGCGGCGCGGGTCGAGGGTGAAGATGTTCGAGAACAGGCCCGAAGACGCGTCAGTGACGTAAAGACCGGTCACCGAGTTACTGTTGAAGATGTTCTGCACGAAGCCGCGGATGAACCAGCGATCATCGGGACCGTTCAACTGGATCTGCGCATTCGCCTGGACGAAGGGCTTGATCCGATTGACCCGGCCATTGAACACATTGCCATACTGCTCGCCGGTGAAGGCCACGTCGAAACGCGGCACCAGGGTCATCCCATTGGAGAACTCCGCCGTGTACTGGGTACCGAACGAGGCCTTCATCTCGGGAGCCTGTGGCAGTTTGTTGCCCTTCAGGTTGACTTCAACGCCCGGGCTAAGGACGGCGAAGCCTGTCGGAGCATTGGCTGCGAGTGCGCTACAGATGCTGAACGCACCCAAGGATGCAATGCCGCCATCGGCCGGGAATGGTCCGGGAGCTTGAAGGCCAAGTGTAGCGTTTACCCCGCCGACAAATGCTGCCGCTGCCCCGGGTGCAGGACCCGTAACCGCACAGAGCGCGCCGTTGGTGATGTCCTTGATGATCACCGCATTCGGATCGCCACCACCCGGATCGCGCGGGTTCGAGAAGAACTGATCGCCCTTAACTTCCGCGTTGAGGTAACTGAAGTTCGCGTTGATCAGCCAATTGTCCGCAGGACGGATGATCGTCTCAAGCTCCACGCCCCAGATCTTGGCATCGATCGTGTCATTGACCGAAGTGCGTGCGATGATGCGGCTCAGTTGGAGGCTCGAGTAGTTGTAGTAGAACCCGGTCAGGTTCAGCTGCAACGCACCGTTGAGGAAGGTGTTCTTCGTACCGATTTCGAATGCATCGAGCGATTCCGGCCCGAAGCTCTCCGAAACCGAAAACACCGGAGACAGCGGCGGGTTGATACCACCCGACTTGTAGCCACGCGAGTATGACGCATAGATCAGGTTTTCCGGCCCGATCTGCCAATCGAGTACGGCACGTCCGGTGATCTCGTCAAACCCGACCTGGCGCACCTGCAACAGCTGGTTGCCAGGTGTGCCGGGATCGGCGTCGAAGCCACCGACGAACGGCGAGTCGAACGGATCCCCATCGTTGCTGAAGGGGTTGAGGAAATTCGCCAAGGTCGTGCGAGCCGCCAAACGCTTCTTGTCGTTGTTGTAGCGGAGGCCGCCCGTGAGTTTCAGCGTATCGGAAATGTCGAAATAGACTTCCCCGAAGATACCGTAACTCTTGAGTTTGAAGTCCTGCGTATTGTTCCGATAGAACGACGTCGCAAGATAGGATGGCGGTGCGCCAGCCCCGAAAGCAGTCAAGGTGCCCAGGACGCCAGTGATGTAGTCGATCGCAAAGGCATTGACGTAGTAATCGGTGTCATAGGCCTTCGCTTCGGCATAAATCCCACCAACAAGGAAGTTGAATGGGCCATCGAAGTCGCTGCTGAAGATGGCTTCAGTCGACCACGACTTGCCGTTGGACCGCGAACGGTCGAATGCACCGGGCAGGTCGGAACAGATGCCGAAGCCTTCATAGACGCCGCGATTGTCGAGGCGCGTATCCGAAGTGCACAGCTGGCCGTTCGGACCATCGGGGATCAACGCGGCTGCGATTGGTGCAAAGTAAGCCGCCGAACCGGGAACGAACGGCGGGTTGGCAACGCCAGTCGGCAACCCATTCGCGGCGAAGAACGCCAACGAGTTCAATGCCGTCTGGAATTGCGCAAAGTTCCGCCCGGGGATGCCAAGGTTGTAGTCCTGGCGCGAGTCGACCGAGGTTTCCTGATAGGTGCCGCTGAGCGACATCTTGATCGGACCGAAGTTATGATCGATGTGCGCCTGCAACTGCAGTTCGTCGGCAAAATATTCCGGAGTGAACGAAGTGCCGACGGTACGGACATCGTCAGGCTCGTCATAATTGAAGTAGATGTCCGGGCCATAGATGCTGTTGAGGCCGAGGGCCGCACCCAGCGCGGGATTGCCCAGCGCGATCGACAGGAACTCAACCGAACCCAATGTGCCGGTGAAGGTCGAATTGGCGTTGGTATTGTCGAAATCGCGGCGGTTGTTGAGACAACCGAGCACGCCCGTTGGGTCGCGTTGGCACTGCTGCTTCTGGATACGCAGGCGCTTGTCGTTCTCACGGAAATAATAGGCCATGAGATCGATGGTGGTGTCAGGACCCGGCTCGAACCGCAGCGAGCCACGGACCGCATACATATCGCGGTCGTCGAGATCGTTGCCGTCGAAGGTGTTGGTCGTGTAGCCATCGCGGTTCAGGTAGAAGCCAGCAGCGCGGAAGGCCACGGAATCACCGAGGGGGATGTTGATCATCCCCTTGGCCTTGATGCTGTTGTAGTTGCCGTACTCGGCCTCTGCAGAGGCGCCGAAAATGCCCAGCTCAGGCTTGTGCGTGACGAGGTTGACGACGCCCGACGTAGCATTGCGACCGAACAGCGTGCCCTGCGGGCCGCGCAGAACCTCGATCCGTTCCAGGTCGAAGTATTCGGTTTCGAACAGGCGGGTGCCAAACAGCGGCGAACCGTTGGTGTGGATGCCGGTAGCAGAGTCACACGAGGTGCCGACGCACAGGTCGCCAATACCACGGATGGTGAAGGACGAACCGGTGAAGTTCGACTTGGTGAACGAGACGTTCGGAAGGGTCAGCTGAAGGTCGCTGGTGTTCTCGATCTGCTGCGCCTCAAGCGCCTCGGCATCGAAGGCGCTGACCGCAATCGGCACTTCCTGCAGGCTCTGGTTTTGGCGCTGCGCGGTAACGATAATTACGTTTTGCCGGACCGTCGGCTCTTCATCGCCCGCATCCTGCGCATATGCTGGAACTGCCATGGCGCCGGCGCAAATACCCGCGAGCAGGCTATACCTAACCCTCATAAACCCTCTCCTCTCCACTGGCCGTCTTTGCAGCCTAGGATCGGGAAGCTATCATACATTCGTATGCACGCAAGCGATTGCGCAGCATTATTGCGCAGATTAAGCCCGGTTTTTTCCAAGTGTTATCTAAACGCCGCACCGCGGTGCTCAATTGACGCTACGGCACCCTGACCTGCAGCCTATTTGCAGCACTTTTCCGCCTCAAACGAGCGAGTGGCTCTCCGCGATCTGCGTGATGCCGCGTTTTCCCGAACTGTCGCGCCCGAGTTGTACAATCACGTCAATCACGCTCGCGGCATAGGCAATGGTATCGGAACGGGTCAGCCCGATTCCCGTCTGCATCACCATCAGGGCCAGCTGCTCCAGCGCGCCCCGCAGACTGTTTGCATGGATCGTCGAGAAACTACCCGGATGGCCGGTGTTGATCGCGCGCAGGAAGCTGACGCTTTCCGCTCCGCGCAACTCCCCCAGAACGATCCGGTCGGGACGCAGGCGCAGCGCCGCCTGGAGCAATTCGTTGGCGGTTACCTTGGCCTCGCCGAGTTCGCCTTTCACAGCCACGAGCCCCACGCCGTTTTCGCCGGGAAGTTTCAATTCGGGCGTGTCCTCAACCAGCACCACGCGCTCATGGCGCGGAATCTCACCCAGCATGGCGTTGAGGAACGTCGTCTTGCCGGTACTCGTGCCACCCGAGACGAGGATCGTCCGGCGCTGGCGGATCGCCTCGCGCAGGAAAGCGATCGGTGCGCCATTGGCATCGGGCATGGCGCCGTGTTGATGTGCCGATAGCGGCCCGGCGTCATAGGCATCGAGCGGCAGGTCCAGCCGCCGATGGCGACGGATCGCCATGGCCCAATGCTTGCGTGCAGCGGGCGGTCCGCAGAACTGGACGCGCGCACCGTCGGGCAGGGTCGCACCAAGCAACGGGTGTTCGCGGTTGATGCCCTGATGGCTCACCCGCGCGACCTGCTCGGCCAGGCGCTGGACCAGCCTGTCGTCGATCTCCGGCCGGGTAACCCTTTGCATGCCCGGATGCGCCGCATCTTCGATCCACACTTCGCCCGGGCGGTTCACGAGGATCTCCGTTACCGTGTCGCGCTCGAGCCATTCCTTGAACGGCGCCAAATAGGCGTCGAGGTAGACACTCCGCTCACCGTTGAGGTCGACCGAGGGTGCATCCTCTTCGGGATGGTCGTCGGGCAGGAAAGGATGGATCTCGGCAGTCACGGGTAAGGCCGCTTCAGTTCACCGACGAGAAATCGAGATCGCGCGCGGTGAAGATGCGGATCGGTTCACCCTGGCGCACGCGTACGGTCGGGCCCTTCTGCCCGTCCTGCTGCGCAGCAGTGCTGGCGGCCGACTGGCTTGCACCGCCAAGCAGTACGCCGGCGACACCACCGGTCGCAACCGAGCCCGCCCCGCCGACAACCGATAGAAGCAGCGCCGAACCGAAGCGGTTGAAGAAACCCGCACCCGAAACCTTGCCCGCAAGGCCGGTGGTCCCATCGAAGCCGATCGCCGGGGAGGCAAGGTTGACCGATGCACCATCGGGCCGGATCAGGCGGGTCCAGATGACATAGGCGCGCTTCTGGCCGTTCTGCAGGCCCGACTGGTACTGGCCGATCAGACGGCTCGATCGCGGCACGAGCACCTTGGTCCCGTCGAAGCTGCGAACGTCCTGGCTGACCACCGCCCGGACATAGCCGGGGACATTGGTATCGATCGCGGTCTCGAGAACCGCCGGGATCAATGTTCCCTGGGTCACCGTTGTCGAAGGATTGACCATGGCCCGTGCCTGCGCCGGGGCTCCTCCAACGCCTCCGATCCGGCTGGCGAAATCGCTGGCAGAATTACCCGTCGCAGCACTCGCGGTCGGCGCATCACCCGGTGCCGCCAAGGCAAGGCCCGCCGGAGCCGCGCTCGCATCGAACACCACAGTGGGGTTGGCATAGGGATTCACCGATGCGACGGCCTCTGGTGCCACCGCATAGACCGGTTGGGGTGCCGGGTCAGACTGGACCTGCGGCACCGACTGTGGCGGCTGGACCACCGGGGTCACCGCCTGCGGAGGTACCGAAGGTACGACTTCGTCCTGAGTCTGCTTGCCCCCGATCCCTTCAGGCGGCGCGACGCGAGAGGAATTCATGCCCCACAGCGTCACCGCTCCGAGCCCGGCAACGATTGCAACCCCGGCCAAAAGGCCAAGTGCATCGGACGGGCCGCCTTGGCGCCCAACGGTCGGAAAGGCGTTGCGCTGGGCGAGATCGATGATCTCGGCATCAGCTTCCTCGCGCGGATCGACGTCATTGGCGACGGTTTCCTTGCCCGGCTTCTTTTCGGGCAGGCGCATAGCGAGACGCATCAGTTACCTCCTCTCGAGGCGAGCGCGGTTCCCCCGCGCGCGGTATCGGGATTGGCGGCACGTTCGGGGCCGCTGTTGACCAGTCGGGCACTGTCCTTGCCCGAACGCAAGACGATCGAACGCGGCACGCCATCGACAACGATAGTACTACCACGCACGGTGAAATTGACCGGGCCTTCGACGCCTTCGGAATTGGTGATCAGGATCGCAGGCACGTCCTTGCCTTCGGGCCAGGTCAGGAAGGTGGCGGTGCCATCGTCGAAGGCGTTGGTCGGCAGAAGTTCGGGATCGCCCGAGCCGGTCCAGGCAAAGTTGAGGTCGGTCGGGTCGACCACCGCATAGGGATCGGTTGCCGCTTCCTTCTCGACCGCGTTGGGCCCTTCAGCCAGTTGCGGAACCTGCTCGGCCTCAGGCTCGGGCGGATAGTCGAAGCGCAACACATAGAGCGGCTTGGCGGTGGGGCTGGCCACGAGATCGAAGAGGTATGTCCGCTTGCTGGTGATGACCGTCAAATTGGTCGAAGCACGCGCATCGAGCGGCTTCACGAACAGGATGTTGGCCCGCTTGTTGGGGGTAACCTGCCAGGCGGCAGAATCGCCAATCGCAACATTCTCGATCACTTCGTCATCGCCGAAGACGATCGATGCCTGCACGGTCACCTTGCCTTCGACACGAAAGACCTTCGCCTCGTCATACATGACTTCGACGAGGCGCGGGTCACTCGCGGCAAGAGACGGCGTGCCGAGCACGGCCAGCAGCAGCGCGGGGTAGAGCGCGCGGTTCATCAGTGTTTCTCCATCGAACGGTCGAGTGCCTTGGGTGGCGCAGACTTGAAACGGGATCCGATCCCGCTGGCCCGTGTCGGGCCTGAATTGAGTGGCGCGACCTGTCCAGGACCGGAGGCGGTCGCAAGTACGGTGGTCTTCCGACTGGTCGTACCGGCACCGGCATCATTGGCCGCAACCGTCGTGGGCACCGCCGAAACATCGATCCGACGTGCCTGTGCGCTCGCCTGATTGACCGCCTGCGCCTGCATCAGCGCGGGTGACGGCGCCACGGCTTGCGGGGCCGACGTAGTCGCTGAAGATTTGCCTTCGTCCGATGATGCCAAGCCGAATACGGTCCATCCGGAAACCATCGTTCCCGCGACCTTGAGCACGAGGAACATGAGCGCCACATGCACCGCACCGATCATGAAAAAGGCCATCCCCGCCTGGGCGTTGACCTGGCCCGGGGTCGCCGTGAGCGCGCCCAGGATTGGCACGGCCAGTTCAAGCATCACGCTACCGCCAAGCACCGCGAAGAGTGGGGCGAGCGCACACATCGTCAGGCCCTTTACCCAGCCGGTGAACAGGCCACGGGTTCCGCTGAACAGCGCCAATACCACGAAAATCGGGCCCAGCGCGATAAGCACGCCCATCGCGATCTTGGTCGTCACCAGCAGCCCCACCGTGCCGAGCATGAACAGCATGGCACCGAGCCACATCATACCGGCAGGCGAGAAGGCCGAGATATCGGTATTCCCGCCACTCGCCTCCTGGATCGCGATGAAGACCACGTCGATCTTCTGCGCGAAGACATCGGTCGCACTGCCGCTGGTGCCGGTGAGCAGGCCAGCCAGCCAGTCGGGCGTGGCGAGCGCGAGGTTCCAGACCACGCTCTGGTAAGCGATCCAGCTGGTGGCGAAAGTCAGGACGATGCCCAGGGTCGCCATGCGCGGCACCAGGGCACGAACGCTGACATTGCTGCGCCCGGTAAGCAGCGCGAAACCGAACAATGCGATGAAGATCGTCAGCAGGATCGTCAGCGCCGGAACCAGCGCACCACCAGGGGCAAACAGACGTCCAAAGGCTGCAGCCGAAGCTTCCCCGGCAATGCAGTCGACACCTTTCAGTGCCGCTGCCACCCCATTGCCGACCTGTTCGGCGGCCTGCTGGCAATTTGCGCTGCTCATTCGGCAGCCAGGCCGAGCGGGATCGTCCCGGCCTCCTCTGTATCGTTGGCGCCGCCCGGCCACTTGCTACCGGTAAGCGCCGGGAACCAGTCGGCAGGCGCATCGCCCAGCGCTTCACGCAACAGGTCAAGCCGGCGCACAGTGCTTTCGCGACCCGACAACAGCGTCAGGACCTCAGGCGCGCCCGAAAGGTCGAGCCGCACCACCACGCTTGCGTCGGGCTGGCGAACGAGGAAGCAGCGACTATGTGCCGGCAGCGAGCGGATCAGCGCCAGCTCATGCTCGGTCAGGCCAAAGCCGTCGCAGTAATCCTCTGACCGCGCGCGGCTGTTTGGCATGAAGATCATCGTGGCGGTCTGTTCGACCAGCGCCGTCGATATCCGGCTTTCCAGCGCGTCGCGCGCCGACTGGGTGGCGAAGCCGACCAGCGCATTGCGCTTGCGCAGTGTCTTGAGCCAATCGCGGATACGGGCGGCGAAGACCGCATCGTCGAGCGCCTTCCAGCCCTCATCGATCAGGATCATCGTTGGCTTGCCGTCCAACCGCTCGTCGATCCGGTGGAACAGGTACATCATCACCGGGGTGCGCAGCCGCGGGTTCTCGAGCAGCACGGTCATATCGAAGCCGAGGACGCGCGCGGTAAGGTTTAGCCGGTCCTCGCCATTGTCGAACAGCCAGGCATGTTCGCCTTCGTTGATCCACGCACCCAGGCGATCGGCCAGATCGCCAGGCTGCGGGCGGCGGCTGCCGGACAGAAGCTCGCGGAAGTGGCGCAGGCGGCGCAGCGAGGGGTCATTGGCGTAAGCCGCATCGACCGCGCCGGCGATGGTTGCCTCTTCCTCCGGTCCCTCGGCCTTGAGCAGCACGCCCAGCCAATCGCGCAGGAATGCACGGTTGCCCGGGCTGTCAGGCAGCGCGAGTGGATTGAACCCGGTCGGCTCGCCTGCTCGGATTGCATCGTAACGCCCGCCGATACCGCGCACGAACAGTTCGGCACCGCGATCCTTGTCGAACAATATGGTGCGTGGGCTGAACTTCTGCGCCTGCGCGGCAAGGAAGTTCATCACCACGGTCTTGCCCGAACCCGACGGCCCGATCACCGAGAAATTGCCCAGGTCTCCGTGGTGGAAGTTGAAGAAGAACGGTGTCGCGCTGGTGGTTTCCAGCAGCGTGACCGCATCGCCCCAGTGATTGCCCTGCGCCTGGCCAAGCGCGAAGCCATGCAGCGAACCGAAGCTGGCCATGTTGGCGCTGGAGATCAGCGCGCGGCGTACCAGATAGCCTTCGTTGCCCGGGAATTGGCCCCAGAATGCCGGTTCAAGATTGGTATCTTCGCGCACTGCGATTGCGCCGGTATCGGCTAGCGCAGCAGCGCAGGCGGCCATCGCATCGTCAAGCCGGCCAAGGTCGCGTTCCTTGACCATCACGGTCAGGTGATGGTCGCCGAAGCCGACCGCGCCATTGCCCAGTTCATCGCGCGCGGCGAGCATGTCTGCCCGCTCGGCCATCGCCTCCTCGTCGGCGCTCTTGAGCCGGCGGATTGCCAGGTCCATCCGCTCGCGAGCGGTCTGGCGCTCGGTCGGGGCATAGCTCTCACTGACCACCATTTCATAGGGCAGGCGCAGCAACCCATCGAGCAGGCCCGGGCTGGTCGCCTCGGGATAATCCTTGAGGCCAAGGATCGCGGCAAAATCGGGTGAGCCCGACCCGCGTTGTTCGATCGCATCGAGCCCGAAGCTGACCCGGCGATAGGGCAGCATATGGCCGATGTCGGTTTCCTCCGCCGGTCTGCGCACCGGGCGCATCTCACCGTTATAAAGGGCGGAAAGCAGTTCTAGCACTTCCGAATTGGTGTGCCCTTGCGGTCCGACATAGTCGCCAAGCAAGGCCGCGCCATAGGGCTGAAGCGCCGCGATCAATCCGGTCGCGGCCGCCTTGAGACTACGCAGGTCCTTGGGATCCGCTTCCACCTCGGCCCGTCCCTTGCGTTTCCAGCCCTTGCTGATGCGCTCGACCAGGCCGGCCTTGCCCAGCGCGGGGCGGCGGATCAGCGTAACGAACTGGTCGTTGACGAAAAGCTTTCCCGAACCGAGCCGTTCGCGCCAGCGCGCGTCAATGTGCCGGCTGATCGGGTCGGGAAAGCTCGACTCCAGCTCGACCGAAACGCGGCGGCGGATGACGTGATGGTAGAGGACGAAGCGTGCGTCGAGCGTCGACCGCAGCACCACTTCGCGCGTCGCTGCGTGGGCGTTGAGCGCTTCGCTATCTTCGGTCTCGAATAGCAGTCCGGGAACCTGGATGGCAGTCATCACCGAACCGTCGCGCAACAGCAACGTGTTCTCGTCGACCAGCCGGGAATAGGGGAGGCGGTCGCCAGCGCGCGCCTCCCTGGCGCTCCACGCAGCTGCCCCGATCCACTTCGACATTACTCGAATCCTTCCCGCTCAGGCTGCATAGCTGTTGCACCCCCAGCGTTTGTAGTTCTTCACCCGCGGGCACTTCGACACCTTGGTGATCCACAGGTCGAAGATACGCGGTTCGCGAAGGCAGGCAAAATAGCCGATGCCGTGCATGACGCCGGCCGCCAGCAAGGCGAGCCAGCTGCCGGTGATCAGGAAAATCTCGGTGGTCACCATCCCGTTGATGATGAAATAGTTATATGTCACCCCCGCGAACATCTGCGGGCGGGTGAGCGCTCGATGGACGGGATGGCGGATCAGCGCAGTCATGGTTCAGCCCGCCGCCACGCCCTGGATGCCGGCGACGATCGAAGCAGCGCCGAACAGGATGAACACGCCGATGATCACGGTCGCGCCGAAGCGCCAGTTGAGGCGCCCGGTCAGCATCATGAAGCCGACCGCTGCCACCGCCATCACTGCGACCGCGGTGGCGACATTGCCTAGCAACGTGCCCTGCAACCAGCCGAGTGCGGCAACGATCGGGCCCGAACCGGCAGGATCGGCACCCTGCGCGAATGCGGCGCCGGGGGTCGCAAGCAAGGCCAGTGCGGCCGGGATCGAAACAATGCGCTTCAAGTCAAATTACTCCCGTGAGTGATCGGACAGACGACCCATAATCGCTGCCACGTAGAACTGGGTTTCGCGGATACGCGGGATCCCGCCCGCCTGGAGGACCCGGCCGGGACCGGCATTATAGGCTGCCAGCGCACGCTCGAGATCGCCATCGAACCGGTCGAGCTGCTCACGCAGGTAACGCGCGCCGCCCTCAAGATTGGCCAGCGGATCGTCCGGATTGACACCCAATTCGCGCGCGGTGCCCGGCATCAACTGCGCCAGGCCGCGCGCACCAACCGGGGAAATGGCGGAGGCACGCCAGCGGCTCTCCTGCCAGACCAGCGCCTCGATCAGCGCAGGGCTGAGGTCGAAGCGCGCTGCCAGCTCGGCGACCTTGGCGCGATAGTTGGCAGGCACCAGCCCGGCATGGACCTGCGGGTCGGCAACCGCGAAATCGGGCACGAAAACCTCGGCGGGCACTTCGGACAAGGCAGCAGCCTGGTCGACGGACATCGGGACAGCCGTTGCCGCGGGGCTTCCGCCGGCCACCCAGCGCGCTCCGTCCGTGTCTATCTCCATGACATCCGCCCTCGCCGGGAAGGCAGTCAGCGCTGCACCGGACAATCCCAGGGCGAACACCAAGCGTGCTAGAATCATTGCACCCTCCGTCCGGCTCCGTTGGCCATACTACATGACAAGCGAGTGACAAAAAGCTGATTATCCGCAGATGTCAGACGCGGGACACTAGGTCGGATAAGAAAAAGACCCGCGTTCCAGGTGGAACGCGGGCCATGAAGACCGCTGCTGCGGTATGCGATTAACTCGGTTCATCGCAAAGATAGGGCATAGTAACGCGCGAATTCACCTTTGTCGAGCATGGCAAGTGCGCGGCGGGCAAGGCGGCGGGAATCCACCCAGTCGCCGGACGCGGTTTCGAGATCGACCGCTTCGCTGGCAGATGCAGCGGCTTCGAAATCGCTCCGCGCTTCATCATACCGGCCCAGCCGTGCAAGCGCGATGCCGCGATTGATGAGTCGCGCCGGATCTGTAGCGGCCAGCTCCTCGCAATTCTCGATCACTTCGAGCGCGGCACGATCGCGTCCGGCAACCAGCTCTTCCAAACCCACATCAGCGGTCGTCTGGACCGTCGGGACGATTTCTTCAGGAGCCTGCACCATGAAAGCCAGTGCCAGGGTGATTCCAAGGGCCATGACATCTCTCTCCATTGCCTTTGTTGCCCGCCCTTTGTGCTGCGACATCGCCCCGACTGCAACAAAACTGCAATATTGTCACAAAACTGCAATTTCCGACCAATTCGGCCTTCCCCGATCTTTCTGTTGAAACTGCAACATAACGGTCACGAACCGACACAAACTGTCACGAACGGCCCCTAGCTGGCGAGTCGCGATCACCGAATTCGCGCTTTTCAGTTCATCTGGTTTTTGAGGGGACCGTTACCCGTGACCAACTTCCATCGTTCGCTCGTCCTCGGCTGCAGTGCACTGGCCCTTGCCAGCTGCGGGGCCGACGAAATCGTCTCGCCCGGCACCGGCGGGAACATCACGATCAACAATCCGCCCGCCACGTCGACCCCCACGCCGACACCGACGCCCACGTCGAGCCTGGTGACCGCGGCTGCCGGCTGCCCGACGATCAGCGAT
Source organism: Erythrobacter sp. (assembly GCF_038133525.1). Classification (GTDB taxonomy): domain Bacteria; phylum Pseudomonadota; class Alphaproteobacteria; order Sphingomonadales; family Sphingomonadaceae; genus Qipengyuania. Next base: position 11,491 of record NZ_JAYPTL010000024.1, on the reverse strand, counting down.
CCGGTTGGCCTAACAGACAGCGGCACGATTTCGGGCCCCACCGGCGAATATCGCGTCTGCACCCTTCCCGCGGTCTTCTCCGCCAGTTCGACCCTGCCTTACATCAAGGGCCTGCTCTATCGCATCAACGGCCGCGTCGACGTGGGCACCGATGGCGGCCCGACGGCCACATCGGCCGATACCGACGTTGAACTGACCATCGAACCGGGCGTCATCCTTTACGCCTCGGGTTCGAGCTTCCTCAACGTCAACCGCGGCAACACCATCCAGGCCAACGGCACTGCGGATCGGCCGATCATCTTCACCAGCCGCGACAATGTGCAGGGCCTCAACACCTCGAACTCTTCGGGCCAGTGGGGTGGCGTGGTTCTGTCGGGCCGTGCACCGGTTACCGACTGTATCGCACCGGGCGCAACGCCGGGCACCACCGCCTGCGAACGCCAGGTCGAAGGTTCGGCCCAGCCCGCCCTGTTCGGCGGTGCGACGACGAACGACAGCTCGGGCAGCATGAGCTACGTCCAGATTCGTTATTCGGGCTTCGTCCTTTCGGGCGACAACGAGCTGCAATCGCTGACCACCGGCGGTGTTGGCTCGGGCACCACGCTGCACCACATCATGAGCTACAACAGCTCGGATGACGGCGTCGAATTCTTCGGCGGCCAGTTCAACGTCAGCAACCTCATCGTGGTTGGTGCAGAGGACGACGGCCTCGACACCGATACCGGTGTGAAGGCGAACATGCAGTTCGTCCTGGTCGTGCAGCGCCCGAACACCGGCGACACCATGATCGAAGCCGACTCGAGCAATACCAACGCAGAAAACACCCCGCGCCAGAACACGCGGATTTCGAACGCCACCTTCATCGCCAATAGCGGCGTGGGCGACCAGGCCATCCGGATTCGCGGCAAGGCCGACTACACGATCGTCAATTCGGTCCTAGCCGAACGCAACGGCACCCCGTGCCTTCGCGTCGACGGTACCGATACGCTGGGTCGCGCGGCTGATGCCGGCCTCGACGAAGCCGGGCCGGTGGCTTTCAACTCCTTCGTGCTCGATTGCGCGACCGACTTCCGCGACAGCTCGGGCGGCGTGACCGCTGCGGCCATCCAGGCCCGCTACGAAGCTGGCACCAACAATAACGCTGGCTTCACCAACACGCTGACGATGGATTTCCTCAACGGAACCAACGAAGGCGGCGTGACGGTCTTCGACCCTACCGCGCTTGACGCCTTCTTCGTCCTGCCGGGCGAAATTGGCGCGGTCTATGCCGCAAACCGCACCTGGGTGAACGGCTGGACCTGCAATTCAGCGACCGTGACCTTCGACGCAACGGTTTCCAACTGCACCACCCTGCCGGTCTACAGCTGATCCGGCATCAGGCCGCGGGAGGCGCGATCCACGCGTCCCCCCGCGGCCCCGTTTTCAAATGGGGCAAAGCGCCCTTGCAGAATTTCCAGGCCTGACAATGAGGGGGTCTTATACCATGTCGACCGGCAAGCAGCTGACGGCGCTGCTCCTGCTCTCCACCGCGCTCAGCATGCCGAGCATTGCTTTTGCTCAGGCCAGCGCACCCACCGAGAACGACCAGACGGTCGAGGACGTGCAGGACGCCCCTGTCGATGTCATCGATGACGCGCAGGAAGACCAGGAGTTCGAACAGCCGGAGGTCTCGATCCCTGGCGGCTCGATCGTGGTCACCGGGCGTCGTCGCCAGGACGTGACGCGCGCTTCGACACAGGTCGTCTCTGTTCTCGATGCTGCCAGTATCGCCCGGACCGGCGAAGGTGACATTGCCGGCGCGCTCAACCGCGTCACCGGCCTGTCCACCGTCGGCAATGGCCTGGTCTATGTCCGCGGCCTTGGCGATCGCTATTCGCTCGCATTGCTCAACGGCCTGCCGCTGCCCTCGCCCGAACCGCTAAGCCGCGTTGTGCCGCTCGACATTTTCCCGACCAGCATCGTGGCATCCAGCCTGGTGCAGAAGACCTATTCGGCCAATTTCCCGGGCGAGTTCGGCGGCGGCGTGATCAACCTCACCACCCGCGCCATCCCGACCGAAAGTTTCGTCAAGATCAGCGGAAGCCTGAGCGGCGATACCGAAACGACCGGGGGCGACGGCTATACCTATTACGGGTCCAGCTACGACTGGTTCGGCTTCGACAGCGGCCGTCGTGATCTGACCCCCGCGCTGCAGCAGTATTTCGCCAGCGGTCTGCCGATCGAAGATCCGGCGGTCGACCAACAGGCTATCCTGCTGAACATCGCCGACCCCAACCTGGTGGTGCTGCAGAAGACCGACAATTTGCCGGTCAATTTCTCTGCCGGGATCACTGCCGGCACCGCCTTAGACGTATTCGGCGATGGCCAGCTGGGCATCATTGCCACCGCATCGCTGAGCAACAAATGGCGCAACCGCTACATCACCAAGCAGACCGCGGTGAACGACGATCTCGACCTCGATACCGACGGGCGCGAGTTCTCGACCGACAATCGGATATTGGTGAACGCGATGCTGGGCCTCGGCCTCGAGGTCGGCGAACATCGCTTCCGCCTGACGAACCTGTTCATTCGCGATACGCTCAAGCGCGGCGCCTTGCGGCAAAGCGATGACTTCCAGAATGGCGACACCGACCTGACCCAGGACACCGCCTGGTATGAACGCCAGCTGTTCGACACCCAGTTCACCGGCGAACTGCGGTTCAACGACCTGTCGGTCGACGTACGGGCCGGCTATGCCCAGACGCAGCGCGAAGCGCCGTATGAATGGACCTTCCGCTACACCCGCTCGAACAACGCCAACGACCCGTTTGGCGATGTCTTCCTCAACACGCTCAACCCGCAGCGTGGTGGCGTCATCGTGGCTTTCTCCGACCTGACCGAAGACCTCTATTATGGCGGTCTCGATATCAGCTACCAGCTGGCTGATTGGCTTGGGGTGACAGTCGGCGGTGCCTATACCGACACCAGCCGCTTCTCCTCGCGCCGCGAACTCGATATCCGCGCGACCGGCGATTATCCGGACGTATTCGGTGCCTTCCGCCCTGACCTCCTGCTCCAGCCCTCGCTGATCAACTTCGGATTCGATCCTGCGGCACAGCAGGCCGCAGGCCTCGGCCCCTTCGGCTACACCATCTTCGATACGACAGGGTCGGACCCCGCCTTCGATGCCGGGCTCGAGATCAAGGCCGGCTATGTCCAGGCTCGCGTCAAGCCGGTCGACCCGATCTCGCTCGATCTGGGTGTGCGCTATGAAGATGCGACGCAGGATGTCATCCCGCTGGGCCTTGACGGCCAGCCCAATGGATCGACCACCGGGACACTGCTCAAGAACGACTATTTCCTGCCGGCGGCGACGCTAACCTGGGAAGCGAGCGACAGCCTGCAGCTACGCCTCAACGCCTCGAAGACCATTGCCCGCCCGCAGTTCCGCGAGCTGGTGTTCCAGACCTATTACGATCCTGAAAGCAACCGCCGGTTCAACGGCAACCCGCAATTGGTCGACAGCAAGCTGACCAACTACGAAGCGCGGGCCGAGTATTACTGGGGTTCCGGCAGCCGCGCTAGCGTGGCCGGTTTCTACAAGGACATCGAGCGCCCGATCGAGGTCTTCTCGAGCTTCTCGGACAACGATCAGGTCAGCGGCTTCGCCAACGCGCCGTCCGCTGAGCTCTACGGCGCCGAATTCGAGTTCCAGTGGAACAAGGACCTCTATGAACTCGGTGGCTGGTTCGAGAGCAAGCGCTTCGTCGCCATAGCCAACTACACCCACACCAAATCGGAACTGAAGGTTTCGGACAGCGATACGACGCAAGTGTTCCCGTCGGTCCCTCAGCCCGCGACCAACTTCTTCCGCGATGGCGTGCCGCTAACCGGCCAGTCGGACCATCTGGTCAACCTGCAGTTGGGCATTGAGGATCTCGACAAGGTGAGCCAGGCAACCCTGCTGCTCACCTACGCCAGCGAACGGGTGACCAGCCGCGGCACCGGTACCCTGCCCGATATCGTCGAGAACCCGGGTCTGCGGCTCGACTTCGTGGTGCGCCAGGGCTTCACCCTGGCCGGGGCCGACATGGAACTGAAGCTTGAAGCGCGGAACCTGACCGGCCGTGACTACGAGGAATATCAGAGCAACGGCACCAACCGCATCGAGATCAACAGCTACGATGTCGGCACCAGCTTCAGCATCGGGCTGTCGGCCGAATTCTAGATTGCCAACCGGCTTCTTCCGGGAAGGGCCGTCCGCAAGGACGGCCCTTCTTGCTTGAGTTCGGGAGTGAGCTCGGTACCCCACAATCACTGTCTTGGGCCCAGCATTGATGAGCCCGACGCGGGGCTCAGAACCTTTCGGGTCGAATGACGTCGACTGTCGAGCGTAGTACCACCAGGCCGTGGCTTTCGAGCAATGGTGCAAGCGACTGCAGGAATGCCTCTGCTCGCTCGCGGTTCGCTATCGTCAGGAAGATGAACTTCGCTGTCGCACCGCTGACGAGGTCTTCCGACCATTCGCCCTGCCGCCCACGGCCGCTATCGGTGCGGATCAAGGTGTGGCCGGTAATGCCGGCCTCCTGCGCCAGCCGTGCGAGCTGCGGCGCAAGGGGGGCATCGACGAGCACCTCGATCCTGTCGCGCGGAGTTGTTGCAATCACAATACGGCTCCCATGGTTTCGGCCATCATGCGGAACAGCGGAATGCCCAGCACGATGTTGAAGGGGAAGGTCACACCGAGCGACATCGTCAGATAGAGACCGGCATCCGCTTGCGGCAAGGATAGCCGCATCGCGGCCGGCACCGCTATGTAGGAAGCGCTCGCGGCGAGTATCCCGAGCGCGGCGGCGGAAGCGGTATCGAGCCCAATCAACGTCCCTACCAATACGCCGAGCGTGCCGTTCACGACCGGGAAGGTCACCGCCAGCAGTGCCAGTCGCCAGGTCAGCGCCCGGGTCTTGAGGATGCGCCGCATGGCGATCAGGCCCATGTCGAGAAGGAAGAGGCACAGGACGCCGGTAAAGCCGGCGCGGAATAGGGGGGAGATAGGTTCGAAGCCGCCTTCACCAATCATCATGCCGATGGCGAAGCTGCCAAGCAGTAGGACAACCGATCCGTTGAACAACACCTCGCGCAGCAGTTCACCGGACAACAGCCTCCCTCCCTCGCGCCGGGCGATGATCAGTCCGGAAAGGATCGCGGGAGTCTCCATCATCGCGAGGACGGCCACCATGAAGCCCGCGATGGCGAAGCCGGTATCACCATAGACCTGGCTCGCAGTCACGAATGTGACGACGCTTACTGAGCCGTAGTGAGCCGCCACCGCGCCCGTGTTCGTGCGATCGAGACCGCCGAAGCGAGTGAGCGCGGGGGCGACAAGGAACGGTATCGAAGCGCTGAGGGCCAGGCCCGCCAGGAGCGCGGCCAGCAGTTCCGGACCGATTCCCGCCTTGGCGACCTCGACGCCCCCCTTCAGGCCGATGGCTGCCATCAGGTAGAGTGACATCCCCTTCGCAATCGTTTCGGGCACTGCGAGATCGGAACGCGCCGCCGCCGCCAATGCCCCGAGGGCGAAAAAGAGAACCGGCGCCGAAAGCAGCGTAGCAGAAAGCTGATCCAATGTTTGCTCCTGGTCTACTTGAGGAACCGGTTCTCGGATTTTATTCCGGCGCGACCAGAAGGCGGCCGTTGCGGTCCTGGATCGATCGTGCGGTCGGGCCCAGGGCGCCGCGCAACTTGGCGATTTGCTCGGCGCTCGCTTCGACCGGGACATTGGCGACGTGCCAGTTCACACCCTCACTGCAGGGCGGCGTGGTGAGCGAGCCCATATAGCGATAGACATTGAGGCTATCGGGAATCATGTCGTCGATATTCAGTGACAGCGGCGTCCCATTGCCAGTCGCATGCGCGTCAAGCAGGGCGCCCAGTGCGGGGTTCGCGCTGCCTTCGGTGAAAAACACCCCCAGCACGCCTAGCTCGCCTGCGCCGGTGGCGTGAACGAAGTGCGCGACCATGGGGTAGCGTACGCCGTTCACGGCATGCTCTGCCGGGGTGTGGAAATGGACCTGCAGTAGGTCGAATACCTTGTCCCCGCTCTTCATGCCCTTGCCCTGTCCGGGGGTGAAGTCGATCTGGATTTTCTCCCTGCCAAGCGACAAGGTCCCGTCCACCCTGCCAAAATTCGCAACCAGCTTCACCGAAGCCCGCGCGTCGGGATTGGTCAGGTCAATCGGCGATTGCATCTTGCCGATGTCGCACTTGGCGTAATCGGCCTTGATGGCGCTCCAGCGCTCGGGCGCCTGACCATCGCCGAAGGACCAGTCTTTCTCCTTGGCGACGGCAACACCTGACACGCCGATTGAAAGCGCCGCGACGGTGGCGAGGTATTTCATAACGCTTGCTCCTTGGGCTCCCGGGCATTGCCCCGGTCGGCGGGCGATATGTGAGCGCCCTTTTCGATAATCCAATTCGAAGTCTTGCGTATCATCTATAAGAAAAGCTAATATCCATCCATGCCAAGCCTCAAGCAGTTCGAGATGTTCGCCAAGCTCGCCGAGACGGGCAATATGAGCGAAGCGGCCATGGCTCTCGGGCTGACCCAACCTGCCTTGAGCCAGCAGCTTCGATCACTGGAGTTGCGCCTTGGCCTGAAGCTGTTCGAGCGCGTGCCCAGGGGCATGCAATTGACGCCGAGCGGTCGCGAACTGCTCAGCCCGGCTCGCACCGTCCTCGGTGCTGTTCGGGATTTCGGCGAAGCCGCAGATCGTGTCGCATCCCGCCCGGCCGGATCCATTCGATTCGGGGTGACCCCCACGATCGGACCCTATCTGATGCCACCAGTGATCAAGGAACTGCATCAGCGCTACCCGGAACTGCGCCTCTATTTGCGCGAGGGTATTCCGGCCATGCAGCAGGCCGAGCTGGCTGCGGGAGAGCTCGACATGGTCCTGTCGCCGATGCCGATTGCCGGCCGTGGGCTGCACATCGAGCCCCTCTTTCGCGAACCGCTACGGATCGTGGCCCCGCCAGATGATCCGCTCTTGTCGAAAGGCAGCCTCACCCACCGCGACTTCAACGGCCGGACGTTCCTGACGCTCGATCATCGCCACCACTACCACCGACAGCTGGAAGGCGTCTGTGCCAAACTCGGCGCCACGATCCTGGCAGATTACGAGGGGACCAGTCTCGAAGCCCTGCGGCAGATGGCAGGCACGGGGGTGGGCCTCGCTCTTCTGCCCGAACTCTATATCCGTTCGGACACCGCGGCGCTCGACGTGGTCAGAATAGCCGAACCGTCGAAATGGCTAGAGTATCGAAGTGTTGGTGCAGCCTGGCGTTCGTCGGCGGCGTTCGGCTGGCTCTATGCCGAGGTGGCACAGATCGTTGCCCAACAGGCACGCGGGCGACTGGAATCGCAGGGCTGAGACACGGGCGGGCGCACATGGCCTCTCGCCTGGTCTGAAGAAACGGTTTTCCGGCGTCGCTGGCCGCTATGCTGCAATCCGGGCATGGACGACGCAATCGCGGCCCCGGCTCTTTGCGCGATACAAGGCGCCATCGGCCCGGCCGAGTACGTCGTCGAAAGCCTCGCCGGGCTTCCAGACAGAAAGACCAATGGAGGCTGTTGTGACCAAGTCATCCTCTTCGAGTCGCCTCGGCACCTGCGCGATCTCCAGCCGGACCATCTGGGCGATCAGCTCCGCCATTTCGATTTCAGATACGTTGAGGATCATCGCAAACTCCTCGCCCCCAAGCCGCGCGGCGCAATGGCCCTCCGTCCCAAGCTTTTCGATGACCGAACGGATCGCGTCCGCGACGCCGATCAAAACCCGATCGCCCATCGGGTGCCCGAAGGTGTCGTTGACCGCCTTGAAGTGGTCGAGATCAATCGTGAGCACAAATTTCTGCTGTTCGCCGCCGTCTTCCCGATCGTTCTTGAAGAAGGCCCTGCGGTTTTGCAGGCCTGTCAAGGAGTCGCGATAGGCAAGGAAGTCCGAATGGGCCAAGGCTGTCGCAAGTTCTTCGCTGAGGCGCCGGTTCTCGACCAGCAATTCGGCGGCCTTCCGGTGGCGTGCGATCGTGGCGTAGCCATAGGACAAGAAAATGGCGAACAATCCGACATTTCCCAGCGCCGCCTTGAGCGCGAATTCGGATGGTGCCCAGAGCAGACCGAGGCCGAAGGAGCAGAAGAAGCCGGCCGTATATGCGAATGCGAGGCGAGGTACTGGGAGAAGGAGCGAAACGATGATGCTGACCCCGGCGATCGTCGCGCCACCCACAAGTAGACGCCCTGGGTTCAGAAACGGTTCGATAACGACAGGAAGGATCGTTGCACCCCAGCTGACCCCACCAAGGAAAAGGGCCGCCATCAAGGGGATCAAGTCGCGCTGGTAATCAAGGCCCGCTGAAAGTCGCCGGCGAACCCTGGAAAAGGTTGCCCGGGTCCCGACCATCGCAAGCAACCTGAAAGCCAAAGGGGCAATATAGAGCGCAGCATTGGGCAGGGTCGCAGCGGCGAGAGCGACGACCAGCCAGCAAATGAGGTTGGCGAGAACGGCGCGCCGTTCGACGTCCACAATACCCTGGAGAATCTCGCGGCGGATCTCGGGCTCCCACGTGCTGTCTCGCTCGGAATGACAGAGCCCATTGTCATCGATTATCAGGCTGTTGCTCATCAATCGCGACCTCCAGTCAGGCCAGCGATTATCCCACGAACAATTACGCGCTCCCGAAAGAACCCTAAGTACTTCCCCGCAGCCAAGTCTCAGGTCAATCGGCGCCACAACACCGCACCGCGCCCGACTGAAATTCCAGCCTAATGTGAATCGTAGGCGTACCCCAGTGACCTCACGGTTCGTACGCGGTCGCCGGCGCCCTTGGCGCGCAGCGCGCGGCGCAGGCGGCCGATCCACACGTCCACGGTGCGCTCGTCGATCGGTGGTTCTTGCTTGCCCAGCGCCTCGATCAATTCGGCGCGGGTCAGCACGCGGTCGGGGTTCTGTGCGAAGAAACGCAGCAAGCGAAATTCATTGGGCCGCAGCGTCAGCGGCTCGCCCGCCCAGCGGGCCTGGAGCGCCGCGGCATCGATCAGCAACTGCCCCACCTGCAATTGCTCGGTCACCCGCGCGTGGCCGCCGCCCGCCTGGAGCGCCATCACCCGGTCGAGCACCGCCGTGCGATCGACCGGCCCGACCATGTAATCATCGGCGCCGGCACGCAACGCACGGCGCTTGTCTTCAGGATCGTCTTCTTCAAGCACGATGGTGATATGCGCATCGGCGGTACGCGCATCGGCGCGCAGGCGACGGCACATCTCCAGGCCGGAGAGGTCCTCCATCACCCAATCGACGAAGGCGCAGACCGGCCCTTCCACCAGGCGCCGGGGCCCTTCGGGGTAGAGGCGCCCGAAGGCATAGCGCATGTCGCCATGCACGAAGTCGGAAATCTCTTCACCCAGCCGGTCGGTCAGGAAGATATTGATAGCCTGCACGCGTCGTTCGTCCCACCCTGATGGGCGAGCGATGGCGCAGCGATGTGACTCGTTTGTGACCTAAATCGGCAGATTGTAACACTTCGCGCGGAAAGCGCGTTTTTGTCAGCTCGCGGACACGCTTAGCGACCAGTTGCGTTGCAGGGGCGTGGCGATTCCGGCGGGACTCTTGGCCACATAGGGCTCCTCCAGGCGCGCCACCTCTTCGTCGCTCAGCGCCAGGTCCATGGCGGCGACCGCGGCGGCGATGTGACCGGGCTTGGTCGCGCCGATGATGGGCGCCGTGATGCCCTTGGCGAAATGCCAGGCGAGCCCGACGGTCGCGCGCGACACGCCGCGCTCCATGGCAATCGCCCCTATTGCATCGACAATCGCGCGATCGGCATCCTCTTGCTGGCGATACAGGGCCTTGGCGATCCCGTCGGTCTCGCTGCGGACGGTGGTCTCGTCCCAGCCACGCGCGAGCTTGCCGCGCGCCAGCGGGCTCCACGGAATGATCCCGACCCCCTGATCGGCGCAAAGCGGCAGCATTTCGCGCTCTTCTTCGCGATAGAGCAGGTTGACGTGGTTCTGCATCGAGATGAAGCGCGTCCAACCGTTCGTCCGCGCCACGTCCTGCGCCTTGGCAAACTGCCATGCCCACATCGAGGAAGCGCCAATGTAGCGCGCCTTGCCCGCCTTTACGATGTCGTGCAGCGCCTCCATCGTTTCCTCGATCGGTGTTTCGTCGTCCCATCGATGAATCTGGTAGAGATCGACATAGTCCATGTTGAGCCGGGTGAGGCTGGCGTCGATGGCGTGCATCAGACTCTTGCGCGACAGGCCACCAGTGTTGGGCGCCTGGCGCCAGGGGAAATAGGCCTTGGTTGCGACCACGATCTCGTCGCGCTTGGCGAATTCGGGCAGTAGCCGCCCGATCACTTCCTCGGAACTGCCCTGCGAATACATGTTGGCCGTGTCGAAGAAGTTGATCCCCGATTCCAGCGCCTCACGGATAAAAGGTCGGCTGTCGTCCTCGCCCAGGACCCAATCGCCATGCCAACCGCGCGTGGTATCGCCATAGCTCATGCAGCCGAGGCACAGCCGCGAGACCTTGAGGCCCGAGCGGCCGAGATTGACATATTCCATGACCCATTTTCCTCAGGATAGCGTCATGCCGCCATCCACCCGGATGGTCTGGCCAACGACGTAATCGCCTAGTGGCGAGGCGAGGAACAGTGCCGCCCCTGCCATATCTTCGGGCGTACCCATACGCCCGGCGGGAATTCGCGCAACTGCTCCGGCGGCGCGCTGTTCGTTTTCGGTTGTCACCTTGGTCAGCTTGGTGGGAACCAGGCCCGGAGCGATACCATTCACGCGGATGCCCTCGCCCGCCCAGGCCTGCGCCAGTGATCCAACCAGGCTCACCGCCCCCGCCTTGCTTGCCGCATAGGCCGGATTGCCGATCATCGCATGATAGGCCCCGACCGAACTCACGATGATCAGCGACCCGCCGCGCTCGGCCAGCTTGGGCCGCACGGCGCGCGCGCAATCCATCAGCGAATTGAGGTTGACCTCCATCACCGCGTCCCAGCCTGCGCGCTCGAACTCTTCGCGGCGATAGCGGACGGTACCCTGGCACAGCACGACTACATCGAGCCGTTCGGGCAAATCGAGCGCTTCGAATGCACCAGGTTGTGATACGTCCACGCGATGGAAGACAAGGTCTATAAGATCGCTACCTTCCTCTACACTGTAGTCGCTTGCCGAGGCGCGCGTGCCGGTAACGTGGACGGTCGCCCCGCGCTCGCGGAACCCATGCGCAATACCGTTGCCGATACCGCTCGTCCCACCGACCACGAGGACGGTCTTGCCGGAGAAATCGAGCGGATCTGCCATGCGGAATTCCTTCTCAGATCGAACGGCTGATCACTTCCTTCATGATCTCGTTGGTGCCGCCGAAGATGCGGGTGACGCGCGCGTCGCGCCACAGGCGGGCGATCGCATATTCGTTCATGTAGCCCGCGCCGCCATGCA
>NZ_JAYPTL010000023.1:24182-50935 GCF_038133525.1 Erythrobacter sp. | reverse complement strand
CAGACACGAAAGAGCGCAAGGTAGAAATCTGCGCGCGCGCCTATGGCTTGCTGACCGGGATCGGCTTCCCGCCCGAGGATATCATCTTCGACCCCAATATCTTCGCCGTGGCGACGGGGATCGAGGAACACGATCGCTACGGTCTCGATTTCATCGAGGCGGTGAGCGAGATCAAGGCGCGTTGCCCCTATGCTCGTACCAGCGGCGGCCTTTCCAACCTCAGCTTCAGCTTCCGCGGTAACGAGACCGTGCGCCGCGCGATGCATTCGGTGTTCCTCTATCACGCGATCCCTGCCGGGCTCGATATGGCGATCGTCAATGCCGGCCAGCTCGATGTCTACGACCAGATCGATCCCGTCCTGCGCGAGGCGAGCGAGGACGTGATCCTGATGCGCCGTCCGGATGCGACCGAGCGGCTGATCGACCTTGCCGAAAGCTACAAGGGCAAGAGCGCGGCAGATGAGAAAGCCGCCGAGGAATGGCGCGGCTGGGAGGTCGCCCGACGGATCGAGCATGCCCTGGTCAAGGGCATCGACGCCCATGTCGTTGAAGATACGGAGGAGGCGCGCCAGCTATTCGCGCGCCCCATCGAGGTCATCGAGGGGCCGTTGATGGACGGCATGAACGTCGTTGGCGACTTGTTCGGCAGCGGCAAGATGTTCCTGCCGCAGGTGGTCAAATCGGCCCGCGTGATGAAGAAGGCGGTCGCCCACCTGATCCCCTTCATCGAGGCGGAGAAGGAAGCGAGCGGGCTGGCCAACCAGTCCAAGGGCAGGATCGTCATGGCGACGGTCAAGGGCGACGTTCACGACATCGGCAAGAACATCGTCGGCGTGGTCCTGCAGTGTAACGGATATGAGGTTATCGACCTTGGCGTGATGGTGCCCTGGCAGCAAATCCTGGCCGCGGCCAAGGAGAACCAGGCCGATATCATCGGGCTGTCAGGCCTGATCACACCTTCGCTCGACGAAATGGTCACCGTTGCCGAAGAAATGCAGCGCGCCGAACTGTCGCTGCCCTTGCTGATCGGTGGGGCCACCACCAGCAAGGTCCACACCGCATTGCGCATCGACCCCGCTTACGAAGGGCCGGTGATTCACGTGCTCGATGCCAGCCGTGCTGTCGGTGTCGCCAGCCGCCTGTTGTCCGATACGCAGGCGAGCGAATTCATCGAAACGACCGCTGCCGATTATGCGCATGTCCGGGATGCGCGGGCGGGTAGGGGGCAAAGCGAGCTCCTGAGCCTCGAAGATGCTCGGGCGAACTATTACGATGCCTATCTCAGCGATAAGGCTGCACCGCCGCTCCGGCCGGGTATCCACGCTTTCGACGACTGGGATCTCGCCGACCTGCGCGCCTGTATCGATTGGACCCCGTTCTTCCGCGCCTGGGAACTGCACGGGAACTATCCCGTGATCCTCGACGATCCCGTCGTTGGCGAAAGCGCGCGTAACCTCAAGGCCGATGCCGAGGCGATGCTCGACCGGATCGTTGCGGAAAAGTGGCTGACTGCAAAAGGTGTCTGCGGCTTTTGGCCCTGCGCCCGTGACGGCGACGACGTCACGCTCCATATCGAGGAGGAAGAGCGACACGTCGTGCTTCCCTTCCTCCGCCAGCAGGTGAAGAAGAGCCGCGACCGGGCGAATATGTGCCTCGCCGATTTCATCGATCCCGCCGGCGACTGGCTGGGTGGCTTCGCAGTCGGCATCCATGGGATCGAACCCCATTCGGCGCGCTTCCTGGCGGACAAGGACGATTATTCGGACATCCTGCTCAAGGCGCTCGCCGATCGCTTTGCCGAAGCCTTTGCAGAGCGACTGCACCAGCATGTCCGCACCGAATTGTGGGGTTATGCGCCGCAGGAGCAGCTGACCAATGAAGCGCTGATCCGCGAACAGTATCGCGGGATCAGGCCGGCGCCGGGCTATCCCGCGTGCCCCGACCACAGCCTCAAGCCGATCCTGTTCGAATTGCTCGATGCGCCCACGAATGCAGGCCTTACGCTGACCGAGAATTTCGCCATGCTTCCCACCGCTGCGGTGAGCGGGTTCTATTTCGGCCATCCGGAGGCGCAGTATTTCGGCGTAGCTCGCATCGGGCGCGATCAACTGGAGGACTATGCGCGGCGACGCGGGGTCGATATTGCGACCGCCGAACGATGGCTGCGCCCCAACCTCGACTGAACGAAGTCCAGCCGACGCTGGGCCACAGCTCGCGCCTTGCCGTGCTTGGCGGCGCGCTCCTGGCTGTCGTGTATGTGAGCCTGTGGTTCGTCGCGCCCTATGATGCAGGTTTGATCGAAAAGCTGTGGTACCTGCCCGGCGTCGGCGTGGTCGGCGCGATCATCGCCAATGCCAGCGGGACCGGCGGCGGGGTGGTTTTCGTGCCGGTATTCAACGCGTTGCGCGAACTGGGCACCATGGCGCTCGATCCGCTGCAGGTGGTTGCCGTCTCGATGGGCATCCAGTCGTTCGGCATGAGCCTGGGCGGCTTGCGATGGACGGACCGCCTCTATCACCAGCACGCGCCCCAAGCGCTCGAGGCGCGAACCCGCCCGCGTGACTATTGGATCGTGTGCCTTGCCGTATCGGTGTTGTCGGTCCCGGCGATGCTGGCAACCCAGCGGCTGCTGGCTTTCGATGCGCATGCGGTACTGCTTGGCTACAAGAGCTTCTCGATCGTGCTGGGTCTGGCGCTGATTGTCGCGACCTGGACCTTCAACCGCGCAATACCCGAACGCGAGAAGCTCGAGCGTGTCGACTTGCTAGTGCTCCTGCTACTGGCCGTGCCGGGAGGCGCGATCACTGCGCTGTTCTCGGTCGGCATCGGCGAGCTGGTCGCCTTCTACCTGTTCCTGCGCCACTACCCGATGGTGCTGTGCGTGGGCACGGCCTGCGTGATTTCAGCTGTCAGTTGCCTCTCCGGCCTCGCCTAGCACGTCGGTGAAGGGACAGTTCAATGGGAAGTCGTCCTGCTGGCCGCACCCGGCGCGATGCTCGGCGCCTTCCTCGCGCGGCCCATTGCCCTGTGGCTCGGCGGTCGACGCCTCAAGACTGCAGGCGGCGCGTGGATCGTGCTGTCGGCGCTCTACCTGCTGTGGCTCAATTGGGGCTGAGGCGATGATGCGGCTTTTCTTCACGGCTTCGCTTGCCCTTCTGGCAGGCTGCGCTTCGGTGCCGAAGGCTCCTGCGTCGCCCCTGGCGGCTGAGGTCGCTGTCGTTTTCGACACAGAGAGCGTCAGACCCGTGGTGGTTGAGGGCATGGCCGACCGTTCTACGATGCGCCCGGCCCTAGCCAACGATCCTGTGCGCATCGCCAGCATATCGAAGCTCGTCATGGCGCTGACGACCATGCGCCTGGTCGAGGAAGGCAAGGTCGACCTCGACCGCGACATTTCGGACTATCTCGGCTGGAAACTTCGCCACCCCGATTATCCCGATGTGCCAGTCACACTCGCACAATTGCTCTCCCATCGTTCGGGCCTGCGCGATGATGCGGGCTATGTCATCCCGCTGGGCGAGAGCCTGCAGGCGAAGTTCGCCGATCCCGCGGCCTGGTATCATGGCGCACCACCGGGAGAGGCCCCCTTCGAATATGCCAATGTCGGTTCGCCCTTGGTGGCGACGGTGCTCGAGGCGGCGAGCGGCGAGCGTTACGACCGGCTGGTCGAGCGCACGGTTTTCGCGCCGCTGGGCATCGAGGCGTGCCTCAACTGGATCGGCTGCGCGCAGGATTTCGCCGAGCGCGCGGTGGTACTCTATCGCAGCACTGGCGAAGTCGGGCGCGACGCCGCCGGGGACCGCCCGCCCAACTGCACTATCCCAATCGCCGAGGGTGCCGCATGTAACCTTGAGGCCTACGTGCCGGGGACCAATGCCTCGATCTTCTCGCCGCAGGGCGGGGTGCGCATCGGGATGGTGGATCTGGCGCGACTGGGTCAGGCCATCATGAACGAGGATTTCCGCCTGCTCGGCTCCGCCGGATTCGCCCGGCTCAAGCGTCAGCAGCCGCCGACTGCCGGGAGTGCGCCGCTGTTCTGCTTCTATGGCCTTGCCGTGCAGACGCTCCAACCGGGCCTGGCTGGCTGCAACGACGATCTCTTCCCCGATGTCGTGCGCCGGTACGGCCATGCGGGCGAGGCCTATGGGCTGCGTTCGGGGCTGTGGATCGACCCGGAGGGTCGCCGCGGCATCGCCTATTTCGTCACTGCCGTGCCCGAACCTGAAGTCGAGGACACCGGCGGCTTCTCCGACGAGGAACGGGCGCTCGTCGCGCGTGCCGTGGAAATTGCCTCGCGCGGCAAGGGTAGAGATTGACCGAGACGCGCTAATCGCGCAGGGCAATCGGCGTCGGCCACGGGAGCGATTCTGCGGCAGGCGTGCACGGGAGAGACCGCGTAACCTTTCGATGGAAGGGGCGCGGCGCCGAAGGAGCAACCGCCCCGGAAACTCTCAGGCCCATGGACCGTGCGCCGCCATCGACACTCTGGAAAGCGCCCCCGGCAACGGGTGGCCACCGAAGGGGTAAGCCCGTTTTGCGGGTCAGTCTCTCAGGTTTCCCGACAGAGGGGGCATGGATTTCCTTTCGCTCCGCAAGGGGCGGCCATGCTGTCGGGACTGTAGATGAGCGAAGATACCGAATTCGAAGAACCCGAAACCGGCACGCTGCCGCTTGATGCCTGGCACCGTGCCAGGGGTGCGCGGATGGTCGAATTCGCCGGATACTGGATGCCGATCCAGTATGAGGGGATCGTTGCCGAACACGAATGGACGCGCAGCAGTGCGGGCCTGTTCGACGTCAGCCATATGGGCCAACTCCTGCTGTCAGGACCCGATCTCGACGCAGCAGTCGAGGCAGTACTGCCGATCGACCTTTCGACGCTGAAGCTCGGACAACAGCGCTATTCGCTGCTGCTCGACGAGGAAGGCGGGGTGCTCGACGACCTGATGGTCTCGCGCTGGCCCGATAGTCTCTATCTCGTCGTTAACGGCGCGACCAAGTGGGACGATATCGGCCATCTGCGCGAATATCTGCCCGACGAAATCACGCTCAACCATCTCGACGAGCAGGCGCTACTGGCGTTGCAGGGCCCCAAGGCGGCCGATGCGCTGGCGCGGCACGCGCAGGGCGACCTTCCGCTGGCCGATCTCACCTTCATGAAGTTCGGCCGCTATACCATCGCCGGGCATGACGTGACCATCGCCCGTGCCGGCTATACCGGAGAGGACGGGTTCGAGATTTCGCTTCGTGGCGAGGCTGCGGCCGAGGTTGCCGAATTGCTTTGCGGCGAACCCGAAGTGAAGCCGATCGGCCTTGGCGCGCGCGACAGCCTGCGGCTTGAAGCGGGCCTGCCGCTCTATGGCCACGACCTATCGCCCGAAACCTCGCCCATCGAGGCCGGTCTGGTGTTCGGCATCAACAAGCGCCGCCGCACCGAAGGTGGCTATCCGGGGGCCGAGCGTATCAACCGCGAGATCGTGGAGGGCACCGCGCGCAAGTGGATCGGCCTCAAGGTCGAAGGCCGGATGCCCGCACGCGAGGGGGCTGAGGTCTTTGTCGGTGACGCCAAGGTCGGCGTGGTCACCAGCGGCGGCTTCTCGCCCACGCTCGGCGCGCCCATCGCCATGGCCTATGTTGCCAGCGAACACGCAGGCGCTGGCGCCGCGCTCGAAATACTCGTCCGTTCCAAGCGTCTGGCGGCCACGGTGGTCCCAACGCCTTTCGTCCCGCACCGCTATTACAGGGGGAAATGATCCGATGGCCCGTTACTTCACCGATGAACACGAATGGATCGACGTCGATGGCGACACCGCGACTGTCGGTATCACCGACTATGCGCAGGGACAGTTGGGCGACATCGTCTTTGTCGAACTTCCCGGAGCCGGCACCGCCCTCAGCAAGGGCGGTGATGCGGCGGTGGTCGAAAGTGTCAAGGCGGCGAGCGACGTCTACGCCCCGATCGACGGCGAAGTGACCGAGGGCAATTCGGCACTCGAAGACGATCCCGCACTGGTCAACTCCGCGCCCGAAGGCGATGGCTGGTTCTTCAAGATGACCATCGGCGATGCGAGCCAGCTCGACGGGCTGATGGACGAAGCAGCCTACAAGAGCTTCTGCGACAGCCTCTGAAACTACGCCCCGATACTGGGGCTTGAAGGAATGACGATGCGCTACCTACCCCTGACCGATAGTGACCGCTCGGCGATGCTCGACGTGATCGGCGCGCCCGATGTCGACGCGCTGTTTGTCGATGTGCCCGAGGCCGCTCGGCTCGAAGGCCCGATCGAGGGCCTGCCGATGCATGCCAGCGAGATGGCGGTCGAAAAGCATATGCGGCAACTGTCGAAGAAGAACCTGGCCGCGGCGGATGCGGCGTTCTTCCTTGGTGCAGGCGCCTATCGCCACCATGTCCCGGCGACGGTCGACCACATCATCCAACGCGGCGAGTTCCTGACCGCCTATACGCCCTACCAGCCCGAAATCGCGCAGGGCACGCTGCAGATGCTGTTCGAGTTCCAGAGCCAGGTGGCGCGGCTCTATGGCTGCGCGGTGGCCAATGCCTCGATGTACGACGGCTCGACCGCGTGCTGGGAAGCGGTGGCGATGGCCGGGCGCGTGACCAAGCGCAAACGCGTGGTCCTTTCGGGCGCACTCCACCCGCACTATGCAGAGGTCGTAAAGACCATGGCGAAGTTCACCGAGGACGAAATCGCCGGTGCGTCTCCCGCCCTGCAGGCGCAGCCCGATAATGCCGGATTGATCGCGCGGATTGACGACCAGACCAGCTGCGTGGTGGTGCAGTATCCCGACATTCTAGGCCGCATTCCTGACTTGGCAGAAATTGCCGAGGCGGCGCACGCCAAGGGCGCGCTGCTGATCGCGGTCAACACTGAGCCGGTCGCGCTGGGCGCGATCAAGGCGCCGGGCGAACTGGGCGCGGATATCGTCGTGGGCGAGGGGCAGGCGATCGGCGTCGGCCTGCAGTTCGGCGGCCCTTTCCTTGGCCTCTTCGCGGTGCGCGATCCCAAGCATGTGCGCCAGATGCCCGGCCGCCTGTGTGGCGAGACCGTTGATGCCGAGGGCAAGCGCGGCTTCGTGCTGACCCTCTCGACCCGGGAGCAACATATCCGGCGGGAGAAGGCGACGTCGAACATCTGTACCAACTCGGGCCTCTGCGCGCTGGCGTTCAGCGTGCATATGACCCTGCTGGGCGAGAAGGGCCTGCGGCAGCTGGCGGCGGAGAACCACCGGCTTGCCTGCATTGCCGCCGACCGACTGGCGAAGGTGCCGGGGGTCAAGCTGCTCAACGACAGCTTCTTCAACGAGTTCACCGTGCTGATCGATGGCGATGCCCGTGCGATCGTGCGCCAGCTGACCGAGCAGAATGTGCTTGCCGGCGTTTCGCTCGGCCGCCTTTTCCCGGGCCATGACGAGCTGGCGAACGGACTGCTCGTCGCGGTAACTGAAACCACCACGGAGGAGGACATCGAAACGCTGGCCTCCGCACTCGAGGAGGTGCTGGCATGAGCGCGCCCAACGCATCGGGCTGGAAGCCCGGTACCCCCGTCGAAGGTCATAACGCCATGAGCGGCCCCGATACCGCCACCGGCAACCGTGCGCTGATGCTGGAAGAGCCGCTGCTGTTCGAGATCGGTCACGTCGAGACCACCGGTGTCGACTTGCCCGAGCCGCAGGGCGGGGCGAACCGCCTCGGCGGGTTCGAGCGGAGCGCGGCAATCGGCCTGCCCGGCCTTTCCGAACCCGAGACGGTGCGCCACTACACTCGCCTTAGCCGCCAGAATTACGCGATCGATCTCGGCCTCTTCCCGCTCGGCTCGTGCACGATGAAGCACAACCCGCGCCTCAACGAGAAGGTCGCGCGCATGCCGGGCTTCGCCGACGTCCACCCGCTGCAACCGGTCGATACGGTGCGTGGGGCGCTGGAGGTGATCAACGAACTCGCTTTCTGGCTGATCGACCTCACCGGCATGCATGGCGTCGCGATGAGCCCCAAGGCGGGCGCGCATGGTGAGCTGTGCGGGATCCTGTGCATCCGTGCCGCGCTTGAAGCACGCGGCGATGCGCGCGAGGTCATCCTAGTTCCCGAAAGCGCGCATGGCACCAACCCTGCCACCGCTGCCTTCGCCGGCTATCGGGTCGAGAATATCCCTGCGACCGACGAGGGCCGCGTGGATCTCGAGGCGCTCAAGGCCCGGCTCGGCCCCGACGTCGCCGGGGTGATGATCACCAACCCCAACACTTGCGGGCTGTTCGAACGCGACATGAAGGCGATTTCCGATGCCGTTCATGCCGCCGGTGGCTTCGTCTATTGCGACGGTGCGAACTTCAACGCCATCGTCGGCAAGGTGCGTCCGGGTGACCTTGGCGTCGATGCGATGCACATCAACCTGCACAAGACCTTCTCCACCCCGCATGGCGGCGGTGGCCCGGGGTCGGGTCCGGTGGTGTTGTCGGAAGCGTTGGCGCCCTATGGCCCGCTACCCTTCACCGCGCGCACGGCGGACGGCGTCGTCCATCTCGTCGAGGAGGAAAACGCCGCCGAGTTCGAGCACACCGAGGCCTTCGGTCGCATGACTGCCTTCCATGGGCAGATGGGCATGTTCACCCGCGCTTTGGCCTATATCCTGAGCCACGGCGCGGATGGGCTGAAGCAGGTTGCCGAAGACGCTGTGCTCAATGCCAATTACATCCTGCGCAGCCTCGAGGACGTGCTCGACGCACCCTTCGGGCCGAGCGGACCGTGCATGCACGAGGCATTGTTCAGCGATAAGGGCTTCGCCGAGGGACTATCCACGCTCGATCTCGCCAAGGCGATGATCGATGAGGGTTATCACCCGATGACGATGTACTTCCCCTTGGTGGTGCACGGTGCGATGCTGGTGGAGCCGACCGAGACCGAGAGCAAGGCGGCGCTCGATCAGTTCATCACCGCCTTGCGCAGTGTGGCCGAGCGCGCCAAGGCAGGCGACGAGACCCTCAAGACCGCGCCGCACTACGCCCCACGCCGCAGGCTCGACGAGACGCTGGCGGCAAGGAAGCCGGTGCTGGCTTTCACTGAACCCGAGGACATATGAGGTAAACGGGGTTGCCGGGAGCGGCTGGCGCTCTAAAACCTCTGTAAGGATAATAACTAAGGGTCGCTCGAGACACGCCGAGGAGGGCGGGATTGAGCGAGGTGAAGGCCGAGAACCTGTTCATCAGGGGCTGGCGCAATGTGCGCGAGGCCGGACCGCGTCGGCTGTCGCTGACGGTGCTGCTGGTTGTGTTGTCGCTTGTGCTTGGTCGTTACAGCTGGGGCCTGGGCGAGTCTGACATTCCCGGCATCACCCAGGCAGAGCGCGAGCTCTATGACACACGTTACGGAATCTATGCCAATCGGCATGCCGTCGATCAGGATGATCGCATCACGCTGGTGGTCTATAACGACCAGACACTGATCGATACGCGCAAGCGTTCGCCGCTCGATCGCGGCCTGCTGGCCAAGGCCCTGCGCAATATCGACGCGATGGGTCCCAAGGCGGTCGGGATCGATATCCTGTTCGACCAGCCTCAGGACGAAGACGACGATCTGGTTGCTGCCCTGCGCGCGATGCAAGCACCTGTCGCAGTCGGCTACACCGATGACGAGACGAATTACGGCAGTATAACCTACGACCAGGCGACCTTCCTCGACGATTTCATCGCGCGGCTGGACGGGTCGAACGCGCGGGTCGGCAGCGTCCGCCTGCGCAGTGAACCTGGTGGGACCCGCCGCTGGAGCGAGATCAGACCGGACGTCCCGCCCTTGCTGGGTCGCGTCATGCTCACCGAAGCGGGGGAAGGGCGCAAGACCTTGCCCGGATATGAGGGAGCCATCCGCTATCGCTGGCCCGCCGACGATACGCGTCCCGTGTTTACCTCGTTGCCCATCCAGCTCTTTGCCGATCCCGAAATGGCCCCGGCCCTGGGCGAATACATAACTGGGCGTTACGTCCTGATCGGCGGGGATATTGTCGACATCGACCGGGTATCGACCCCACTTTCGAACGCCATGGGCGGCCGCTCGAGCGAGGAAGGCGATACCGGTTCGGACCCGCCGGGTATCTCAGTCCATGCCGAAATGATCGCGCAGATGCTCGATGGCGCGGCCATGCCCCCGCCTTCGCCGCTCGTGCTGTGGACCCTGTCGATCCTGATCATCTTCATGGCGGTCCTGACCGGGCTGCTCGAATGGGGCAGCTGGAGGATCTACGCGCTCGTACTGTTGCAGTTTGCGGTGATCATCGGCGTTCCCATTGCAATGCAATTGACGGGGACAGACACTTTCGGCGTTCCCGCTCTGGGCTGGCTGCTCAGCTGGATTCTCTCCTTCTCGGCCGTCACTTCCGCTGCACGAGCGAGCGGCGCGGTCCAGCGCAATTTCGCGCAGGGAGCCTTGGGCAAATACCTCCCCAAGGAAATGGCAGAGGAGATCCTCGAACACCCGAAGCTCTTGGCGCTACACGGTGAGAAGAAGGAACTCTTCGTCCTCTTCTCCGATCTCGAAGGCTTCACCAAGATGAGCCATGCGATCCCCCCGGAAATGGTCGCCAAACTGCTCAATCGATATCTCGACATGCTCAGTGATGTCGTGCTCGATCATGGCGGGGTGATCGACAAGTTCGTCGGCGATGCCGTGGTCGCTTTTTGGGGCGCGCCGATTGCCCGGCCTGATGACGGGACGCGCGCCGCGAAATGCGGATATGCAGTGTGGCAGGCGGGTGAGCAGTATCGCCGGGAAGTTGCGGCGATGGATCCGAACCTGCCGCCGATCGGGAAGACTCGTGTGGGGCTGCACTGGGGCGAAGCGGTGGTCGGCAACTTCGGTGGCGATAATCGCATCCAGTACACCGCGTTGGGTGACAGCATGAACACGGCTTCGCGGCTGGAAGCGGCCAATAAGGCGCTCGATTCCTCGGTGATGGCCAGCCGCGAATTTGCCGAACGGTCTGGCCTGGATTGGTGGCGACCGATGGGACGAGTGCAACTGCGCGGTCGGGCCCGTCCGGTGGACCTGATGGAGCCTGCACCCGATTTCCCGGCCGAGGATCGCGCCAAGCTGGCGCAAGCTTGCAATCAGTTGGGTGTGGACGATGCTAGGGCTGCAATGATCGTTGGTGAACTTGTTAGCCGCTACCCGGCTGACAAGGCACTGGAAAATCTGTTACACCGGGTTCAGAATCCGGGCGAGGGAGGGACCTATGTTCTGGGGTAAGACGCTGCTCACCGTTTCGGTGCTGGCAGGCGCAGCGGTGGTTATGGCCACTGCCGCGCAGGCGGGTGTCGTGGTCAAATCGAGCGGACCGTCCGCCGGACAATACCCGGTGGGCAAGAAGCTCGACGATGCGGAATCGGTGGTCCTCAAGGATGGCGATACGCTGACCGTGCTGACCAATGGCGGAACCCGGGTCCTGCGTGGGCCGGGCACGCAGCGTGTCGGCGCGCGCGGGGTGAGCAAGCGCACCGCCTTTGCGATGCTCACGCGCCAGCAATCGGGTGCACGGGTCAGGACCGGTGCGGTGCGTGGCGGCACCACCGGCGAAACCGCTCCGATCAATCCGAGCCTGTGGAACGTTGATGTTTCAAAATCGGGCAAGGTTTGCCTGGCCAATGGCGATACGATCAGTTTCTGGCGGTCGAGCTTCGCCGGGGCGAAGACCTGGGTCCTGGGTTCGGCCGTTTCGGACTTCCATGTCCACGTGCAGTTCGGGGACGGCGATTCGACTACGGCGCTCAGTGCCGAAGAGCTGCCCTTGGCTGAGAACCGCAGTTATCACCTTTCGTCACCGGCAGGCGGGCCAGCGCAGGATATCGAGTTCATCCTGCTCGACACCGTGCCCGACAACCCGGAGGAATTGGCCGTGGCCTTGATGCAGAATGGCTGCGACAACCAGGTCGAGCAGTTGAGCGAGCGTATGGCCGATTGACAGGGCCCGGTTGGGGAACTGTTCTGTGCTTGGGGGCGAGCAGGAATAACCGGTTGCCAGGAGGCGCTGGATTGGGGGAGGGCTGATGGGCGATTTGCCTGTGTCAGACTGGGGAAAAGCGAAAAGCCTTTGGCGCGACGGCCGCCCGCGGCTGGTCGCTGTCGGTTCGTTGTTGGTGGCTGTCGTCACTCTGATCGCGTTTGCGACCTTGCCGGCCGAGCACGTCCAGGCGCAGGCCAGCGTTGGCGGCGTCTACGAAGGCGTTGCCACCTGTGCGGGCTCGACCTGCCACGGTCGCTCCGAAGGTAATGGCGCAGTTGTCAGGCAAGACGAAATCGCCACCTGGCAGGAACCTTCCTCCGCAAGCGGCGCGCACAGCCGCGCCTATTCCGTGCTTGCCAGCCAACGCGGGCGGCAGATCGCCGAGACGCTCGGTATTGGACCAGCGACGTCGGCCAGCGCCTGCCTGGGTTGCCATGCCACTTTCGTACCCGAGGCGAAGCGCGGTGCGCGCTTCCACACCAGTGACGGCGTGGGTTGCGAAAGCTGTCACGGCCCGGCCCAGGGCTGGCTGCAGGTTCATTATGAAAAGGCGGCAAGCCACGCGTCGAACGTCCGCGCGGGGTTGGTGCCGCTCGAACGGCCGCAGGTGCGCGCGAAAGTCTGCCTCGATTGTCACTATGGCAGCACGGATACCGGCCAGTTTGTCACCCATGCGATGATGGCCGCGGGCCATCCGCGTGTTTCGTTCGAACTCGACCTTTTCTCCTCGCTCCAGCAGCATCACGACGAGGATGCCGATTATGCCAGCCGTAAGGGCCGCACCGACAGCGTGCGCTTATGGGCGGTGGGGCAGGCCGAAGCGGTGGCGCGTGCGACCGATCTGTTTGCCCGGCCGGGCTTCGGTATGAACGGCATGTTCCCGCAGTTCTATTTCTACGATTGCCATTCGTGTCATCGCCCGATCACCGACGGACCGGCGCGGCGGCTGACCTTCGAAACCAATCCCGCTCGACCGATCCCCTTCGGCAATCCGCCGTTCAATGACGAGAATATCATCATGCTCTCGGCGGTCAGCCATACGCTTGCGCCGGGGGCGAGCGGAGCCTTCGACGATGCAAGCGAGGCGTTCCATCGCGCGATGGGCCAGGATCGCGCCAGTGCGCAGGCTGCGGCCGTTACGCTTCGCGAGCGTGCCCAGGCACTGTCGGATGCGCTGGCTGCCCGGGCCTTTGGCGGCAGTGATGCTTTCGACGTTATTGCCAATGTCGCCGGCAAGGCGACCACGCCACGCTTCACCGATTATGCCGGGTCGGTCCAGGCGGTGATGGCGGTCGATACTTTGCTCAATGCGCTGGTACGCGAAGGGCGGGTGACCGTCGGCGCGGCGGCCGGGATCCGCACCAATATCAATCGCGCCTATGCCGCGGTCAGCGCGCCCGAAGCCTATCGGCCCGCAGCGTTCCGCAGCGCCTTGAGCAGCGCGGCTAACGCGATCGGGAGCCTGCGCTGATGCGGCGAAATGCCTGGACCAGCATGGCGGGGGCCTTCGCGCTGGCGCTATCCGGTTGTGGTGGAGGCGGTTCATCGGGCGGCGGCGGCGGTGGTGGGACTCCCACGCCTACGCCGACACCACCGCCATCGGGGCGTTTCTTCGCGGACCCGCCGCAGGAGGCTTTGACACAGGCGGAAGTGCAGCAAGTCATCGCCCAGGCGGTGGGCGAAGCGCAGGCGCGCGGACTGAAAGCGACAATCGCGGTCGTCGACCGGGTGGGCAATGTCCTCGCCGTGTTCCAGATGACGGGCGCGCCGGCCAACACCATGATCAGCCGCCAGCAGATTGGCGGCGTCGGTGCCGCCGGCGACCTGGTTGGCCTGCAAGGGCTGCCGGTTCCGAGCGCCGCGGCCGCGATCGCCAAGGCAATTACCGGGGCCTATCTCTCTAGCGGCGGGAATGCCTTTTCGAGCCGCACGGCGAGCCAGATCGTCCAGGAGCATTTCCCACCCGCACCCAGCACCGTGGGCCTGGAAAGCGGCCCGCTGTTCGGGGTGCAGTTCAGCCAGCTACCCTGTTCCGATCTTTCGGCCCGGGTGCAGGACGGCTTTATCGGGCCGAAACGCTCGCCGCTCGGCCTCGCTGCCGATCCGGGTGGACTGCCGCTCTACAAGAACGGTACAGTCGTCGGGGCCATCGGGGTCGAAGGCGACGGTGACTATGGCTTCGATCCAAATACGCTCGACCGCGATAGCGATGACGAAGAATTTGCAGCGCTTGCGGGCACACAAGGCTTTGTCGCGCCGCGTTCGATCCAGGCCGATCGGATTACTGCGGATGGCACCAGCCTGCGTTTCAGCGATGCGACGTCCGATGGCCTGGGCCCGCTGCAAACCAGCTTCGGTGCGGTCAATGGACCCGCCGGTGGGCTGATCGCGGTTACCGGCTATACCGACGGAATACTGCGGGGCGGCACCGCCTATGGCACCGAAGCCTCGGGCGTTCGACAGAGCACGGCAGCCGAATTCGCGCTGCGCGATGCCTATGTGCTGAGCAATGGCGCGGGCGCAGGCCGCTATCCGATCCGTGCCGGGACCGATGGAGTGAGCGTCGCCCAACCGCTGACCGCTGCCGAAGTACGTGCGATCCTAGAGGAAGCCTTTACCGTACTGACCCGCGCAAGGGCGCAAATCCGCCAACCGCTGGACAGCCGCATGCAGGCGACCGTCAGCCTGGTTGATACGCATGGCGTGGTGCTGGGCATCGTGCGTTCGCCCGACGGGCCGCTGTTCGGAACCGATGTGAGCCTGCAGAAGGCGCGCACCGCGGCCTTCTTCTCCAATTCCGTCGCTGCGCAACAACTGCTCGGTGGTCAGGCGCCGGTCCCCAATTACGTCCAGCGCGTCCGTAGCTTCCTGGCCGATCCGAACGCGCTGACAGGCACCTTCGCCTTTGCCGACCGGTCGGGCGGCAACCTTTCGCGGCCATACTTCCCGGATGGCGAGGTGGGGCCGATCGCCGGGCCTCTGTCGGTAGAGGACCCGCAGCGCTTCAGCCCGTTCATGACCGGGCTGCAGACCGATCTCATCATTCCCAATCTGGTCGAACATCTCGGCTTCGTCACTTCGAACGGGGCCCAGGCTGATACGCAACGCGGCTGTACCAAGCTGCCCGATGGCCCCGGCGGCACAAAACGCGTCGCTAATGGAATCCAGATATTCCCCGGCTCGGTCCCGATCTATCGCGGCGGACAGCTGGTGGGCGGGATCGGTGTATCGGGCGATGGTATCGACCAGGATGACATGGTCAGCTTCCTTGGTCTTCACAACGGCGGCCAGCGCGCCGGCACCATCGGCAATGCTGCGGTGAACATCCGCGCCGATCAGATCGTGGTCAACGTCAACGGGCGCAGTGTGCGCCTGCGTTACGTCAATTGCCCGTTCGCACCCTTCCTCGACGACCCGAAACAGAACGTCTGCGAGGGTTTGTGATGGCGAGTGGTTTCATCCTGCCGATGTTGATGTTGGTTGCGACCCCGCAGGAGGCGCCCGAGCCGCCAACTGAGCAGCCGGCGGTCAATCCCGAACCGGCAGAGCCGCCGCCAGTCGACAATGAAATCATCGAGGGGCGCCGCCGCCCCGACTATACCGAACCGCTGCCGGATGAGGTCACACAGACCAATATCGGCGCCGTTCGCGCGCCGCCGCCCGAAGCCTTTCCGGTCGATGCTGTGCCGATCCCCGATCGCTGGCGCCTGATCCAGAGCCTGGGCCTGGTCAAGGAACGCTGGTGGGATCCCTATAACCAGAACACCTACAAGGGTGACCGACCGATCGACCGCGCCAAGGTGCCGTGGCTGCCGATCAAGGGCGATGACTGGTTCTTCGTCGTCAATGCGGTCAGCGATACCGTTATCGAGCCGCGTACCTTCCCGATTCCCGTGGGGGTGCAGACGACGCAGCGTCCGCAGAGCCTCAACGTTTTTGGCAAGGATGCGAGCTACGTCTTCTCGCAGACTTTCATTGTCGGCGCGGCGCTGCTCAAGGGCAGTACCGCCTACAAGCCGCCCAATATCGAGTATCGGGTGACGCTGGCGCTCAACGCCAATTATGTCGATGTACCTGAACGTCGCGTGCTGTTCGTCGAACCGTCGAAACCGACGCATCGTTTCGACCACTTCCTGGGCGTGCAGGAAGCCTTTGTCGACTACCATTTCCGCAACGTTTCGGACCGTTACGATTTCGATTCGATCCGCGTTGGTATCCAGCCATTCCAGGCGGATTTTCGTGGCTTCCTGTTCAACGACCAGCAGCTTGGCGTGCGCTTCTTCGGCAATCGCGACAACAACCGGCTGCAATACAATCTGGCTGCCTTCTGGCGGCTTGAGAAGGACACCAACAGCGGGCTCAATTCCGTGGTGCAATCGCCGCGCGATGACGTGTTGTTCATCGCCAATGTCTATCGGCAGGACTTCCTGATCCCGGCGCTGACCAGCCAGCTGACCTTCGCTTACAACATGAACCGCGAGGCCGATGACATCGAGATCGATGACAATGGCTTTCCCGTGCGCCCGGCGCTGCTCGGCACGCTGCGCGGGCGTGAATATGACGCTTTCTATCTTGGCTATAATGCCGATGGCCGCATCGGGCGCATCAACCTGACGGGCAGCGCCTATTATGCCTTCGGCGAGGATCGGAACTCCTTCTTCACCGACCAGCCCGCCGATATCAGCGCCTTCTTCGCCGCGCTTGAGGCCAGCTATGACAAGGACTGGATGCGTTTCCGACTGTCGGCCGCCTACGCCAGCGGTGACGGCGACCCCTATGACAACAAGGAAACCGGCTTTGACGCAGTGTTCGAAAACCCGGTCTTCGCCGGGGCGGACACCTCTTACTGGATCCGCCAGACCATTCCCTTTGCGGGCGGTGGCCGCGTCATTTCGGTCAATGGGCGCAACGGTATCCTCAATTCGCTGCGTAGCTCGAAGGAACAGGGGCAGTCGAACTTCAACAACCCCGGCCTGATGCTGATCGGTGCCGGGTTCGATTTCGACCTCACGCCCGAGTTCCGCCTGTCGGGTAACGCCAACCACCTCTGGTTCGAGAATACGGCTACCCTCGAGGTGCTGCGCAACGAGGGCTCGATCCCCAAATCGATCGGTTGGGACCTTTCGGCGGCCGCGATCTGGCGACCCAAGGCGACGCAAAATATCGTTCTCCGCCTTTCGGGCGCGACCCTGCTTTCAGGCAAGGGATTCGACGACCTCTTCACCAGTCTCGGCAACCCCGGCGCCTATTATTCGGTGCTGGCCAATGTGATCGTGAGCTACTGATGCGCTGGCTTGGCAAACTCCTCTTCGGCCTGGCCCTCGCGATCTTCGCCGGGTCGATCGGCTTACGCGCCTCCGAAGGGGAAAAGCCGGTCGAGCGCGACTACAGCCTCGTCACCGCGGCACCGGCTCCGCGCATCCAGACGATCGACCAGATGCTGTCGAAATCGGAGGGTTGCTTTTCGTGCCACCTGCGCACCGACCAGGCGACGATGCACGAAACGCCGGCGGTACGGCTGGGCTGCGTCGACTGCCATGGCGGCAATCCGACGATCAAGGGCAATAGCGAGCTGGCGCATGACGATCCGGCCTACATTGCTGCGCGCGAAGCGGCGCATGTGCTGCCCAAATATCCGGAGGCCTGGCATTACCCGTCATCGGCCAATCCGAAGCGGTCCTACGCGCTGCTCAACAAGGAAGACCCGATCTTCATCCGCTTCGTGAACCCGAGCGACTATCGCGTTGCGCGCGAGGCTTGCGGGGCCTGTCATGTCGAGACGATCGAGGCGGCCGAACGATCGATCATGGCCTCTGGCGCCATGCTGTGGGGCGGGGCGGCCTACAACAACGGTATCCTGCCATTTAAACGTTACCTGCTGGGCGAGGCCTATACCCGCGAGGGTGAGCCGGCGAAGGTCGAGAGCCCGGGTGCGCCGGTCGGCACGGTAACTGAGGCGCAGCAGAAGCGCGGCGCGCTGGCCGCGCTCTATCCGTTGCCGACTTGGCACGTGATCCCGCCGGGCGATGTCTTCCGCGTCTTCGAACGCGGCGGACGGACGATCGGTTCGCAATTCCCCGAGATCGGCCTGCCGAGCCCGTCAGGCTCGATCCAGCGCCTCGAGGAACCGGGACGACCCGACCTCAAGCAATCGAACCGCGGCCCCGCCACCGGCCTGCGCGTCGCGATCCCTGTGCTCAACATCCACAAGACCCGTCTCAACGATCCCTTCATGTGGTTCATGGGGACTAATGACCAGCCGGGCGACTATCGCCATTCGGGCTGTTCGGGCTGCCATGTGGTCTATGCCAACGATCGCGAACCGCGCCATTCGCTGATCTATGCCCAATATGGACGCGACGGGCAGACGCAGACCGTCGATCCGACGATAGCCTCGTTATACGAAGGTGCGCGCGGCGATGGGCACGGGGATGGCCATGGCGGTGGGCATGGCGCTGTCAAGGAACCCGGCGGTGAAATGGCGCATGGGGCCGAAGCCTATGCCGATGCGGCGCATGGGGATGATGGGCAGGTGCGCGAATCCGGTCACCCGATCCGCCACACCTTCACCCGATCGATCCCGACCGCGCAGTGCATGAATTGTCACATGCACCAGCCGAACATCTTCCTGAATTCCTACCTCGGCTACACCATGTGGGATTACGAATCCGATGCCCCGCACATGTGGCCGGAGAAGCAGAAATACCCCACCGCGGCCGAGGTTCATGCGGTGCTCGATCGAAATCCCGAAGGCGCGAGCCCCAAGGGGAAATGGGCCGACCTCGATTTCCTGCGCAATGTCTATGACCTCAACCCCGAGCTCAAGGATACGCAGTTCGCGGACTACCACGGCCACGGCTGGAACTTCCGCGGCATCTTCAAGCGCGACCGTTCGGGCAATTTGCTCGACGCGGGCGGCAATATGGCCAGCTGGGGCACCGATACTGACCATATAGTCGCGCCCGATGACCCGCAGAAATGGCGCAAGGAAGGTGAGGGCAAATTCGTCGAACCCGGTACCAACCCGGGCAAGGCGGTCCATATGATGGACATTCATGCCGAAAAGGGCCTGCAATGTGCCGATTGCCACTTTGCCCAGGACAGCCACGGCAACGGGTTGATCTACGGCGAAGTCGCCAATGCGATCGAGATCGGCTGTAAGGATTGCCACGGCACCGCCGATGCCTATCCCACGCTGCTGACCAGCGGCCCGGCGGCACCGCCCAAGGGCACCGACCTGTCACTGTTGCGCAATCCTGACGGCAAACGGCGGTTCGAATGGACCTATGATGCCGATGGGCGGCAGGTGCTGGTGCAACGCTCGATCGTCGATCCCAAGCTCGAGTGGGAGGTGCGGCTGGTCAAGGATAGCGTCGACCCGACGAGTTCGCACTTCAACGCCAAGTCGGCGCGGGCCAAGCTGATGAGCCGCACGGGTGCGGAGACGGGCCTGTTCGAGTTCGGAACGGGTATCGCACCCGAAGATCGTGCGCATGGCGAAAGCGAGATGGCCTGTTTCACCTGCCATCTCTCATGGACCACCAGTTGCGGTGGCTGCCACCTGCCTATCGAGGCCAACTGGAAGACGAAGATGCATCACTTCTCGGATGAGGAAACTCGCAACTTCGCGACATACAACCCGCAGGTTGCGCGTGACGAGATGTTCCAGCTCGGCAAACACATGACCACCAAAGGCAACCAGGTGGCGCCGATCCGCTCGACCAGCGCGCTGGTGCTGTCGTCCACCAACATCAACCGCGAGCGGATCTACATCCAGCAGCCGCCGGTTGCTGCCTCAGGCTATTCCAGCCAGGCCTTCGCGCCGCATTTTCCGCACACGGTGCGCACGCAAGAAACCAAAACCTGCAGCGATTGCCACCTGTCGGACAAGGACGACAACAATGCGATCATGACCCAGACGCTGCTTCTGGGAACCAATTTCGTGAATTTCGTGGGCCTCAATGCCTGGGTGGGTGAGAATGGCGGTTTCTCCGCGATCCGCGTGACCGAATGGGACGAGCCGCAAGCGGTGATCGGTTCCTACCTGCACCGCTACGCCTATCCCGATTACTGGCGGATGCATGTCGAGGACAATGGCCGCGAGCTCAAGAACTGGGTGCGCGGGAAGGCATTCGACGACAACCTCAGCGGCGAAACCCATGCCTTCGAGGAATTCGCCAACGTCCATGAGGGCACTCGCGATGCGGTGCGCTGCCTGCAGCTGCGCGGCGAATACATGTTCGTGGCCGAAGGCAAGGGCGGCTTCCGCGTCTATGACGTGGCGTCGATCGCCAACAAGGGCGTGTCGGAACGTATCCTCACCGCGCCGTTCAGTGCACTGGGGCATGACAGCCATGTGAAAACCAGGAACGCCACCTGCATGGCGCTGGCGACCAATCAGCCGGTCCGGCCTGACCGCAACAAGGCGATGGCGGCCACCGTGGTAAAGGATGCCGCAGGCAACCCGGTCCTGAATGACGACGGCACATCGATGACACTGCTGCAGGTCAACGAAGAACAGGCGATGAAGCCGATCTACGACTATGCGGTGATTACCGATGCAATCGAAGGCCTGGTCCTGGTCAATATCGAGACCATGGCCGACGGCGAGTTCCGCAATAACAAGCTCAAGCGGGCCAAGCTTGCCGATGGCCGCACTGCGTGGAATCCGGATGGGGTGCTCGACGGGGCACGGCATATCACCCTGGCCGGTGACATTGCCTATGTAACGGCAAGGGCAGGGCTGGTCGTGGTCGACCTGTCTACCCCGACCAACCCGCAGTTGATGGCGGTGCGTGAGCTCACCGATGCACGTGCCTCTGCGATCCAGTTCCGCTATCTTTGGGTGACCGACGCGCAGGGTGTGAAGCTGTTCGACGTCACCGACCTGCGCAACCCGGTGGCGATGCCACAGGCGACCGTGCCTTTGGCCGATGCGCGGCGGCTCTATGTGGCGCGGACCTATGCCTATGTCGCGGCGAAACAGGACGGGCTGGTGATCCTTGACGTCACGCGACCGCTTTCGCCCAGGATTTACCAGCGCGTGACGCTGGATGGCGCGCTCAACGATGCCGAAGACGTAATCGTCGGTTCGACCAATGCCACGCTGTTCGCTTATGTCGCCGATGGGCGCAACGGGATGAAGGTGCTGCAGCTAACCACGCCGGACAGCCAGCCGAATTTCTACGGTTTCAGCCCCGCGCCCAAGCCTCAGCTGATCGCTTGGGCGAAGACCAAGGGGCCAGCGCTGGCGCTGAGCAAGGGGCTCGACCGTGATCGCGGTGTGGACGAGACCGGGGGCCAGATCGCGGTGTTCGGCCGTGTCGGCTCGCGTCCCTTCACCCGACCCGAAATGGAGCGGCTGTTCCTGACCCGCTCGGGCGTGCCTTGGAAGGTTTCGGACGAGCCGGACATGCGCGCCTGGGTCGGCGGGCGTGGACCTTGGCTGGATCAATCGAAAGCTGGGCTAGTCGACTAGCTAATTAGCCCCGCTCGGCAAACATATCGCGGATCATGGGCTTCAGGTGCTCGCCGTAATGCGCGAGCACGGCCCAGTCGTCGCAGCTCTCGTAATGGGTAATGACGTTTTCACCGTCCCACCAATGCAGGGCATAGCTGGGTGGTTCGGTGGTGATCAGCGCGCGGTTGTCGGCGCGGGTTTCGTCGATCGGCCGCAAATCGAGTGCGACCAGCGGGGCGACCGAAGGGGTCACCCCCAGCGGAATGCCGCGAAAGCTCGTGTGTAGCCGGCGATGCAGGTGCCCGCAGTGGATCGAGCGGATTGCGCGTTCATGACCTGCGATTGCATCGGCGAAGTTCGCGATCCAGTCCTCATCCGCTGCCGGGTCCATCCAGTCGATCCCACTGACGACCGGGGGATGGTGCATGAAGATCAGGCAGGGTGCGCCGCCCCCTTCGGCTAGCCGGGTTCGCAACCAGTCACGCCGGGTCTTGCAGAAAGCCCCTCCGTGGCGGCCCGGCTCGAAGCTGTCGAGGCAGATGATCCTGAGCCCATCGCGTTCAACCACATAATGCAGGAAGCCGTCTTCCTCGGGCGTGTCGGGAAAGGCGCGCTTCAGTTCCTCGCGCGTGTCGTGGTTGCCTACCAGTGGAAGGATGGGGCAGGGCACCGCGCGCAGCAGGTCGGCGATCTTGGAAAAGCTTTCGGCATCGCCGTGGTCGGTCAGATCGCCCGAAAGGACGAGCAGGTCGGGCTTGTTGGGCGAGGACAGCACCCGCTCGAGCGTGGCGCGAAAGCGGATGCGATTGAGCTCCTCCGGCCTCGCGTCGGGGTCGAAGCCGATATGGATGTCGGTCATCTGCGCGATCAGCATTCCGGCTCCCCCTCCAGCGCCTAGACGCGTCTCATTCGTCCCCTTTGCGCCGCGTCATCAGCGCGACGCGACCAGGCGCTGCGGTCTCGTCAGTGTCCTCTTCGCGCCGGAAGTTCGGCGGGTGATAGCTGTGGCACATGGCACAACTCGATGGCACATCGGCTTTCACCGCCTGTTCGCCCTGATGGCATTCCCGGCAGGACTTGAGATCAGGCAACAGCAGGTCGCGCGCACTCTTTGAGGTGTTCGCCAGATGGCAGCTGGTGCATTTTTCCTGCCTATGCGCCTGGTGGTCGAAACGGCCGTTGAGGAAATAGCCGCTGCTCTGGAACACCGGCATCACCGATTGCTGGCCGTCCTTGACCGTCGGGATGTGGCATTCGCCGCATACGCCATCCTTGCCCAGCGCGCTGGCGATGCCGATGTAATTCTGCGTTGGACGACCGAAATCCTGGAAATAGCGCCCGCCGCGCTTGAATTCGCCGGGGCGCCGGCGTGGATCGACGATCTGTGAGCGCGGAGCACGATCCATTGCGACCAGATCGGCACGCATCTGCGCGACGTCGCCGTGGCGCAGGGTGCGGAAGGTCGGGCCGACCTTGTCGTAGACGAGGCTGTGGCAGCTCTCGCAGCTGTCCTCCATCACCACTGGCAGGAAGCCATACTCATCCTCGGTCGGCTTGTGGCAATCGGCGCATTCGAGAGCCTTGCCATATTGCTGCAAATTGCCAGCCATCCGCGCGACCCCATTGGTGGTCGACAGGTGCATATCGTGCGGGAAGCGCAACCCGTTGTTCTCTCGGGCCTTCCCATCGATCACCACGCGGGTCAGCTTCTCGCTACCCAGCGACTGGTGGATCGCCGCCTTGAGTTCTGGGTGATCCTTGCCGAAATCATGCGCATTGGCGAGTTCGGTATCGGTAAGGCGCGTGTCCATGCCATCATGGCAATCGGCGCAGAATTGCTGGCGCGTGGGCAGCATCCGACCCGCGCCCTCATGTTCGGTATGGCAAGTGGTGCAAGCGGTGGGGCCTTCCTTGCCCAAGGTCTCGGCCACCGACCACAGGACGGCGTCGCCGGCGCTCATCGGGCCGCGCGCAGTCAGCAAGCGACCGGATTTGGCGTGGTCACCGATGTCTTCGTGGCAGGTCAGGCAGGTTTCGTCGCGCACCGCGACGAAAGGCTGGACGTGGCAAGCCTCGCAATTCTGCTCGAGCGCGTGGTGCGCTTCGCTCAACTTGCCGGTGCTCCAGCTGGAATCCATGGCCACCTGGTCGGGGCCATTGGCACCAGGCTGCTTGTCGTCGCGCGTGAGGCTGGACCAGACCGGTACGACAAGAAAGGCCAGCAGGACCACTCCCAGGCCGATCCACGCCATGATGCGCTTGCCCGGCATGGCGCTGGCAAGATCAAAGCCGCGTACGGCGTCCCTGTTGCCGTACTCTTTTTCCGTCTGCGTGATTGTGACGAGGATCGTATCCTCAGCTTCGCGCGAGAAATCGAGTTCGTAGGTGCCGAAGCCCAGTTCCGCCCCGCTGGCCGGATCGAAAGTGGCTTCGTCGGAGCTGCGACCATCGTGGACGAAATTGCGGTTGGAAGCGGCGACGATATGCAATCGCCCGCGATCTGCCATGCTTACCGTGGCGTGGTGCTGTTCCACGGCAAGGTCGGGCAGCACGATATCATTGGTGGTCGCACGACCGATGGTCAGCGTGTCGCCTTCGACCTTGCGGTCGCGCACGATCTCGCGGCCAGTAGCAGTGCGGTCGATGGTGCGGATGAGAAAGGTCATGCCGGGTCGCTCACCAATAGAAGAACACGGAAATGACGTGTGCCGTTAGCGCCGCCAGCAAGGCTATGGTCAGCGGCACATGGGCGAAGAGCCAGATTTCAAGCAGCGCCTTGGTTCGCATCTGGCGGCGAATCTGATCGATCTGGCTGGCACGGCGACCCAGCAGACCGCGCACCTTCTGTTGGGCGAGGTCGTCCTCGTCGCGGTCATAGGCGCGATCGGTTGAAATCCGGTCGAGTGCATCGCGTGTTGCATCGTGCCGGTCCGGCCCGCGTAGCCGCCCCAACAAGCCGGTCGAAAACACGTCCTGTTCCAGCGCGGCGATCACGCAGTCGGTATCCTCGCGCGATAGCGGTTGCGCCGCCGCCTCGAGCTGGCGATCGATCATCGTCAGGCTCTCGACCATCTGTTCGCGCGTCATCTCGCGACGGTTCTCGGATAGTCTGGCAGGCAGCGTCGCATAGACCGTGATCCCGTAGATCCCGGTGATGATCACCAGCATCATCAGCGCCCAGGCCAGCGTATGCACGTTCCAGCCCAGCTGGAAGCCGGTGTGCAGCGTGCCGATCACCACCAGCGAGAGGCCCAGCCAGACATGCGCGCTGGTCCAGCCCTTGAGGCTCCAGCTACCCGGCGTCGGGCGCCGTTTGCGAATACCCAGCCAGGCGAGCCAGACGATCAGGCCCAGGCCCAGCGTGCCGAGCGTGTAGCCATACCAGCTACCGCCATTGTGGCGCGGTTCGACATCGATCAGCAGGTAGGTGAGCAGCACGAACAGCGCCAAGCCGCCCGATGCCTTGGCCCAGAAGAAACGGCGATGCGAGAGGAAGCTCTCGTGCTCCGCCGACCGGCGACGTTCCGCCGCGGCGAAGCCGGTTTCATCCTCGTCCGTGAACAGCGAAGCCATTATTCCACCTCCTCGAGGCGGGCGACCGACAGGAAGCGTTCGGGGCTAACCCGGATCGCCGCACCTGTAGGGCAGGCGCGCACACAAGCGGGACCGCCTTCAATGCCCGAACACATGTCGCACTTAATCGCGACCTTGGGCACCTCGGTTCCTTCGGCGGCCTTCTTGCGCCAGCTATAGCTGGCTTCGCCGGGACCAGGGCCGTTGCCAAACAACAACCAGCTCAAAAAGCTGGGTTTTGCGGGCGGCTTGGCATCCATGCGGATCACCCCATAGGGGCAATTGCGCTGGCAATTCCCGCAACCGATGCAGGTTTCGTCGATGAAGACTTCGCCATCGGGGCCGCGGCGGATCGCGTTCGGCGGGCAATCGGCCATGCAGTGCGGGTGTTCGCAGTGACGGCATGATGTGGGGACATGCAGGTGAGCGTAGGTCCGGCCCGCCTCGCGATCGAGTCGGCTGAGCCCGTCATGGCTGTCCGCGCAGGCCTTTTCGCAATTGTCGCAACCGACGCAGAGCTTTTCGTCGATCAACAGCACGTCGGTTGCTTCGCCCAGGCCATTGTCGAGCAGGAACTGCGCGGTCTGCGAATACATGTCGACCGCGCCGCCGAAGCTGGCCTTGCGGCTCTCGATGAAGTCGTTGACCTCGCGCCGTGCGGCCATGTCATCGAGCGCGCGCTGGCGGATTTCAGGCTTGCGTTCGAGCAACGCATTGAATGCGGCGCCAGGGAACTTGACCACCTCGCTCTTGATCGCCGCGCGCACGGTGGCGGTGCGGCGGGATCCGTCGATTACGGCCATTTCGCCAAAGTAGGATCCCGCAGGGAGATAGGAGAGGAAGGCCGGATGTCCGCCGAGGTTCTTCTCGACGATCATCGAGCCGCGGCGGATGATGTAGATGTCCTTGTCCTCTGCCCCCTCCTCGATCACAGACTCGCCGGCCGGAACCGAGATGACCTCAGCCGCCGCGACCAGCTCGCTCACATCCTGGGAGGTCAATCCCGAGCCGAATAGCTGGAGCAATTGGCGTTCGATGCTGATGCGGTCGATCGCGTCCTTGGCGGTGGGTACTTGAGACTGCAGTTTGAGCGCGCCGAGGCGCGAGATTTCGACCACGATCGTGTCTTCGGCGGCGCGGATCGTGGCACCGCGACGGCGGCCCGAGATAAGGCCAACTTCGCCGAAGATCGATCCTTGCCCGATCGGCACGGTGATCGAAGGATCGTCCGGATCGACCTCGACCGCGACCGACCCTTGAGCGATGCCGAACAGCGAGGATCCGGGCGCATTCCGCTCGAAGATCACCTCGCCGCGCTTGAAGGCGCGGGCATCGGAACTCAGCATGAATTCACGCATCTGCAGCGGGTTCATGCCATTGAGAATGCCGACATTGGCGCGCAGGAATTCGAGCCATTCCTCGGTGCTGCGTTTGCCTGGCAGATCCTTGAACTTCTCGACCAGGATCGGTTCGTCGGCAGGCTTGAGCTCGGTATTGCCCGAGATGAATTCGACGACGTCATAGCCCTGGTTCATGCAGTGCTTGATCAGCGGATAGCCAGCCAGGGCACCGATCACGAAGATGCCCGGTGTGGTCGATTCGAATACGGGTGAAAGCTTGGGGAAGGCGTTGCGGTCGGGGCTGGTGAACTCGATCCCGCATTCCTCGACGAACTTGCGTGGCGGCGCCGATCCGATCCGGGCGATAATGCG
>NZ_JAYPTL010000023.1:0-24172 GCF_038133525.1 Erythrobacter sp. | reverse complement strand
GGTGGTGAGGGTGATCCAGCCCGGCTCGACCAGCTTAGTCTCGGTCTCGTTGCGGACAGTAAGCTTGCCAGCTTCGTGATCGGCAAGCAGCGCTTTGACGTTGGCGTCCTTGGCGGTGGGAAATTCGCTGCCGCGATTGAGGATCGATACCACATTGCGTTGCTTGGGGTCGTCAGCAAGGCCGCGCGCATTCTCGATACCGGCATCGCCCGTGCCGACGATGACGATATGCTCGTCGTTATATTCGGCTGGGTCGTCGAGCTGGTACTGGATGTGTGGCAAGTCGTTGCCGGGGCAGCGCAGCCGGTTGGGATTGCCCTGCGTCCCGATCCCCAGCACTACGTTTTCGGCGTGGACCACGGCCCCGCTCTTGGTCTCGATGGTAAAGTCGCCCTTCGTGCCGGAGATCTTGACTACCTCGGCATTGAAGAGCGTGTTGACCTTGCCTTCTTCAATCTGGCGATCCCAGGTATCGAGGATCGCCTCGCGCTTGCCGGCATCGAAATCGAGATCGCTGCGCAGCACCAGATTGCTGGGCGTCGCCATCACGTGCTTGCCCTTCTGGTACTTGAAAATAGTGTCAGAGAGATGGTCGGTCTTTTCGATCAGGACATGGCTCATGCCCAGCGATGCCGCATGCGCAGCAGCGCTCAGCCCGGCTGGACCGGACCCGACAATTGCAACGCGAAGCTTCTCCGCCAAAATCGCACCCCCCCGCAGGACCGCGACCCCATTTTCTCTTATCGGATTGCATCATAAGCAAAACTGTGACGCTGGCAATTGCTGAGGGAGCCCATTCTCACTACCGTTCCTTCGCGGGGAGGGGATATGGGCGAACAATCGAAATCGATACGGGTTCAGGGCGGCTTGTTGCTGTTTGGCGTGGCGCTTGCTGCGGCGGTGGCAGCGATTGGCTGGCGCGCATTGGAAAATGATTCGGCTGCTGAGCCGGATAATGCGGCGGCAGCAGATTCGATCGAAATGCTCGAACAGCGTGCGCAGGAAGCCGGTAACGATGCGGGCCCCTGGCAGCAGCTTGCCTTCGCCCGTTTCGATCGAGGTGAGTTTTCCGCTGCGGCGAAGGCCTATCGCGAGGCGATCGCCCGGGCAGGTGACCAGGCAGTGCTGTGGTCCGCCCTGGGCGAATCCCTGGTCATGGCGAGCCAGGCCGACCCACTGCCGGGAGAGGCATTGTCTGCCTTTCGCAAGGCGTTGAGCCTCGATTCCAAGGATCCCCGCGCCCGCTACTTTCTTGCCGTGAAGCGCGATCTCGATGGCGATCATGATGGCGCCATAGGGGATTGGTTGGCGCTCCTCGCAGATACTCCTCCCGGTGCGCCTTGGGAAACGGACCTGGCCCGGACGATCGATCAGGTAGGCAGGATCAACGGTATCGAAACTGCGGCCCGGCTAGAGGCGGTGCAGGCGGGCCGGAAAACGGCGCTTGCCGATGCTGCGGTGGTGCAGGGCCTTTCAGCCGGTAGTGCGATTCCAGGCCCTAGCGCAGCACAGCTGCAGGCAGCAGGTGGTATCCCGCCGGGTGAGCAGCGCGAGATGGCGGAAGGCATGGTGGCTCGCCTTGAGGCACGGCTGAAATCCGATCCGACAAATCTCGATGGCTGGGTGATGCTGATGCGCAGCCGCCAGACCCTTGGCCAGGGGGACCTGGCGCAGAAGGCTCTGGCAGATGCGATTGCGGCCAATCCTTCTTCAGCGGGCCGCCTGCGGCAGGAAGCCGAACTGCTGGGTCTGCGTTAGGCGGGCTCGTCTTCCGGCTTCGGCTTCACCGTGATGGTGATCTGGCTCAGCGAGATGACTGCGACCCAGAAACCGATCACCGAAAGCGCGCTTCCGCCGAGCACGGTGAAAGCAGCGCCTTTGAGACCGTTCCAGTCCATGGCCACCTGCAGCAAGCCCAGCCCGATGACGGTTGGGACCGCCCGCATGACAAAGGCGGTGCCAGCCCGGCCGGCACTGACGAGGAGCGATTCAAGGCTGGCGCCCACCAATTCGATGGCGCCGGCGATGGCGAGAATGACCATCGCCCAATAGACCACGCCGAATTCCGGTCCGGCGATCAGGGTAAGGCCCTGCCTACCGAAGAAGATTGCTACCAAGACCGCCATCGCTCCCCCCACCAGCGCAATGTTGGCCATGCGGCGGGCCATGTCATGCGCATCGTCGCGGGCGTGGACCAACTCGGGGTAAATCGCCTTCGAAACGGTTTGTGCAAGGCTGACGAGCGCCTGACCCAGCTGGCTGGCAACACGAAAACCGCCGGCGAAGGCCTCGCCACCGATTGCGCCGACAAGCAGGATAAGCACCTGCTTCGATCCGACGTTTAGGCTTCCGGTCAGATTGGTCGACCACACAAACTTCCAGGCACCAGGGTGGTCGCGAGGGATTCGCCAAAGGCTGATCTGCGACAGGTCGATCCGGTCATGCCGGCTGGCGGCGAACCACAGCGCGGC
The DNA here is from genome assembly GCF_038133525.1 of Erythrobacter sp. Taxonomy (GTDB): domain Bacteria; phylum Pseudomonadota; class Alphaproteobacteria; order Sphingomonadales; family Sphingomonadaceae; genus Qipengyuania. The sequence goes on along the minus strand of NZ_JAYPTL010000023.1, from coordinate 21,701 downwards.
TGCTACGGCTACTTCGGCAGCGGCCCAGGCCAGGATGAAGCCCCAAACGCTAGGCAGGAAAATCGCTGCCAGGATCGCGCCGGCTGCCCGGACGATCGGCTGGACGGCTTCCGCAGCCGTAGCTCGCCCATATTCGAAACGCAGGCGCAACAGGCCGGTCGGCGTGGTGCGGATCGCAAGCAGCGATACGATGCAGTATCCGAACGCGAGGGGCAGCAGGTCGGTCGGCAAGGGCAGCCAGAACTGTGCAGACCAACAGAGACCGGCAGCAAGAATGGAGCCCAAGATGGCAGAAAGCAGGTCGAGCGCGATGGCAAATCCCGTCGCTTCGCCCGGACCATCCTCGCCCGCCCCCCAGCGGATGACGAATTGCCAGGTCTGGAAATTGGCCAATCCTGTGACTGTCTGGCCCATCGCCACGATCAGCGCGAAGTAGCCAAAGCCCTCGATGCCCAGGGTTCGGGTGGCGAGCGCGAGGTAGACGAGGCTCAGCACCGCATTGACGCCGCGGCCACTCAGCAGCCAACCAATATTGCGGATGAGGCGTGACATCGTGTTTGGCAGCGCCCTAAGCGATGGCTTCGCGCTTCATCAGCAGGCGCTCGGTCACGCCGAAGGACCGCTCTTCGTCGACGTCGATCGCGCAATAGCCATTGCTCATCTCGAGCGGGACCATGTTGAAGCCGAACCGGCGCGAAACCTGCGCGAACAGTTTTTCCTTAGTGCCCCAGCCGAGGAAGAAGCGGATGAGGTTGAGTACCCCGAATGCCTTGGCGATGCGGCTGGGGAACTTCATGAACTGACCGCCACCGCGCATGATCTCGGCTGCCGACAGCGCCTGCGCGGTGCCGATCCAGTATGTGTTGCAGTTAGAGAAACCGCCGTCGGAGAACTCGTAGAATTTCTTCTGACCAACGGGATCGGCGGCAATGACGCCTTCCTTGCGCGCCAAAGCCGCGGCAGCATCGGCCTGCGCCGCGATCGCCTTGTCGACGAACTCTGCGTAATCCTGCGGCAGCCACAGGCAATTGTCGGCGGTGGTAATCAGCAGCGGGAACTGCGCCCCCTCGGCCCCGGAAAAGACGCTGTCGACCAGGTTGAAGGCGCCGGGCTTGAACACGAGCCGCCCCTCGGTCGCCAGCTTGGCGATCGACGGTATCTCGGCGATCTCGTCGGGTTCGTGCGCCACGACTCGAATTTCGCCGATCCTGTCGCAGGCCGCAACGTTGGCAATTACGCGCTCGATCATCGGGATGCCTCCCACCGGAACGACGCATTTCTGCGCGACGTTCGCTCTTGCCGCTAGCGGATCGAGCACTCCAGAGCGCTTGCCCGCCATGATCAGGGCGGTGACTTTGGTTTCCGGGGAGGTAATCATTCGCGCCCCTTAGGCAGGAATGCAGCGCTTGTCACGATGCCCCGGCAGGTGCACCGAGCCATGCATGCGTATCGTTTTCAGCCGCAAGGGGTTCGATAGCGCCGCCGGCGGCGGGCCTTCGCCAATCGTCGAAGGGCGGCCCGTCAGCTTGCCGATCCCGGCGGGTGTCGCGTCGCGCACGACCTATGGTGATCTGGGCTTGGGCGACCACGCAGTTCGCGCAAGCAAGGGACGTCATGACGGCGCGTCGCTCTGCCATCATGACCCCATGTTCCTGACTGATGGCGATTGCCTGTTCGGCCAGTGCGGGGCGGCCCAAACCCATCTTCGGAACCACGGGGTGGGCGTCGGCGACGTGTTCCTGTTCTTCGGCTTGTTCAGGCAGGAGGGCGAGGCGCCGCATCACCGGATATTCGGGTATTTGGAGGTGGCTGAGGTGATCGACTTGGCGACCGGCGGTGCGCCGCAGTGTCTGGTCGATCTCGGGCATCCCCATGCGCTTGCGCTGCATGCTCGCAACGACGTGGTCTATGCAGGTGCAGGCCAGATGGCAGCGCAGGCGCGCGAAGCCTTGCGGCTGACGGTGCCAGAGGGGCCGCTGACACTCTGGCGGCGTCCAGACTGGCTGAGGCCCGGCGGGCTAAGCTATCACGACCGGCCCGAACGCTGGCTGCGCGGCGGAAGGTTGCGCAGCGTCGCCCGCGGTCAGGAATTCGTCGCCGAAATCGGGCGCAGGAAGGCTCCGCGCGCGTGGCTGGAGCATATCCTCGACGAAATCAGAGCGTCTTGATGATCGCCGAAAAGTCGAGCCCGCCATTGGCCTCGGCAAAGCGTTCGTAGAGTTCGGCGGCGGTCGAACCGAGCACGGTCGTCGCGCCGACGCTTCCAGCGGCTTCCATCGCGAGGCGCAGGTCCTTGAGCATCAGCGCGGTGGCAAAGCCGCCCTGGTAATCGTTATCCGCCGGGCTCTGCACGCCGACACCGGGCAGCGGCGTATAGGCGTTGAGCGACCAGTTGTAGCCGCTCGATACGCTAGAAATTTCGTAGAATTTCTGAGGGTCGAGACCCAGCTTCTTGGCCATGGTCATCGCTTCGGCAGTGCCGATCATGGTGATGGCGAGCAGCATGTTGTTGCAGATCTTCGCGGTCTGGCCGGCGCCGGCGTCGCCCGCGTGGATCACCGCCTTGCCCATCGGGTCGAGCACCTCGCTCGCCCGCTGGAATGCCTTGTCTGTGCCGCCCACCATGAAGGTCAGTGTCCCGCCATTGGCCGCCGCGATCCCACCAGAGACGGGCGCATCGACCATGTCGTAACCCGCAGCCTCGGCCGCCGCGATGACCTCCTTTGCGGTCGCCACATCGATGGTCGAACAGTCGAGCAGTACCGCACCTGCCGGGGCATGGCCGATCACGCTCTCAGTGTAGACCGACTTCACGATGGCGCCGTTGGGCAGCATGGTGACGACGCCATCGACGCCCTGCACAGCCTCGCGCGCATCGGTGAAGGTCGCGCAGCCATGCTCCTTCGCCGCCGCGAGCGCCGTTTCGGACAAGTCAAAGGCGTTAACCGAATGTCCCGCCTTGACGAGGTTTGCGGCCATCCCGCCGCCCATGTTGCCGAGGCCTATGAAGGCGATTTTCATCTGCTATCCTCTCACTGTCTTTCATGGCGACAAGGCGACAAAGGCGACTCGGTGTCGCTTTCTCGAAAACGTTTTCTAACCAGTCACTTACGCTGCATTTTCGGGCGAAAGGCGACACATCTTCCAATTTCGGAAAAAATGCCGGTTCGGGCTCGTCGTGTAGCCTCGATCTGCACCTACACCCGCAGCGGGGCTGTAGGAAAGCGGGTGCATCGGGTCTACCGTCCCTTCCACTGCCCTTCGCGCTTTTCGATGAAGGCGGCCATGCCTTCCTTTTTGTCCTCGCTCGCGGTGAGGATCTGGAAGATGCGGCGTTCGATGATCAGGCCCTGGTCGAGGCTGGTCTCGAAGGCGGCGTTGACCATTTCCTTGTTGGCGATTGCGGCCATCGGCGGCTTGCTGGCGATCGTTGTCGCAGTCTTCATCGCTTCTTCGATCAGGTCTTCATGCGGCACGACGCGCGCAACGAGATTGGCGCGTTCGGCCTCTTCGGCACCCATCATCCGGCCGGTGAGGCACATCTCCATCGCCTTCGACTTGCCGACCGCCTTGGTCAGCCGCTGGCTGCCGCCCATGCCCGGCGCGACGCCGAGGTTGATTTCGGGCTGGCCGAACTTCGCCTTGTCCGAGGCGATGATGAAGTCCGCCATCATCGCGAGCTCGCACCCGCCGCCCAGCGCGAAGCCGTTGACCGCGGCGATCCACGGCTTGCGGGTCTTCTTGACGATCTCGCTGGTCCAGGGGCTGAAGAAGTCTTCGAGATAGAAGTCCGCGGCGGGTTTCTCGCTCATCTCCTTGATGTCGGCACCCGCGGCAAAGGCCTTGTCGCCCGAACCGGTGAGGACCGCACAGCGTTGGCTGGCGTCGGCCTGGTAGGCGGCGAAGGCCTCGATCAGTTCCTCGAGCACCTGCGAGTTCAGCGCGTTGAGTGCCTGCGGCCGATTGAGCGTGATCAGCGTGACCGCGTCGCGCGTCTCGACGGTGATGGTTTCGTAACTCATAGGGGTTTCCATTCCTCGTCTGCGGGAAGCGGGGCGAAGATGCTGTCGAGCAGTTCCTCGCTCACGCCCTCGGGCGTTGCCGGGTCCCATTTGGGGTCGTGGGTCTTGTCGACGATCACCGCGCGCACGCCCTCGGCAAAATCGGGGCGAGTGAGCACGCGCGAGGCAATCCGATATTCCATCACCATGTTGTCGGCAAAACTGTCAAGATTTTGACTTTCGGCCAATTGGCGTAGTGCAACCTTGCAGGTCTGCGGGCTCTTGGTGCGCAGCGTAGCCAGTTCCTTGGCCGCCCATTCGCCGTCATCGGCTTCGAGATTTTCGAGGATGTCTTCGTAACGATCTGAAGCAAAATGCTTCGCGATCAGGTCGGCATTGCCCTCGATCCGGGCGGGGGGAGGCGTGATGGAGAGTTCGGACAGGATGCCTGCGATCCGGTCGGGATGTTCGGCGATCCGCGCCTTGGCTTCTGCCAGTTTCTCGGTTGGCAGGTAGTGCGTGGCGATGCCCGCCCACAGGCACTCGGCCCCGTCGAGCCGTGCTCCGGTCAGCGCCAGGAACTGGCCCATCCGCCCCGCAAGGCGGGAGAGATGCCAACCGCCGCCGACATCGGGAAACAGGCCGATGCCGGTTTCTGGCATGGCGAAACGGGTATTCTCGGTCGCGACGCGAAACCTGCACGGCATGGCAATGCCCACGCCGCCGCCCATGGTGATGCCGTCCATGAAGGCCACGATCGGCTTGTCATAGGTCATCATCTGGTGGTTGAGCTGGTATTCGTCGTGAAAGAAGGCACGACCCGACGCGCCGCCGTCGTTAAGTGCCGAATTGCGCAGCAGGTTGATGTCACCTCCGGCACAAAAGCCGCGGCCCTCTGCATGGTCGAGGATCACTGCTTCCACGGCATCGTCGCTGGCCCAGCCGGTCAGTGCCGCGCTCATCGCGTGGCACATGTCGAGCGTCAGCGAATGGAGCGCCTTGGGGCGGTTGAGCGAGAGATGGCCGGCCCGGCCATGGGTATGGATATGGACCTCGTCGGTCATGCTGCTTTCCTGCGTTCTATTAGATCCCAGCGATTGCCCCAGGGATCGTTGAAGACCGCGACCGTGCCATAGGGCTCGTCGCGCGGTCCGTCGGTAAATTCCACGCCCCATTCCACCATGCGGGAGTGGGCGGTAGCGAAGTCTTCGGTATCGAGAAACCATCCGACGCGCCCGCCCGTCTGGTTGCCAATCGCCGCTCGCTGCTGGTCGTCGGTAGCGCGGGCCAGGAGCAGTTTGCCCCCATGCGATCCGGCCATGACTACCCAGCGCTTGCCCGAACCCAGGTCGCTGTCCTCTTCCAGCGCGAAGCCCAGCGCGTCGCGGAAGAAGGCGATGCCCTCGTCATATTCCGGCACAACCAGCGCGGTCATCGCGAGGCTGGTCATTGGCGGAGCATTTCCCGGCCAACGATCATGCGCATGACCTGGTTGGTGCCTTCGAGGATAGAGTGGACGCGCAGGTCCCGCCAGAATCGCTCGATCGGGTATTCCTTCAGATAGCCGTAGCCACCGAACAGCTGCAGCGCATCGTTGACGATCTTGCTGCCGCTATCGGTCGCCAGCCGTTTGGCCATGGCCGAAAACTTGCTCTTGTCGGGCGCATTGTCGGTGACCTTGGCGGCGGCGAGATAGAGCAGGGCGCGAGCCGCCTCGAGATCGGTGGCCATGTCGGCGAGCATGAACTGGGTGTTCTGGAAATCGGCGATCGGCTGGCCGAACTGCTGGCGTTCCTTGGTGTACTTCACCGCCTCGTCCAGGCAGCGCTGCGCCCCGCCGAGCGAGCAGGCGCCGATGTTGAGCCGCCCCCCGTCGAGGCCGGCCATCGCATAGCGGAAGCCATCGCCTTCGGGACCGACGCGATTGGCGACCGGCACGCGGCAATCCTCGAAGATCAGCTGCGCGGTGGGCGAGGCATTCCAGCCGAGCTTCTTTTCGGGCTTACCGAAGGACAGGCCCGGCGTATCCTTTTCGATCACCAGGCAGGAAATGCCCTGGGACTTGTGTTCGCCGGTGCGGACCATGACGACGTAGATGTCGTTGAAGCCGCTGCCGGAGATGAATTGCTTGGTCCCGTTGAGGACATAGTGGTCGCCATCGAGCACGGCCGTCGTCTTGAGCCCGGCGGCGTCGGAGCCCGAACCCGGCTCGGTCAGTGCGTAGCTGGCGATCTTTTCCATGGTCACGAGCTGCGGGAGGAAGCGTTGTTTGACGTCATCGCCGCCGAAGCGGTCGATCATCCAGGTCGCCATGTTGTGGATCGAGACGTAGGCGCTGGTGGCGGGGCAGCCATAAGCCATGGCTTCCATGATCAGTGCGGCCTCTAGCCGGCCCAAATTGATCCCGCCCGACTCTTCGCTGACGTAGATCGCGCCAAAGCCGAGCTCGCCGGTCCGCTGTATCACGTCGCGCGGGAAGTGGCTCTTCTCGTCCCATTCGGCGGCGAAGGGAGTGATGTTATCGGCGGTGAACCGCTGCGCCATTTCCTGGATGGCGAGCTGGTCGTCGGTAAGCTGGAATTGTCCGGTCATGCGGGCCCCCTAGCACCTGTTCCAATGGCAGTGCCAGAGTGCAAATCGGGGCTCCGCCGGGGGCCTATTTGTAGAAGAACCATGCGTCGCCATGATCGCCGGCGACATAGCCCATGGCTTCGATCTTTGCTTTCTCTGCAGCCTCGGCACCTCGTTTCCCGGACAGCACATGCAAATGCGTCAGCGATTTCGGCAGCTTGAGCGATGCAGGATCCCTATCCGTGAAGATCCAGCGCAAGCTCTTGAGCGAGTTGCAATCGGCAAGCCCCTCGACTCGATCGAGCTTCTGGCAATTGTAGAACCAGAGGTGCTCGAGATTTGTGTTGCCGGGTCCGAAGCGGGCGCTTTCCAATTGCTGTTGATCCTGCATGAAGAGCCTTCTCAACGAAGGGAAGCGCTGCATGTCGCCGAGTTCCACCAGGTTGCGGACCATGGTGAACGCGATGTCTTCCAGCTTGGGAAGCTGGATATCCGCGATGCTGGCCGTACCGCCCAGGTTGAATTTGAGCGCCCGCAGGTTCGCCATCCCATTGATGAAGCTGAGGTCGAGGCCCTTTTTCGCGTTGAACGTAAATTCCTGCAGACGATCGAGGGCTGTCAGACTGGCAATGTTCTTATGATGGCCCGCGAGATAAAGCCGACGTAGCTTGGCTGCATTGGCCAGCGGTGCCAAATCGAGCGCCTTGGTGTTGGTTTCGGACAAAATTAGCTCGCTAAGCCGGGCGATCGGCAGCTTCCCCAAGATTGTCTTGTCGTCCAGATTGAACACCCCCAAGTGCAGTTTCGAAAGGTGTTCTAGCCGCGCGATCGCATCCAGATTTCTGGCTTCCCAGAGGGAATCGACAGATAGATTGCGGACATTGGGTAGTTGCCCAACCAGCGCCGCATCGAAGGGCTTGCCCCAAAAATCATAGAACCGAACACCCAACCGGTCGCCCCATTGGGCACACATTGCATCCAGCCGTTCGAGATATGGTGCGCTTGGAACCTGCAGCCACTTGTCGAAATCGTCTTCCTTTGGGTCTACGATTGTCAGCATCTCACCAAACGGCTTGTCGAACTGCACAGATGCGTCATGGCCCGCTTTCAACTCGGCCTCGATACCGTCGAGATCGAACGCCAGGCAGTTGAAAACACGGCCCATATCTGCAGCTCTCCGTATCCGATTGCCAAACAGGTAAACCCGGAAAACCTATTCGAGCAAAACGATAAAGAACAGATCACGCGAAGCGCTACAGGCTGAGAATTTCCAGGTCTTTTCTGAGTGACTTCATCACCCAATGAAAATGGTCGAGTCAGATGGCATCGGCCTTGGCCGCCGCACCACTTGTGGTGCCGAGGAGCCAGACGTGAAGCTGCCGCGACTCCAGTCCAGTCTGTTCGCAAATGATTAACCAGCCGCCCCTATGCGGCGGGCTGGGGTCGCGGCCCCTTTCAGGATCGCTGGGATAACTGAAAGGGGGTACGGATAATGAGCAGTAATGACGCGCAGCTAATGCTGGTCTACAATGCGAATGGCGATAAAATTAGTGTATTGCTTGATGTGGTTCACAAGATTGTATCGCCGTCCACCTACCAATGTTCTCTATGCTCAGTAACGCATGGTGCGTTTTCTATGCATGCACGTTGGAAAGATTTCCTAAAAGAGTTTCCGCGTAAACCCGTAGAATATCATCGCGACGAGTTCCTCAAGGAATTCCCGTCGATCTCGATCAGCTTTCCGGCCATTCTTGTGCGCTTCGGCGATGGCCCGCCGCGCGTGCTGATTACCAGCGTTGGGCTGGGGACGGTTAGCGAGATCGATGATCTGATCGAGATGGTTCGTTCGCGCCTCAGCGAGGCGCAGGCCAAGAATTTGCGGGCGGCCTGACGGTTTCACGATCGCCCTCGGCCTCGATTGGCTGGGGGCGTCTGGCTCAGTCGCCCAGCAAGGCTTCGGCCTCGATCTCCACTTTCCACTCGGGCCGACAGAGCCAGGCCGCACCGACCATGGTGGCAGCCGGGCTGGCAGTGCCGAAGAACCGGGCGTGGACTTGGCCGACGGCGTCCTGATCGGCGGGGTCGGTCAGGAACATGCGCGTGCGCACGACATCGGCGGCGGTGCCGCCGAGCTGTTCGAGCGCGCGCAGGATCAGCGTAAGGCAGCGTTCCGCCTGCTCGGCAGCGCCGCCGACGGTCGATGAACCGTCATCCTCGACCGGGCCTGTCCCGGCAATGATGACGCGATTCCCAACCCGAACGGCGCGGGCAAATCCGAACAGCGCTTCGTAGGGGGAGCCGGTGAAGGCGCGCTCGCGCTCGCTCATCCGCAAGTGATCTCCGTAATCTTCATGGCCTCGTCGTACCGCACGTTCACGCGATCCGGGCGGTAGTCCATCGTCCAGGCAGAATTGGGCGGGCCCCAGCGCAGCGATTGTGCGCCGCTGTCCTTCAGGATGGCCGCGCCCATCGCGGCGGTTGCGTCATGCCCGATATGGCCCTGCGCCGCCTCCGCATTGCAGAGTCGAGCCTCTGGCGCGGGTGGGGCAGGGGCAGCATCGGGCGTAGTCGTACAGCCGACTGTCAGCAGACCGGCGAAGGCGGGAAGCAATGCTCGCATAGGGTACTCCTCTTCAGATCCACTTGCTGCAACGCTTCCCGAACCTTTCCTATCCCATGGTCGGGATGATGAAGGCGTTCGATCCGTCGCCACCGCCATCAGGCCAACGCTGGGTTACCTTCTTGACCTTGGTCCAGAAGCGCAGGCCTTCCATGCCATACTGGTCCTGGTCGCCGAAGCCCGAACGCTTCCATCCGCCGAAGGAGTGATAGGAGACAGGTACCGGGATCGGCACGTTGATGCCGACCATGCCGACATTGACGCGGCTGGCGAATTCGCGCGCGGCGTGACCATTGCGGGTGAAGATCGCGACGCCGTTGCCATATTGATGCTGGCTCGGCAGCCGCACCGCGTCCTCGAAGTCCTTGGCGCGCACGATCTGGAGCACAGGGCCGAAGATCTCTTCCTTGTAGCTTTCCATGTCGGTGGTGACGCGATCGAGCAGCGTCGGGCCGACGAAGAAGCCCTTCTCGTATCCTTGCAGGGTGAATCCGCGGCCATCGATTACGACCTCGGCCCCTTCCTTCTCGGCGGTGTCGATCCAGCCTTCCACGCGGGCCTTGTGTTCGGGGGTGACCACCGGGCCGTAATGCGCGTCCTTGTCAGTCGAAATTCCCACGCGCAGCGCGCGGATCGCCGGAATCAGCTTTTCGCGCAGGCGATCGGCGGTGTCTTCGCCTACCGGCACCACCACGGGCAATGCCATGCAGCGCTCGCCCGCCGATCCGAATGCGGCACCGGCGAGGTCGTTGACCACCTGATCGAGGTCAGCATCGGGCATGACGATACCATGATTCTTGGCACCGCCCATAGCCTGCACACGCTTGCCCGCTGCGACACCGCGATTGTAGACGTAATGCGCGATATCGGACGAGCCGACGAAGCTGACCGCGGCGATATCGGGGTGGTCGAGGATGGCGTCGACCATTTCCTTGTCGCCGTGCACCACCTGCAGCAGGCCTTCGGGTGCACCGGCTTCGAGGAACAGCTCGGCGAGCCGCACCGGCACGCTCGGATCGCGCTCGGAAGGCTTGAGGATGAAGGCGTTGCCCGCGGCGATGGCCATGCCGAACATCCACATCGGGATCATCGCCGGGAAGTTGAATGGGGTGATGCCCGCGCCGATGCCCAGCGGCTGGCGCATCGAATAGACGTCGATCCCCGGCCCTGCGCCCTGCGTGTACTCGCCCTTCAGCGCCTGCGGGATGCCGCAGGCGAACTCGATCACTTCGAGCCCGCGCTGGATATCGCCATGCGCGTCGTCGACCACCTTGCCGTGTTCGCTGGCAAGCAGTTCGGCGAGCGCCTGCTTGTTGGCTTCGACCAGCCGCTTGAATTCGAACATCACGCGCGCACGGCGCTGTGGATTGGTTACGGCCCATTCGGGCTGGACCTTCTTGGCGGCTGCAATGGCCCGCTCGAGCACGGCAGCGTCGCCCAGTGCGACCTCGGCCTGGATTTCACCGGTCGACGGGTTCCAGATCTTGTGGGTGCGTGCTGCGCTACCGCCGGCCCCGCCGACAATGAAGTGGTCGATCTGACGCATGAAGATTCCTCTCTTTCTCGCCGCCGCGCCTAGTCCCGCGAGGGGGGCGAAATCAACCGCAATCGGGTGAATTCGGAAGCGATACGCTCAGACGGCGGAAGAGAAGCGTCGCTGCGAATCCTGGCGATAGGGATCGAACCGCGCAGCGATGGTCCGCGCATAGGGCAAGCCATCGGGTGTGATCGCCAGGATATCGCCCTCCAACGAAGCCAGGCCGCGTTCGATGAAGGGGACCAGGCGAGGTGTGAGGGCCGGCAGCAGGCGTGCAGGGATATGCGCATGCCCTTGGCACAATAGCGACTCGATCACCGTGCCGCGTTCCCGGTCGTCGGCGCTGCGGACAACGCCATGGGTCGCAGTCAGGCGACCCTGCGACACCATCATGCGGTACCGGCCCGAGTTCTTCTCGTTCTGCGTCAGCAGGCCGGGAAAGCCGGAGATGGCCGTGCTGCCCAATCCGATGAGGTTGGGCGCGCTATCGTCGGTAAAGCCCTGGAAGTTGCGGTGCAGCGTTCCGGCCAGTGCCGCCGCCGCGAGCGGGTCGCCGCCGGGTCTCGCGAAATGGTCGAACCCTACCGGCGTATAGCCGTGGGTGACGAAATATTCATAGCCCAGCGCCGCCATGGCGAAACGCTCGTCCTGTCCGGGCAAGGCAGAGCCATCGATTACCCGTTGGCGCGGGATCAGGTGCGGGACATGAGCATAGCCGAACAGCGCGACCCTGTTCGCCCCCAGCACGCGGGTGCGCTGGAGCGTATCGAGCAAGTCGTCACGGGTCTGGCCCGGCAGGCCGTACATGAGGTCGAAGTTCAGTGACGTAACCCCGGCGCCGCGCAGCCAGTCGACCGTGCGGACGATCACATCCTCATGCTGGACCCGGCCAATGGCCTGCTGGCAGTGTTCGGCGAAGGTCTGCACACCCAGGCTGGCGCGGGTTATCCCGACCGACCCGATCACCGCAGCCCACTCGGCGGACATGGTGCGGGGATCGAGTTCGATCGAGAAAGTGGGATCGGACAAGTGGAACTGCAGTGTCAGCTCATCGACCAGTCGTACGAAATCAACCGGGGCAATAGCATTGGGGCTGCCCCCGCCGAACGAAACACGACGGACCCGGCAGTTGCTGGGCAAGCGGGCCGCCACCAGCTCGATCTCCGTATGCAGGGCGTCGAGATAGGATTCGAGCCGCTGGCGGCGCCCGGCATGGCCGGTGTTGCAGCCGCAGTAGAAGCAGATCTTCTCGCAGAAGGGGATATGGACGTAGAGCGAAACGTCGCCTTCCACCCCTTCGAGCGCTTGCTCATAGGCGTTGGGATCGATCGGGCCGAATTCGGCGGCGGTCGGGAAGCTGGTGTAGCGCGGGACCGGAGTCGCGAGCAGGTCTGGATGATAAGGCCACATGCGAGCGTGGATGCGTCGGCTGGCGCCATCCGTCATTGCGACAGATCAAACCGTTTCCGGCACGAACCGGCGTGGCAGCCCTTGGCGCTGCAGGGTGGCGGGGCGGGGGTCTGGTCGTCGATCGGAATCTCGATCGAGCGACTGATGCCGTCCCCCGAACAGATGAAGGCGGTGATGCTGCGCGCCTCTACGGGCAGGGGGCCCAGCGCGACCGGCAGCAAGGCGAACAAAGCGAGCAGGGCGTCCCGGTTCATGCTGCCTCGTCATCCTCGTCTTCGATCAGGATGCGTTGCGCTGCGCCATCGAGATCTTCAAACTGTCCGTGTTTCATCGCCCAGAAAAACACCGCGAGACCAAACACGCCCATGCCGAGTGCGATGGGGATGAGTAGCGTCAGCCCGCTCACCGCGCTGCCCTCGCAAGCCGGAGCGAATTGCCGACCACCACCAGCGAGCTCAGCGACATGGCAATGGCGGCAACCATCGGCGTGACCATGCCCGCCAGCGCCAAAGGCACGGCAAGGATGTTGTAGCCGATCGCGAAGACGAAGTTCTGGCGCACGATACGCATGGTTTCGCGCGCGACCCGGACGGCCAGCGATACCGGACCAAGCCTGTCGCCGAGGAAGACAGCATCGGCCGCCTGCTGGCTGGCGTCGCTGGCGCTGGCCGGAGCGAGCGAAGCATGTGCGGCAGCAAGGGCAGGGCCATCGTTAAGCCCGTCGCCCACCATCAGCGGGAGATGGCCCTGGCGCTTCAATGCTTCGAGGGCCACGAGCTTTTCCGCCGGTTGCACCGCGCCGCGGCCCAATATGCCCAGCGCCCGCGCCACCGGTGCCACCGATTGGGTGCGATCGCCCGAAAGGATCTGGCTCGAAAGGCCCAAGGCGGACAGTGCCGACACAGTTGCACCGGCGTCGGCACGTAGCGGGTCGGAAAACCGGATGACTTCCCGGCGGTCGCCGATCCGCAGCGTCGTCGCCAGGCCTGATCCGGCGGCCTCCGCCCTTTCGAGGGCTGCCGGCGTGCCATGCCAGAGCCCCAGCAAGCCCTGGCCGCTCTCCTCATGCACGCCAATCACTTCGGCAGGTGCGGTGCCCGCCGCTTGCAGGCTGGCAACCAGACCCTTGCTCAGCGGGTGGCGGCTATTTTGCGCAAGACCAAGCGCCACCGATCGTGCTTCTGCGTCGAGATCGCCGATCTCGGCGCGTGGCTCGCCCAGTGTGAGGGTCCCGGTCTTGTCGAACAGGACCGTGTCGACTTCGGCCAATCGTTCGAGCGCGCTGCCGTCCTTGACCAGCACGCCCTTCTTCACGAGCGCGCCCGAGGCGACGACCTGTGCAGCGGGCACGGCAAGACCCATGGCGCAGGGGCAGGTGATGATAAGTACGCTGATCGCGATGATCATGGCTTGGTGCCAACCCGCCCCGGCCAGCATCCAGCCGATGAAGGCGAGCAGGGCCAGCGAGTGAACTGCAGGGGCATAAAGGCGCGATGCGCGATCGGCGATGCGGACGTAGCGACTGCGCGATTGGCCTGCCTCGTCCATCAGCCGGGCGATTTCGGCGAGTGCCGTGTCGCCCTTGGTCGCGGTGATGCGAATGCGCAGCGGGGCCGAGAGATTGACGGCACCGGCATGCACTGTGTCGCCCACCATAACCGGTTCGGGCGTGCTTTCGCCGGTCAGCATGGCATTGTCGATCGCACCTGCGCCGTCGATCACTTCGCCGTCTGCTGCCAGCGCCTCGCCCGCGGCGACGAGCATCACCATGCCCGGGAACAGCTCGTCCGCCGAGATACGCCGCGTGCTGCCATCGTCCTGCAATACGGCGGCGCTCTTGCCCATGCGGCCCAGCAGGGCGCCGATCCCCGCGCGGGTGCGGTTGCGCATGGTCGCATCGAGCGCGCGACCGGCGAGCAGGAAGAACAGCAGCATGACTGCGCCGTCGAAATAGGCGTGTTCGCCGCCCGTCAGCGTTTCGTAGAATGACATCCCGGTAGCCAGCAGCACGCCGATCGAAATCGGCACGTCCATGTTGGTCCGGCCGTAGCGCAACGCCATCGCCGCGCTGGCGACGAAGGGGCGGCCGGAATAGGCGACCACCGGCAGCGCGATGAGTGCCGATAGCCAATGGAACATCTCGCGGGTCACGCCGCCTGCGCCGGACCATACGCTGACCGACAGCAGCATGATGTTCATCATGCCGAAGCCCGCCACTGCCAATGCGCGCAGCAACAGCTTGGCGTCCTTGTCGTCCGTCGCCAGCGGATTGTCGGCGACCGGTTGGGATTCGAAACCGAGCCGTTCGAGCGCTTCGACCAGTGCCTCGTCGTCTAGCTGCGCGTCGTGTCGCACCGCGACCCGCTTGGCGGAGAAGTTCACCCGCGCCGCATCCACTCCCGGCAATTCGCCGAGGCCGCGCTCGATCTTGGCGATGCAGCCCGCGCAGCGCATCCCGGGCACGGTGAAGCGGCTGTCGACCAGCTCGACATCGGATTCGGGCGCGATGGCGGTGGCTGCGTTCATCCAACCGGTCTTTCGATCCGCAGCCTGTCATCGCCATTGGCCAGTGTCACGCGTACCAGCCAGCGGCCTTCGGGCAGGCGTTCGGTGCTGGCAAACCCGCCCGCGCCATCCGTCACCAGTGTCCAGCTGCGGGCCTTCTCGCGGCCCAGCGGGTGGCGCAGTTCGGCCGTTGCTGTCGTACCCGCCGGCGTGTTCTGCGTTGAAACTGCCAGTCGGCCATCGCCGTCGCGGGTGACGGTGGCAGTCCAGCCAAGCGCGTTCTCCTTGGCTGCCTCATCCAGCCAGTCGTTGAACTCCTGGCTGGCGACATAGGAGTTCTCGACCACCACCCCACCGAAGCTGCCCACCGCCTGGCTGGCCATGAACAGGTTGACTGCCACCACCACACCGAAGCCACCGACGAGGATCGCGGTCATGTGCCAGCCGGAAAAGCGCTTGGTCATGGTCATTCCCCGGGCGCCGTGAAGCGCGTGGTGCTGGTGTCGCTTTCGGGGCGTTCGCCGCCGGTCGAAAGCACGAAGTCGAAATCCTGCTGGCTCGTTCCGGCAGGAGCCGCAACATAGGCCCTTACGGTCTGCGTTGCATCCGCGGGAACGCGTATCGTGATCGAACGGGCAGCGTCCTCGATGGCGATGCTGTCGGTCCAGAAACGCGCGCCCTCAAGGCGTTCGAGCGTGAGGGTCATGTCGCGCGGGGCCTGTGTCATGTTGCGCAGCTTGAGCGTGTAGCTGTTGCGCACCGACCCGTCGCTTAACAACATGAAGGGCGGGTTGCGGTCGGGCGATACGCCCAGATCGACGTGGCTGCGGGCGCCGAGCGCGAAGAGCAGCGCGAAACCGATCGATCCCCAGATGCCGAGGTAGATCAGCGTGCGCATGCGCAGCAGTTCCTTCCACGCCGGGCGTGCCTCGCCACCCGCGGCCTCGCGCTTGGAACCTTCGAGCGTGGCGTAATCGATCAGGCCGCGCGGGCGGCCGATGTCCTTCATCACCCGGTCGCAGGCATCGATGCACAATGCGCAGGTGATGCAGCCGATCTGTGGCCCTTCACGAATATCGATCCCGGTCGGGCAGACCTGCACGCACTGCATGCAATCGATGCAGTCGCCAAACGCGTCCGGGTTCTTCTCCGCCTTCTTCAGGCTGCCGCGTGGTTCGCCGCGCCAGTCCTTGTAGGTCACCAGCAGCGAGTGCTCATCCATCATCGCGGTCTGGATGCGCGGCCAGGGGCACATGTAGATGCAGACCTGTTCGCGCATGAAGCCACCCAGCGTGACCGTGGTCAGCGTCAGCACGGCAACGGTGATATAGGCGATCGGTGCGGCCTCGCCGCGCCAGAAATCATGCACCAGCGTGGGTGCGTCGGCGAAATACATGATCCACGCGCCGCCGGTCCAGAAGCCGATGACCAGATAGATCGTCCATTTGAAGCCGCGGCGGAAGACCTTGCCCCAGGTCCAGGGGGCAGCGTCGAGCCGCATGCGTGCATTGCGATCGCCATCGACGAAGCGGTCGACATGCTGGAACACGTCGGTCCACACGGTCTGCGGGCAGGCATAGCCGCACCAGGCGCGGCCAACGGCGCTGGTCACCAGGAACAGGCCGATCCCCGCCATGATCAGCAAGCCGGCAACGAAATAGAATTCCTGCGGCCAGATTTCGATGCCGAACATGTAGAATCGGCGGTTGGCCAGATCGACCAGCACGGCCTGGTCGGGGGCATAAGGCCCACGGTCCCAGCGGATCCACGGTGTGCCGTAATAGATCGTCAGCGTGACCGCCATGACGAGCCATTTGAACCGGCGGAAGGGGCCGTCGATCCGCTTGTTATGGACCTGCTTGCGCGCCTCGTAGAGCTGCGCGGGTTGCGGACTATTCTTCGCCATCGGCTTCGGCGACCGGCGGTGCAGCCGGTTCCTCAACGAAGTCTTCGCCTCCCCCGAGCGAATGGACATAGACGGTCAGCATCTTGACGGTGACCGGATCGAGCCGCTCGCCCCACGCGGGCATGGCACCCATCTTCGGGTTGAGCACCTGATTGCGGATTGCCTCCGCGCTACTGCCGCGCAGCCAGATCGCGTCGTTAAGCCGCGGTGCGCCGAGTTCGCGGTTCCCCTCGCCATTGGCGCCGTGACAAACTGCGCAATTCTCCGCGAAAGCCGCCGCACCCGCAGCGTTGGGCTTTTCAAGCTTGCTCAGCGAGCGGACGTGCGAGACCAGCGCCGACAGCGTGGCGTTGTCGAACAGCCCCTCGAATGCGGGCATGGCGCTCTGGCGCATATCCGCGCCCTCTTGGCGGATGCCGTGGGTGATCGTGTATTCGATCTGCGACATGTTGCCGCCCCACAGCCAGTCATCGTCGTTGAGGTTGGGATAGCCGAGCTGCTGGTTACCGCCTGCGCCAGATCCGTGGCACTGGACGCAGTTGACCTTGAACGCTGCCGCGCCGCCGGCACGGGCCTGCTGCAGCAGCGCGTCATTGCCCGACAGCTTGCTCAGGTCGGTCACGGCGATTTTCTCGGCGACGGTTTGCCGCGCGGCATCGGCCGCCGATATCTCTTCGGCCAGCTGTCCGCGGCTGGTCCAGCCCAGCATGCCCTCGGTCCCCTTGGAGATCATCGGCCAAGCCGGGTAGGCGACCGTATAGGCCAGGCCCCAGGCCACGGTGAAATAGAAGGTCCACAGCCACCAGCGCGGCAGCGGGGTGTTGAGCTCTTCGATCCCGTCCCATTCATGGCCAACGGTTTCGGTGCCGGTCGGTTCGTCGACGCGCTTATTCGCCATCGTCTTGTCCTTCGAAAATCATGTTGGCGGCCTTGTGGTTGTCGGCGCGCGCACCCGGGCGGAAAGGCCACAGGCACAGCACGACGAACACCGAGACCATGATCGCCAGCGCGTAGCTGTCGGCGAAGTGGCGCAGTGTGTCGTATGTGCTCACCGGCCCTTCTCCTCGGCCAGGTCCTCTTGCGCAGCGGCGCTGTTCACGTCGACCAGCGTGCCGAGCATCTGCAGGTAGGCGACCAGCGCATCCATTTCGGTCAGGCGACCGGGATTGCCATCATAGTCGCGGACCTGCGCCTTGGGGTAACGCTGCTCCAGGTCACCCGCGTCGAGATCCGGATTGCCCTGCGCGGCGAGGTCCGCCTTGGCCTTGGCGATATCGGTATCGCTGTACGGCACGCCCACCCGGCGCAACGCCGTGAGGTTAGCCCCGACATCGGTGACCTGCAGGTCGGTTTCCTTGAGGAAGCCATATTGCGGCATGACGCTTTCGGGCACCACGTCCTGAGGATTGGTCAGGTGCTGCACGTGCCATTCGTCCGAATAGCGCCCACCGACGCGCGCCAGGTCGGGTCCGGTGCGCTTGGAGCCCCACTGGAACGGGTGGTCGTACATGCTCTCTGCCGCGAGGCTGTAGTGGCCGTAGCGTTCGACCTCGTCCTTGAACGGACGGATCATCTGGCTGTGGCAGGTATAGCACCCTTCACGGATGTAGATGTCGCGACCGGCCAGTTCGAGCGGGGTGTAGGGGCGCATCCCCTCCACCTTCTCGATCGTGTTGTCGATCCAGAACAGCGGGGCGATCTCCACGATGCCGCCGATAGTGACGGTGAGGAAGGTCGCCACTGCCATCAGCGTGACGTTGCGTTCGAGCCGGGCGTGGCCCTTCACGGGTTCGTTGGAGACTGTATCGGTCATGGTCTCTCTCACTCTGCCGGCACGGCGGCGGGGGGAAGGGGACGGTCGGCGCTCTCGTCGTAGGGCGTCTCGGTCATCGGGGCCTCGCTGCGGAGGTGCCCGGCGAGCGTTTGCCAGACGTTGAAGAGCATGATCACGAAGCCCGAGAGGTAAAGCAGGCCGCCGAAGGCGCGCATGATGTACATCGGGTGGAGCGCGGCGACGGTGTCGGCGAAGCTGTTCACCAGGTAACCGTCGGCGCCGTATTCACGCCACATCAGGCCCTGGGTGATACCTGCCACCCACATGCTGGCGGCGTAGAACACGATCCCCAGCGTCGCGAGCCAGAAGTGCCAGTTGATCATGCGCAGCGAATACATCCGCTCACGCTTCCACAGCCGGGGCACGAGGTAATAGACGCAGGCGAAGGTGATCATGCCGTTCCAACCCAGCGCGCCGGAATGGACGTGGCCGATGGTCCAGTCGGTATAATGCGACAGGCTGTTCACCGCCTTGATCGACATCATTGGGCCTTCGAAGGTGCTCATGCCGTAGAAGGCCAGCGCCATCACCATCATGCGGATGATCGGGTCGGTCCGGACCTTGTCCCAGGCGCCGTTCAGGGTCATCAGCCCGTTGATCATGCCGCCCCAGCTGGGCATCCACAGCATGATCGAGAACACCATGCCCAGCGTCTGCGCCCAGTCGGGCAGCGCTGTGTAGTGCAGGTGGTGTGGACCCGCCCAGATGTAGAGGAAGATCAGCGCCCAGAAGTGGATGATCGACAGGCGATAGGAATAGACCGGACGTTCGGCCTGCTTCGGCACGAAGTAGTACATCATCGCCAGGAAGCCGGCGGTGAGGAAGAAACCGACCGCGTTATGGCCATACCACCACTGCGTCAGTGCATCCTGAACGCCCGAAAAGACCTGGTAGCTGCGCGAACCCAGGAAGCTGACCGGAACCGCGAGGTTGTTGACCACGTGCAGCATCGCCACGGTGACGATGAAGGCGAGGTAGAACCAGTTCGCCACATAGATATGCGGCTCCTTGCGCTTCACGATCGTGCCGACGAACACGGCGAGGTAGGCGACCCAAACGATGGTCAGCCACAGGTCGACGTACCATTCGGGCTCGGCATATTCCTTAGACTGGGTGATGCCCAGCAGGTAGCCGGTGGCGGCCAGCACGATGAACAGCTGGTAGCCCCAGAACACAAAACGGGCGAGGCCGGGGAAGGCGAGCCGTGCGCGACAGGTGCGCTGGACGACGTAGAAACTCGTCGCCAGCAGCGCATTGCCGCCAAAGGCAAAGATCACCGCACTGGTGTGCAGCGGGCGCAGGCGGCCGAAATTGAAATAGGGCTCGAAATTGAGCACGGGGAAGGCCAGCTGCAGCGCAATGTAGAGACCAGCGGCAAAGCCTGCGGTACCCCAGAACAGCGTCGCGATCGTACCCCAGCGGATGACGTCATCATCATATCGTGATTCGCCCGCAGGGCCCGCCAGCGCTGGGACCAGGGCGGCGGGATCGAACCGGTTGGCCGAAACCCAGATCATCACGAAGGCGACAATCGCCACGATAATCGCATGCGCGGCAAAGCCCGCATCATGCGCCGCGACCGAGGCGGCAAGGGCCAGCAGCATTATGCCGAACCACAGGCCGACCCTTCCCAAGGCAGTTTCCGCTTGCATGTGTATCTCCGTCCGTTTGGGTCCGCCTAGTCGCCCCCCGGTGGCGCGACATTGATCCAGCGCAAATTTATCAAAAACCTTCAGGAGGCCCCCGAAAGGAAGCCTGCACCTTCAGTCAGGGCAGTCAAGTTGAGGATCCTGATTTGTGAGCGGCCCACCGTTTCGATCGCACCCCGCTCGCGCAGTCGGGTCAACTGACGGCTGACGGTTTCGATGGTGATGCCCAGGCTGTCGGCGATGTCGCGACGTGACATCGGCAATGGCAAGATGATCGCCTTGCCGTCAGCCCTGCCAGTCCGGCCAGCCATGCCCACCAGAAAGCTGGCAACGCGCTCCGGTGCGGCCTTTCTGCCCAGCGCGATCGATTTCTCGCGACACCGCCCCAGAGAAGCCCTTGTGGCATCGAGCAGGGACACCAGGATCGCGGCCCTGTCGCCTGCAAGTTCAACAAGCTTGTCGAACGGCATCGCCAGGATCTGTGTGTCCTGCAAAGCGACCAGTCGGTAGGAATGCCGCGCGCGCGCCGGAACGCAGACCAGGTCATCCTCAAAGTGGAATGCGACGACTTGTTCGCGGTCATGCGAGGCGTGCGCAACCAGCTTGGTGGAACCGCTTCCCAGGAAGACGAGCTGGTCGCAACTCTCGTCCAGCCGGGCTTCTTCGTCTCGCCTGAGCTGCAACGCCCGCGATGCCGCTCCGAATTGCAAGCGCGATGCCTCGCAGATGGCATCGGGCGCGAGCCGCGCGGCGAATCGATCAAGAATCTGCGTCTGCGTCAGCATGCCGCACGCAATGCGGCACCGACGGAGCTGCATCATTGACCTGTATCAATGAAGCGAGGGCTCGAATCGCCAATTAGGGCGCCAAGCGTTGCAAACATCCTGGGTCGCGTGGGGCGGCCGCTGCAGCGCGAGGACAAGAGACCCATGACCAAGAAATTCGCAGCCGCGCTTGTCGGCCTCGCCTGCCTCGCCACGCCAGCCGCCGCTGCGGCCGAAGAAGGCAAGGTGCAGATCAAGCTCCTCGGCACCGCTGTTCTGCCTGACGGCAAGATCACCGAATACAGGACCGACATCGTTCCCTTGCCGGCCAATACGCAGACCGAAGCCAACGATAACGTCATTCCGACCGTCGCGATCGAGTATTTCTTCACCGACAATTTCTCGGTCGAAACCATTTGCTGCGTAACCCAGCATGACGTGGATGCCATCTCCGGCCTGCCCGGCGCGGAACTGGTTTCGGATGCCCGGGTGATCCCCGCGACCTTCACGGCGAAGTATCACCTGCCCGTGGGCGGTGTGAAACCTTATGTCGGGGCTGGCGTCACCTACTTCCTGTGGATCAATGACGAACCTGGCGCTGCAACGATTCCGCTGGGCGTGACCGATACCGATTTCTCGAACGAGTTCGGCGTGGTCCTGCAGGCCGGCCTCGACATACCGGTAGGTGACAGCGGCTTCGGGATCAGCTTCGATGCCAAGAAGTACTTCGTCGACACCACCTCGCGCTGGTACGCCGGTGATGTCATTGCAATCGAGACCGTACACAAGCTCGATCCCTGGGTCCTCAGCGCAGGCGTTGCCTACCGCTTCTGAGTTTTCCAGGCAGAGATAAGGATAGCGGATCCGGCTTAGTACCCCGGATGCGCTATCCTACTTTCGGGTG
>NZ_JAYPTL010000022.1:40951-51385 GCF_038133525.1 Erythrobacter sp. | reverse complement strand
GCCAGCTGCACGAGGAACTGCCCTATGACAGCGCGGTGCGGCCCGAACTCTATCAGCACCGTCCTGACGGCAGCCTCGAGATCCACCAGCAGATCGTGGTCACCCGCGACAATCAGCGCGCTATCGTGCTGGGCAAAGGCGGCAGCCGGATCAAGGCAATCGGCGAGGCGGCTCGCAAGGAACTGACCGAAATGCTCGGCGTGAAGGTCCACCTCTTCCTGCATGTGAAGGTCGAGGAGAACTGGGCCGAGAGCAAGGAACTGTTCGAGGAAATCGGACTGGATTGGGTCCGGTGAGGCAACGGACAAGGTGATCGCGACCGGTCCCGACCTGCTCCACGTCGGCGCAGCGCTCGCCGTGGGACTGCTCGTCGGTATCGAGCGCGGCTGGAAGCTGCGCGGCGAAGCAGACGGAACGCGGGTCGCCGGAATACGCACCTTCACCCTGCTCGGCTTTGGCGCTGGCTTTGCCGGCTTGCTGCAATCCTTCGGCTATCCCTTTGTCGCGGGATTACTGATCACCGCGAGCGCGGGGGTCGTAGCCCTGGGCTACTGGCGCGATATGGGCGCCAAAGGGAGCCCTGACGCCACCAGCGCGGTGGCCGCCATGGTCACGCTCGCACTGGGCTATCTCGCCGGGGCGGGGGAACCCGCACTGGCAGTGGCGGGTGCCGCAGTGGTCACGCTGGTGCTCGCCCTGCGCAGCGAAACGCACCGCTTGCTTGGCCTGCTCGACGAGGCCGATATCAAGGCATTGGCGCGCTATGCGGTCATCGCCGGGGCGGTCTATCCCTTCCTGCCGAACGAACGCTATGGCCCCTACGATGCCTGGGATCCGCATTCGCTGTGGCTGGTGGTGATCGTCGTCACGGGCTTTTCCTTCGCCGGCTATGCCGCCAACCGCATCTTCGGCGCCAAGCGCGGAACCATCGCAGCCGCGATCATCGGCGGGGCCTACAGTTCGACCGCCGTGACCTATTCCTTCTCGCAAAAGCTGGGTGCGGGCGAAGGTGGCGGAGCCGAAAACGCCGGCATCGCGCTCGCCACGGCGGTGATGTACCTGCGGGTGATCGTGCTTGTGGCGATCCTGGCGACAAGCCTGCTGTTGCCCTTCGTAGTGATCGTAGCACCTGCCCTGATCGCCGGGTTCGCGGTCAGCTGGGTGCTCTATCGCCGCGCACCGCACAGCACGGGCCCAGCCCCGCCGGGCAATCCGATTGCCCTGCTGCCTGCCTTCACCTTCGTCGCCTTTGTCGCCGCTGCCGCAGTCGCCGCACGCTGGGCTGAGGGCACATTTGGCGAAGAGGGTATTGCCGTACTGCTGCTGGTAATGGGTACGATGGATGTCGACGCGGCGATCATCACTGCCGGCGGGCTCGAGCCGGGTACCATCGCCCCGCAACTCGCCGCGCTGGCGATCGGCGGGACGATCCTTGCCAATATGACCGTGAAGCTGGGCACCACCATCGCCTATGGCAAGCGCGAGTCACGTCCCGCTGCGATCGCCCTGGCAACCAGCATGGCGGTGCTGGCAGGAAGCCTGGTGGTGGGGTACGCGCGGCTCTAACGCGAGAGGTCTGGCTCAGCCCAGCAACCTGAAGCTTTCCGCCAGCAAGGACACCAGCAACAACAGCAAGAGGCTCCAGACCAGCAGGATGCCACTGGTGATGCGCCAGTTCTTGGGTGGAAGTCCTTGGATCAGGAATGTCGCGATACCCGCCACGTTGAGGCAGACGAGGTTCGTGGCGAACAGCTGGAAAGCGCCGACCGCGGACTCATACAGGCCTTGGCCCGCATAGACACCCACCGCCGCCAGAGGGGGCACGAGCGCCACTGCAATCATAACCCCGACCAGCGAGAGCGAGGCAGCCCGGCTCACCGCGAGTACACCGGCCGCGCCGCAAGCCAGCGCAAGGGCAATATCCGCGGGTTGCATCACTGTGCGACTATGCAATTCTGCCACTGCAGGATCGATTGCCGTGCTCATGCCAACCAGCAGCCCACCGGCGATAGCGACAATGCAGCCGACCAAGAGTGTGATCGCTGCCCGGTGTCCCAGACGGGCATCGCCTACCGTCGCGGCCAGCGCCATGCCCATGGTCGGGCCCAACAATGGCGCAATGATCATCGCCCCGATCACCACCGCCGTCTGCCCGCTACGCATACCGAGCGCCGCAATGATCGACGATAACCCGACCGTCAGCAAGTAGGTCGGGCGAATGCGGATGCTATCATTGATGTCGTCGAGCAATTCGTCGGTGCTGATGCGGTCGCGCGTGAAGAAGCGCTCGATCGCGTTGCTTGGTTTGACCTGGCTCGCATCCGGCAAGGCTGTCGATGGCGTTTCCTCAATCGGGGGAAGCACCGCCTCCGGGCGCGAGATATGGGCGCTGAACCCGGGCAAATCGGCGAAATTCGCTTCGAGGTCCTCGATCAGCCGTTCGGTGTAGCGCTGCTGCACAAGACAGCCGAACTTGGCCCTCTCACCCTGCATGGCCTCCTGCCAGAAACGGCGGCTGTGCCGGGCGAGGATCGCCTGCAACTGTTCCACATGACCTTCAGGTACGAAAATCTCGAAAAGGCGTGCGGACACAGTCTCCTCCCGATCCGGCCTGAGCTACACCGGCACCTACCGCTTTTTCGCAATCGCGATCTTGTTCTTCTTGGCGAAGTCCTTGGTCGATTCCTCGCTGCGGTTCAGCGCCTTGGCGATTTCCTTCAAACCCTTGCCCTTGGCGGCAAGCGTGCGCAGCTGCCCCGCCTCGTCAGAGTTCCACGGCTGCTTGTGCCGCTCGAAATGTTCCTTGGCCATCAGCCCGCGGCCTTCTTCGCGGCGGGCTTCTTCTTCGGCGCGGCCTTCTTCTTGGCGGGTGCCTTGCGGCCCTTCTTCTTCGCCGGGCCCTTGGCCGCACGCGCGTCGATCAACTCAACCGCCTGCGCCTCGGTGATGTCCTCAGGCTTCACGTCCTTGGGGATCGTCGCGTTGGTGGTACCGTCGGTGACATAGGGTCCGTAGCGACCCGGCATCACCTTGATCTCGCCGCCGCTGGTCGGGTGCGTGCCGAGCAGCTTGATCGGCTCTGCCTTGGCGCGCCCGCCCGCACCGCCGCGATTGGCCGCCTGGGCGAGCACGTCGACCGCGCGATTCATCCCGATTTCGAACACTTCGCGCGTGCTCGTCAGCTTTCCATACTTGCCGTCATGGCGCAGATACGGTCCGTAACGTCCGATATTCGCTTCGATCTCCAGTCCGGTTTCAGGATGCGGACCGATGATGCGCGGCAGGTTCAGCAGCTTGAGCGCCCATTCGAGATCGAAATCGTCGAGATCCTTGGGGATGCTCGCGCGCTTGGCGTCCTTGCCCTCGCCCAGCTGGATATAGGGGCCGAAACGCCCGGTCTTGCGCTCGACCGGCAGGCCGGTTTCGGGATCGTGACCAAGTACCGCATCCTCGCCGCCCTGCTCGGAGCCGCCGGGCGCGGCGAACTGACGGGTGAACTTGCATTCGGGATAGTTTGCGCAAGCGACGAAAGCGCCATAGCGACCGCCGCGCAGTGCCAGCCGACCACCGTCTCGCCCTTCGGCCTCGCACAGCGGGCAGTGGCGCGCGTCCTTGCCGTCGGCACGCTCGGGGAAGAGGTAGCCGGAAAGGAATTCGTCGAGCACCTCGGTCACTTCCGAGGGCTTCTTGTCCATCACCTCTTCGGTCTTGGGCTTGAAGTCCTTCCAGAATTGTTCGAGCAGTTCCTTCCAGTCCTCGCGCCCGTCCGAAACGGTGTCGAGTTCGTCTTCCATCCCGGCGGTGAAATCGAAGGCGACGTAGCGTTCGAAGAAGCGCTCGAGGAAGGCAGTCAGCAGCCGTCCGCTTTCTTCGGCGAAGAAGCGGTTCTTCTCCATCCGCACATAGGCGCGATCACGCAGAGTCTGGATGGTCGAGGCATAGGTCGACGGGCGCCCGATGCCGAGTTCCTCGAGCCGCTTGACCAGGCTCGCTTCGGAAAAGCGCGGCGGCGGCTGGGTGAAGTGCTGGTTGGCGTCGACACCCTTCTTCAGCGGGCTGTCGCCCTTGTGCATGACGGGCAGCAGACCGTCTTCGTCCTCGTCCCCCTTGTCGTCGAAGCCTTCCTGGTAGACCGCGAGGAAGCCGGGGAACTTGACCACCTGGCCGGTGGCGCGCAGTTCGTGGCGGCCAGTGGGGTCGCGCATGGTCACGGTGGTGCGTTCGAGCGAGGCAGCAGCCATCTGGCTGGCCATCGCGCGCTTGAAGATCAGGTCGTAGAGCTTGCCCTCGTCACCCGATCCGGCGCGATCGCGGCTGAAGTCGGTCGGGCGGATCGCCTCGTGCGCTTCCTGCGCGTTCTTCGCCTTGGTCTGGTAGATGCGCGGCTTTTCGGGGAGGTAATGGCCCGAATAGCGCTCGCTTACCGCCTTGCGGCAGGCGGCGATGGCGCTGCCGTCCATCTGCACGCCGTCGGTACGCATGTAGGTGATCGCACCCGCTTCGTAGAGCGACTGCGCCAACCGCATCGTGTGGCTGGCCGAAAAGCCCAGCTTGCGCGCGGCTTCCTGCTGCAGGGTCGAGGTGGTGAACGGCGGCGCGGGATTGCGCTTGAGCGGCTTGGTCTCGATTTCCTCGATGGTGAAGCGCGAATCCTCGACTGCCTGGCGCGCGGCCATGGCGCTTCCGCGATCGCCCAGCGTCAGTTTGTCGAGCTTGGTCCCGTCATATTTGACCAGCCGTGCGGCAAACTCGGTCCCGTCCTGTTCCATCGTGGCGATGACCGACCAGTATTCCTCGGCGCGGAAAGCCTCGATCTCGCGCTCGCGGTCGACGATCAGGCGCAGCGCGACCGATTGGACGCGGCCTGCACTCTTGGCGCCCGGCAGACGCCGCCAAAGCACCGGCGAGAGGGTGAAGCCATAGAGGTAATCGAGTGCGCGGCGCGCGAGGTAGGCATCGATCAGCGGCTGGTCGAGCTCGCGCGGCTTGGCCATCGCGTCGGTCACCGCCTGCTTGGTGATCGCATTGAAAGTAACCCGGTCGACTTCCTTGGGCAGCGCCTTGCGCTTGGCCAGCAGTTCCCTGACGTGCCACGAAATCGCCTCACCCTCGCGGTCGGGGTCGGTGGCGAGGACCAGCCGGTCGGCCTTCTTCGCGGCGTCGGCGATTTCCTTGAAGCGGCTCTGCTTGTCGCGATAGATTTCCCAATCCATCGCGAAACCCTCGTCCGGGCGCACGCTGCCATCCTTGGCCGGCAGGTCGCGGACATGGCCGTAGGAAGCGAGAACCTTGAAGTCCTTGCCGAGGTATTTCTCGATGGTCTTCGCCTTGGCGGGCGATTCTACGATGACGAGCTGCATGGGATGAAAAACGCGGTCCTTACGTGTGTACGTGTACGTACGCGCGAAAATGGGGCCGAGGAATCGTGGGCGTCAAGCGGGCGAACGCGCCAATCTGCGCCAAGCGATGAAGAACAGGACCATCAACAACAGGTCAATGGTGCCGAACACCGCACTGATCGCGTCGGCCTGGCCGCGCAGGAAGAACGCCACCGCGGGGACGCCGAAACAAAGCTTCTCGAAGAACGTGACCGGCATCAGCGGCTCAAACCGGCGCGGGTCGCGGGCGATGACAAGGAACACACCCTGGAACACCAGGGCCGTACCTACGAAGCCAAGGTAAGGCAGGCGCCACGGATCGGGCACTGGCTGGAAATAGGACAGCGCCAGGACCAGGATCCCGTAAATCGCGGCCCAGCGATAGACCCGGCTGGCGAACAGTTCCTCACGCGTCATATTGTCCCCCCAAGCGATCGTGCGGTTGTGGCGCAGCGCGTGCGCAGGTCAAGCAGGCAAACGGGAACGGGCCGCCCGTACAGGAGGTACATGGGCGGCCCGTCGCGGATACGCCGAAGCGTGTCCGCTGTTCGAAATCTGGCGATGTCTGCGACCGATCGCGGTTCAAGGCGAACGCGCGACTCGCTGCGGGCGATGGCAGCGAAGCGGCGATTCGCATTGCATAGACGCGTCACGCCTTAGGCGAAAATGGCGGATTCTTACAATTTGTCCCGAAGTGGGACGGACCTAGCGAAGAAGTGAGACCCGCCCTCCGGCATGCCGTTCCAGCAACCCGGCGATTTCCAGCTCAAGCAGCGCAAGCTGCACCCCGGCCGCATTGCCGCCTGACTGGCGAATAAGTTCGTCGACGGGGACAGGTGCTGCCGTAAGAATTTCAGCCAGTTCTGTTGGTTCAGCGGCTGTAAGCTCACCCGGAGCAAGATCGCAGTTCGGTGTGTCATCGCGGACCCGGGAACGCGGCTGGCCATCGAAACCCGATATCAACTCGATCACATCCTCGGGCGAGTTGACCAGCACCGCGCCTTCGCGGATCAGTTGATTGCAGCCGTGGCTGCGGGCGTCGAGCGGGCTGCCGGGAATAGCCATGACCTCGCGCCCGGCCTCTCCTGCGAGCCGCGCGGTGATCAGCGAGCCAGACTTGGGCGCTGCCTCTACCACCAGCGTGCCACTGGCGAGCCCGGCAATGATGCGATTGCGGCTCGGAAAATGGCTGCCGCGCGGTTCCGTCCCCGGCGGCTGTTCAGCGATCAGCAGGCCTTCGCCGGCGATCCGCTCCTGCAAATCCGCGTGTTGTGGCGGATAGGCGATGTCGATCCCGCTGGCGATCACACCGATAGTCGCCGGGAGTGCGCCTTCATGCGCCGCGCCGTCGATCCCGCGAGCAAGGCCGGACACCACGGTAAAGCCTGCCTGGGCCAGCGCATTCGCGAAATCGCGCGCCAATTTGACCGCCGCCGCACTGGCGTTGCGCGCGCCGACCATGGCGACGCAAGGACGCGAGGCAAGCGCCAGATCACCTCGCCAGGTCAGGATCGGCGGTGCTCCGTCGATCTCCCTCAGCAGCGCGGGATAGGCCGGTTGGTCGTGAAACAGGTACTTCGCGTCGGCTTTGCGCACCGCCTCGACCTCGCGCTCGATCGCATCGATCGTGACCGGGCGATAGTGCCGTCCACCCCGCGCCGATAGCTCGGGCAAGGCCTCAAGGGCCGCCTCTGCGGTACCGAAGCGCTGCAACAGCATGGCATAGCTGACCGGCCCGATATTGGGTGAGCGCAGCAGCCGGATGCGCGCGAAGGCCTCCTCCTGCGAGAGGGAGGTCACCCCTTGGAACCGACCTTCGGTTCCTCGCCGCGCATCAACCGTCCAATATTGGCGCGATGCTGGACCAGGACTATGACCGCGATCGCAACCAGCGGCCAGCTGACCGCGGGATAGCCCAGCCCCCAGGCGACCAGGGGCGCAGCAACCACCGTCGTCATCGACGAAACCGAAGAGATCCGGCTGAGCGCCAGCGTCGCGGCCCAGATCGCAGCGCAGGCGAGCATCGCCGGCCAGGCTAGGCCAAGCAACACACCCGCTGCAGTGGCGAAGCCTTTGCCGCCGCGAAAACCGAGCCAGGGCGTGAAGCAATGTCCGGCAACCGCCGCCACCGCCACAATACCTTCGAGGCCGGGCCACAACTTAGCGGCTGCCAGCACCGGTAGCGTACCCTTGGCCGCATCGAGCAGTACGGTAGCTGCTGCGAGACCCTTGTTCCCGGTTCGCAGCACATTGGTGGCACCAATGCTGCCGCTGCCGACCTTGCGAACATCACCCAGCCCCGCCGCGCGGGTCAGCAGCAGGCCGAAGGGGATCGAACCGGAGAGAAAGCCGAGCAAGACCGCATAGAGCGTGGTGATCGTGAAACCGCTACCGAAATCCATCCTGCGCGCCCCTGTCCCGTTAGGCCTGATCTTGTCGAAGGGTCGTAGTTCTAATAGGCGCTGCGCAAAAGAAAAAGCGGTCCTTCGACAAGCTTGGGACAAACGGAGCGAATTTGGACGTAACCGCCACCTCTCCCATCCTGATGTTCGATTCCGGTGTCGGCGGGCTGACCGTGCTCGCCGAGGTACGCAAGGCCTTGCCCGACGCCCCCGTCATCTACGCCGCCGACATGGCGGGCCTGCCCTATGGCGAAAAGAGCGAGGCCGAAATCGCCGCGCGGGTCGCGGGCCTGCTGGGTCGCATGGCCGAACGCTGGCAGCCGCGGCTGGTCTGCATTGCCTGCAACACCGCCAGCACGATCGCATTGGGCATGGTGCGCGACGTGCTTGAAGTGCCGATCGTCGGCACGGTCCCCGCGATCAAGCCCGCAGCCGCGCTCACCCGGACCGGAACCTTCGCTGTGCTGGGTACCGCCGCCACCGTTCGCCAGCCCTACGTCGATGCGCTGGAGGCGGAATTCGCGGGCGGCAAGCGCATGTTGCGCTTCGGCGCACCGCAGTTGGTCATGCTGGCGGAACGCAAACTGCGGGGTGGCACGGTGAGCGTAGCCGAAGCCCGCGAGGCGATTGCCGGCTTGCTGGAACAGCCTGGCGCAGACGAGATCGACGTGCTGGTCCACGCCTGCACCCATTTCCCGCTGCTCGATGACGAGTTGCGAGCGGCGGTCGGCCGCGAGGTGACCTTCGTGCACGGTGCAGAGGGGATCGCCCGCCGTATAGCCTATCTCACGCAAGGCCAGGATTTCGCCCGATCAGAGCCCGATCGCGCGGTCACCACCGGCGACCTCGCCGACTTTGAGCGGCTAAGGGAAACCTTCGCCGCATACGGCATCGAACGGCTGGATAAGTTCTAGGGCCATGGCCAAGGACCGGATTGAGCTTGCGGAGCGCAGCCTCACCCGGCTGGCCGATCAGCGCGGCGATGTGACCAATCCGGTGCTGCAGGCTTTCTATGCCCGCCATCCCGATG
Organism: Erythrobacter sp.; assembly: GCF_038133525.1. Classification (GTDB taxonomy): domain Bacteria; phylum Pseudomonadota; class Alphaproteobacteria; order Sphingomonadales; family Sphingomonadaceae; genus Qipengyuania. The sequence continues at coordinate 42,575 of NZ_JAYPTL010000022.1, read as the reverse complement.
CGCGCGCGTCTTTCGAACATCACGGGCTAGGCCAGATGCGCGATCTTGAAGGTCGCATGACTGCCGAAAGCGTATTCCTTCTACTGCAATGGGTCGAAGATCCCGCGACGGCGCGGATCGACCAGGGCACGGCAATCGTCCATCACAACGACACGCTGCTGGTTCCGCCGCGCTGGTACCTTGGGCTGGTCGATGCGGCTCTCGAAGTATTGCTCGAGACCGTCCCGGCCGACGCCACGGACGAACGCGATCTGTGGCTTGCCGTACGCGGCGAATTTGCGGCCTTCGTCGAAGGTCTGCGCGCCGAGTTTTTCCGCGCAGACGATGGAGCACCCCTGCCTGCCTTCGCTCCACCAGCTCGTACTTAAGAACGAGTCGCAAAGATCGCGGTGGAATTCTGCCACTTTCCCAATTATGTCGCAGCGGTTTCCAGCCGCGGACGGGCGGCGTTGTGACGGGTAGGGCCCGCGTGAACTACGACCAGATTTTCGACGAAGCCATCGACCGCTTGCATGCCGAGGGTCGCTATCGCGTCTTCATCGACATCCTGCGCAACAAGGGCGCCTTTCCCAATGCGCGCTGCTTTGCCGGCCACAATGGGCCGAAGCCGGTCACCGTTTGGTGCTCGAATGACTATCTCGCCATGGGCCAGCACCCCAAGGTTATCGCCGCGATGGAAGAGGCGCTGCATGACGTCGGCGCCGGATCGGGCGGCACGCGCAACATCGGCGGCAACACCCATTATCATATCCAGCTCGAACAGGAGCTGGCCGACCTGCACGGCAAGGATGGCGCGCTGCTGTTCACCAGCGGCTATGTCTCGAACGATGCCACGTTGTCGACGCTGGCAAAGCTGCTGCCGGGCTGCGTGATCTTTTCCGACGAGCTGAACCACGCCAGCATGATCGCGGGCATCCGCAATGCGGGCTGCGAGAAGCGCGTGTGGCGCCACAACGACGTGGCGCATCTCGAAGAGCTGCTGGCGGCCGAAGATCCCTCCGTGCCCAAGCTGATCGCCTTCGAGAGCGTCTATTCGATGGACGGCGACGTCGCCCCGATCCACGCGATCTGCGACCTGGCCGAGAAGTACAATGCGCTGACCTACATCGACGAGGTCCACGCGGTTGGCATGTACGGCAAGCGCGGTGGCGGCATCACCGAGCGCGACGAAGCGGCACATCGCATCGACATCATCGAGGGCACGCTGGGCAAGGCCTTCGGCGTCATGGGCGGCTATATCGCCGCCGACACCCGTATCATCGATTGCATTCGCAGCTATGCCCCGGGCTTCATCTTCACCACCTCGCTCAGCCCCGTGCTGGTCGCAGGCGTGCTCGCTGCGGTCCGCCACCTCAAGGGATCGAGCGAAGAGCGTGACGGCCAACAGGCCGCTGCCTCCTATCTCAAGCAGGCAATGCGCGATGCCGGCCTGCCGGTGATGGATTCGACCACGCATATTGTGCCGCTGATGGTGGGCGATCCGGTGCGTGCGAAGAAGATCAGCGACATCCTGCTCGCCGAATACGGCGTCTATGTGCAGCCGCTCAATTTCCCGACCGTGCCGCGCGGGACCGAGCGCCTGCGCTGTACCCCCGGCCCGGCGCATACCGAGGCACTGATGGAC
>NZ_JAYPTL010000022.1:349-40941 GCF_038133525.1 Erythrobacter sp. | reverse complement strand
GAACTCGAACGTCGAACGCAACGCGCAGCAGCAGGCCGCGGCCATGCTCAAGCTCAAATTCGCCGAAGCCGGCCTGCCGGTGATGGACAGCGTCACCCATATCGTCCCGCTGATGGTCGGCGATCCGGTGCGCGCGAAGAAAATCAGCGACATCCTGCTCGCCGAATACGGTGTCTATGTGCAGCCGATCAATTTCCCGACCGTGCCGCGCGGGACCGAGCGCCTGCGCTTTACCCCCGGCCCGGCGCATACCGAGGCACTGATGGACGGCCTCGTCGACGCGCTGGTCGAGATCTGGGGCCGGCTCGAGCTGGAGCTCAGGAAGGCGGCCTAATCGGCCGACCCCTGTTTCTCAGGGCAGGGGCTTCCTAGATAGCGGCGATGCAGGCCCTTGCCTCAAGCCGGTTCCGCGAGAATGCCCCCCTGTTCGGGGTATTGTTCCTGCTCGTCCTGAGCTTCACGGCCTTGGCGGCGTTCGGGCGCCAGACTCCCTCACCCAATGCAATTGCGGCGCTACCGTTACAGGCTCCGCTTGAGGCCCTTCCGGCGAGCGGCGAGGACGCGGATATCCTGTTCTCCACGCTCGATCCCGAAGAGGCGCGCCTGCGCAACGCCGCAGTAGGCTTTGTCGATGCCGCGTCCGATCCGGCGCCCCCGTTCCACTTCCGCGGCAATGGCATTGACCGCGATCGGGCGCGCGATTGCCTGGCGCTGGCGGCACTGGCCGAAGCGGGCGCAGGCGATGCCGATCAACGCGCGGTGATGCAGGTGGTGCTCAATCGGGTACGCCATCCGGCTTTCTCCGGGACGGTGTGCGGTGTGGTCTTCGAAGGGTCGCAGCGTCCCACCGGATGCCAGTTCACCTTTACCTGCGACGGCTCGCTCGCGCGCAGCTATCCCGAAAGCCTGTGGCGCTCGGCACGCGCGCGGGCGGAAGAGGCACTGGGCGGTTATGTCGACGGCAAGGTGGGCAGTGCGACGCACTACCATGCAGACTATGTCTATCCGGCCTGGAGCGGCGAGCTCGACAAGATCGCGGCGGTTGGACCGCACCTGTTCTTCCGCTGGAAGGGCACATGGGGCAGCAGCCATGCGCTTACCGCGCGCTATTCGGGTGGAGAGCCCGATCCGCTGGCCCTGCGCACGCTGGCACAACAGACCGAGCGGCCTGAAGACCTGCTCCCCCGACTCGTCGATGCGGGCACCGCGGTACGCAGCATCACTGCCTCGGACACGCCGCGCGATTCCGCACTGCCAGCGCCCCAGCCCGCGTCGCCGGGTTCCCCCGCTCCGGGCGTCCACTTCGTGCTCGTCGGCTCGGGCGACTCCCCCGACACATTGGTCGAAAAGGCCCGCGCCCTGTGCCCGGGCGACCGCTATTGTCAGGTCTATGGGTGGGACGATCCCTCCGCGATCCCGGCCAAGCTGCCACTGTCATCGACGGCCCGCGCGAAACTACGCTTCAGCTTCCTCCCCGCTCGCTCGGGCAACGGCGAAGTCGCCTATTTCGACTGTCGTCTTTTCCCGGCTCCCACAGCCGGAAGCTGCCTGCCGCGCGCCCTCTACTGAGGGTCTGGCCGCCCTTCCCCTTGCGTGTTAGCCTTGCGGCAAGGGAGAGAGAAATGGCCACGCAACTCGACAAGAACCGGCTCGACACGGGCGCGCTCGATATCCACCCGCTGACCCCAGCGATCGGTGCGGAGATCCTCAACATCGATCTTGGCGGGCCCGACATTGCCGACCGCGTGCCCGAGATTCGTGCTGCACTGCTCAAGTATGGCGTGATCTTCTTCCGTGACCAGCAGCTGACACAGGACCAGCACATCGCCTTTGCACGGCATTTCGGCGAGCTCGAGATCCATCCGGCGACACCCAAGGACCAGCCTAATCCCGAAGTGCTGCGGATCGCGCATGGGCCCGATAGCCGCGGGCAGGAGAATAACTGGCATTCGGACGTCACCTGGCGTGAATGCCCCTCGCTCGGCTCGATCCTCTATGCCCGCGAGGTCCCGCCGGTGGGCGGCGACACGCTGTTCGCCAACATGCACCTTGCCTACGAGCGCCTGTCCGAACAGATGCAGCGCTTCTGCGAGGGCCTGACCGCTGTGCACGACATCGCCCGCGTCTTCGCCCGCCGCCTTGGAAAGGCGCCGGAGGAGCTGCACGAGAAATACCCGCCGATGCGCCACCCGGTGATCCGCACGCACCCGGAGACGGGCGAGCGCGCGATCTACGTCAACACCGGCTTCACCAGCCATATCGAGGGACTGAGCGATAAGGAGAGCCGCTGGCTGCTCGAACACCTCTATGCCACGGCGATGGACGTCGAGATCCAATGCCGCTTCCGCTGGCGAGAGAATTCGATCGCCTTCTGGGACAATCGCGTGTGCCAGCATCTCGCAGTTTCGGACTATTTCCCCGCACGACGGGTGATGGAGCGAGTCACCATCGCCGGAGATCGGCCCTATTTCACGCCCTGAGACGCGCGTGACGTAGCGGATTTTGCGGCTGCGCAGCACCGCGCTAAGCACCGGCCATCAGCGCGGGAGAGTGTGTGCATGAGCGGTAATCCGGAAATGAGCTTTGCAGATGTGGTCAACGGACGACGTTCGATCCGAGGCTATCTCGACAAGCCGGTGCCGCGCGCGTTGATCGAGGAAATCCTGGAGATCGCAATGCGCGCGCCCTCCTCGATGAACACCCAGCCGTGGAACTTCCACGTCATCACCGGCGAACCGCTCGACCGGATCCGCAAGGGAAATACCGAGAATATCCTCGCAGGCGTGCCCGACAGCCGCGAATTCCGCCGTGGCAGCGCCTTCGAAGGCGTCCATCGCGAGCGGCAGATCCATGTCGCCAAACAGCTGTTCGGTGCCATGGGCATCGAACGCGACGACAAGGAACGGCGGCAGGACTGGGTGCTCCGCGGCTTCCGCCAGTTCGACGCTCCGGTCTGCGTGATCATCACCTACGACCGCATCCTTGACGACGGAGACGACAGCAAGTTCGACTGCGGGGCGGTGACGACCGCGCTGGTCAACGCGGCATGGAGCCGCGGGCTCGGCTGCGTGATCAATTCACAGGGCATTATGCAAAGTCCTGTGGTGCGCGAACATGCCGGAATCCCGGACGACCAGGTGATCATGAAGGCGGTCGCCCTGGGTTGGCCCGACGAGACATTCCCCGCCAACGCCGTGGTCAGCACGCGCAAGAGCGTGGAGGAAGCGGCGCGCTTCGTCGGCTTCCCCGACTGACCCTTATCCCCCGGCCAGCATGGCGACTTGCTGACGCACCAGCGGCAGCTGGTCGTTGCCGAAATACATGTGTTCACCGCCAACGAAGATCGTCGGCGAACCGAACGCACCGCGCGCGATCGCTTCCTCGGTATTGGCGCGCAGCCGGTCCTTGATCGGCTGGCTCGATGCGCGATCACCAAGAGTGGTGCCGTCAAAGCCCGCCTCATCCGCCACTGCCACCAGCACGGCGGGATCGTCGAGATTGCGGGCGTCGGTGAAATAGGCTTCGAACGCCGCATGGGCGAAGCGTTCGAGGGCTTCCTGGTCGTCTTCCAGCGCGCAGCAGAAGCGCATGGCGTGGACCGATTTCAGCGGATGATATTCGGAAGGGAACTTCATCCCTACCCCCGCCAGCTGCGCCCATTGCTTGAGCCAGCCGAAGCTGCGCGCAAGCCGCGCCGCATTTTCAGGCTTGCGGCTTTCGTAAACTGCAGGGTTCACGGCGTTGAATACCCCGCCGACCAGGAACGGCCGCCAGGTGATCGCATGGTCAAGGCCAGCGAGCGTCGGGCGGATATTGGCGAAGGCCAGCCGCGTCCATGGGCTCGACAGGTCGAAGAAGAACTCGATCGGCACCGTCATAGCAGTTTCGCCTTCCCCGTTCCGAAGAGGTTCTTGCGCTCCTCCTCACTCATCTCCCCCTGCCGCCGCATGTCGCTCCCCAGCGCCACGCCGCGGCGCAAGCCCTCGCGCAGTTTCAACACATCGTACCAGCGCCGCACATGCGGGAACTGTTCCAGTGGGATGCCCTGTGCCTTCCACGTGCGCACCCAGGGGAAACAGGCCATGTCGGCCACGCTATAGTCAGGCCCGGCAATATACTCCTCCTGCCCCAGCTGGCGGTCCATCACGCCGTAAACGCGCAGTGCCTCGCGGTGGAAACGCTCGATCGCGTAGGGCAGTTTTTCCTCGGCATAGAGATGGAAATGGCCATGCTGGCCCAGCGTCGGACCCAGGTGGCCCACCTGCCAGAACAACCACTCCCGCACGCGTGAAATTCCGCGCAGGTCGGTCGGCAGGAACCGCCCCGATTTTTCCGCCAGATAGAGGAGAATCGCACCGGATTCGAAGACAGTCACCGCTTCGCCGCCATCTGCAGGCGCATGGTCGATTATTGCCGGAATGCGCCCATTGGGGTTGATCGCGAGATATTCCTCGCTGTGCTGATCGCCCGCCGCAAGGTTCACCCAACGCGGTTCGTAAGGCAGCCCGCACTCCTCAAGCATGATCGCGACCTTCCACCCATTGGGCGCTGGCGCGGTAAAGAACTCTATCATTTGTGGGACCTCTCCCCAGACTGTCTTTCGGGCACCATCCCCAGAGGGCGGTCAATACGCAAGGACAATTCCAGCAACAGGCCAATGCGATCTCGCCCTTCCGGAATGAATCCACGAACCAGGCGGGCATGGCCGTTACTTACAATATCTCGCAGAGCCACAGCGCTAGAAAATCAAGGCAAGATGAACTTGCGGCACTCTTTGGTGGGGGGAGCGCCATGATTAAGAATATCTGGACACTCGTCTTGATCGCCTTGGCGGTGGTGGTTTCCGGTTGCTCCGCAAATCACAATACCGCCTTCCGCAATACGCGCATTCCCGCGGGACCAAGTGCACTTGTTGTCGATGCCAAGCAGAGAATGGTGCTGTCCGCACATGCCCTGCTCGACGCGCAGGGAAACCCAGACCCCTCCAGCGTCCGGCGGTTCTGTTCGGAACCCAGCCCCGATGTCTTCAGCGTAATCGCACAGGCGCTCAGCGCAGGGGGACGTTTCGGCAAGACGGCAGACCCTGCCAGCCTGGAAATCGCTCTGAACGCTGCTTTCAGTTCGGCGGAACAGGGTGCGACCATTCCGCGCACCCAGACCGCCAATATGCTGCGTGAAATGATGTTCCGCACCTGCGAGCGCTATCTCAGCGGCGGCTATGACGAGACCGAACTGTCGGTTCAGGCTGCGCGCGACCAGAGGATCATGGTTTCGATCCTCGCGATCGAACAGCTGACCGGGGCGGTCACGCCCAAGCCTGTGATCATTGCAGCATCGGGCGGCGGCTCCGCGGGCGCATCGGGCGACGCGATCATCCGGCTCGACGAGGCACGCAAGGCCAAGGAAACCGCCGAAGGCAAGTATGCCTCCGCGCTTGAAGCCTATGCGGAAGAAAATGGCGAAGACGGCGTCTGCGATGCGATCGACGGCAAGGAAGAGGACGACTTGACCGCCGAACAGAAGGCCAAGGTCGAACCGTGCCAGGAAAAGCGCAAGGCGCGTGACGAGGCAAAGGGGCAGCTGGCTGGCAAGTCAGCGGCTTATCAGGAGCTCGGTTCGCTGGCGCGATCTGGCGGCGTCGCAGTAAACACCTCGGTACTGGGGGACGGCGATGGCGGGCTCGACAGGGCCCATGCCGATGCGGTGAAGGATGTAGCCGCTGCGGTACAGGCCATCGTCGGGCAGAACTTCAGCGATGGCACCGAAACGCTCCTCTTCTGCCAACGGCAGATCAGGACCCTGTCCGTTGTAACCGACATCACGCCAGCGCAAGGCAAGGTCCTGGATAGATGCGTCGAGTTCGCGATCTCCTACGTGGAACAGAAAGAGCAGCAGCTTGAGCTCGAAACAAATCTCCTGAGAAAAAAGCTCGGCGTCCCCATTGTTTACAGCAGGGATGCCGATGGCGGGATCACCTCGAATGAAATCGAGGTCGCCAATGCCCTGTTCGACGTCTTCTGGGCGCGCGAACAGGTGAATTTCAGCAGGGACGCGACACGGGTTGCGCTCATCAACCGGATTGCCAGCAAGCTGTCGCGGCCCGAAGCCGCGCTGAAATCATGTTTCGCCGCTGCAGCCGACGCGCAGGAAATGCGGGCATGCTTCGTCAAGCTCAACACTGCGACACGTCGTATCCTAGCGATAGGAGGTTAGCCCATGTCACGCACATACATGGTCATTTGCGCCGCGACCGAAGTGGGTGTCGAGGCCCTCGCGCAATCGCGCGGTTTCACCGTCCTGCAACCCATACGTGAATTCGACGGTATCACCTCCGAAGACGACAATTCCTTCGGCATCGAATTCGGCCGGATCAATACCGCCCACGGCAAGGGCTATGTAGCGCTCTGCTACATGGAGGTCTGAAGCGTCCAGACCGGGCCCGACCTTTCGGTGGGCCCGGAGGGATTAACGCAGGCTCACCACATTGTCCGCCTCGGGACGCGTGCGGCTGCCGTCGTAGAGGCTCGCCATCGGCTCGTCTTCGACCACGATCCGCTCGGCGGCGCCGAAGCCGTTGAAATCGGTCTTCATCGCCGCGCCATAGGCGCCGAGCATGCCGATCTCGATATAATCGCCAGCCTGGATGTCCTCGGGCAGGACGAAGGGGCCCTGCATGTAGTCGGCATCGTCGCAGGTCGGGCCGTAGAAGGAGAAATCCATCTCCGGCTTGATCAGGTCGTCCTCGAGCGCGCGGACCGGGAACTTCCAGTCCACATGCGCTGCATCGAACAGCGCGCCATAGGCGCCGTCGTTGATGTAGAGCTCTTCGCCCCGACGCTTCTCGACCTTGACGATCAGCGACGAGTATTCGGCGCACAGTGCGCGGCCCGGTTCGCACCACAGTTCCGCGTTATAGGCGATCGGTAGGGCTTCGAACTGGCGGTGGATGATGGTGAAGTAGTCCTCCAGTGGCGGAGGCTCCATGCCCGGATAGACACTGGGGAAACCGCCGCCGACGTCGATCATATCGATCACCACCGATGCCTCGGCAATCGCGGCGCGCACGCGCTCCAGCGCCTGGACATAGGCGAAGGGGGTCATCGCCTGGCTACCCACGTGGAAACACACGCCAAGCCAGTCGGCATGCTGGCGGGTCTGCTGCAGCAGCTGCGGCGCCTCGGTCAGATCGCAGCCGAACTTGCTGGCGAGCGAAAGCTCGGAATATTCGCTGCTGACGCGCAGGCGCACGCACAGCCGCAGATCCTTCGCCGGCTTGCCATCTTCGCCGCGCGTGGCATCGACGATCTTCGCCAGTTCTTCGACCGAATCGAGGCTGAAGGTGCGCACGCCATGCTGGTGGTAAGCCTCGCGGATCGCGCTGGGCGCCTTCACCGGGTGCATGAAGCACAGCACCGCATCGGGCAGTACGCCGCGCACCATGCGCACCTCGGCGATCGAGGCCACATCGTAATGCGTGATCCCGTTGTCCCACAGGATCTGCACCAGATCCGGCGAGGGATTAGCCTTCACCGCATATAGCGACTTGCCCGGAAACTTCTCAACGAAGAATCGAGCGGCACGCGCGGCGGCATGCGGGCGATTGAGGATGATCGGTTCGTCCGGCCGAAGGGCGCGAACTACAGACCGTGCGTCAGGAAATTCGTGCAACTCAAGGGACCCCCTAAACAGTCCTTGCGGACCATGAAACGACAAGCTGCCTTGCGGTTAGGAAGTCCCCTTGGGGCAGCGGGAGCGCGGCGTATAAAACCTGCATCATGAAACGCAAGTGAATATGCGCCGAAAATTCGCAAGCCCGGCGCGGGGTGCGGCGGGCTGTTTCCGCGGTGGTTTGCGGCCTAGCCGCGCAGCCCCCGGCCGGTGGTCCCGCGCGAGAGCGAGGCCTGCGCGCCCACGCTGAGGAAGGCGTCACCACCCTGCGCTGCATGCGTCGGCCCCGAATCGCGATAGATTCGCGCCTTGATCGCTTCGTCACCCACCGGATCGAGCGGTTGCGGCTGCAAGTCTGCCAGCTCGGCATAGGTGGCATCGTCGCGCGCGGCATCGCCGCTAAGATCACCAACCCGTTCAACCAGAAGGGGAAAGGCAGCGGGTGTCCGCGCCGGATCGAGCGCTGCGAGCATGATGATCCCGTCGAGCACCATCGCCCGCGGCAGCGTCACGCCCTTGCACAGCACCGTGACCGGCGATCGGCCGATGCGATCGAACAGGTAGACCACGATATTGCCCGCGAAGGGAAACAGGTGGCCCGCGAAATCGAGGCCAGAGCCCGACATGCGCACCTCGATCAGGCCCGCCGGAGTACGGCGGATCATCCCGTAATCGTGAAACAGTTCACCCGGCATCAGCAGCGACGGCCGCGCGGTGCGCCAGAAGCCTTCATAGGCAGTACCGCGCGAATCGATTTCCTGCGCGGCAGCTTCGCGAAACTCGCCCAGGATCGGTTCTGCCGGCGAAAGGTCGGGCTGGGTCGGCGCCTCCAGTTCAAACTTGCGCGCCAGCTCCTCCGCCGGGACATACCAGTCCGCCAGGCGAAAGCCGGGCAGCCGTTCTTCCATTAAGTGACTGAGACGCGACAGGTTGTGCTCGCTTGGGTGGACCGTACCCGCCAGCCAGCGGCCAACCAGCGATTTGTCCACTCCCAGCGCCTGCGCCAGCGCGACGCGGCTCAGCGATGCTGCCTTGAGCACCATGTCGAGCTTGATCGGCAGGTCGCGTGCCGTGTCCATGCCCATGAGTTACTCCAGTGCACCGGATTTGCAACTCGATGCATCGCGCTGCGCAGCCCGATGCATCTGACCGAATGCACGGCGATCGCGGACATCACCCTCACCCGCCCAGAACGGCGGTTTCAACAGGGAGAAGTCCGATGCAAAATCGCCCATACACCGCCTGCCTCGTGGCCCTGTCGGTCATGGCTGCCGGCTGTTCCACGCGTCCGCGCAATTTCTCGGCCAATGTCAGCGCGCCGGTCGCCGATCGGATGGCGTTCGAAAACGACTATCGCACATGCGAGAAGCTTGTCCGCGCAGGCCATTCGTCAAACTTCAAGGGCGCCGCAGCCACCATCGCGACGACAGGCGTGGCTACGGTCGGAGCAGGCGCGGCCATTGTGTCGACAGGGCTTGGCGGTGTGAATGTTGCCACGGGAGCGGCATCGGCCAGCCTGGCCGCAGTACCGGTAATCGGCGTCTTGGCTGGCTTCGGGGTATCTCGCGCCATCCGTGGCGGCAAGGAACGCGCGTACAAACGCACCATGGGCGACTGTCTGGCCGAATACGGCTATCCGGTCGGGACCTGGACCAAGCTCAAGAAGCGTGACGATCCCGCGGCCTTTGCCAGCGCCAATGTCACCGTTGCCACTGCGGCAAGTACGAAGATGCCAATCGAGGAGGCCCCGATCGAGCTTACCGAGGCGAGCCCGACGCCCTGATCAGAAGCTGATCTGGGGCCTTGGTCGAACGTGCCCTATTCATCGTCGCCGGGCCGATGGAAATCGTCAGGCTTGAAACCGAGCATCCCGGCGAACAGCACCGCCGGGAAGCTTTCGCGTCCGGTGTTGCAGCGTGACACCGCCGTACTGAGCGCGTGGCCAGCAGCGACCCGCGCGCTAGCTCAACCGGTCGCGAAAGGTTTCGTAGCCGAACTCGCGGACCAGCTCGAGCTGATCGGTTTCGCTGTCCCACAGGTAGATCGAGGGTAGCTGGACCCCGTTGAAAGTATTGGTCTTGACCATCGAGTAATGCGCCTGGTCGAGGAAGGCGAAGCGCGTGCCGACTTCCGGCCCTTCCGCAAAACGATAGTCACCGATAACATCGCCCGCGAGACACGAGGGGCCGCCGATCCGCACCGGCTCGATATTCTCATCCTGTGCCTCGCCAAGCATTGCGGGGCGATAGGGCGCTTCTATTACATCGGGCATGTGGCAGGTGGCCGAGATGTCGGCGACCGCCAGCGGCATCCCGTTCCACCCGGTGTCGAGCACGGTACCGACGAGGATACCCGCGTCGAGTGCCACCGCTTCACCCGGTTCGAGGTAGATTTCCGCGCCCGTATCCTCTTTCGCGTCCTTGAGGAACTCGATCAATTCCTCGCGCTGGTAGTCGGCGCGGGTAATGTGGTGGCCGCCGCCCATGTTGATCCATTTGAGCTGGCCGAAATACGGTTCGAGCGCATCGAACACTACATCCCAGGTGGCGTGGAGCGGTTCGAAATCCTGCTCGCAGAGATTGTGGAAATGGATGCCGTCGACCTGCTCCATGATCTCGGGCGTCAGCTGGTCGATCGGGAAGCCGAGACGGCTGCCCGGGCTTGAGGGGTCATAGCGCGGCACCTCGCCCTGCGGACTGAGCGGGTTGATGCGCAGGCCCACGTCGAAGTCGTGCCCGGCAGCGCGAGCGGCGTCCAGGATCAGCGAGGCCCGTTCAAGCTGACCGGGCGAATTGAAGATCACGTGGTCCGACAGACGCAGGACCTCCTCCAGTTCCTCGGGCTTGTAGGCGGCCGAATAGGTCGCGATCTCGCCATCGTAGAACTCACTGGCCAGCCGGGCTTCCCATAGGCCCGAGGTGCACACGCCATCGAGATATTCGCCGATGATCGGCGCCGTCGACCACATGCTGAACGCCTTGAGTGCAGCGAGCACCTTGATCCCGGCAGCATCGCGAATATCGGCCAGTACCTGGCAGTTTGCGCGCAGCTTCGCCGCGTCGACCACGAAGGCAGGCGAACTGACCCGCGAAAGGTCGAAATGGGCGAATGCGCCCGGATCGCCGGCTCTGGTTTCCATGTCTGTCCTACTCTCCGGTCTTCGCGGTAACCAGCGCATCGATCTGGCGGGCGATGGAGCGGCGCACCGCTACCACCTGTTCGGGCCCGATGTCGGACCAGCCCATGATCGCCTTCGACACGCGCCGGCCGTTGGTGAAGGCGATTAGATTGGAAATCAGCATCAAGGCTTCAAGGCGTGCATCTTCGCCCGGTTCCTTTTGGCCGCGTGCCGCGCCGATCAGCCGCGCCGCAAGTTCGGTCCCGGGTTGCCACAGGTTTTCGTAGAGGATCGCGAAGGCCGCGCCGGGCGCATTCATCTCGCGCGCAACGAAACCGGCCCAGACAGCGGCTTCCTCGTTCAACACCAGCGTTTCGACGAGAGCATCCATGAGTTCGTGCAGACGACCCAAGGCCCGCGCCGGATCGATGGGTGCCCCACTCGCCAGCAAGGCGACCGCTGCCGCCGAGGCCGAGGCAGTCCCGGCAGCGAAGCGTTCGACAATCGCCCGGGCACATTCGACATAGAGCCCGTCCTTCGATCCGAAATGATAGTTCAGAGCAGGCTGGTTGACCCCGGCCGCCGCGGCGATCGAGCGGGTGCTGGCACCTTCGAGCCCGCTTTCGCCAAACGCGACGATCGCCGCGTCGACGATCGCGCGGCGCGTGTCGGCGCTCTTGGCGTAGGTGCCGCGTGCGGCAGGTTCGGGCTGTGCCATGCGCGGCCCATAGGCCAAGCCGCGACCAAGCTCCATAGGTTCGCCAGAACCTGTCAGACCGACGGCTTGTACTTGCTCGCGTCAGTGATGAAATCGGCGTGGCCGTAGGTCTCGAGCAGCCCCGCGAGTTTGCGGACAAGCCTGCGGTCGGCCCATTCGCGTGTCACAGGGATCGCCGCCAGCAGCTTGAACCAGCGGATTCGGCCATGGACGAAGGCGAGCGCGGCGATCGCCGCGACCTTGTCCGCTGCGCTCATGGTCACACCGACGCTGGCGGCCAGCTTGCGGTCGCCGCCCATGAAATGCTCGATGAAGAAGAGCTTGGAGAACCCGCCTTCCATCCAACGCTTGACGCCAGCAAACAGGCCCTCGCCCTGGGTCATTTCGGCGACCATGGTGGCGCGCAACAGGGCACCGCAGGTCTCGGGGTCGAATTCGGCGCGCAAGGTCGCCTGGCGTGTCAGCCACAGCTTCTCGATCCCGCGCGGCGTGTCGCTCAGCAGGTCTTCGGGCAGGCCAAGCAGGAAGCAGCGATAGCGGGCCAGTTCCACCTTGGCCCGTTCCTCGGGCGTGAAGGTCTCGCGCCCGCTGTCGAGCACTTCGCGCGCCATCAGATAGGTGCCGATGAGCCCTGCCGGCATCTGGTCGACCTGCGGGATCGGAACGCCATAGGTGCCGACGTCCCATTTACCGCTGCGCATGATGTTGGCGCGCACCATCGAGTGCATCAGACGCACCTTGGCAGCCGCCTTGAAGCCCGCACCGTCGCGCCGCAGCGCGCCGGGCATCAGGGTGGAGGTGAAGAAGCTGCCGGTCTCATAGGCGCGGCGCGCGGCGGTGTTGTTCGAGAGCGTGCCGGTGAGCGCCATGGGCAGCGCGCTGTATTTGTTCATGAAGGTCGCGATGAAGGCCCCACGCAGCACGAAGGGTGTCAGGTGGACATGCGCGTTGCGTTCCTGTCGCGCGCCTTGCTCAACCAGTTCCATGTCGAGCCAGTCGGGCTTGGCTTCCATCGCGGCGATGAAGGCGCGCAGTTCAGCGGGAGCATCCGCGACTGCTTCGATGCCCTGCTCGCAGGCCAGGTCGAGCATGTCGACGAGGCGACGAAAGCCGTAATCGGGCATCAGCGCGGCAAAGGCATCGGCGGTGCGGTCGCCGGTCATCGTATATGCGCGAATGAGCTCCAGGCATTCGGTATCGGCGAGAAGCTCTGCCCGCCGCGAAGTGAAGCGCGCGGGCATTTCGACCTTGTCGGCAAGATCGGTCGAAAAGCGCTCGGGCATTCGTGCGAAGTCGATCGAACCGTAGATCGCCGGGATCGCCTCGCGCTGGGCCAAGACCGAGGCGGGCAGTCCGGCGCCCTCCGAATCTACAAGGGTATCATCGAATGATTCGAGCGCGTGGGTCGCCATGTTTGGCTCCTTTCGCGCTCGAATTTATGTCGTTTGATAAATTTGTCAATCGAGACCGCCGGGCTACTCTTCCTTGGGCTTTGGCTTGGCAAAGGGGTAAGTCCGGTGAAACTGGTTCAGGTCCTGCAAATAGCTGGGATAGGAGGTCCCGAAACCGAAGTCGGAATTGTCGCCATAGAGCACCAGCACGCCTTCGAGCGGCTCGGTCCCGGTATTGGCGAGCCTGTGCTTCACGAATTGTGCGACGAAGACACTCATGCCCTTCTCCAGCGCGATCGGCCCGTCATCGGAATAGAGCGTGCCCCTTCCCGAAGTGACCACGAAGAGGTTGGGCATCTGTCCGAACTCGAGCCGTGGGTCGTCGTTGACCACTTCCTCCGGGCCAATGCTGAAATAGAGGATGCGGAAGCCCTTCATCGTATGCAGCGCGGTCGCTTGCGCACCATGCGTTTCGAGCGAGGTGTCGCGGCCGAAGCGGGTTACCTCGGGCTTGCCCTTGGTGAAGAAGTGCGAAAGCGCGAGGTAGAGATCCGCCTCATCGCCCGAGGTCGAACTGAATCCCGGCATGTCGCGCGTTTCGACACCGACCTTGTCGCTGCCAAAGCTCTGCATGGAAGCAGTCCCGGCATTGACCTTGCCCGAGGCGATGAGCTCGAGCACGTCGAGATCCGCGATCTCGAAATACCAGGTCGGCGTCACCGGCATGCCGCGGGTCAATGTGACCGAGTGCGGGCCGAAGGCATGATCGACCAGGCGCCCGCGCGGCGACGGGGTTTCCTTGCGTTCGACCGAGACGGTCCACCAGGCACCGCCCAACTTGATCCCGAAGATCATGTCGATCGCCATCGGGTCATTGCGATAGTCCGCCGCAAATTCGCGCAGGATAGCGTCGGCCCGGGCTTCCTCATCTGCGGAGATGGTGTTCACAGCATCCCTCTGGTTGTTCTGCGCATATGCGCTGGCGGGTACTGCGAGCATGGCAAGGCTCGCAAGGAGGAGAGTTTTGGCACGCATGATCGCTGATCCCTATTGCTGTAATAGGGCGGTAATACACAATGCGCTATTTTAAGCAAGCGCTTAATTTTCTCGCAAAGCATGTTCCATGATCGTGGCAAGGCCATCGGCGAATTCGTCGAGGGTCGGAGTACTGACACCCACATCGACCTCGCGCATCACACGCTCGCGCACCGGGGTGGCGACGAGGAACAGGATCAGCGGGCCGACGATGGCGAGGTGGACCACCTGCGGGTCCCATTGCCGTGCAGGCGAAGTTTCGGGCAGCCCGTCAATCACCGCGCGGGTCATTGCCATCATCCCCAGCAGAGTGCGCGAGGTCTGCGGATGGAGCATTCGTTCGGGCTCCATGTATTCGCGCAGCAGCATGGGCACGAAATGCGGGGTCGATCCGATGGCCCTGGCGAAGGTGCGCACCAGCGCACGAACCGGGTGGGCATGGTCGAAGCCCTTCGCAGCAATCGCCCTCGCCCGTTCGACCGCATCTGCGAGCAGAGCATCGTAGAGCCCGCCCTTGCTGCCGAAATGATAGGAAACCAGCGCCTGGTTGCAGCCCGCCGCATCGGCGATGTCGCGCACCCCGGTTTGTGCAAAGCCGCGCGTCGCGAAGAGTTGAGCGCCCGCCTCCATGATCGCCGCACGCGTCTCGATCGTGCGTTGCTGGGTCTTGCGGGATTGTTTCGCAGGCGTGGCCATGCACGCGAGCGTAGCAGCGCCACGCAAGACGCAACAGCCCGCTAGCGCTTGGGTGGAATAGTGAAACGGACCACCCGCCCCCCGGTCACGTCGGTCATGTAGACCTTTCCGTCGGGACCGATGGCGAGGTCATGGCCAAGGCTCGCGTCTTCGCCGGGCAGGCCGACGTCGAAAGATCGCTCGATACGCCCGTCGGCGCCATAGATGCGCAGGATCGCGCCCGTGCGATCCGCACCGTCCCGGCCTTCCACTGCCAGCAGGCGCCCGTCGCCCAGTGATTTGAGACTGTAGGTGTGATTGCCCGCCGGCGATACGCGGCTCTCCACCGGCTTGCCTTCGAGCGAAAAAACCTGGATTCGCGCATGCTCGCGGTCGGCTACGTAGATGTGCTGGTCATCCACCGTGACGGCGTGGGCGACCTTGAAGTCCCCCCAGTCCTTGATGAAATGCCCGTCACGGTCGAATTCCGCCACACGCGTGTTCACATAGCCATCGGCCACCAACACCTTGTCACCCAGGAAAGCGATGTCCGCCGGGCGGCCGAAATGACCTGCATCCTGCCTGCTCACCCCACGCTCGCCCATGACGAGTTCCTGCTGCCCATCGTGGCTGAAGCGGAACACCTGCTCATGCGCGACATCGGTGATCCAAACCTTGCCCTCGGCATCGATCGAAATGCCGTGCGGCATGATGAACAGGCCCGCACCCCATTTGGCGATCAGCTCCCCATCGGGCGAGAATACGAACACGGTCGGGTCCGCTATCGGTTCGGTCGGGAACGGCTCTTCCCAGACCCGCCCTGCGCGGTGGAGAACGAAGATATTGCCTTCGCGATCGACATCGACCGCGCTGACTTCGCCAAATTTCGCATCGGCGGGGATGGTCGGCCAGCCGAAGTCGACCACACCCTTGGGCACATCCTCGCGCGGCGGAGGCTGCGAGCAGCCCGCCGAGGCAAGCAGCATGGCGATGGCGAAATGCGACGGCTTCATGCGGACTCCGGAACCTGAACGATGCCAATTACCATGGCCAAGCCTGCCAAACCGTTAGCCGGGCTGACTGACAGGCTCGGGCGAAACCCAAACGCGGCGATTGCCTTCGCGATTGCGGACCGAAAAGCTGAACCCTCCATCGTCCCAGCCAACCTGCGCACCGCCATAGCGACCGTCGATCCCGATAGCCGCGATCCCGCCGCTGAACTTGTAGCCGCGATCAGTGATCCGCTTCAGCGCCGCTTCGGCGGCGAGTTGCGGGGGCATGCCCTGCCGCATCAGTTCGACCGTGTGATAGGTCGGGAGGAAGCGCATCATCACATCGCCATTGCCGGTTGCAACGGCTCCTCCGACGAACTGGTCGCCATAGGCACCGGCACCGGGGACCGGAGAATCTCCGACGCGGCCAGGAATCTTGAACTCGCGGCCATTGGTCGAACAACCGACGCACAGATTCCCGTGCGCATCGACCGCGATCGAACCAACCGTATCGTGCCCTGCAAGGCGATCCGCATCCATCGGTTCGGGGTCGAAGGCGTCGGTTTTTACGCCCTTGGCCGCCCACTTTTCCCACGCCGCCTGCGAACGCAGATTGGTGAGCGAGGTTTCCTCGAACCCCATCCGCACCGCGAACCGTGTCGCGTCATCCCCTACGATCAGCGTGTGCTGGGTTTCTTCCATGACCTTGCGTGCAACCGAAATGGCGCGCTTGACCCGCTTGAGGCAGCCGACCCCGCCCCAGTCATGCGTCGGACCCCACAATATGGTCGCATCGAGCGTCGTTTCGCCAACCTCGTTGGGAACGCCACCGTAACCGACCCAGTATTCGTCGGGCAGCAGTTCGACATGATTGATCGAATGCTCGACCGCGTCGAGCGCGGATCCACCCCCGGCAAGAACCGGCCAGGCAGTCTCGTTCGCCCCCGGACCGAAATCCCAGGTCGTCAGGACGAAGGGCCCGTCGACCCGACCGGACTCCTTCGGCTGCGCACGCAAGCCAGTTCCTGCCGCAGTCGCGGCAATGGCCGCCGCGCCCATAAAGCCACGTCGTGAAGTCTTCATGCTTGCCCCCGGATCACTAAATCCCGAAGGCGCAGTTGATCAGAACTCGACCGGCCCGTCCAGTTCCTCGACGGTCCACGGCAGACCATGCTTGTTGAGCATGTCCATGAACGGGTCGGGATCCATTTCTTCGACGTTGAACACGCCGTCACCTTTCCACGCACCCTGCACCACCATCGCGCTGCCGATCATCGCGGGAACGCCAGTGGTATAGGAAACTGCCTGATTGCCGGTCTCTTCATAGGCGGCTTCGTGCGAACAGATGTTCTTGATGTAGAAGGTCTTCTCGCCCGATCCGTCGAGCGCCTCGCCGGTGGCGATGCAACCGATATTGGTGTTGCCCTTGGTCGTTTCGCCCAGCGTTTCGGGCTTGGGCAGCACCGCGGCGAGGAACTGCAGCGGGATGATTTCCTTGCCCTTGTACTTGATCGGCTCGATCGAGGTCATGCCGACGTTCTGCAGCACGGTGAGGTGCTTGATGTACTCGTCACCGAAGGTCATCCAGAAGCGCGCACGCTCCATCTCGGGATTGAACTTGGCGAGGCTCTCAAGCTCCTCGTGATACATCATGTACATGTTCTTGGGCCCGACGCCCTCGAAGTCGAATTCGACCTTCTTACCCATCGCCGGGGTTTCGACGAACTCGCCGTTTTCCCAATGCCGCGCGGGTGCGGTCACTTCGCGGATGTTGATTTCCGGGTTGAAGTTGGTGGCGAAGGCCTGGCCATGGTCGCCGCCGTTGCAGTCGAGGATATCAAGCGTGCGAATGGTCTTCAGCTTGTGCTTCTTGAGCCACATGGTGAAGACGCTGGTGACACCCGGGTCGAAGCCCGAACCGAGCAGCGCCATGATCCCCGCTGCCTTGAAACGGTCGTGATAGGCCCACTGCCAGCTATATTCGAACTTGGCCTCGTCCTTCGGCTCGTAATTGGCGGTGTCGAGGTAGTCGACGCCTGCAGCAAGGCAGGCATCCATGATCGGCAGGTCCTGATAGGGCAGCGCCAGGTTGACCACCAGGCTGGGCTGGACCTTCTTGATCAGATTGACCATCGCCGGGACTTCCTCGGCGTCGATCTCATAGGTCGCGACGTCCACGCCGGTGCGCTGCTTCACGCTGGCGGCGATCGTATCGCATTTGGACTTGGTACGGCTGGCAAGGTGGATATCGCTGAAGATATCGGCGTTCATCGCCATCTTGTGCACGCATACCGAACTGACGCCGCCGGCACCGATCACGAGGACTGTCGACATAGGGTTTCTCCGAAATTCGAATCTTGGCAGGTCCCCTAGCGAAATGCGCGGAAGTCGCCAATCGATCCGAGAAACCCGTTTCCTAGCAGTGCCGCTTGAGGCAAGGACCCGGCATGCGCACGTTGTCGATCATGCCCGTCGTAGTCGTTAAGCGACCCAAACGGATCGACCTCACTCCTTTCGGCAGTACCCTGTTCCACCTGTTCCATCCTGCAGGACCTCCCACAGAGTAATCCAATCATGACCCAACAACGCATGCCGACCCGCGAAGGTGTCCTCGAAGCAGCGGCCAAGATTGCGGAGATTGTTCCGCCCACACCCCTGCTCCCCATCGAAATCCATGGCGTAAAGTGCTGGGTGAAGGCCGAGATGCTGCAGCCGGTTGGCGCGTTCAAGATAAGGGGTGCTTGGTGGCGCCTGGTCAACCTGACTAAGGAAGAACAATCCCGGGGTGTGGTCGCTGTATCGAGCGGAAATCATGCACAAGGCGTAGCATGGGCGGCCCGGCGGCTGGGTATCTCCGCGACGATCGTCATGCCGAGAAACGCCCCGCGGGTGAAGCTCGACACAACCCGCGCGCTAGGCGCGAAAGTGGTCCTTTACGAGCGCCCCGGTGAAGATCGCGATGAGGTCGCGGCGCGACTGATCGGGGACACCGGTGCAACGTTGGTCCATGCCTTCGCCGACCCCTGGGTAATCGAAGGCCAAGGCAGCGCAGGTATCGAGGCCGAAGCGCAGCTCGGCCGCACACCCTCGCGCTTCATCGTCTGCTGCGGGGGCGGAGGGCTCACGGCAGGCCTCTCGCTGGCCTGCCCTGAAAGTGCGATCCACCTGGTCGAGCCGGTCGGCTGGGACATGGTCGGCCAAGCGCTGGCCACAGGCGAAATCGTGCGCGTTGCCGATGTTCCGCCCAAGACCATCTGCGACGCTCTGCAGCCTGACGCCACGAAGCCACTCAACCTTGCCATCTTGAAGGACCGCGTCGAACCCGGTGTGACGGTGACCGATGACGAGGTTCTTGCGGCACAGCGCTTTGCCTTTGCCAAGCTGAGGCTGGTGGCCGAACCCGGCGGCGCCGCGGCGCTGGCGGCGGCTTTGGCAGGCAAGGTGCCGGTCGACGAAGGCACCGTGATCATGATGACCGGCGGGAATGTCGACCCGCAGGCATATGCCGCAACGATTGCCGAGGCTTAGCAAGCATTTGACAATCCCCGGAACCCGCCGCAGTTTTGCCACAAGGGCAAAGGAGGAGTAGGAACATGCAGGCTCAGATGCTCGCACCGGCAGCAGTCCTGGTGCTTTGGTCCATGGTGATGCTCTTTTGGACTGCTGGAACCCGTTTTCCCGCCATCGCCAAGCTGGGGAAAAACATGCCGCCCGCAAAACCAGGCGTGCGTGGGCAGGACCTCGAAGGCATCTTACCTGCAAAAGTCATGTGGAAGTCCCACAATTTCACCCATTTGATGGAGCAGCCAACGGTATTTTATCCGGCAGTGATCATCCTTGCGATTGTGGGAGCAAGCGCAACCGACATCCTGCTAGCGTGGAGCTATGTAGGACTGCGCATCATTCATTCCTTATGGCAGGCACTGGTCAATCGCATCCCGGTGCGAATTGCCATCTTTGCTCTGTATTCCATCGTCCTAACGATCCTTGCGATCCGCGCGGTGATGGCAACCCTCTTTGCTGATCCAGGAGCTCTCGCATGATTGAATCGTCAATTCTCCAGCCGGTCGTCACTCTTGCCGGATGGACCATGGTCATGTGGTGGTGGATGTACATCACCCGCATCCCCGCCATGTCGAAAGCCGGTATCGACGGCGCCAAGATGGTCGGTTCGACCGGCGCGAGCCTGCGGGGCCAACTACCGGATACGGTCAGCTGGAAGGCCGACAATTACAATCACCTCCACGAAGCGCCGACGGTGTTTTACGCGATCGCACTGGTGCTGGCGGTGACCGGTCAGGGCGAAGGCCTCAATGCCCTGCTGGCGTGGATCTACGTCGGTTTGCGCATCGTGCACTCGCTGGTGCAGGCGACCGCCAATCGCGTGCTGGTGCGCTTCGTACTGTTCGCGCTGTCCAGCCTGGTGCTGATGGCGCTCGTGCTGCACGCCGCCATCTTCGTGTTCGGCTGGTAAAGGAATAGCCGGCCCCCGCCACGGCGGGGGCCGCGCTACCGATTACTCGGCAGCCTCGTGCTCGCGCGCTTCCAGCGTCGCGAGGAAGCGTTCGGCGTCGAGCGCTGCCATGCAGCCGGTTCCCGCTGCGGTTACGGCCTGACGATAAGTGTGATCCATCACGTCGCCCGCGGCAAATACCCCAGGGATCGCCGTCTTGGGCGTGCCCGGCTCGACCACCAGGTAACCGCTGGCATCGAGTTCCAGCTTGCCCTTGAACAGTTCGGTCGCAGGTGCGTGGCCGATCGCGACAAAGGCCCCGCCGACCTCGAGCGTGGAAGCCTCGCCGCTCACCGTGTCGCGCAGGGCGAGATGGCCGAGCGCGCCGGTCGCCCCGGCATCAAAGCTCTCGACCGTCTTGTTCCAGATGACGCTGATCTTGGGGTGGTTGAGCAGGCGTTCCTGGAGGATCTTCTCCGCGCGCAGCTCGTCGCGGCGGTGGATCAGCGTCACGTCGTCCGAATGGTTGGTGAGGTAGAGCGCTTCCTCGACCGCGGTATTGCCGCCGCCGATCACCACGACCTTCTTGCCGCGATAGAAGAAGCCATCGCAGGTCGCGCAGGCTGAAACGCCCTTGCCGCCCAGTTCCTGCTCACCCGGCACGCCCAGCCATTTGGCCTGCGCACCGGTGGCGATCACGATCACATCTGCGATATACTCATCGCCGCTGTCCCCGACCGCGCGGAACGGCGAGCCATTGGCCAGATCGACATCGACAATCGTATCCCACATCATCCGCGTGCCGACATGTTCGGCCTGCTTCTGCATCTGCTCCATCAGCCAGGGGCCCTGGATCACGTCAGCAAAGCCGGGGTAGTTTTCGACGTCGGTGGTGATGGTCAGCTGACCACCGGGCTGCAGCCCCTGCACCACGATCGGCTCCATCATCGCGCGCGCGCCGTAGATGGCGGCGGAAAAGCCCGCCGGGCCCGAACCGATGATGAGCATTTTGGTGCGATGGGTGGCCATACGATAAATCTCCTTGCGCCGGGGAAATAGGATCGGGGGGCGACGATTGCCAGTCGCAGAAAAATCGATTTCAACAATCGAGCCAATTTGTTGTGATTGAGAATGCTTCGCATTAGAGGCAGGCATCCAGCAGTGAGGAATCCCATGTCGAAGAGTCGCTACGCCCTGGCCGCAATGGCCATGCTTGTCCCTAGTGCCGCGCATGCCGCGCCCGGTCTGGGTGACGAAGTCTATGGCGCCGAGGTAGAGAAGGGCGAACTCGAGTTCGAGGCGATCTACAGTGCGCTAGCTGGCGGCCCCGAGGATGGCGAGGACGCGCTCGTGCTCGAAGGCGCCTATGGCCTCACCGACAGCTTCCGTCTCGGCCTGCGCGGCGAGTTCGAGAAAGAACCCGGCGAAGATCGCGAGCTCGAGGCGCTTGGCATCGAGGGCATCTACGAGCTCGGCAAGGTCGGTGGACTGACTTTCGCGCTCTATGGTGAATATGAAATCGTCTTCGATGGCGCCGACAAGATCGAGACCAAGCTGCTGGTCCAGCGCAAGGCAGGGCCGCTCGACTTGCGTTTCAACTTGATCGCCGAAAAGGAGCTCGAATCGGGTGAGAAGGTCGAGCTCGAATATGCGGTGTCAGCCGATGTAGAAGCTTTCGGCGAGGTCCGTCTGGGCGTGCAGGCCTACGGGGAACTGGGCACGTTCGACGATTTCCTGCCACGCGCGGAGCATTTCGTCGGCCCGGTCGCGAAATTCGAGATCGAGGGACTGGGTCCCGAACTCGAGATAGAAGCCGGCTACCTCTTCGCGCTAGGTGAAGCGAACGACGAGACCAACGGGCAGTTTCGCCTGCTGGTCGAGCTCGAGTTCTGATACCCCGATAAACATGGGGGCGGCGAGCCGAAGCTCACCGCCCCCTGGTGTCTCGTTACGGCTTGAAGCTTACTTCTTAGCCGCGGCCTTCTTGGCCGGTGCCTTCTTGGCGGCAGGCTTCTTCTCGCCCTCGTCCTTGGCAGCGGCCTTCTTGGCAGGAGTTTTCTTCGCCGCCGGCTTTTCAGCTGCTTCCTTCTTCGCCGGGGCCTTCTTTGCAGCCGGCTTCTTGGCCGCAGCCTTCTTCGCCGGCTTGGCGTCGGCAGCCGCATCTTCTTCGGCTTCGATCGCGGCTTCGAGTTCCTCGCGCGTCACTTCGCGGTCAGTGATCTCGGCCTTGTCGAACAGGAAGTCGACAACCTTGTCTTCATACAGCGGCGCACGAAGCTGCGCAGCGGCCATCGGCTCATTGCGAACGTAGTCGACGAAACGCTGGCGGTCTTCCGCGCGATACTGCTGTGCAGCCTGCTGGATCAGCATCTGCATTTCGTTGGCGGTGACTTCGACGCCGTTCTTCTGGCCGATCTCTGAAAGGAGCAGGCCGAGGCGGACGCGACGCTCTGCAATGCGGCGATAATCGTCCTTCTCGTCTTCCATTTCCTTGAGCATCGCAGCCGAATCGTCCGCGCGCGCGGCTTCCTGCTGCAGCTGGGCCCAGATCTGGTCGAATTCGGCATCAACCATGCCCTGCGGCACGGCGAAGTCGTGGCCGGCGGCCAGCGTGTCGAGCAGCTGGCGCTTCATCTGCGTGCGGGTGAGTCCGGCGGTTTCCTGCTCGAGCTGGCCGCGCAGGAGTTCCTTGAGCTTGTCGAGGTTTTCGAGGCCGAGGTTCTTGGCGAATTCGTCGTCGACCTTGGTCTCGGCCGGGACTTTCACCTGCTGGACCTTGATCGCGAACTGCGCGTCCTTGCCCGCCAGGTGCTCGGCCGGATAGTCAGCCGGGAAAGTCACGGTGATGGTCTTCTCATCGCCGGTCTTCACACCGGTGAGCTGCTCTTCGAAACCAGGAATGAACTGGCCCGATCCGATCACCAGCGGGGTGTTCTCGGCCTTGCCGCCTTCGAACTCGACGCCGTCGATGCTGCCGACGAAGTCGATGATCAGCTGGTCGCCGTCAGCGGCCTTCTTCGTCTTCGGCGCGTCCTTGTAGCTCTTGTTGCCTTCCGCGATGCGATTGACCGCGTCCATCACCTGTTCGTCGGTGACGGGCACCATCAGGCGCTCAAGCTTGAGGCCTTCGACTTCCGGAGCGTCCACTTCGGGGAGCACCTCCAGCTCGACCGTCAGGCTGGCGTCCTTGCCTTCTTCATAGCCTTCGCCGAATTCGACCTTGGGCTGCATCGCCGGACGCAGCTTGTTTTCGGCCATCACCTTATCGACCGATTCGCGAATCATGTCATTGACCGTCTGCGCGTGCAGCTGCTCGCCGTGCATCTTGCGCACCAGGTTCGCGGGTACCTTGCCGGGGCGGAAGCCGGGCATTTTAACCTGCGGGGCGATCTTCTTCACTTCGCTGTCGATGCGCGCGTCGATATCCTTGGCCGCGATGGTCACGGCATATGCGCGCTTCAGGCCCTCGTTGGCGGTCTCTTTGATCTGCATTGGTTGAAACTCGTGACTTTCCAAAAGCGATAATGGCGAGGGTTCCGCTTGCAGCGGCGGCACTGGTGCGGGCGAAGGGACTCGAACCCCCACATCTTTCGATACTGGTACCTAAAACCAGCGCGTCTACCAGTTCCGCCACGCCCGCAAACCCGAGTGAAGCTGCGCGAGAGGAGCCAGTCCTTCGCGTGTAGGCGCGTGCCTCTAGTAGGATGCAACGAATAGCGCAAGCGTGGCGGCGGTCCACACGCCCAATTGATCTTGCCGCGCGGCGCGGCGCGGATTAGGGGCGCGGTCCATGACCGATCAGACCAAGACCGACACCCCGCCCGACCGCCTGTCCGTGCACCCGAAGAGCGAGCATTTCGACGTAGAGGTGCTGAAGCGTGGCGTAGGCATCCGCTTCAAGGGCAAGCAGCGCACCGACATCGAAGAATATTCGATTTCGGAGGGTTGGGTTCGCGTCCAGGCCGGCAAGACCGTCGATCGTCACGGCAATCCGTTGACGCTCAAGCTCAGCGGTCCGGTCGAGGCATGGTTCGAAGACCTCGGCGAAGACGCCCCGGTCGCCAAGGCAAGCTGATTACTGGAATTCGGCGAAAGCCTTGAGGAAGCGCTTTGACGGTTCTTCAGGCAAAGGTGCAGGCTGGACAGGTGTTGGCGATTGGCGGGCCGTTTGGCTTTGTGGCTGAGCGGCGCGATCCTTGTAGATGAAGCCTTCGACCGGCCAGGCAGTCGTACCGACGTCTCCCAAAGGCCCGTACCACACCCGCACCAGGCTCCAGTCGTTGGCAGGCGAAACATCGATCGCCAGTACATCCTGTTCAACACGGCCCCGGCGCCCATTGATTGGCGACCAGTTGGCATGATCGAGCAGAACGCGGCGCGAATCGAGCACCTTGCTGACCGCTGCAACGTGACCGAGCTGCAGTTTTAAGTGAGGTCGGAACGTCATCACCGCGCCTACGCGTGGCTTGTGACCGGTGGCGTAGTGCCCCTGCGCCTGATCCCACCACGTGCTGGCTTCGCCGTAGAGTGCGATCCCCGTGACCTGGCGAGCGTATGGTGCGCACTGCAGGTAAGGTTCTAGCTCATGCCCTTCCCTGTCGCCGACCATGCCGTCCAGTGCAGCATCGTCGGCCAGGGCCGGCGTTGCAGTGGCAAGTAACGCAGCGAGGGCAATCAGCTTCCTCATGCCGACCATGAGTAGGCCGTTAACCTTACCAAATCGTTGCGGATCGAATCAGCGCCGAGCAAGCGAATCGCGCTGCCGCTTGCATTGCGCGCAGCAAACCGCCACTTGGCGCGCCATCATGCGCGCATCCCCCGCCAAACCGACGGTGATTATCATCGGCCGACCCAATGTCGGCAAGTCGACGCTGTTCAACCGGCTGGTCGGCAAGCGACTGGCATTGGTTGATGACCAACCAGGCGTGACGCGTGACCGGCGCTTTGGTGATGCGGAAATTGCCGGGCTGGAATTCCAGATCGTCGATACGGCAGGATGGGAAGATGAGGACGCCGAAAGCCTGCCCGGTCGGATGCGCAAGCAGACCGAAGTCAGCCTGGAAGGTGCCGACGCCGCGCTGTTCGTCTTTGATTCGCGGGTGGGTGTAACGCCGCTCGACGAGGAAATCGCGCGTTGGCTACGTAGCCAGGAGGTTCCCGTGGTCCTCGTCGCCAACAAGGCCGAGGGCAAGCAGGGCGACGCCGGTATCTATGAAAGCTTCGCCCTGGGCTTCGGCGAACCGGTCGCACTTTCGGCAGAACATGGCGAAGGCGTGGCCGACCTGTTCGATCATCTTTGGCCGATCATCGGCGCCAAGGCCGAATCCGCAGAAGAGGCCGAAGAGTTCGACGAAGAAGATGAGGACGCAGTCGCAGGTCCGCTCAAGCTTGCCATCGTCGGTCGACCCAATGCGGGCAAGTCGACGCTGATCAACCGTTTCCTCGGTGAGGATCGTCTGCTGACCGGTCCCGAAGCCGGGATCACCCGCGATTCGATCGCGATCGACTGGGAATGGACCGATCCCAGATCCGGCGAAGCGCGCGAGGTCCGCCTGATCGACACAGCCGGGATGCGCAAGAAGGCGCAGGTGGTCGAAAAGCTGGAAAGGCTTTCCGTCGCCGACGCGCGCCGCGCGATCGACTTTGCCGAGGTCGTCGTGCTGTTGCTCGACGCCACGCGCGGGTTGGAGCACCAGGACCTCAAGATCGCCAGCATGGTGCTTGAGGAAGGTCGCGCGCTGATGATCGCCATCAACAAATGGGATGTTGCCGAGGACGCCAGCGCGCTGTTCAACGGCATTCGTGCCGCGCTTGACGAAGGGCTGGCCCAGGTGCGCGGGCTGCCGTTGATCGCGGTCAGTGCGAAGACCGGCAAGGGCCTGGATCAGCTGCTTTGCGCCGCCTTCGATTTGCGAGAAGCGTGGAGCCGCCGCGTTCCCACGGCCGCATTGAACCGCTGGTTCGACGATGCGCTGGAAGCCAACCCTCCGCCTGCCCCAAAAGGCAAACGGATCAAGCTGCGCTACATTACCCAGGCGAGCACTCGCCCGCCCCGCTTCGTGGTGTTCGGAACACGGCTCGACATGCTGCCCAAGAGCTACGAGCGGTACCTGGTCAACGGCATCCGCTCCAAGCTCGGCTTCGAGGCGGTGCCGGTGCGCGTCGTGCTCAAGAGCCCGAAGAACCCCTATCAGAAAGACTGAGCGCGCGAGCCTGGTGCCGGACGACACTGGTTATTTGGCCCGGTATTCGAGATGAGTGCTTGACCAGCGGGCGGAGACCGAGGCCCGCCCGCTTGGTCGTCCGTCGGACTATTTCAGCTTGATTTCGCGCAGGATATAGGTGCCCTTGATCTCGCGGATCTTGTTGTAAAGTTCGATCACCGTCCTGTTGCTCGAATCCGCGTTGGCCTTGCCCCAGGCGGCCATGAACTTGTCATATTCGGCCTTGTCTGCATCGAGCGATGCCATGCTTGGGTAGGTGATCCGCAGCACGAGGTTCACTTCGTTGCTGCCGTAAGGGACCACATAGATCCCGTATGACGTGACCTGACCCACGGACTTGGCCGCCTCGTTGGCCTTCACCCAGGTCTGCTTCAGCCCTTCGAGATATGTGTCCAGCTGGCCTTGATCGACCTTAACATAGGTCAATTCGATCACTTCTTTCTGCGGCGTATAGTCGACCCATTCCTCCAGCTGTGCGGCGGCCGGAGCCGCAAGCGCAAGCAGCGCCCCACTTGCCAGGGTCACACCCAGTCTTGTCAGCTTGTTCATTGGTCATTCCTCTCAAGTCTCAGGTTATCGCGACCCGTGACTTTGGAAACGAACGACCCAATCCTTGTTCAAAGACCGTTTCCAGCACCCTAGCTGCGCGTGAATCCAAATGGAGTCAAACTGCGATCTACGGCATCCGAACCTGACCCTCGAAAGAATGGGGGAGCCGAACGGCTGGGCGCGAAATAGCGGCGGATCGACCGAGAACAGACTATGCTGCGAAAAAGATTCGCGCGCGGTTATCCGGGGTTCATCCCGACTGGCGCATCGGTGGCGTTCTGACCAAGGAGTGCCAGCCATGGACCGGATTAGCGTAGTCATAGAAAACTTGAGCGGCCCTTCGCACGAGCCCCTGGCATTCGCTGCGCTCGACACTGCAACCGCCTTGCTCGTGGCAGAAATCAACGCAGATGGTGGTGCCGCGGAATTGTGGGACGGAACGCGTCGCATCGCCCGCCTGACCCGCCATGGCGAGGCAGGTGCAACCTTTTGGGAGGTCGCTAATTAGTCGCTCTCACCCGCCGGCTTGCTGTTGAGCTGGACATAATTTTCCAGCCCCATGCGGGCAATCATGTCGAATTGCGTTTCGAGGAAATCGACGTGCTCCTCTTCGCTTTCGAGGATCCGTTCGAAGATCTCGCGGCTCGTATAGTCGCGCACGCTCTCGCAATGCGCGATTGCATCCTTGAGCAGCGGGATCGCCTCCATTTCCACCGCCAGGTCGGCCTTGAGGATTTCCTCAACCGTTTCGCCAACCTTGAGCTTGTGGATCGCCTGGAAATTGGGAAGCGCTTCGAGGAACAGGATGCGTTCGGCGAGCACATCCGCATGCTTCATCTCATCGATCGATTCGTGTCGCTCATACTCGGCAAGACGGGTGATGCCCCAATCGGCGAGCACGCGATAATGCAGCCAATATTGGTTGATCGCGGTCAGCTCGTTAGTGAGTGCCTTGTTGAGGAACTCGATGACCGTGGGATCGCCTTTCATGGCTGCTCTCCTGTTCTGACTGCGGGAGCGCGACTATGCGCCTGCATGGCTGGTCATGGCAAGGGTCAGCGGGAGCAAAATTGGCAGAATTCCGCCAGTTGCAACCGATTGTCAGTAGCGTGAAATCAAGCAGCTGCGGCGGGTTCGAACGCCATTTCGCGCTCCTCCCTCACGACCTCGTCAGCTTCGACCAAGCACTGTCCACAGTTGGGCTGCTTGCCCATCGCTGCGTAGCACGCGACCGCATCGCCCGGGACGCGGCGCGCAATGTTACGCAACTCACCTTCCCTGATGGCATTGCAGATGCAGACGTACATATGCTGGCAGCTCCTGCGAGTGATTCGCAAGAGCACATTTAGTGCGAGTCATTCGCAATAGCAAGGGCGGGTACACATTACCTCCTCAGAGGGAACAAGCGCCAGTATGTAAGGCAGCGCCACAGCCATTCGAGCGGCCCATAGCGATAGCGTTCGAGCCAGGCCTTGGACCAAAGTAGCATCAACACCCAGACGGCGAGCACCATGCCAAACAACGCCACGCGATGCATGGTGCCGAACAAGTTCAGGCCCCAGGCCGGAAAGATCGCCATCATGATAAGCGATGTGCCGAGGTAGTTGCTGAAAGCCATCCGGCCCGCCGCGACGAAGCGCTGGCCCAGCCAGCTCTGACCCGCGCGTGGCGCCCATTCGACCAACAAAGCAGCGAGGCCAAGCACGAAGGCTAGGCGCGGCACCATGAACAGCCCTTCGAACACGAAGAACGTGAGGAAGAAGGGAAAATCCGCTGCATAGGCCCACAGGCCGAGCGCAAGCGACGACAGCGTTCCTGCCCCCAGACCAACCCAGCCCCACAGCCGCATCTCCCCCGGATCGAGCGTCCCACTAAAGAAACCGAAGCGGTAGAGCGCCATGCCCATCAGGATCAGTGCGATCGTCTCGGCCAGGCCGAAGGCGATCCCTACGAGGTTCTGGTCGGTCTCATCGACCACCTGGTGGCGGACCACTTCGCCATAGCTGCTGCTACGGACGCGCTCGATGTCCTCGGCCACCTCCTCGATCGTATCCGGAACCACCTTTGCCAAGCTCTCCTGCTGCCCTTCCGGCAGGATCCGTTCGGCTACTTCGGGATTGGTCGCAAAGTAATATTGCGAGCCGAATAGACCGCCCATGGCAAGGGCTCCCAGCCCATAGAGGACAAGCCCCAACAGGAATTGCGATTTCGCCCTCCACTTCATGAACAGCAGCGCCACCATGCCCCAAACGGCGTAGGTTTGGAGGATGTCGCCGAACCAGATCAGGTAATAGTGGATCATGCCGAACAGCAGCAGCCACAACAGGCGTCGCAGTTGGAGCCAGCGACCCGAGCCTTTCTCCCAAGCCCTTTCGACAAAGAGCATCATTCCAGCGCCGAACAGGAGCGTAAAGAGCCCCCGCATCTTGTGATCGATCAGCACGTACTGGATCAACCAGACCAGCTTATCGCTTTCGGTCGGGCCACCGGGCATCGCACCCGGCCACACATAGACCATGAACGGGTGGGCAAAGGCGGTGACATTGGCGAAGAGGATACCGAGCACGGCGATCCCGCGAATGAAATCGAGGCTTATCAGACGATCGGCACCGCGCGTTGTTCTCGGCTCGACTCCTGCGGCTACAGTATCGTCGGCCATGTCGGGCGTGGCAGCGACTGTCATAAGAACTCTCCCCGTGTGCCATCGTATTAACACACTGGACTAAGGCGCCAAGTCCCGCTGAACAGTTGCGGTCACTTCTGGGTTACGAGGCAAACGTGGCCGGCACGCTTGAGCGATCCACATGCCGCGTTCGCCTCCGCACGGCTTGCATATCCTCCAGCCAGCAGCCTTGTCAGCGATCCCGTCGCGACCTTGATCTTCTTCCGGCCTGCCAGTTCCTTGCGGCCAGACAGCTGGTTCCACATGCGGTCGGCATTTCCGGGAACACCAAAGGCGCCAAGCTGCAGTTTCCATGGCCCACTCGCTGGGTCGGCCTTGACGATCGCAGGTGCTGGCCGTGCTGGTGGCACACCTACAGTTGGTGCAGGTTTCGGCGGTGCCGGCACAGTCGATGGTTCGGCCCGTGCCACAAGAACTGGCTGAGAGCGCGCCGGCAAAGTGAAGTCCGCGCCCGCCTGGATCGTGGATACGGGTGGCCGCGGCGGGTATGCAGGCACCGCCGCCGATGGCGTGTGCTGGGTCCCGACCGTCACGGCCTCCCCACCCAATGCCAGGTCGACAGCAGCCATGTCCCGCGCCCGCACGGCTTCTGTTTGCGCCTTGATCGAGGCGGCAAGCGCTTGGGCCGCCTGGCGATCCTCCAACGAGATATATTGATCCATTTGCTGGATGGCCGACCTGGCCTGCGGCAATCCGGCGCCATTGGCCAAGGTCAGCAAGGCATAGGCGCGCTGCCAATCCTTCATCGCCAGATCGCCATTAAAATGTGCAATACCAAGGATATACTGAGCGCGGGGATCTCCCCGCCCTGCTGCGGCTTCGATGTAGGGCATCGCCTGCTCACGTTGCCCATCTTGAAACAGCATAAGGCCAAGATTGTCAGCCGCACGCAGATGCCCCTGCATGGCAGCCAATTCATAAAACGCCTTGGCTTGTTTTGGATCGGAATCGACGCCCCTGCCCAATCGATAGGCTTGCGCCAGATTGAACTGCGCATCGGGATCGCCCTGCTGCGCGGGCTCGACCCACTCACGGACTGCCACGGCATATTCGCCGCGCGTCCACGCATCGACTCCGTCCTTCACATCCGCCTGAGCAGAAGTAGCAAGCGCAAGCGATCCGACGGCGCAGATTGCCGCCAACATCCGCTTCGTTTGACGATCCATTGACCCTACCTCCTGCGGCTTTGCCTCAAGGCGCGGCTCCAACGTGGCCATCCTATAGTAAATCCTAGGTTAGCAAAGTCTTGTGCGATTTAGATCGGCCAATCCGGCGCGAAGTTAACTCTAAATTAGGGGTAGTCTGCGATCTCCCTCTCAAGACCGCCGCATTTGGCGCGTCAGATTATCGAACTCAGGCGCAAACCAGGGGGACAAACCTTGC
Organism: Erythrobacter sp.; assembly: GCF_038133525.1. GTDB lineage: Bacteria > Pseudomonadota > Alphaproteobacteria > Sphingomonadales > Sphingomonadaceae > Qipengyuania. The sequence continues at coordinate 10,052 of NZ_JAYPTL010000022.1, read as the reverse complement.
GTGTACTGGCACTGGCATCGCAGAAGGGCGGATCGGGTAAGACCACGCTCTCCGGACATCTCGCCGTTCAGGCCCAGCGCGCGGGCGCAGGGCCGGTCGTATTGATCGACATCGACCCGCAGGGCTCGCTTGCCGACTGGTGGAACGAGCGTGAGGCGGAATATCCCGCCTTCGCACAGACCACTGTCGCCCGTCTGGCCAACGACCTCGCAATCTTGCGGTCGCAAGGCTTCAAGCTGGCCGTTATCGACACGCCGCCCGCAATCACCATGGCGATCCAGTCGGTCATTTCGGTGGCCGAACTGATCGTCGTGCCGACCCGTCCTTCGCCACACGACCTACGCGCAGTCGGCGCTACGGTCGACCTGTGCGAACGCGCCGGCAAGCCGCTGGTGTTCGTCGTGAACGCCGCGACTCCCAAGGCAAAAATCACTTCGGAAGCTGCGGTTGCCCTGAGCCAGCACGGTACCGTCGCACCAATCACCCTGCACCACCGGACCGACTTTGCCGCCTCGATGATCGACGGTCGCACGGTCATGGAAGTGGACCCGGAAAGCCGTTCGGCAGCCGAGGTCACTGCGCTGTGGAAGTACATCGCCGACCGTCTGGAGAAGAACTTCCGCCGCACGGTCTTCGCCGCACCGAATTCGCAGTCTGCACTGCCCGGTGCCCATCGCCCCGCTGGCGGCTTCGGCCGTCGGGTGGCCCAGTAAGAGCGAAAGGCGGAGACGGCCGGATGTCAGACGCCAGTTTTGCTTCACTCACCCCGACGCTCCTCGCGCGCAAGGGCGGTGCCAAGCCCGCCATGCGCCCGCAGTCCGGGATCCCAGGTCCGGTCGACGGCAAGGAGGCCGCCGCCAACCTGGAAGACCTCGGCTGGAACGACATGGGTGATGACGAAGCCGCAATCACCCGTTCCGAGAAGGTGGTAGCCATAGCTCCGCAGGCGGCAAACGAAAGCGGAGCGCCCAACCAGGTGCGCGAATCGCTTTCGCGGATCGCGGCCCATCTCGAAAAGCCGATTGTGGAAAGTCGACCCGCACCGCGCAAACCTGCCAAGTCGAACGGTCGCCGCGCTGCCTTCACGCTACGCCTGGACCATGAACGCCATTTGATGCTGCGCCTGGCCTGTACCGTACGCGGTCGCAGCGCACAGCAACTCGTCACCGACGCACTGGATTCACTGCTCGCCGAAATGCCGGAAATCGCGAGCCTCGCCGCACAAGTCCAGAAGTCGGAACACTAAGCCGAAGACGACGTGGGATCACCTCCAAGGGGGAATGAAATGAGCACCGAGACCAACGCCAAGACCCGCCGGCTCGTCCAACTCGCCGTAACCACGGCGCTTGCGACGACTGCGCTTGCGGGTTGCACCGGCAAGGTGGCGCCATCGCACGCCTATTCGGCTTCGCAGGCCGAAACCGCGCTGGCCAAGGGACAATTCGACAAGGCGATCGCCAACGCGGAAGCTGCGGTCATGGCCTCTCCGCGCGACGCCACGACCCGCACACTTCTTGGCAATGCCTATCTCGAGGCCGGTCGCTTCCAGTCTGCCGCAACGACATTCGGTGAAGCGCTGGAATTGGGTGACAGCGCACCACGGACCGTGATCAGCTACGCACTCGCCCTGACGGCGCTGGGCGATCAGGCCAGCGCACTCAACGTATTGCATCAGCACCAGGCAGGCATCGATCCCGGCGACTTCGGCCTTGCCGTTGCACTCGCCGGGCGCCCGCAGGAAGGCGTACACGTGCTCAGCAACACGCTGCGCAGTGGCCAGAACACCACCAAGGTTCGCCAGAATCTCGCCTACGCTTTCGCCCTTTCGGGAGACTGGGCGAATGCACGCCTGCTTGCCGCGCAGGACATTCCTGGTGACCAGCTGGGCGATCGTCTTTCGCAGTGGGCGCTATTGGCACAGGCCGAGGTTCCAGCCCAGCGTGTTGCCAGTCTGCTTGGGGTGGGCATCGCCGCCGATCCGGGCCAGCCCGCAATGCTTGCGCTCGCGAACCATCCCGCGGTTGAGCAGCTTGCGGTAGAGGCTATCGAACCGACCGAAGCCGCCCAGGAAACAAGCTTCGCCTTCGCAGGCGAACTGCCGGCAGCTGAAAGTGCGCCTGCATTCGACGACAGCGCCGATGCCGCACTTGCGGAAGCAGGGCTGGGAACCACTAATGGCACCCGCTTTGTCTCGCGCGAAGTGGTACAACCGATCGGCAGTGCGCGCAGCTCCGCAGCACCGCGCGTTGCGGCCGCCACGCCGCAAAGCCGCGCCGTTGCTCCGAGTTTCGCTTCCGGCGATTACAACGTCCAGTTGGGCTCCTTCTCTTCGATGTCGGACGCGCAGGAGGCCTGGAAACAGTTCCAGCGCCGTTACCCTGAGCTTGGCGACGCCGAGAGAGTGATCACCAAGGCCCGCGTCAACGGCAAGATCTACTATCGCGTTGCCGCCGCCGGCTTTGCCAAAACATCAGCCGCTTCGATGTGCCGCACCGTCAAAGGCAAGGGTGGCGGGTGCATCGCCTATGCCGCATCAAGCCCGCTGCCAGGCGCGCTCGACGTGGTGCGTGACGAAGTTCGAGTAGCAGCTCGGTAAAAATCGGGCACTCAGCGCAGACTTGAAGCCCCGTCCGGAGCGATCCGGGCGGGGTTCTTCATCGCGGGAGATCAGCCGTAAAGGATCGGAGGGGCTACCCGATGCCACCATTCCGAGTTCCACATGACATTGAGCAAGATGCCGGTTGGGGCGATGACACCCAGCCAATACCAATAGGCTCGATGAATGCGGCGTTGGCGATACAGGTCCCATACGAACATAGGTGCGATAAGGAATAGCGGCCACAGGTCCACCGTGAGCGGCGAATTCGGAAGGCTGTGCGGTAAAAACTGCATCCTGTCCAAGGCTGCGGGCATGGGAACTATCGTCGCGAGGATCATTAGCCGCTTGTGCAGACTTGGATCATGTTTGCGGGCGTGTAAGCCCAGGATCACTAGGACCAGGAAGCAAAACCCGGCGCGAAGCTGCAGCAAGGCGATATTGGTCATGAAGTTCAGGAACCCGGGCAGTTGGGCGCTGACTTCAGGGGCGGCGCCCTGCGCAAAATCAATGCGGGATGCAAAGTTTGCAGGAACCAGCAACACACCTGCAACAACCAGCATCGGCGCCAGGACCATCCCCAATAGGCCAAGCTGCATATGTAGCCCGCGCTTCCCTGTCGCCATCAGTATGGTCTGGGTGAACAGCAAGAGCAGCCAGCTTCCCATCAACACCGCATGAAGGTGCATCTGGATGGGAAATGCAGGCCGTTCGCCCGCACCAACCTCCGCAATTTTTTGGAGCGAATCGGGAATAAAGCCAATCAGGACTACAGCGATAAGCATCGCTGCCATGAAGACGAAAATCCAACGATCGACGAATGCGGCGAAGCCGTCGCCTACGGGATTATCGTCGAGCGGAATCGCAGCTTCTGCACGCGTGGCCATCGGCACCCTCCACAGGGTTGGCGACCGCTGCCGCCCCTATACCCGTTGCCGCGGCTACTGGAAACCACTCAATCGGCTACCGCCACACCGCCCTTCCACAATGCGCTGACGCGGCCCTGAGTTGGCTGTCCGTCGAAAGGCGTGTTGCCTGCCGTAGCTTCCATCTTCGCGCTCTGGATCACCCAGGGGCGGTCCGCATCGATCAGCGCGATATCGGCCTCAAATCCCTCGTTGAGCAGTCCTGCTTGGACACGCAGCAGCCTTGCCGGCGCTCCAGCAGTAAGTTCGAAAGCACGAGACAGGTCGATTACCTCATCGCGCACAAGCGAAAGGACCATCGCCAGCAAGGTCTCCGCCCCCGCCATCCCTGGCTCCGCATCGGCGAATGGCAGGCGTTTGTCCTCGGGCCCGCGCGGATCGTGTCCGCTGGCTATCATGTCGATCGTTCCATCGGCGAGCGCCTCGCGCACGGCCAAACGGTCATCTTCACATCGTAGCGGCGGCGACAGGCGCGCGAAGGTGCGAAAATCGACGGTAGCCAGATCAGACAGCATGAAATGCGCCGGAGTGACGCCGCATGTCACCTCAAGCCCTCGAGCCTTGGCCTGGCGGATCAGCTCGAGCCCGGACCGCGTGGTAACCTGGCGAAAGTGCAGTCGCGCGCCGGCCAGTTCGGCCAGCGCAAGATCGCGGGTGATCGCGATCGCTTCTGCGGCGGCAGGTGCGCTGGGCAGGCCGCGACGCGTCGCAATCTCGCCCGCCGTGGCGACAGCGCCGCCCACTAACGATGCCTCCTCGGCATGGGTGACCACCGCCATGTCGAGCATGGCGGCATATTGCAGCAGCCGCAGCATGACCCCAGCGTCCGCAATCCATTGACGGCCCGTCGCGATGCCTCGCGCACCAGCCTCGCGCATGAGCGCGATCTCGGCGATCTCGCGCCCCTCGAGCCCGCGCGTCGCGGCTGCAAGCGGGTGGACCCAGAAATCGGGCTTGCCACTCTTGGCGATATAGGAAACCCGGCTCGGCAGATCGAGCGGCGGTGACTGATCGGGCATCAGGGCAGCCCGGGTGATCCCGCCAAAATGAAATGCCGGCTTGTCGACCTTGAACACGCCGAAATCGACAAGACCTGGTGTGACGAGCTGGCCCTTGGCATCGATAATCTCATCACCGTCATGCGGTTCAACGCTACCCAGGGCGGCAATCAGTCCATCGGCGAGACGGACCGCACCTTCGCGCAGACCCTCTGGCGTTACCAGCCTGCCGTTGATGATAGTGAGAGGGCGAAGCTGCTTCATGCGGCATCTCCCCAACCTGCGACCCCGCGCGCACGACGTGTGAGCACGTCAAGCGCAGCCATGCGGATGGCAACGCCCATCTCGACCTGACGCGTGATGATCGAACGGTCGATCATGTCGGCCACCTCACTATCGATCTCAACCCCCCGGTTCATCGGCCCCGGATGCATCACCAGTGCATCGGGCTTGGCATTCGAGAGGCGTTTCTTGGTCAGGCCATAGAGGTGATGATATTCGCGGGCAGACGGGATGAACTGACCGCTCATCCGCTCGGTCTGCAACCGCAGCATCATGGCAACGTCCGCACCCTGCAGCGCGGCATCGAAATCGTGGAACACCTCGGCGCCCATCGCGTCGATCCCGATCGGCATCAGTGCAGGTGGCGCGCAGAGGCGCACGGTTGCCCCAAGCGCCTGCAGGCAAAGGAGGTTGGAGCGCGCTACGCGGCTATGCAGGATATCGCCGCAGATCACCACGACGAGACCTGTGAAGTCCTCGGCCCCCTCGCCCCTTTCGCGCAACGCATGGCGCAGCGCCAGCGCATCGAGCAGCGCCTGCGTCGGGTGTTCATGCTGTCCATCGCCGGCATTGAGCACGGGACAATCGACCTTGTCCGCGATCAGCTGGGTTGCCCCGCTCGATGCGTGACGGATAACGATCGCATCTGCGTGCATGGCGTTGAGCGTGATCGCGGTGTCGATCAGCGTTTCGCCCTTCTTCACGCTCGACTGCGCGGCATGCATGTTGATCACGTCCGCACCCAGCCGCTTGCCCGCGATCTCGAAGCTCAACAACGTGCGCGTCGAATTCTCGAAGAAGGCGTTGATGATGGTCAGGCCGGAAAGCAGGTCGATGTGCTTGGTCGGTTGGCGGTTGAGCGCCACCCACTGTTCCGCTTCGTCGAGCAGGTACAGGATTTCGTGCCGCTCCATCTGGCCGATGCCAATGAGGTCGCGGTGCGGGAATGCCAGCGAACCCGCGGGATAGCGGGCCACATGGGCCGAAGTTTCCGTCGATGCCATTGAAGCCACGCCCTTAGTCGAGTGACCTTGTGCGCTCAAGCGCTTTCGGCTGGCGAAGCGACACCACCTCACCTAGCTAGGGTGCAACAGGAGATTGTACGAATGCATTTTGCGGGCAAGGTCTGGCGCTTACTGGTCGGGATCAAGGACGCTCTGGTCCTGGTGTTCATGCTGCTGTTTTTCGCCGGACTGTTCATGGTGCTTACCGCGCGCCCGTCCCCGGCGGCCGTTCGCGACGGTGCACTGGAAATCGATCTCAATGGCATGATTGTCGAAGAACGGACCGAAATCGACCCACTCATGGCACTACTCGCTCGCGAAGCTCCCGTAGTGGAGTATCAGGCCCGCGATCTCGTGCGCGCACTCGATGCGGCGGCGGCAGACGATCGCATCACCGCAGTCGTACTCGATCTCGACCGCTTCCTCGGGGCAGGCCAGGTACATCTGCAAGAGGTCGGCGAGGCGCTCGATCGTGTCCGCGCGGCCGAGAAACCGGTGCTCACCTATGCCACGGCCTATGGTGACGACGCGATGCTGCTCGCAGCGCATGCCAGCGAGGTTTGGGTGGACCCACTTGGCGGAGCAGTGATTGCCGGACCTGGCGGAGAGCGGCCGTACTATGCAGGCCTGCTCCAGCGGTTGAAGGTCAATGCGCGGATCTACAAGGTCGGCGAATACAAGAGCGCGGTTGAGCCCTATTCGCGGTCCGACATGTCCGAACCCGCGCGCGAGAACTATCGGGCGCTCTATGGCGCCCTGTGGGAAGAGTATCAGGCCAATCTCAAGAAGGCTCGACCATCCGCCAACATAGCTCAGGTGACGGGTGATCCCGTGGCTTGGGTAAGGGGCGCCAAGGGAGACCTCGCCACAGCTGCCAAACAGGCAGGCCTCGTTGATCGAATCGGCACGCGCGCAGAATTTGACAAACGCATGGTCGAACTGGTCGGCGCAGACGCCTGGAGCAGCGAACCAAGCGCCTACCCCACGACGTCGCTGGCAACCTGGTTGGTCGACAACCCCGAACCGAAAGGCGGCAAGCCGATTGCGGTCGTCACCATTGCCGGGGAGATCGTCGACGGCGATGCGGGACCAGGTATTGCAGGAGGTTCGCGGATTGCGTCGCTACTGGACGACGCCTTGACCAGCGATCCGGCCGGTCTGGTCGTCCGGGTCGATTCACCGGGTGGTTCGGTGCTGGCGTCCGAAGAAATCCGTAACGCGATCCTGCGCCATAAGGCGAAGGGCATCCCGGTTGCCGTATCGATGGTCAACCTTGCAGCCAGCGGGGGATATTGGGTTTCGACACCCGCCGACCGAATCTTTGCCGAACCCGAGACAATTACCGGTTCGATCGGCATCTTCGCAGTCGTGCCCACTTTCGAGGACACCGCGGCCAGCATTGGCGTGACAAGCGATGGCGTGCGGACCACTCCCCTATCCGGCCAGCCCGATCTGATCGGCGGCTTCACCCCTGAGGTGGATGCGATCCTGCAGGCCACCATCGAAGACGGTTATGAGGACTTCCTCCAGCGCGTCAGTGCCTCGCGCAAGCTGACACGCGATCAGGTCGATCGGATCGGTCAGGGCCGCGTATGGGACGGCGGCACTGCCAGGCAGATCGGACTGGTCGACCAATATGGCGGGATTGACGAGGCCCTGGCCTGGGTCGCCAAGCAGGCCAAGCTGGGCGATGATTGGCACGCCCAGTATCTGGGGTCGCGACCCAGCGGTTATGACAATCTATTGCGCTCCCTATTCCTCGACGATCCGGAGAATGCCGAGCGCGCCGACGTCACGGCCTTGTTTGCGCGACAGCAGCGCGGACTGCTTGGCCGTATCGAAAGTGACCTAGATCGATTGCTCCGGGTCAATGGCATGCAGGCCTATTGCCTCGAATGCATGCCCTTGCCGCGGGCGGAGAATTCGACTCCGCACAACGAGGGGTGGCTGGCGATAGTTTTCCGCGCTTTGGCTTCCTAGCCGGCGCTTGCCATGGCGCGATTCGCCGCGTAAAGGCGCGCGCCTGCCCCGATGGTATGGCCATCGCAAAGCACGGGCGGGCGCGTAGCTCAGCGGTAGAGCACACCCTTCACACGGGTGGGGTCACAGGTTCGATCCCTGTCGCGCCCACCATGATTTCAAGCACTTAGCGAGAATCATGGCTCGAGTATGAAAAAAGTATGAAACAATTCATGGGCACACACTCCCTCGGTTGGCACTGCCTTGTATGCCTCTAGAAGTCCGCCCTAACAAACTTTGACGGTGTCGTTGCCTGCTGGGATAACTCTGAAACTCCGGCTCCTTGCAGACATGTCCACTGTATGTTCTTCTCGTTTTCCTACACTCCTGCAGTTAGGTAGGAAGAAGCCTCATCTTCGGCAGGCGACAGTTCTAAGCTAGTGACCAAGCATACCGAGGAATTTCTCGGGAACTGGGTCATCCGTTCACAAAATTGCGAAGGACCCGTTTGCCCGCATCAGCAGTTAGCCTTACCGGCTCGTCCCCATGGATATCGCCCTCATCGCTGCAGTGGCCATGGTCGCCTCTGCACTGACGCTCTACTCGGGCTTTGGGCTCGGCACGATCCTGCTGCCTGCTTTCGCCCTGTTTCTTCCTGCACCGCTCGCGGTAGCTGCGACTGGGGTGGTCCACCTCCTCAACAATGTCTTCAAAGGTACTTTGCTGAAGGATCGAACAGACTGGGCAACGGTCCTGAAATTCGGTCTACCGGCTGTACCCGCCGCGATCGCTGGTGCTTGGGTGTTGGCATTGCTGAGTGAGACGTCCCAGCTATTTGCTTGGAGCTTGTCAGGGCGAAGCTTCGGCCCAACTGGTGCCGGCTTGACCATCGGCCTCTTGCTGATCCTTTTCGCCACGCTTGAACTTCAGCGCTGGTTCAATGAACTACAGGCGCCGCCGCGACTGTTGCCTCTTGGTGGCCTGCTCAGTGGCTTCTTTGGAGGACTTACGGGACAGCAGGGCGCGTTAAGATCCATGTTCCTTTTGAAGACCGGGCTACCTCCCGATCGGTTCATCGCAACAGGCGTAATGATCGCCATATTGGTCGACCTGTCTCGGCTCGTCACCTACGCAGCCTCCTTCGCTGGGACAGGCATAGATTCCCAGGGGCGGGAGACCTTGCTTGTTGCCGTCGGCACAGTCTCTGCATTTGCAGGGGCCTATGGAGCCACTCGCTACCTCGACAAGATCACAATCGGTGTGGTCCGTTATAGCGTGGCGATGCTCATGCTTGTCATCGGCTTGGCAATGTCAGCAGGTCTCATCGGCTAAATTGCCCTCCCGCATTCGGGATGGCCAAGTCCACAAGCAGCAGCCTCAATCTGTTCGTTTCGATTGGCTGTGAGCAATTTTCCCGTATCGCCCCATTGCCGCTTTGGCCCGGTCTAATCGCTTCTATGGGGCAGCCTACCCGATCGACGCTGCTTTTCTGGAACGCTCCCACTTCGCCGGAATTGAGAGAGCGCTACAAGCAGAAGCAAAGGAACCCAGGAAATGAGAAAAGCAGCAGCCATCGCCGGATCGTGTTTTGCACTCACCATGGCTACACCGATGGCGCTTGCCCAGGAAGTGGCAAGTCCTCCTGACACTCCAGCGGAAAATTGGGATGGCGCGGAAGTGACGCTCGGTTCGGAGGAGAGCAGCGTCGAAACTCCCAGTGGCAATACAATCACGAAGGCAACTGCTTCGGACGGAGATTCAGGAGTGGTCGAAGTTGAAGTTGAAAAAGCCGACACTCCGAGCGCGGTTGAGAGTCCCGATCGACCGGAACCGGCGAGCAAGGCGGAACTTCCCGAGCAACCGGAGCCACCTCAGAGGCCCGAGACGCCGCAACCATCGCCAGGCGTGATCCGCTAAATGAGGGCGTTTGGACCTGTC
>NZ_JAYPTL010000022.1:0-339 GCF_038133525.1 Erythrobacter sp. | reverse complement strand
GCGCTGTTAGATGGCGCCGCTCCCGCTAACATTTGGGGTATGGGGCTCTTTCTACCTGCGCCGGACTCTCTGTGTTTCCTACTGACTTTGCAAAGGTCCTTTCTAGACTCTCAGTCTGCAAGTCTGATTTCTGGGCTAGTAGCACTTCTCTGCTTTCAGGGTGCCAACGCAGGTGTAATGGCGCCTCGGAACGGCAGGCCCCTCGGCACCCCCCGCGACCCGGGTCCGTGGAGCTCTACCCTCGAAATTGCCTGCCGTTCCACGTTGGTCAAAGGCACCCCCGCCAATCATTCAGCATTCAACCAACGCCGACATTGCAGTCCGGGCACAATCCTGATG
>NZ_JAYPTL010000021.1:25301-52010 GCF_038133525.1 Erythrobacter sp. | reverse complement strand
TTGCAGTCAATGTTGCTCTTCGGTGGATGTGTTTGAGGTAGGCGATCGAATGTCAGTGTCGCGTAGGCTTTTGCTTGCGCCATCGCTGCACCGAGCTCGGGCTCGAAATCGCGGATCAGATCAATAGCGCGCTGGAGGTTGATCGATGGGGAGCCGCCGTTTTGCGCGAATGCAAATTCGCGTGCGATGGCTCCAGCTCGTTGAAGCCACTGCGCCCGCTGCTCCTCGGCTGCGGCACCGAGCAAGGCAAAGCGGGGGGCAGCTGAAGCGTCGGCCAGCCCCCGACCGCGTGCCTGCTCGAGAAGAAAATCGATAACACGATCGGACAATGCCTGATCGCGCCAGCGCGCAGCTATTTGAAGCGCTAGCTCGGAAGCGAAGATCAAGTTCGACCCGTCGAGCCGCCGTATGAGATCCACGATCAAGGAGGCAAAATCGTTACGATGCTCGGACGCGATTTCGAAGGCCGCAGAGAGCTTGATCAACTCACTCAATCCGCTTTCAATATCGGTACCGGCTTGAAGCGCCAAGCGCGCGGCCTCGACATTCTGGTCATCAAGGATCCTTAATCCTTCCCAATTCTCGTCAAACTCGCTGAAAGTCGTAGGCGAAAAGTAGAAAAGACCCCAGCCTGCTTCGACGTCGCTGGCGAGAGCCTTCTCGCCCAGTGTTAGCCACTCAGCGGGGCGGTCAGCCTCCTCAATCGCGGAGATGGCCGACGTGACACGTGCCAGTACGATTGCGTGAATTTGAGCAGGGCCGAAATGCCGAGACTGCCAAATGGGCGCATCGCGTGCATCGCACTGATCGGCCAAAAGTGCTTGTGGCGCGAAGCTTCGCATTACTCCGCTTTCAAACACCGCCGGGTCCACACCGGTATTCTTGAACAGCCGAAGGAGATGACTAGCGTGCAGGAAGCGAGCGAGCCGTTTTGCGTAGATTGGCCAGTTGGCTAGCGTCTGGTGCCGGGCCGTCACCGCCGTCGTGATCGCCATCGTCGAAGCAAGGGCTGGACCGGCGAGTTCTATCAGCGGATCCGTGCGATCGAATAGACGCGGAGCCAGGGTATCGGCGATCGATTGCAACTCTTGATCCGCGCGCCAGCGGCATGCAATTTCAAATCCAGCCACGCCGCTAAGCGGATCGGGGGCAGCGGCGAGAAACTGAGCAAGCTCGCTTCGTTTCGACAGAGGCAGATTTTCGCTCGCTTGGGCAACTAGTCCACCAGGCAGAATCGAGAGTGGACCGCTGAGCTTGAGAAATCGGAAAAGACGGATCGGGTCGAGTTTGTTCGCTACTTCTTTCCAGGTTTCGGTGAATTCAGTGAGCGTCGAGGGCGGTGGGAAGAGACCAAGCAGCCCTGCATAGTGGTTGAGATCGAGGGGAATGAGATCGTCGAAGGTGGCATTGCCTGCAGAAATGTCGTCCGCCACTGAGCGAAACGCTGCTTCCGGGCTAGAGCCTTGTTCAGTCTCGAATGCGAGGAAGAGGTCTTCGTCGAGTGGCCCTATGGCGAGCGCCGCCCGCCACATCGCCTCGCGATCTTCGGACATCTCGCCTTGGGCAATTACATTGTCGAGCGTCGCCGTTCGACGTTGAAGGTTATCGCTGAGCAGGCCAACGTTGGGGAAACGTGCGGCATCTGTGCCAGAGCGCAAGATTCCTGCGCCAGTTTCATCGAGTGCGAACTCTTCTACATGGAACTTACCATCCGCCGAGGCAAGCTTGGCCTCGAGGCCGTTGGCGATATTCCGAAGACATCCGAAAAGGTCGGTCCGACTAAAGCGGCGGTCCCAAATTCGCACAAAGTCGCCGACAGGCAAACCGAGAACCGAGAGTACGGCCGGGGTTGCGAGCATCACTTTGCTGACTGCATCTGGCAGTTTGGGAATCGTTGAACGGAGGAGGGCGCGAGCTTCCTCTTCAGGCGTCAACTCAAAATGGTTCGTCGTCATTGCTATCCTCGGGAAGGGGCGTCGTCAGAAAGCTGAACAGCGTTTGGGCGATTGCTTCGATGGCTCCAGGATCGCGTCTTTCGACGCTTGGGCCCACGCGCGTGTCGAACCAGGTCCGATAGAATTCCACACGATCTGACGGTAAATCGAAGATCGATGCGATGGCCCACAATGTATTTCGGGAGACATCTTGAACCCATAGGTTCCGGTCTGGAGACTCGTCGTCCGCGCTCCATACTTCCGCGTCCGGAATAATATCCAGTAAGTATGTTGCGGCTCGCTCGGCCATGGCGGGATCGGCGATCTCTTGCCAGACGCGGCGAATTGCGAAGCCAATACCGATGCAGATGCTTTTGAACCAGATGCGTTCTTGTGGAAGCCGGATCAATTTGCGAGCAAGCGGAAGATAGATTGAATCGCGGATCGCCCGCAGTTCGGCATTTGGTCCGATTCCCCAATTGCTCGCTTTGGCTGCTTCGACCAGTTCCAACGGATCAAGTGGCATTAGGCCGGCACCGGCCAAGCGGAGTTTTTCGCGCGCAGCTGCCAAGCCTTGATCGTTGATTACATTCCTCCGACGCAGAATGTTTAGGACATCTGGCGTCGTCAGGAACGGCACCTCACGGCCTTCGTGGTCGTTGAACTGAAGATACTTGTTCATGGCGCGATCGTCACATACGAACGCCTCCACACCGCCAGAGTTTCGCAGCATGCTGACGACGGGACCCATGTTGCGGCGGACCTGCTGTTCTTCCTCGTCGACGTCCAACTCATCACGTCGAAAGCGCGTCGGACCAATATGGACCTTACCGCTGTCGATCGCCTCTGCCAGTGTAGCGCGGATGCGTTCAATTCCCTGATGCACCTTTGCTGCGGCCTCTCCTGCGGCGATTTCGCGATCAGCAAGCTCGATCGTATCGGGTCGCACAATCAGCGATCCTGCAAATGACCTGAGCGCCGAGAGCAATCCTGCATCGGAGAGATAATGAACGGCGAGAGTCGTGAGGAATAACGGCTTACCAGCAACCAGCTCTGGTTCGATCGTCCATGTATCCCCGCTGCCAGCGAGGAGAGTCGATGCGGTTGTCGCTCGAGCTTCGCTAAGGATGCCGGCGGAATGCAGCGATCGCACCAGCCCTGCGGGACTGATGAGACAATCGGAGAATGGAGCTGGGTCGACAATCTCGCGCAGATTGCCTGGTGGATGGAGAGGAGATGTGTCAACAATATAGCCATCGCGTTCGACGGCGGCGGTATAAAGTTGCGCAAATTCTTCGCCGACTGTCTCGACTAGGGCGGGATCGCTGTCAGGTAGCGCTTCCATTGTGAGCGTGCCGTGGGCTGCCCGGTCCTTTATTTCACGTGCTTGGACAATCCTGCTCGGTTGCGATGGGCCAGACTTGGCACGATCTTCAAAGAAGCCGTGAAGCGTGCCGGCTGGCAGGACGATTTCGTCAAAGGCATCGAGAGTGGGGCCAAGAAGCTCGAGATAGTCGAGCAGCAAGAGTGCGAGGGGATCAAATCCAACCGACTGCGGATCCGCCTCGCTCCTTAGCGGGCGATTGCCCGCAAACAGGGGCAATACGCTCTTTCTGCGACTATCTGTCTGCTCAGCATTTTCTGAAAGTTGGAGGAGCATCAACGCGCTTTGAGTGCCCCGGAGGGGCCCGAGAGCCATGAAGATCGGCACCTCAGCGTTATTCACCAGATCGTTCAGTCGATCAGACTGGGCGCGGGAATCTTTCACCATGGCGACGACGTCGTCGTAGTCCTTCATGTGAACTGGGCCGTTCTCGCTCGAGCCGGAAATTGCACGTCCGAACCAAGCATTCACCTCGGCTGTGCGTTCAACGCCGGCCGTGACGGCGATGGTATAGCCATGTAGATTGAGTGCTGGGTCGTCCGGCGCTTTGGCGATCGCAGCGCGTGCCAAAGCCATCGTCGTCGGGCTATCGATCGCCTGGGCGGTTTGCGCCGTCGACATGAGTTCGGAGGCAGTTCGGTCTGCTTGGTTGGTCAGTTCTTTTTGGACGAATGGCTCGAGCTCTGACCAACGACCGGTTTCCACCGCGATTAAAATGGCAAGTCGACGCGTGTTGGGGTTGTCGATGCCTTCGTCCGCGAGGGCCGTGAGTTCTTGGGCAGCCTCGAGCAGCCGGCCTTGTCGTTGACGTGCCCATGCGAGATGGGTGCGCAAATATGGGTCTTGCCGCGCCAGATCACCCAGTTCGTCAAGGAAAGCCTCGGCCCTATTCTCGTTCCGGGCCTCTATCAGCGCGTCGCAGGCGCGTCGGGCATCATCAAGCTGATGGCGCTTTTGCCAGAGCTCGATCAGGTAGTCTCCCAAGCGCTCGTCGCGCGCCTTTCCCAACGCCGCCACCAGAACTTGGAGATCGTGGGTGGATCCCGATGCCTCATATTGAGCGAGCCTGAGGTGGACTGAATCTGCTCCTTCGGCTTCTGCAATCGTCGCTTCAAGGAAGGTCTGCGTTTCATTGCTGAGTGAGGCGCGCTGCGCATCAAGCAGCGACTTTGCGCCGTCGACATCTCCCATCCTTGATCGGCCCTCGATTTCGATGGCAACGATTGTCTCGGCGCTTTGATACTCCTTGAGCCGCTCACCATACTGTTCGAGGAAGCTTACGATTTCTTTGGGTGAATCCCCCTTCATCGTTAGGGCAAAAGCTGCCCGCAATTGCGTGTCGTCATAGCCGCCAAGCTGTTGGGCTTGGTCAAGGCGCGCTCGGACGGACGTCCAGTCGACGTCGACGTCGTAAATCGCCGCTAGGGGGGCAAGCTCGACAGCTTCCTTGGGATCGGCAAGCCTGGAGACCAAGGCTTGGTGACCTTGTGCCCGTTGTTCTTCATCGCCGATGTTCAAATTGAGAAACAGCAGGTTAATGTCAACCAGGCTGGCGAGATCGGGTGCATCAAGATCCGCTAGTGCTTTCTCGAGTTCGAGCAGGTCTTGTCTGGCGTCTCTGAGTAGCCGTCCACCTTCGTCGTCGTCGCGAACGTCGGACGGATGCGGAATCATGCCATCGCTCTTGACGAAGCGCGCCGCCACGTCATCTGGCAAGGTGCCCGCGATATTCATTCGGGCGCGCAAATAGAGCAGGACAGGATTGTCGTCTATTTGCCCCTCAGTCGCAGCGTTGAGCAAAACCACTGCCTCGTCGCGGCGGTCGGCGTTGGCCAAACGAATTGCCATCGCCTGCAAGGCGTGGCCGGTTAATTCCGAGCCTTGGAAATTGTCTTCGTAGTATTGCAGCGCAGTAGCTTCGCCATCTCGACGTTGAATTGCGTCAACAAGAAGACTCTTTGCGATCGCGTCGTCGCGGTCGCGCAACAGGAGCATAGCTTCGTCGGGCCGCTCTCGCGCGAGAGCGAGCCGCGCCTGCTCAGGGACGACGTCGGCACCGAGGTCATGGGCCATTGCGACCCACGGTTCTGCGTCGTCAGGCCGGTCGACACGGGTCAGGACAACGGCGATCTCGCGAAACGCAGCCGCTCTTGCTTCATCGCTAGCCAGCTGCAATCCATCCTTGAGCCTGAGGCCGAACTGCTCCGCCTTCGACACCAAATGCTCGCCATGCACGAAGCGTTGCCGACGAAGTTTGCGCACCTCACCCAACACAGCCCGATCCAGGACGCTTACGTCAACCGAAGGCGATCCACGCGCATTCCGGCCTTTGAGTTCCGAGATCTGATCTGAGATGTGATGCAGTTCCTGCAGCACCTCATTCTGCTTTTCGTTGATGAACTCGATGACGAAGCGATCGCCCGGAGTGAGATGCGCGAGCAGTGTGAGCGCCGCAAACTGGACGGCGTCTTCGAGCAGGCGTTCCCCGAAGATGCCATCGCCTTCGAAGAGTTCGGCGTGAATGATGCGGGCTTCCGCGCGTTCCTCGGAAATCTCCTCATTGGCAAAGGTCTTGCGAGCACCGGACTTGGCCAATGCAATGACCCGGTCGTCGGCGATGAAATGCTTGGCATCGGCGTCTGCGAAAACAGAGGGACGCTGCGACAACAGGCCCTTCAGCTTCAAGGTCACTGATGCAGGTAAGCTTTCTGCCGCGCCGCTCAGCACGGCCAAAGCCTCGTCGAGTTCACGCTCGGCACCGCCAAGCGTCGACAAGTTTGCGATATCGGCGCCACGGCGAGCAATTTGCACACGCAACTTTGACAGCGCGGGCTTTGCGCCAGCTGAAAGGGCTGCCTTTCCTATCGCCGCACTAAATGGGTCTATCGCCACAATCTTCGTCTGAAATTGCTCGTTGAAAATTTCTGGCGATCAATGTTCGCGATCGCGCGGTGGAAATGGATCTTTGCGCCCGATAGTGTCCTTGCTGCGGATCTGTCCGTCACGGCCCTTGATCGTGAGATCGCCGCCGCCGGAATTCAGCAGACGCTGCTTGCTCGCGGCAGCCGCATCAGCTTGCGTATCGTAGGTGAAGCCGCGCGAAGCTGAATTGCGCTTGTCGACCCATTTCTGGTCGCTCGCGCGGCGATACACCATGCGGTCATTGTCACTCATAGGTCACCTCCTTCGATTTCGATGTCGGAATGGATCACGGACGGCTCGACGAAGACGCCGAGCTGATCGCGCAGCTGGTTATAGATATCGGCCCCGTCATCGATGCCGCTCAGCGACAAAACGAAGACCGCATTGAGCGCCGGCACTTCGTCGGCGCTCGCATAGCCATAGACATAGTGATCGCGGGTATAGACCCGCGCGTAGATGCGCAGCGTATCGCCATCGACCTGATGGCCACGGGCCGAGAAGTCCTTGTGATGATGGCGCACGGTGCACCATTTGTAATGGTCGGCGCGGGCGACTTGCTCGCGGATCCGGTCGGTATCCATCGAGCCGAGTAGATTGGTGAAACTATCGCCGCGCGGATATTGGACCGCGGTGTTGATCCGGGCACTGAAGTAATTCGGTCCGGCGAATTCATCGACCATCGGATGCGGATTGAGGATCGCGGTCAGACGGCCTTTCCCGCGCAGCCGGCCATTGTGAAGCAGCGCCGGTGGGATCGGTAGCTCCCAATAGTAGGAAGCGCGGTCGCGCAGCTCCGCCTCCCACTGCAATGTGACCGTGCCGGGCTGGCATTCCCAGGGAAGGGTGACGAGGTCCGGGGTTCCGAAACCCAGCGCCGGATCGTAGACGCCGCCGTCGGCGCCATGGATCAGCAGCGCACGCACCAGGTCGGGATTTGGATGGCGCAGGCGCTCCATCGTGTGCGCGGCGAGCGGCGAGGTCAGCGCGGTCGCAAAGCTCGACCCGGAAATGACGGTGCCACCGAGCGCGCGGACATGCGAGAAATGCGACACATCGGGCTTGAGCATGCCGCACGGCCCAGGGCCTGCAAGGCTGACCGGGCACTTGTCGCCCGGCGTTCCGGTCGCGGTATGGAGCCGTCCGCCGACGGTGAGAGCGGCTTCGCAATCGGCGGGACGCTTCAATCGGTCGGCGGGCATGTTGCCGATCGAATTGACCAGCAGCACGTCGTGTCTGCGGGCCAGTTCCGCCAGGGCGTGGCCGAGATAGGAGATCTGATCCTCACGACAGGGCAGGTCCTGGTTGAAGGAGAGGTTCCAGACCTTGGTTTCGGGATGGGCGCCGATCACCGCATCAAGATAGTCGATCAGATCCTCTTCAGTCGGTCCGCGGTGACCCCGCTTGGCAATGGCCGCGGCCGTCCCGACGCGGCAGGTTAGCGTGGGAAGCGTGAGGTTGTTGTTCCAATCGTAGCCCTGAACGATCAACGACGTGACGCGATTGCCGTGCATCACCTCGGCCGCCGCACCGGCGACCAGCGGCGGCGCGCGCCACGCCTCGGCCGGAAGGTAGGAGCTTGCATCGAGGCCGCCATCGACGACGCCGACGATCGGGGCGTTGGACAAGTTGGCAGGCAGCGGGCGGTCGGGCTCTCGGCCTGAGCCAGGCTGCGTCGTTACAATCGGCATTACCGGATCGAGGCGGACGACCGTGCCCGAGGCGACCAGCCGGGCAAGCGCCTCACGGGAGGGGAGGAGCACCGATGCCCGCGCACGGCGGCGTTGCCGATACTCGCGCAGAGCGCGGCCAACCCGGTCTGTTGGTATGGCGCGAAGGGCGTGCGCCAGCGCACGGTCGCCGGCCGCGTCTGCCGCGCTAGCTAGATCAGGCAGTTGCGGACGCGTGGGCGCGATGATTCCGTCGCGCAGGCCGGCAAATTGCAGCAGAAGCTGTTCCGCGGCGTCGCCGGTGCGGAACGGCGTCAGCCAGAGAAAGAAGGCTCGGCCGCCATCCTGCTCCACGGCCTGTTCCCACAGCGAGTCGATCGAGCGGTCCTGGAGCACGTCCGACTTGTCGTAGAAGCGCACCATCTCCACGCGCGAGATGTCGACCTCGTCGCGCACCGTGCCGAAATTGCGAATGAAGGCGGAGAAGCGGGGCAGGGCGGCCAGTTCGAGTTCGACGAGATAGCCCTGCGCATGCGGCGCGATCAGCCGTGCGCCGTGCGAGGATTGGAACAGGTCCGAAGGAGTGTAGGTCGGTGCCAGCGAGTCCTCGAACATCGCGGCGTAGGCGACTGCACGGCCACCGAAGTGGGGGTGCTGGGTGGCTTCCTCGGCCATCCCGGCGATCGCTTCGGAAAGCCGAACGCGCTGGATCTCAAGCCGCTCGGTCTTAATATTGTCTACCGATTTGCCGCGACCGGTAATGGATTCGGGTCGCGGGTCCTTGGTGAAGCGAAGGACCGGGTTGAGCAGCGGTCGCCGTGGATCACTCGCCATCTTTCTCCTCCCGCAGATAGCGATGGACCATTTGCCGGCTCACGCCGAGCAACTGCGCGATCTCGGTCTGGGGCATTTCGCCCTTATCGACGAGCAGGCGCGCGAGGCGCTTTCGCTCTTCGGCTGAGAGCTCGAGCCCCGTCGGAAGGCGCGGCACGCCGTCCGATGCCGCGCCGATCGCAAGCAGAATATGGGGAAGGTTAGGGGGGCGCTTGTTGATGATCGCGCGGCGACGGGCGGCGAGGGAGAGATCTTCGATTTCAGCGCCGCTCATGGACTCGGAGATGCGCGCTAGCAGGCGTGCATGAGGGGCTTCGTTTTGGCGATCCTGGTAGAGGAAATGGAGCCACATCGCGGCCCGAACGTCCTCATCGGGTGCGCGCAATTCGACCTTATAGGGAAAGCGACGCCAGATCGCGGGATCGAGCAGGTGAGGATGATTGGTCGCGCCGATAACGATTACATCGTCGGTCAGTGAATCAAGGCCTTGCAGGACGGTATTGACGACACGCTTGAGCTCGCCGAGTTCGTGGCGGTCGTCGCGTAGCTTGGCGATGGCGTCCATCTCGTCGAGGAACAGCACGGCTTCCTTGGTCGGGATGAAATCGAACATCGAGCGGATGTTCTTCGAGGTCTCGCCGAGCCGCGATGAGATGACGGAATCGAGGCGCGCGACGTAGAACGGGCGCGCAAGCTTCGCCGCGATGTGGCCGGCCAGCAGCGATTTGCCGGTACCGGGCGCGCCGTAGAGTAGCACGCCCAGACGCGAGGAAACGCCTTCGTCAGACAGCATGGAGATGTTGGCCGCATCTTCCAGAAATTGCTCGATTGTGTGGCTGGCCTCGGCGTTGAGAAACAACGGAGTGGTCGGCCATTGCTCTTCTTCGACGAGCGGGAGGCGCGACCCTGCGTCACGCGGAAGGGCCTCAACATAGCCCGACGCCTGGAGCGGAACGCCACGCTTGCGCAGCAGGGCCTGGAGCGCCTTGGCGGTCTCCGGATCCTTCTCTTCGGCCAGCTTGCGCGCGACCTGTCCGCCGATTCGGCGCACCGTCGTGTAGTCCGCAGAAATCGCGGCTTCGAAGAGCTTGAAGAGGGTGGCTGCGTCAACGTTCATGTGACATATGTAACCCTACATTGGGTCATGTGTCAACTGCGAACGCAAGAGTGTAAACTACGCTCGCTGGTTCGTCCAAACCGCTTCTAGCTGACGTTCCCTGTCCGGGGAAGCGGCTATCGGGCCTTTTCTGCGTCTTTCTGGGCCGTGCCCGCGGTCGTGACAGGAGCGACTCGCCTCCCTGGCGATCTGGAACGCCCATGGTCCTGCGCAGTCGCGGGCGCACAAGGACGGCTTCACGCTATCGTACTCGCGCCATAGCGCGCTTCCACACTCGTTCGTCGGGCCAGGGCAGTTCGATGTCGTCGGCCCGCCAGCGAACGACGTCGAGACTCCGCGGCCTGATCTGGCGGCAATCCTTCGATCGACAGTCGTTAGCCGAATGGCGGCTTTCCGGGCTGCGGGTGCCAACAACAGACTGTCGGCAAGCGGCCCAAGAGCGGCCATACAGCACTGCTGTATGGCCGCTCTACTGACTTGATCGTGACGCAGCTCAATCGTCACGCGACGGATTACTGAGCCGGCTCTTCGGCAGCTTCCTCAGCCGGAGGCGGCGAGGTCGAGCCCGAAGCCGTTCCGCTGCCCATCACCAGCGCATCGCCATTCGCTGCGAGACTACCCGCCGGAATCGCCAGCTCCTGGCCCCGGGCATCGACGATGACCTGCTGGACGCGTCCCCGTGCATCGCCGACAACCTGGCGGATCTCGCCAATCTCGCCGCCATTGGGCGCGACCACCGGCATGCCGGGAGCAACGGCGAAAGCCCCGTCACCCGCTGCGGCACCACTTCCGGCAACCGCAAGCATATTGCCCCCGATCATTCCTGCGCCGCTGCCGGCGGCTGATCCGACAGCGCTCGCCGAACCAGCGAGAGTGCCAGCCTGCCGCGCAAGGCCGGTCGCCCGGTTGCGTGCATCGCCGACGGCGGGTGTGGCGACATTGCGCACGGTCCCGGCGGTTGCGCGGACGCGGCCCGCAGTCTCGCCTACGATATCGCTCGCGGCGTCGGTACCGAGAAGTTGTGCGTTGGCACTACCCGAACCCGATGCACTGCCGCTGCCCGAGGCTGATCCGTCTGCGGACCCCACGGGGGTAGCGAGCAGTTGGCTGGTCGTCGCCTCGATCCCGGTATCGACCGAGCGATCGACCGCTACCGTGCCGGAATTGCGATCGACGTTCTGGCTACCACGGGTGCGGGCATCGGCGCGTGCCGACCCACGCGTTGCGGAACGTACCGTGGTGGTCGTGCGATCGAGCATGGGCCCGGCAACCCCGGTGACCCTGCCCGTTACGCCGCCGGTGACCTGGCCCAGGCCGCTGCCCGACAGCAGTTGGGCGTGGGCCTGCGGAGCAGCAAAAAGAGTGAGTGCCGAAGCGGCAAGGAGAAGCTTTTTCATCGATCTTTCCTTTCGTCTCGGCAGGCGCGCGAGGAGGATTGTGCGCCTGCTACGAAGGGAAAACGGATGCCGTGCGGTGTTTAATCCATCACTCGCGAATATTTCTCAAAGGCCCTTGCACGATGCACAGACGAGCCCGCGCCCATAGACCGGATCGGTCCCCTTCCTGCCTAGATCGAGTGCCTCACCGTCAAGCGCCGCGCGCCAGTTGCGATTATCGCCCAGGGCCAGGGCGACGCGGGCGGCAACCAGCGGGGCGGCAAACGAGGTGCCGCGCAGTCTTTGACGCTTTCCCTTGGCGTCGAGAGCTCGAATGTTCGCCCCGGGCGCGGCGTAATCGAGATGCAGCGCACGGCCAGCTTCGAGCAGCGCGCGGCGCCTGCCGTCAACGGCGGTTACCGCAACTACTCCTTGGTAGCTCGCGGGATAGGCTGGTGGCGCGGCAGGACCGGCATTCCCCACGGCCGCCACAACTACCACGCCTTTGCGCTGGGCGGCCTCGATGGCGCGTGCGAGCACCGGGTTCTGCGGTCCAACCAGGCTGATTGTCACTACGCGGCTGCCTTCGGTCACAAGCCACCCGAGACCCTTGGCGATGGCGAGTGCATTTCCGCCTGCCTTGTCGGTTCCGTATACGTCGGCGACGCGTATCGCAGTTGCCCCGGCCGACGCCAGCAGGCTGGCGACAGCGCTGCCGTGATTGCTGGGATAGGGCGCGCCGCGCGCGAATCCCTTGCTCGCAACGACGGGGACCGCCCTGCCGGGGGCACCGTCGATCATGCCGACCGGAACGCTTGGTCCAAATCCACCTGTTGCGGCACTGGCGACCGGAAGCACTGTACTGCGCGTTGCGCCCGACTGGAAATGCAGGTTGTCGGCGGCGACCAACGCCTCGGGCATCAAGCGCGTCAATTCGCGCTCGGCCTCGGCCAGACTCATTCCCTCGGGAACGCCTAGGCGCGTTACAATGAAGTCGAGGCCCTCTACCAATTTGACTTCGAGCACCGTGAATCCGGCGGCCGTTGCTCGCTTGAGCGACGCCGTATCGACTTCCATCGCCAGCAGCTCCCCGCGTCGGGCGGGTTCGCCGCGCATATCAAGCGCAATCGTATCGCGGTTCCGACGCACCAGCCGATCGATCGCACGCAGGCGCTCGCGCGCAAGGTTTCCTGCGGTCTGGCTGGTTGTCTCCAGCGCTTCGTCCAGCGTGTCCGTCATCGTGTCCAGAACCTCCCCCACGCGGGGGAGCGACGCGCCGGGCAGTGTCACCTGGGCAGCGAGCGGCGCAGCCAGCATGGCCACGAGGGCCGGGATGAGGAAAATGCGGCGCATTGGTGTGCTCTTTCTCCTAAACGCGATTAAGCATGGATGAAACGCACCGGGCGGTTCGTTTAATCCGTGGAAGGCACAGACACTGGGCACGTCGTTCGAGCAGGACCTGCTGGCACTCTTGCCCCGGCTGCGAAGATTCGCGGTCGGGCTGTGCGGCAATCCTGCCGACGGTGACGATCTGTGCCAAATGACCCTCGAGCGCGCGCTCGCCAATCGCACCAAGTGGCAGGAAGGCACGCGGCTCGACAGCTGGATGTATCGCGTGATGCGCAATATCTGGATCGACGAGGGCCGCGCGACCGCGCGGCGCCGTGAGACCTTCGTGGACCCCGACGCTGGCCTGTCAGTCGGCGGCGATGGTGCGCAGGAGCACGCCGTCGAGCTCTCCATGGTCGACCGCGCAATGCAACAATTGCCGCAAGAGCAGCGCGAGGCGGTGCTGCTGGTGATGGTCGAGGGCTATGCCTACAAAGAGGCCGCCGAAATTGTCGGTTGCCCGGTCGGTACGCTCAATTCGCGCCTGGTGCGCGGGCGCGATGCGCTGCTTGAGCTCTTGGGAGAAGCGTCGTGACGATCACCCCCGAAGAGCTGGCTGCTTTTGCCGACGGCGAATTGTCGGGCGAGCGCGAAGCGCAGATCGCCGCGGCGATTGAGGCCGATCCCGAGCTGGCACGCAAAGTCGCGGCGCATCGCGCTCTCAAGGCTCGCCTGGCAGGACATTTCGACCCGATTGTGGAGCAGCCGGTACCCGAAGCCCTGGCCGCCATGCTTCAACCGAAGCCGACGGAGGTCGTCGACCTAGCCGCCGCGCGCGAGCGGATCGAGGCACGGCGCACCCTTCCGCGTTGGGGCTGGGTCGTTGGCCCCGCCCTCGCCGCTTCGCTGGCACTGGCGCTGTTCCTGCCGCGCGGAGGTGAGGTGCAGGAAGGCTATGCCGACGCGCAGCTAGCCAGGACTCTCGACAGTCAACTGGTCGCCGACCAACCGGTGTCTGCGGAGACCCGCATCCTGCTGAGCTTCCGCAACGACGCAGGCAGATATTGCCGTGCCTTTAGTGGCAAGGAAGGCGGCGGGATTGCCTGCCGTGACGACGAGGGCTGGAAATTGGAAGCACTCGGCAAGGGCTCAACCACCGCATCGACGGACTACCGGATGGCCGGCGCCAGCGAGGCCGAGCTGCTCGCCAGGGCACAGGAAATGGCCAAGGGCCCAGCGCTCGATGCACAGGCCGAAGCTAGTGCCAAGGCCAGCGGCTGGCGCTGATTTCTCATGCTTAAAGACAACAAGAAAGGAAGGACCGGCGGGATGGGACCGGTCCTTCCTCCAATTGCGCCGCCGCCTTGCTTGAGTAGGGACGGGCGACGGCGCGGCGGGAACGGGACTGTCAGTTGACGATCGTCACGGTACCCTGGCGGTAGCCCTTCTCGGCCATGTCCTCGATATAATCGATCCGCTCATGCTTGAGTTCGTGGGCATACTCTTCCCACGCATCACGAGTGTCTTCGAGGTCGCTCGCGCGACGCAGGTCGCTGACCAGCTCCTTCTGCGCTTCGCCGACATCGCTACGATAGTCGAACCAGCGACTGTTCTCGATTCCCGCGATCGGGTTGATCAGAATCAGTGCCTCTTCGGCGCGCGCGACCTGCTCTTCATAGAGCATCGGTGCGGCGGTTGCAGTGGTGGCAAGGCCAAGCGTCACCAGCGAAACAAGCGAAAGCGTCTTCATGTCACACTCCTTTGGTTCGCGAGCCGCAGCTGGCGGCCCGTCCGTAATGGAAACGATGGGCAAGTGGAGTTTAATCCATGATCGAGGAGGCCTTTGCGGTTTTTCGGCGGGAACGCGCGACAAGCACCAGGCAATGACTTGAACCTGGGGGCAGGCAAACATCGGGCCAAACCAATTCCACCACAGCCGGACGGTTTCGCGACACAGATCGTAAGCGCGCCCGAAAAGCAGGTCCTCGACATTTCGAAGGCTCAGTGGATATCGTGCAGAAAACATCACGACCATGCGGATGACTGCAGGTGAAGAGTGGAAATAGCAGAACGGATCTTTGGGCTTACTCATCCGCTCGGGCAAGCAATCCGGTCACTGACCCGCCATCCTTTTGACAGTGCCGAAGGCATGATTGCGGAAGAATCAGGAGACTTCGCCTTGAGGCTAGAGGGTTATGGCTATAGCCTCATCACATGTCATCGAGCTTCGTCACAATCATTGCTTGCGGCGGCGGGGCCGAACGCTTTGACGGCACAAAGGCAAGGAGGGTACTTGCTGGCCGGTCGTTGATCGATCGTGCAATCGGTATTGCGGAAGGCTTTGGCGCGCCGATGGCACTTGCAATCGGTGAGGTAGACGAATTCGAGGAGCATGATATTCCCAAGCTCCGTGACGGACACGCGGGCATCGGGCCAATTTCCGCACTCGTAAGCGGTTTCGAATTCGCCGCATCGCAGGACTTCGCGTTCGTATTGATGATGGGCTGCGACCAGCCGTTCCTGCCACCTGACCTCGCTGAAAGGCTTTTGAACGGAATCGGAACTAGCGGTGTTGCGGTTCCTGTTGTCAGCGATTTCGGCCAATACACTGCGGCGCTTTGGCGGGCCGATCTCGATGCAGCCGAGCGTTACGTTGCGGGAGGCGGCCGATCATTGTGGAGATTTGCCGACGCGGTGGGACGCAGCGACATATACTGGGACGAACTCGCTCAGGATAATGGCTTGTTCGTCGACATTAACGATGCTGATGCGTTTGCGAGGGCGGAAGCGCGACTGCGACAATAGCGAACCTTGCGGCAGGAAAGCGTTTTGCGCTTGCCGCGCTAGGATTTTGCAGCGCACAATGGCATGATGCGTATCGCGATAATCGATGACAGTATGGCGCGCGCCTCAATTATCGAGGAAGGGCTCGCCGCTGTCGCCGGTTGCGAGATTTCGGTGATCAGCGGGCGCGACAGACTACTCTCGCGGATTGCGGAGATCAGTCCGGATATTGTCTTGATGAACCTCGGCAACCCGTCCCGCGACGAGCTCGAAGAGTATTTTACGGTAAGTCGGGCACTTGCCAGGCCGATTGCGATGTTCGTCGACGAGTCCGACGATGAATCTATCGCCGCCTCGATCGACGCAGGCGTCTCGGCCTATGTCGTCGATGGCCTTTCTGCCAATCGTATTAAGCCCTTGCTTGATCTTGCAGTGCGGCGCTTCAATGCCTTTTCGCGGCTCCAGTCTGACCTGGCCGAGGCGCAGGGAAAACTTGCTGAGCGTGAAACAATCGACCGGGCCAAGCGCATCTTGATGGACAGCAAAGGCGTGACTGAGCCGGAGGCATATGGCGAGCTCCGGCGCAAGGCGATGTCTTCGAGCAAGCGCATCGTCGATATCGCCGAAGCCGTTGTCACGGCGCACGAGTTGATGGGGGAGTGATGGCCGAAAAGCTCACAATCGGGTTCCTGCCGCTGGTCGATGCCTGCCTCCCGATCCTCGCTGCAGAACATGGTTTCGCAGCAGCGGAAGGGGTCGAGCTGGATTTCGTCCGCGATGTAAGCTGGGCAACAGTGCTCGACCGGCTGCTCTACGGTCACAGCGATGCCGCGCATCTCGTCGCGCCGCTGGCCATTGCCACGACTCTCGGGCGTGGACGCCCGGCCCAGCAGCTTGCCGCCCCTTTCGTTCTCGGGCTCAACGGCAATGCGATCACCCTGTCGCAGGCGCTGGCGCAAAGCGTTAGCCCGGGCGATGGGCTAGGCGATCCCAAGGCGGTCGGCGCGGCCCTGCGTGTGGAAGTTGCCCGCGCGGTCGCCAATGGACGCAAGCTGCGGTTCGGGGTGGTCCATCGCTATTCCAGCCACAACTACATGCTACGCTACTGGCTCGCATCTTGCGGAATCCGGCCCGATGAAGATTTGGAAATCGTCACTGTCGCGCCGCCGTTCTGCGGCGACGCGCTGGAGGCGGGAGAAATCGACGGCCTATGTGTCGGCGAGCCGTGGAACAGCGTCGCAGTCGATCGCGGCGCGGGGCGGATCGTGCTTGCCACTGCGCAAGTCTGGCGTCGCGGGGTCGAAAAGGTCCTTGCGATGCGCGCCGATCGGCTCGAGCAGAGGCGCCCCGCCGTCGAGGCACTGATCCGCGCCATGCGACAGGCTGCAAGGCATTTCGTCGATCCAGCCAATTGGGAGACCAATGCGGCGGTGCTTGCGCGTCCCGAATACTGCAATGCATCGCCCGACGTAATCCTGCGCGCCATTTCCGATCGGCTGGTGCTTCGGACGGGCGGGTCTCCCATCGCCTATCCCGATTTCATGTTTCAGTACCGTGAGGCCGCCAATTTTCCCTGGGTTAGCCAGGCGCAGTGGCTCTATACCCAGCTCGTGCGCTGGGACAGACTGGCATACGATACCCGGGATGCCGCGAAGGCTGCACAGGTCTTTCGTCCCGATGTCTACCGCAGTGCTCTGAAGGGCACGGACGACGTGCTGCCGGGGGCGAGTTCCAAGGTCGAAGGGAGCTTGCTCGGACCGACTTCGGTCACCGCCCAGCAAGGGACCATGACCTTGACCGAAAACAGTTTCTTCGATGGCGTTCCCTTCGATCCCGATCACCTCGAGCAATATATTGCAATGCAGCGATAATGCTGCAGCGCGAAAATTGCCCTTGCGCGATGGTAGGCGAATCGCTTATTGCATGAGCGAACGGAGAGGCCGCCCAGGGTTGGGCAGTCGCGATGCTCCGCTTCGAAATTCGAAATTGCGTGGCAACGTCGCCGCCCGATCTGGTCCTCAAGGGATCATGTCGAGGCGGCTTTTTTGCGTTGTGCGCCAGATGAAGGACAGACGCGATGAACAAGCTTGGGGGTTTCCGTCTCGACCGGCGCGGAGTGATGGCTGTCGTTGTCGCGAGCCTGGTCCTCGCCGGCTGCGGTAGCAGCCCCGGCGAGAGTGGTGACAAGGTTGTGGCCGCCGCAGTCGATGGACAGGTCGAAAAGCCCAACCTCAAGCTCGGCTTCATCAAGCTCACCGATATGGCTCCGCTGGCGATCGCCAGGGAGAAGGGGTTCTTTGCCGACGAAGGACTCAATGTCACGCTCGAGCCGCAGGCCAACTGGAAGGTCCTGCTCGACGGTGTGATCGGAGGCCAGCTCGACGGCGCGCACATGCTTGCCGGGCAGCCCATCGCCGCGACCATCGGCTATGGCACGAAGGCCAATCTCATTGCGCCGCTCAGCCTCGACCTCAACGGCAATGCGATCACCCTGTCGAACCGCGTCTGGCAGGAGATCAAGCCATCGCTCCCGACCGAGGGCGGAAAGGTCCGGCACCCGATCTCGGCCAGCGCCTTGAAGCCGGTGGTCGCGAAGTTCGAACAACAGGGCAAGCCCTTCAACATGGGCATGGTCTTCCCGGTCAGCACGCATAATTACGAGCTGCGCTACTGGCTTGCCGCAGGCGGCCTCAACCCCGGTTATTACACCCCCGGCGACGTTGGCGGGACGGTCTCGGCCGACGTGAAGCTTTCGGTTACACCGCCGCCGCAAATGCCCGCCACGCTCGAGGCCGGCACGATCGAGGGCTATTGCGTCGGCGAGCCATGGAACCAGGCCGCGGTCCAGAAGGGCATCGGCGTCCCGGTCATCACCGACGATCAGATCTGGCACGACAACCCGGAGAAGGTCCTCGGCCTGCGCGAGGATTTCGCGGCGAAGTACCCGGCCACGACTGCCGCGCTGCTGCGGGCGATCATCAAGGCCCAGCAATGGCTCGACGCCGACAATGGTGCGAACCGCGCCGAGGCGGTGAAGATCCTCTCGCAGCCAAACTATGTCGGCGCCGACGAGGCCGTGATCGCCGCCAGCATGACCGGCAAATTCACCTTCGAAAAGGGTGACACTCGCGATGCCCAGGGTTTCAACATCTTCTTCGATAAGTTTGCCGGCTACCCCTATTATTCGGATGCGATCTGGTACCTCACGCAGATGCGCCGGTGGGGCCAGATCGCCGAAGACAAGCCGGACAGCTGGTATTTCGAGACCGCCAAGGCCGTCTATCGACCCGACCTCTATCTCGCGGCAGCGGGCAAGCTGGTGAAGGATGGGGTTATCCCTGCGGCCAGCGTTCCCGAGACCGACGGCTATCGCGGTGAGCAGGGCGGCTTCATCGATGGCATCACCTACGATGGCCACCAGCCCAACGCCTATCTCGCAAAGTTCAAGAACGGCCTGAAGAAGGGCCAGAAGGTCAGCGCGGCAGGGGTCAGCGGCAGCTGATGCGCGCCCCATCGACCGCAGCAATGATGAACAAGGATAGCACAGCCATGGCAACTGCTTTCGCCAATTCGGAGCCCTTCGAACAGACGCCGACGGCCACACTGGCCATTGAAGAGACGCCAGGATTTGAGGAAGCCGCGAGTGCAGAAATGGGACAAACGAAGGAGGCTGGGACGATAGCCTCCGCCATTGTCGCGAAGCTGCCCACGCTGCTTGGGTCGCTGATTGCCCCCGTTCTCGGTATCCTTGGCTTCCTGGCGCTTTGGGCCGCGCTGGCTCCGCAGGTCGATACTTCGCTCGGCGCATTGCCGGGGCCGGCAGCAGTCGGCGAGCAGGGCGTGGCCCTGT
Organism: Erythrobacter sp.; assembly: GCF_038133525.1. Taxonomy (GTDB): domain Bacteria; phylum Pseudomonadota; class Alphaproteobacteria; order Sphingomonadales; family Sphingomonadaceae; genus Qipengyuania. Next base: position 32,813 of record NZ_JAYPTL010000021.1, on the reverse strand, counting down.
ATGAGGAGTGGAGCGCGGCGAAGGACCTCGAAGCGCAGTTCTATGCCGACCAGGATGCGCGCAATGAGGCGGCGATTGCCGCGGGCAACCCGGGTGCGGTGCAGGACTTCGAATATGCCGGCCCGCCGACCTTCCTCGACCAGATCGTGACTTCGTTGCAGACCGTCGCGCTCGGCTTCTTCCTTGCAACAATCGCAGCAGTTCCGATCGGCTTGCTGGCGGGCCTGTCGCCCGTATTCAACGCTGCCATCAATCCCCTGGTCCAGATCATGAAGCCGGTTAGCCCGCTGGCCTGGCTGCCGATCGTGACCATGGTGATCTCTGCTCTGATCACCAGCGCCGATCCGCTCTTGCCCAAGGCATTCGTGATCTCCGCCCTGGTGGTCATGCTGTGCTCGCTGTGGCCGACGCTGATCAATACGGCAGTCGGGACCAGCAGTATCGACAAGGACCTGCTCAATGTCGGTCGCGTGCTCAAGCTGGGTTTCTTCGCCAAGCTGACCAAGCTCGTCCTGCCGGCCAGCCTTCCATACATCTTCACCGGCATGCGCCTGTCGCTGGGCGTTGGCTGGATGGTGCTGATCGCCGCCGAGATGCTCGCGCAGAACCCGGGGCTCGGCAAGTTCGTGTGGGACGAATTCCAGAACGGTTCGAGCCAGTCGCTCGCGCGGATCATGTTCGCGGTGATCGTGATCGGCCTGATCGGCTTCCTGCTCGACCGGTTGATGATGGCCCTCCAGTCGCTCGCTTCCAAGAACCACACCGTTTGATGGAGAAGGCCATGAGCGAACTTCCCGTCCTCTCGCTTCGCGGTGTCAGCAAGTCCTATACCGGCAAGGCCGGCGGCACGACCCATGTGCTCGATCGGATCGATCTCGATGTCCGCGAAGGCGAGTTCATCGCGATCCTCGGCTTTTCGGGTGCGGGCAAGACCACGCTGATCTCGGCCATCGCCGGCCTGGTCGAACCAGACGAGGGCGAGATCCTGCTGCGCGGCAAGCCGATCGACGGGCCCGACAAGGAGCGCGGGCTGGTATTCCAGTCCTATTCGCTGTTCCCCTGGCTGACGGTCCAGCAGAATGTCGCCTTGGCGGTCGACGCAGTGCACAAGGACCGTAGCAGGGCTGAGCGTCTCGCGCTGGTGCAGCAAAAGGTCGAACTGGTTGGCCTCGGCCATGCGATGGATCGCAAGCCGGCCCAACTGTCCGGCGGGATGCGCCAGCGTGTCGCGGTGGCCCGCGCATTGGCGATGGAGCCCGAGATCCTTCTCCTCGACGAGCCGCTCTCGGCACTCGATGCGCTGACGCGCGCCAAATTGCAGGATGAGATCGAGCGTATCCGCAAGGAAGAGAAGCGCACGATCATCCTGGTGACCAACGACGTCGACGAGGCCCTGCTTTTAGCAGACCGGGTCGCAGTGCTGACGCCCGCGCCCGCTGCTACCATCGGCCAGATCTACGATGTCGACGTCGCGCGCCCCCGCGATCGCGAGACCGTCAACGACGACCCGCATTTTCAGGCGCTGCGCAAGCGGATCGTATCCTATCTCGGCTCGCTGAATGAAGCTGCGGGATCGATCGGCGAGAGTTCGGTCGACCTGCCCAAGGTCACCCCGCTCGACCTTGCCCCGCCGCCCCAGGCATATCGCGAGGCTGCGCAGTCCGCCGTGTCGAAGCGTTATCTCGAATTCTTCAAGCTCGACAAGGTTTACCCGACGCCGAAGGGGCCACTCAAGGTGGTCGAGGATTTCAGCCTGTTGATGGATCGCGGCGAGTTCGTTTCGCTGATCGGCCATTCGGGCTGCGGCAAGTCGACCGTCCTGACCATGGCGGCAGGCCTCAACGCCATCAGCGGCGGGGGCATCGTGCTCGACAACCGCGAAATCGACCTTGCCGGGCCGGACAAGGCGGTGGTGTTCCAGGCGCCGAGCCTCATGCCCTGGCTGACCGCGCGGCAGAACGTCGCTCTGGGGGTCGAGCGAGTCTATCCCCACATCGGCCGTGCCGAGCGGCGCGACATCGTCGACTACTATCTCGAGCGTGTCGGACTTGCCGATGCGATGGAAAAGATGGCTGCCGAAATGTCCAACGGGATGCGCCAGCGCGTCGGCATTGCGCGCGCCTTCGCGCTGAGCCCGCGCCTGCTCCTGCTCGACGAGCCTTTCGGGATGCTCGACAGCCTTACCCGCTGGGATTTGCAGGACGTGCTGGTGGAGGTGTGGAACCGCACCAAGGTTACTGCGATCATGGTCACGCACGATGTCGATGAAGCGATCCTGCTCGCCGATCGGGTGGTGATGATGACCAACGGACCCAAGGCCACGATCGGCAAGATTCTCGAGGTGGGCCTGCCGCGCCCGCGAGACCGCAAGGCGCTGCTCGACCACCCGAAGTTCTATCAATACCGGCAGGAGGTGCTGCATTTCCTGGCCGAATACGATCACGGACCGCACGCGAAGGCGGCCTGAGTCAGGGGAGAGCGGCGCGCGGCAAAGCGGCCGCGCGCCGATGCCAGTTCAACGCCGGGTCTCTCCGGCAATCCGATCGGCGGGCAACGACGCTCGCCTTCCGTGCCCGGCCCACTGCGGGCCGAATGGGGGGTGTTATGCGTTATTGTCTGCTCTGTTGTGCCGTCCTTCCCGCTCTTGCCGTCGCGGCTCCCGCAACGGCGGCCGAAGGTGATCCTATCGAGTTTGCCGATGGGGCGACCTTCGATCCGATCATCGACCTGCGCTTGCGCGTTGAGACCGTCGACCAGCCGACCTTCGCCGACGACGCCACCGCGGTGACCTTGCGCGGCCGCGCGGGCTTCGAGGTGGCCAAGAGCGGCTTCTCGCTGCTCGTCGAAGGGGAGGGCACGCTGGCCATCGTCGACGACTACAACGACACCATCCCGGGCAATGGGCCGGAGCCCTTTCCGGTCGTGGCCGACCCCGACAATGTCGAACTCAACCGCCTTCAGGTCGCCTACAAGGGCAAGGGCTTCGGGCTGACCGTCGGTCGCCAGCGCATCAATATCGACAACCAGCGCTTCGTCGGCGCGGTCGGTTGGCGGCAGAACGAGCAGACCTTCGACGCGATTAGGGGGCAGGCGACTATCGGTCCGGTTTCTCTCGATGCGATCTATTCGAACAGCCAGCGCACGATCTTCGGCCACGAAAGCCCGAACAACAAGTTTGACGGCGATATCGTCCTGCTCAACGCGGGCGTGAAGACCGGGCCGGTCAACGTGAAGGCCTTCGCTTACCTCATCGACTATGACGCCCGCCTGGCGTTCTCGAGCCAGACCTATGGTGTGCTCGCGACCGGCGGACTTGCGGTCGGCAAGGTGAAGATAGATGTATTGGCAAGCTATGCTCGTCAGTCGGATTACCGGGGCAACCCGGTGTCCTTCGACGCGGATTATCTCAACTTCGAACTGGGCGGAGCAGTGGCGGGATTTTCGTTGAAGGCCGGTTATGAGGAGCTGGGCAGCGACGATGGAATTGCTGCCTTCCAGACGCCGCTTGCGACGCTCCATGCCTTCAATGGTTGGGCGGATTTGTTCCTGACGACGCCTGTTGGCGGCTTGCGCGACTACTATTTGACCGCATCCAAGGGTTTCAAGGTCAAGGCCTTGCCTGGCTTCAAGGTCGCCGCAACCTATCACAAGTTCGAAAGCGATCTCGGCGGATTGGACTATGGCGAGGAATTCGATGCATCGCTCGGCTTCAAGCTGGGCAGGGTCGGCCTGCTGGCCAAATATGCTACCTACAACGCCAAGTCGTTCCAGGTGGATACCGACAAGTTCTGGCTGCAGGCGGAGATAAGCTACTAGGTCGAAGAGTTGCCCGTGGCGACGGGCGGTCCCCGAGAGGGTGGGCTTGTGCGTCCGCCCTCTCACCACCCTCAATGTTGCAGTGCAATATTTGCTTGTCGCTACTGCAATCCTGGGGTAAAAATGGGCAATCGGAATCGCCCATCCATCGCTGGACCGGGCAGCGGGTTCCGACCCACAGTTGAAAATTGCGTGGCAATGGCGCCGCCTGGTCTGTTCCTTCCGGAACGCGACTTGGCGGCTTTTTTGCGTGCGCATTTGGCCCGGAAAAGGGGCTGGAGGAATGAGTGTGAACGCGCAAGGCAAAGTCGACACCGGACCGGGCGTGCGGTCGCGTGAACGACTGGTGGTCATCGGCAATGGCATGGCCGGCTGCCGGGCGGTCGAGGAAATCCTCGAGCGCGATCCCGATCGTTTCGATATCACGATCTTCGGCGCCGAGCCCCGGGTCAATTACAATCGCATCATGCTGTCGCCCGTGCTCGCCGGCGAAAAGAGCTTCGACGAGATCGTGATCAATCCCGCCGAATGGTACGCAGACAATGCAATCACACTCATCTCGGGGGACCCGGTGGTCCAGATCGAGCGCGAGGCGCGCCGTCTCGTCACGCACTCGGGGCATGTCGAGGACTACGACAGGCTGTTGATCGCGACCGGGTCCGATCCCTTCGTCATTCCGGTTCCCGGCAAGGACCTGCCCGGCGTGGTAACCTTCCGCGATCTCGACGATGTCGACAATATGGTCGCCGCAGCGGAAAAGGGCGGTAATGCCGTCGTCATCGGCGGCGGCCTGCTGGGACTGGAAGCGGCCCACGGGCTGAGCCTGCGCGGGATGCGGGTTACCGTCCTGCACCTGATGCCCACGCTGATGGAGCGCCAGCTCGACGAAGCGGCTGGCTGGCTGCTCAAGAGCGAACTCGAACGTCGCGGCCAGACGATCCTGACCGGCGCGGATACCGCGGAAATTGTCGAAAGGAACGGCCAGGTCGGTGGGGTCAGGCTGAAGGACGGAACCGAAATCCCGGCCGAAATCGTCGTGATGGCGGTAGGCATCCGCCCCAATACACAACTGGCGAGGGCCGCCGGGCTCGAAGTCGGGCGCGGGATCGTGGTCGACGACCATATGGTGACGTCCGATCCCGCGATCCTGGCGGTGGGCGAATGTGTCGAGCATCGCGGTGCCTGCTATGGTCTCGTCGCCCCCTTGTGGGAGATGTGCCGTTCGCTGGCAGATGGGCTGACCGACCAGCCGAATGGATATGAAGGCTCGGTCACTTCGACCAAGCTCAAGGTCAGCGGTATCGACGTCTTCTCGGCAGGCGACTTCTCGGGCGGTGACGATTGCGAAGACATCGTGATGCGCGATGCCGCGCGCGGGATCTACAAGCGTGTAGTGGTGCGCGAAAACCGGCTCGTCGGCGCTGTACTCTATGGTGATACCGGCGATGGCAGCTGGTACTTCGACCTTCTGAAGAAGGGCGAGGATATCGCCGATATTCGCGAGGCCCTGATCTTCGGACAGGCCTTTGCCGCGGGGGGCGCACTCGCGGACCCTAATGCCGCCGTTGCCGCCCTTTCGGACGACGCAGAAATCTGCGGCTGCAACGGCGTATCCAAAGGCAAGGTCGTCGCCTGTATCGCGGCCGGGGCGCACAGCCTCGACGCTGTTCGTTCCACCTGCAAGGCCTCGGCGAGCTGCGGCAGTTGCACCGGCCTGGTCGAGAGCCTGCTGACGCTCGCGCTCGGCGAGGATGCAGTCGAGTCAGGGCCCAAGACCGTGTGCAAGTGCACCAGCTTTACCCACGACGACGTCCGCCGGCTGATCCTAGAGAAGGACCTCAAGGCGATCCCGGAAGTCATGCAGGAGCTGCACTGGACCACGCCGGACGGGTGTTCGTCATGCCGCCCGGCCCTGAACTACTACCTGCTTTGCGCCTGGCCTGCCGAGTACCAGGATGACGAGCGGAGCCGTTTCGTCAACGAGCGGCTCCACGCGAATATCCAGAAGGACGGGACCTATTCGGTAGTTCCGCGCATGTGGGGCGGCCTGACCAATCCGCGCGAATTGCGTGCGATCGCCGACGTGGTCGAGAAATACGATGCGCCGATGGTCAAGGTCACCGGCGGCCAGCGGCTCGATATCTTCGGGATCAGGAAGGAAGACCTGCCCGCCGTCTGGGCCGATCTCAACGCGGCCGGAATGGTGTCGGGGCATGCCTATGGCAAGGCGCTGCGTACGGTGAAGACCTGCGTTGGCAGCGAATGGTGCCGTTTCGGAACCCAGGATTCGACCGGACTGGGGGTCAAGCTCGAGCAGCTTACCTGGGGCAGCTACATGCCGCACAAGTTCAAGATGGCGGTCAGCGGATGCCCGCGCAATTGCGCCGAGGCGACGATCAAGGACTTCGGCGTGGTCTGCGTCGACAGCGGCTACGAACTGCACATCGGAGGCAATGGCGGGATCAAGGTCCGCGCCACCGACCTCTTGTGCAAGGTCGAAACCGAAGAACAGGCGATGGAGACCTGCATCGCCTTCATCCAGCTCTACCGCGAAGATGCGCACTACCTCGAACGCACAGCCCCCTGGCTGGAGCGCAAGGGGCTGGCGTGGATCAAGGCGCAGCTTTTCGACGATCCGGATACGGTTCCATCGCTCGCCGATCGCTTCCGGCTCTCGCAGAAACACTGGCAAGTCGATCCCTGGGCAGGGCGTGCCCACGGTGCTCATCGCGAACTGCATAGTCATCTCGGCGAAATCCGGCCCTTCAAGATGGAGAACGCGTGATGGATGCTAGGTGGATCGACATCGGCCCGGCTTCCCAGATCGAGCCTGGCACCGCCCGCACCCTGCCGGTGCAGGGCGGCGACGAAATTGCGGTGTTTCATACGCTCCGGGGCGAGGTCTACGCGCTGGTCAACAAGTGCCCGCACAAGCAGGGTCCCTTGAGCCAGGGCATCGTGCACGGCGACAGCGTATCCTGCCCGCTGCACAATTGGCGCATCTCGCTCAAGAGCGGGCAGGCGCTGGGCGATGACGAAGGCTGCACGCCGACCATCCCGGTCAAGCTCGATGCCGGGCGAATCTACCTGCTTCGCGATGCGGTGCTCGGGCAGAAGGCCGCCTGAGGGACATGGCCCCTATCCTTACAACCTGCGCCTATTGCGGTGTCGGTTGTGGCATTGCGGCCAAGGTTGTCGGACATCGCCAGGTCTCGATTGCTGGTGACAGCGATCATCCCGCCAATCGCGGCGCGCTGTGTTCCAAGGGTACTCATCTGGGTGAAACGGTAGGGCTGGAAGGGCGCCTGCTGTACCCGATGATCGGCGAGGAACAGGTCGCCTGGGATCGCGCGCTGGACGAAGTCGCGGGCCGCATGCGCGACTGCATCGAAACCTACGGGCCGGACAGCGTGGCACTCTATGTCTCGGGACAGTTGCTGACCGAGGATTACTACGTCGCCAACAAGCTTGCGAAGGGCTTCATCGGCACCGGCAACATCGACACCAATTCGCGTCTGTGCATGGCCAGCGCAGTGGCCGCGCATCAGCGCACCTTTGGCGAGGATGTCGTCCCCTGCAGTTACGACGACCTAGACTGCGCGGACCTGATCGTGCTGGTCGGCTCGAACACCGCCTGGTGCCACCCGGTGATCTGGCAAAGGATCGAACGGGCCCGCGAGCAACATGGGACCCGAC
>NZ_JAYPTL010000021.1:8031-25291 GCF_038133525.1 Erythrobacter sp. | reverse complement strand
GCCGGATTGGCGGCGGCGGTGCGCCTCGCCGAGGCTGGCGCCCAGGTCACGCTTTACGAAGCGGCGGGTCACGCCGGCGGGCGCTGCCGCTCGTTCCACGACCGCCAACTCGACCGCGTCATCGACAACGGCAACCACCTGGTCCTGAGCGGCAACCATGGCATCGGACGCTTTCTACGCCTGACCGGCTCGGACGGCATGGAAACCGCCGAGCGCGCCGATTTGCACATCGCAGTTCCGCCCGACGGTGACGTCGCGTTGTTCAATGCGTTGCTGGGAGGAATGTTCGAGCGTGGGCTGATCGATCAGGATTTTTTGGCTGAGCGCTGCTCTATCCCGGAAGGATTTTGGGACAGTCTCGAATGCGATCCTGGCGTACCTTCCGACGTCTTTGCCCGGTTTGTCGAACTGGCTGCCAATAGCCCGCGCATGGTGACCCTCTTCAGCCAGGGTGCAAACCAGTCGGTCGGCGGCACCGACAAGGGCAATGCCATCACTAACTTTCACCTCGCCACCGGGCGCATCAATCGGCCGGGGACGGGACCCTTTTCGATTACCGGCCAGCCCAATGCCATGGGCGGACGCGAAGTCGGCGGCCTATCCAGCATGCTGGCGGTTCACCTCGGCTTCTCGGAAGGGGAGCGCGCCGATATCGCCGCGTTCTGGAGGACGGGTCGGCTTTGTTCCGAGCCGGGCCTGAAGGCCGTGGATCTCTTCCGGGCCGTCCACGATGGGCGGATCAAGTTCCTGTGGGTCATGGGTACAAACCCTGCGGTTTCCATGCCCGATGCCGGTTTCGTTCGCGATGCGCTGGCGCGCTGCCCGACTGTCGTTGTTTCCGAGATCATCGAGGATACGGACACCGGCCGCTTCGCCCACATTCGCCTGCCTGCACTGGGGTGGGGCGAAAAAGACGGCACGGTCACGAATTCCGAACGCCGGATCAGCCGCCAGCGCGCGCTGTTCCCTGCTCCAGGCGAAGCCCGGGCCGACTGGCGGATCATCTGCGACGTCGCCCAGCGCGCGGGGTTTGGCGAGCCGTTCGCCTATTCGGGTCCCGCTGCGATCTTCCGCGAGTTTGCTGCGATGTGCGCGCTGGCGACGGCCCACGGGAAGCTGCTGGACCTGACCGACTGGGCCGGATGCAGCGACGCCGAGTACGATACGATGAAGCCATTCCAGTGGGGCGGGCGGCACCCCTGCGCTGACCGTTTCCCGACCGAAAGCGGCAAAGCGCGCCTCGTCCGGGTTGTTGTGCCACAGCCGCCAAGCGAGCAGGGAGACTTTCCCCTGCGGCTGAATACCGGCCGCTACCGCGATCAATGGCATACGATGACGCGCACGGGCTTGAGCCCCAAGCTGTCGATCCATCGCCGCGAGCCAAGGGTCGAGGTACATGCCGATCTCGCCGAGGGCGCCGCACTAATTGACAAGGGATTGGCGCGGGTCATCACCCCCTTTGGCGAGAGCATCTATCGCGTCGACGTATGCGAAACTGTGCGGCCCGGAGAAATCTTCGTCCCGATGCACTGGACCGATGTACTGAGCGCCGGAGGACGCACTGGGCGCCTCGCGCAGCCTGCGGTCGACCCGCATTCTGGCCAGCCCGGGTTCAAGAACACCGCAGCACGGATCGAACCCTTTACGCCCGACTGGCGCGCCTTCCTGGCAAGCCGCTCCTCGGTTCGACCCGATGTGGCCTATTGGACCCTGAGCAGGGTGGAACATGGCTGGATCACCGAACTGGCCGGGATGGGCGCAATTGATATTGACCGCCTTCTGCCTGCTGGCGAGCGCAGCGAGGTTGCCGATCTGCGCAGCGGCATGCTGCGCGTTGCGGTCAGCTCGGTGGACCGGGCGCTCGAAGCGGTGTTGTTCCTTACCCGTAATGGTGTGCTGCCACCGCGAGACTGGATCGCGGACCAGCTCGGCAGCGGGTCTGCCTCGGTTACAGAATGGCTGGCCGCGCGCCCATCGACCCCACTGCCTGATCGCGGCGCGACTGTCTGCGTCTGCCACGCGGTGGGCGAACTCGATATCGTGCGAGCAATCGACGACGGAGCGGAAGACCTCGCTGCGATAGGGCGTTGCACGAGGGCAGGGACCAATTGCGGCTCGTGCCGACCCATGATCGCGCGCCTGATTGAGACTACAAGGTTCAAACATGAGGAGGCTGCCCAATGAGCCGGGTCGAACCGGGGATGGTCTGGCTGGTCGGCGCAGGTCCTGGAGATCCCGACCTGCTGACCCGCAAGGCGGAGCGCCTGATCCGTGAGGCAAGCGTAATCTTCTACGACGCGCTGGTCGGCAAGGGAGTGCTCGATCTCGTGCCGGCTCACGTTCGCATGGTATCGGTGGGCAAACGATCGGGCCGCCATTCGAAGGACCAGCGCGCTATCGATGCACTTCTTGTCGAGGCCGCGCTATGGGGCGAACGAGTGGTGAGATTGAAGGGTGGCGACCCATCGATCTTTGGTCGTGCGACCGAAGAACTCGACGCATGCCGAAGGGCTGGGATCGCGACCTGTATCTGCCCCGGCGTCACCGCCGCCAGCGCCGCCGCCGCAGATCTCGGCATCTCGCTCACCCTGAGGGGCATGGCGCGCAAGCTGGTCTTCGTTACAGCCCACAGCAGAAATGGCGCCGGTCTCGATCTCGACTGGTCGAGCCTCGCCGATCCCCATGCTACACTTGCGATCTACATGGGTAAGGCCGCTGCACCACTCGTTGCCAAGGGGTTGATCGAAGCGGGCCTGTCTCCGGATACGCCAGTGGCCTTAGTCGAGAATGCCAGTCATGACTGTCAGACCAACTTCCGGACAACGCTGTCGCTCCTCCCGATTGCAGCGCGAACCGCATTAGGTGGGGGAGCGGCGATTATCCTAGTCGGCGAGGCGCTTTCGGCCGTTGGAAGCATCGTCAGTCATGCCCGTTTTGACGCGGACTACAGCCACAAGAGTTGAGGTTTTGGGGCCTTGAAAAGGGATAACTGCCGCCCGCTTCCGGCCTTTGCGCGCAGAAAGCAGACAGACCGCAATCGGCCCAAACTCTGTCGGTTGGGGAACGCCCTATTGGTTAGAATCAAACGACGAGCTTATCGATCGTTACTGGCATACACCTTCTTGAATCGGGTCCATCACGGTTTGCTGCCACGCCGGCCGCGCAGCAGCAGATATGCTGCCGGGATGACGTACATCGACAAAAGCGGTGCGGTGATCATGCCACCAATCATTGGCGCGGCGATGCGGCTCATCACCTCCGATCCCGCTCCGGATCCAATCAGGATTGGGAATAGGCCCGCGACGATCACTGCCACCGTCATTGCCTTGGGCCGCACGCGCAACAATGCGCCCTCGCGGATCGCCTCATGCAGCTGCCCGTCCGTCGGTTCTCCGCCGCGACGCTCCAGTGCGCTCTTCAGATAGATCAGCATGACCACGCCGAACTCCGCGGACACGCCAGCCAGGGCAATGAACCCCACTGCCGTCGCGATCGATTGGTTGTAGCCCAACAGATAGAGCAGCCAGAATCCTCCGGTGAGCGAGAAAGGCAGGGTTGCCATTATCAGGAGCGCCTCGTCCAGCCGCCGGAATATGAGGTAAAGCAGAAAGAAGATGACCGCGAGTGTTGCCGGAACCACGATTTTCAACCGATCATATGCGCGGGTCAGGTACTCGAACTGCCCGGCATAGGAGAGGCTGATGCCAGCTGGGAGGTTAATGCTCTCGGCTACTGCCTGCTGCAGTTCGGTCACTACCGAACTCAGATCGCGATTGCGCACATCGATATAGACATAGCTCGTCGGCCGGCCCTGTTCGCTCTTGAGCATTGGTGGCCCGTCGCTCACGTTAATCCTTGCCACGGCACCCAGGGTGATCTGCTGACCCGCTGGTGTAAGTAGCGGAAGCGCACGCAGTTCTTCGACGCTGTCACGGATCTCCCGGGGATAGCGTACATTGACCGGGTAGCGGGCCAGCCCTTCGACTGTTCGCGCGACATTCGCACCGCCAATCGCGCCCGACACGACCTCTTGGACGTCCGCGATATTGAGGCCGTGGCGCGCCGCCGCGATCCGGTCGATATCGACATCAATGTAGCGTCCGCCAGACAGTCGCTCGGCGAGCGCGGAGCTGACGCCAGGGACCGTCTTGGCAACCTCCTCCACTCGCAGTGCGATACGCTCGATCTCCGCCAGGTCCTCACCTGAGACCTTAACCCCGATCGGGCTCTTGATCCCGGTAGCCAGCATGTCGATGCGGTTGCGGATGGGCGGTACCCAGATATTGGCAAGGCCCGGTACGCGCACCACACGATCAAGCTCCTCGACAAGCTTGTCGGGAGTCATGCCGGGGCGCCATTCATCACGCGGCTTGAAGCGGATCGTCGTCTCGAACATGGTCAGCGGCGCTGGGTCAGTGGCGGTATCCGCCCGCCCGGCCTTGCCGAAGACCCGGTCGACTTCGGGCACCGATTTGATCAACCGGTCTGTTCGTTGCAGCAATGCCGAAGCCTCACCGGGTGAAAGCCCCGGCAGTGCGCTCGGCATATACAGCAGGTCGCCTTCGTCCAAAGGTGGCAGGAATTCGCCGCCTAGCTGAGAAAAGGGCATCCCAGTTGTCAAAAATATCGCCCCGGCCAGGGCCAGCGCTGCCTTGGGCCGGCGCAGCACCCAGTCGAGTCCGGGCCGATAGGCGCGTGTGACCCACCGATTGATCGCATTTGAATCCTCCGGCGGGATCCTCCCGCGGATCAGGTAGCCCATCATTACGGGGACCAATGTCACGGAAAGAACTGCGGCGGCTGCCATCGCATAGGTTTTCGTAAAGGCGAGCGGCGAGAAGAGACGACCTTCCTGTGCCTGCAGCGTGAAGACGGGCAGGAACGACAGCGTGATGATCAACAGGCTAAAGAACAGCGCCGGTCCCACCTCTTTCGACGCGTCTGCAATAATGCGCCAACGCTCATGCGCGGACAATTTCGCCCCGGGATTTTCTTCCTCCCATCGTTCGAGATGCTTGTGTGCATTCTCGATCATCACCACCGCGGCGTCGACCATGGCGCCGATCGCGATAGCGATGCCGCCGAGAGACATGATGTTGGCGTTGACCCCCTGGAATCGCATAACGATGAAGGCTGCGAGCACGCCGAGCGGCAAGGTGACGATAGCGACAAGCGCCGAACGTACGTGCCAAAGGAACAGCGCGCAGACGAGCGCGACAACGACAAACTCTTCGATCAGCTTCTGCGTTAGATTGTCGACCGAAGCGTCGATCAGCTGCGAGCGATCATAGGTAGTGACGATCTCTACACCTTCAGGCAGGCTCGCCTGCAGTTGTTTCAGCCTGGCCTCCACAGCCGCGATGGTGCCACGGGCATCGGCGCCCTGTCGCAGGACGACGATGCCGCCGGCGACCTCTCCCTCACCATCGAGTTCGGCGATGCCTCGCCGCAACTCGGGGCCGATCTGAATGGTAGCGACATCTGCAAGCGTCACCGGCACACCGCCGCCGGTGGTTCTGAGGGGGATTCGGCGGAAATCCTCGAGACCTGTGAGGTAACCCGAGGCTCGAACAATGTACTCGGCTTCGCCCATCTCGACGACCGATCCACCGGTCTCCTGGTTGGCCGCCTGGATTGCTCTGACCACAGTGTCATGAGTGACACCGAGTGATGCCATGCGAAATGGATCGAGCACTACCTGGTACTGCTTCACCATTCCGCCTACGCTTGCGACTTCGGCGATGCCGGGAATGGTCTTGAGTTCATAACGCAGGAACCAGTCCTGCAGGCTTCTCAGGCCGGCCAGGTCATGGCCGCCCGTGCGATCGACCAGCGCATACTCGTAGACCCAGCCGACGCCCGTAGCGTCCGGACCGAGAGTACTGACGACCCCTTCGGGCAGGCGATTCTGCACCTGGTTCAGATATTCGAGCACTCGCGATCGCGCCCAGTAGAGATCGGTGCCATCCTCGAAAATCACATAGACGAAGCTATCGCCGAACATGGAGAAACCGCGCACGGTCCGGGCTCCTGGAACCGAGAGCATGGTGGTTGCCAATGGATAGGTAACCTGATCCTCCACGATCCGCGGCGCTTGACCGGGATAGCTGGACCGCACCACGACCTGGACATCCGAGAGGTCGGGCAACGCATCGACGGGCGTTGTTCGAACCGCCCACAGGCCGCCTAGCGTGACGGCGATCGCCGCCAGCACGACAAACATTCGGTTGGCGATCGACCGTTCGATGATCCGCTCGATCACGGGGCAAACTTCCGGATCGAAAGGATGCGGGGGCCGCGTGCATCGCGGGTGAAGGAAAACTGGACCCGGTCGCCCCGTTTGAGGTCGCGCAGCTGGGTCGGCACCTCAATCTCGAATGCCATTGTCATCGAAGGCCAGTCCAACTCCGGCACCGGCTCATGATTCAACGTCACCGATTGGCCCGAAATTCGCTCTATTGTTCCCTCGGCGCGATAGGTCGCAGGATCGGATTGCTTGGTGGACCTGGCCTTCTCCCCCTCCTGCGGTACGGCATCAATCGGGCGGATCTCGAGACCGGACAGGCTGGCTTCTGAATCGAGCAGGAACTGGCCCGATGTCACCACCGCTTCGCCTGGCGCCAAGCCTGCTAGCACCTCAGTGCGCCCGCCTGCTTCGCGACCCAGGCGAACTTCGGCCGGCATGAAACCGCCCTCACCCTGCTTGACCATTACGATAGCCCGGCGTCCCGTTCGGATGACCGCCTCGGACGGCACCAATAGCGTACGCCTGGTTTCGGGCGAGAGGACGACTTTGGCGAACATCCCCGGCTTCAGCCTGCCGGTGGGATTGGGAAGCTCAGCGCGAACGGTGATCGTTCGACTGGCATCCTCGGCGCTGGGCAGGATCGCGATGATCCTCCCTGATAGCGTCTCGTCAGGGAAGGCAGTGAGCCTCGCGGTCATCGCCTGGCCCAACCGGACCCTGGCGGCCTGCGCTTCGGGCACCGCCGCTTCCAGCCAGATCGGTGAGAAGCCAGTGATCTCGGCTAGGGTTTGACCGGCCATCACGGTCATACCGGGCCTTACACCCAGCATCGTGATGGCGCCCCCGATCGGCGCAGTGACGGTGACGGTGGACCGCGCGCGGCCAGACCGGCCGAACGCGGCAATCTGCCCTTCGCTCATGCCTAGCAAGCGCATCCGTTCGCGCATCGCGCGGGCAAGACCTTCATCCCCGGTCCCGAGAACGGCCAGATATTCCTGCTGCGCGCCACCCCATTCCGGGACCAGAATGTCGACCAGAGGAGCGCCGCGCGCCACCACATCGTCGGGTGCCAGGTCATAGGTCCGCTGGACGTAGCCGGCGAGGCGCGGCTGGACGATCGCAACGTCCCGGCCATTGAAAGCAAGCACTCCGGTCACTGTCAGCTCGGGCTCAAGCTCGCCATATTCGGCCTTTGCCGTGCGGATCCCGAAGTTCTGGACAAGGCCCGGGTCGATCCGGACGGCGGCACTTGCCTCTCCATCTGCACATTTCGGGACGAGTTGCATGTCCATGAATGGGGACCTGCCCGGCTCTTCAAACCGTTGGTCAGGAACCATGGGGTCGAACCAGTAGAGTACTTCTGTACAGCCGCTGTCCTCGACCATTGTTTCGCCGTCTGCACTTCCGCCCAGCATGGAAAGGCCGTAGCCTGCTGCAATGCCGACAAGCGCGATGGCCCCAGCGGCGGCGTAGGTACGCTGGCGTGAAGTGAAGCGATCAAACATCGAGATCATAATCCGTCCTCCCCGTAACCGAGCTTGAGTCTTACAGCGGCCGAAACAGTGGCGGCCTCGCGTTCGAGGATGTCGAGTTCGAGCAGCAACAGCGCGGATTTGGCGGTCACGACATCGAAGAGGCTCGCACGTCCGGCCGCGAAACTCGCAGTTTCAAGCTCCGCACGTTCGCGGGCGAGCGGCAACAGTTCCTCTCTTGCGCGCCGCCACTGGTGATCGGCACCGCGCCACTGAGCGAGATCTGCTTCGAGCCTCGCTTCGAGCGCACGCACCCGATCCTCGCGCTCGGCAGAGGCCGCGGCAGCCTCGGCTTCGGCTGCGGCGATGCGTGGTTCCTGCCGACGGCCCGCAAAGATCGGCAGAGTGACCGACCCCATCACCGAGACAACATCGCCGAAGGCATCGTCGCGTCGCCCATAGTTTACGCTGACACCGAAATCGGGACGCTTTTCCGCGCGTGCGAGCCGGACTCCCGCCTCGGCTCCTTCAACAGCTGCATCTGCGAATTTCAGTTCCGGGTTCAGGTCCAGCATTTGCTTGAGGCTCCCGGCATCGATTGCGGCCTCCGGGGCGGCTCCCTCGGCAATCGGGTCGATTACCGCGATGTAACGGGCCAGCATCGCCTGTGCCGCATCGCGTTCGACCTCGATTGAGGTGATCGCATCCTCCACTCCCAACAGGTCCTTGCGCAGGGCCAGACTATGCGCGGGTCGAGCCGATCCAGAGGCCACTGCGCTGTTCGCGACCGGCACCAGTTTGCGCAGATCCTCGAGCGCCGCACGCGCCAGATCCAGCTTGCGTTGGGCATAGTGAAGTTCGACCCACGCCATACCGGTCGCTATCTCGACGGATCGTTCGGCAAGCCCAAGCCGTGCCTCTGCCAGTCGCACCTCCGAAGCGGCCAGGCCGTATCGTGCTCGTCGCTTGGCGAGGTTGGGAAACTCTTGCTCCACTCCGAGGGAAACCTGGGTGGGAAGCTGCCGGTCGAGTTCGAATGCCACCGGACCTGAAACCGGTAGGTTCGCGATCCCCGCCCGCAGGCGCGGGTCGGGAAGCTCGTCCGACGCCGCTATTGCCTCGCGTTTGCCTGCAACGCGAAGTGCGCCGGCGTCGAGCATCGGCTGGTTGTGGCGTGCGGCATGCAGCGCGTCGTCAAAGCTTACTGGCTGCGCCTGCGCATGCGGCGCTGCAAGCAGGGCGGCCAAAAGCGCCCCTCCAACTTGCCATTTCATGATCGTTCTCGCTCGGTCGATGGGCAAAGACTACCCGTCGCGCACCCCCATCGATAGCAGGGGGCCTGCGTTTGAGTATCGCCCAGCTGAAAATGCGGCGCAGCGCGCCCGATCCCGCTGAAACTCGAGCTAAAGTCGCGGCGGTGGCGCCTCCGGTCGCAGCTGCA
This sequence comes from Erythrobacter sp., assembly GCF_038133525.1. Taxonomy (GTDB): domain Bacteria; phylum Pseudomonadota; class Alphaproteobacteria; order Sphingomonadales; family Sphingomonadaceae; genus Qipengyuania. The sequence goes on along the minus strand of NZ_JAYPTL010000021.1, from coordinate 16,131 downwards.
TACCCAGGAGCGACAGGGCGGGAGAAGGACGATGGGTGAGTGTACTGGCAAGTTGCGGCGCCGAACCCGCAGCCGTGCTGCCAATCACCAGTGGAGGCACGCAGTTCATGCCAACGAGGCAACCAACAGTCATATTGTCGCAAGGCCCACCATCATCGATGGGCTCGCGCTCGCTGGCACAATCATGACCCGAAGTGACCTGCATCGATTCACAACAGTCTGGACGTTGCGGTGCAGCTTCCGCAGCGGCAGAAACCTGCACGGACAGGCCGAATGCGAAGCAAAGGACAGCAAGGAAACGGGCCAGGCTCACCTGCTCGGGATAAGCGAGAACTACTTGGGGAACAAGAGCGCATCGCTTTGTTCCCTATCAAGACGATCCGGGTTCCATGGTGTTATTTGCATGACCGTGCACCCCGCAGACACCAACGCCTTATCCTTTTCCATTCGATCAAAGTGCGCAAGAGCGACACCTTGTACTCGAGGTATTCACCTTGTGCATTTCGTCTAATTGGTCGTTTCATCCAAGTTTGAGACCAAAACCGGCCCGACCGCTATCGGTCCCAAAGCGAGCATCTGATAGACTCCGCGCAAATGTCCGTCGATCGAGTAATCCACGCCACCGACAATCAGCTCTGGAACGACGGATCATGGTTCTTCGGATCTGATCGAGTTTGCCGGTTGTAGCTCAGCTAGTCCATGCAGCGAGAAGTCCCCGACCACCCCAAAGGATAAACCCTAGACCGAGTGTCGATGCCACCAGCCTACCTCGCGGGAGCAGTTTTTCCGCTGTTACCAAAAGAGTGAGGATCGTCACCCAAACGAGGTTCATGACACCGCCAACAAACAGCAAAAGCATCACGACCCAGCAGCAACCGACGCAATAGAGTCCATGGATGAGGCCAAGTCGGAATGCGCCCACCGCCCCTGGTGACTGAAACCGAGCTATGAATTGCGCAGGGTTCCTGCATCGCTCGAGGCAGGCCCGCTTGACCGGTGTAATCTGGTAGATTCCCGCTGCAATAAGGACAATCATGGCAATCATTGGGGCCTCTAGTGCCATGAGCCCCATCGTTAGAAACGCAGCCTGCCCCAGTGCTATTTGAAGCAGGCCTGCGAGACTTGAGAACGCGCCCCAGAGCAGGAGATAGCCTGCTACGAACTGCCAGACCGGCGATTTGGTATCCGAATGGCTGACGCGGTAAGAGCGATCGTAGAGCAGCACCACCGGTGCGGCAGCAGGTATCATCATCGCGATCATCATGACCCACCACATCGAAATGGTGATTGCCAGGTTCCCTAAGGACCAATCTCCCATGGCCATTGCCGTCCCTTGGCCGGGCGGCGCTGGGGTGAAGGGATATAACGAATACTGCGCGCCTTGTTGCGTGCCCGCACCCACGACAAGCCAGGCCCATGCCAACAGGGTGAGCAGGACCAGCCCGATAATTGTGACCAGCTTAGGTCCGCGTAGGATTCGCGCGATTGCCCGCGCCATTAGGCGTGGACGACGCCGTGACTATCGAGGTGCAAATTTGCAAGTTGAGCATAACTACTCGTCAGTTGCACCGATACCGGCTTGGTCGCCGCACTGGTACCTGAAGCCACCTCGGCATATTCATATTCGAACCCATCCGGCAGGTGAATGCGCGCGCGTATCTCACTCCCGTCAACCGGACTCTTGATCGGCGTGCCCGACATGTCGACATGTCCTGGAATCCGCAGGCGTCCCTTGCGTCCTTCAACATCTACTTCGAAGTCGATGGGAACGAACAGCGGTTCGTGCATGGTCTCAACGGTTGTGGCGAATACCGCAAAGAATGTCGCCATGGGATCGGTATCCCCGCCGGTCATGATCGAGAGAAGGGCCTGCCTCTCTGCCTCATTGGCACGCTCGTCGACGAACGCGACACACTCGCCTTGACCATCGTGGATCGGCCCCGGCCATTTGAAAATTGCTCCAATCTTGAGGCCCGACAAATCGGTGTCACCGTGTTTGCCCTCGTCTATGACCATTCCGAATACCGCGTAGCAATGTCCCTTATCCGGTAGTCCGCCGAACTGGCAGTTGCAGCCATAGTCGCAGCTGCAATTTACCAGCTCGCGTCCCTTGAATTCCCAGTAGGTCATCATAGCCTCCTGTTCTGCCAGCAATCCATTCTCCGCGACCAGCTTTGGTTGTCCGCTGCACAATGATTCCCCCTAGCACAACGAGCCACAGCTGGCCATTTGTGTGGCTTTCGATACCTGCGATGGCGTTCTCGATTGAACCCGAGATGGAATGGGCCAGAATGGCGTTACTCCTGCCCAAATCCGGACAGTCTGGATGCGGCCCAACCGAGAAGATCGAATTGAGCTTACGTAAGGCTTTGGAGGAGGAGGCGGATCTTCGCTTTCGTGCAGCTCCCAATGGTCGTATTGGGTGAACTCCGGGACCGAGCAACCTCCCGGCCAGGCGGTAATTGCCAAAGTGTTGCCTCGTCGTCCGTCTTCTGGCGGATTGTCGTTTGCGAGGTGACCCATGAGCGTGATGCCTACCACGAATCCCAACTTCTCTCACCTCCTGCGCGTGTTCTTGCGCATCGGACTGCTCAGCTTCGGCGGGCCTGCGGGACAGATTGCGCTGATGCACCGCGAACTGGTCGAGGATCGAGAGTGGGTGAGCGAGGAGGATTATCTCCACGCGCTCAATTTCTGCCACCTCTTGCCGGGGCCGGAAGCGCAGCAGCTGGCGACATGGGTTGGCTGGCGTTTGCATGGCTGGCGTGGCGGATTGGCTGCGGGCCTGTTGTTCGTGATCCCCGGCGCGGCTATCATCCTTGTATTGTCGGCACTCTACGCGGTTGCCGCGAACCTCGACTGGTTCGAGGCGCTGTTCCTGGGCGTGAAGGCCGCAGTGCTGGCGATTGTCGTGCAGGCACTGCTGCGGATCGCTGGCCGCGCGCTCAACACGCGGTTCAAGCAAGGTCTGGCGGTATCGGCCTTCGTCGCGTTGTTCCTGCTCGACTTGCCGTTTCCACTGATTGTTCTGGGGGCTGGCGCAATCGGTATGGTCGTTGCGGCGATGTGTCCCGAATGGTTGGCGCTGAAACAGGGAGGTTCCACTCCGCCTTCCGGCCCGCGTCCTTGGTGCAGCACAGTTCAGGCGGTAACGATCTGGGGAGTGATCTGGGCCGCGCCGATGGTGCTGGTCGCAGCGACGTTAGGCACAGGCCATGTATTGTGGGACATCGGCGCATTCTTCTCACGGCTTGCCGTTGTCACCTTCGGCGGGGCTTACGCTGTCCTTGCCTACATGGCGCAAGAAGCAGTCCAGGGCTTTGGATGGCTGCAACCGGGCGAGATGGCGGACGGGCTTGGTCTCGCCGAAACCACACCCGGACCGCTTATCATGGTCACTCAGTTCGTCGGGTATCTCGCCGCTTATCGCGCGCCAGAGCCGTTTACGCCTTTCGTCGCAGGGTTGCTTGGCGCGGGTCTGACAACATGGGTTACCTTTGCCCCGTGCTTCCTATGGATCTTCGCGCTTGCGTCGTGGATCGACCGTCTCGGCAATGCTGTGCGGCTGAAAGGTGGGCTTGCGGCGGTAACGGCAGCGGTGGTGGGCGTGATCGCCAACCTCACCGCATGGTTCGCACTGCACGTCCTGTTCGCCACCGTTAGAGAAACGCAGGCAGGGCCGCTGCGGCTCTACGCGCCCGACTGGCCCAGCTTTGACTGGCGCGCGGCAGTGCTTGCGGCGATCGCCTGCCTGCTGGTGTTCAAGGTAAATTGGTCGGTGTTGAGAGTGTTGGGAGTCGCGGCGTTTGGCGGACTGGTGCTGGGCCTGGCCATTTGATGGGGCGACCTGAGGAGGAAAACATGAGCAATTTCACAAGGCGTGATGCAATTGGTACGACAGCGATGGGGGTCGCGGGAGTGGCCATTGCTAACGGCGCGACCGCTCGAGCATCAGCGCAAGGAGCATCGCGCGTTGCGGCATTCGCCGGCAAACACACGCCGAGGCCTCTTCGGTTCGATCCTAAGAAGCTTGCCGGCCTTTCCGAACGGCTCATCACCTCGCACTGGGAGAACAATTACCAAGGCTCGGTGCGGGGCCTCAACACAATCGAAACCCGGCTCGCGGCTGCGATGGCCGATCCCGATTACCCGACCGTGGCTTATGCCGGGCTGAAACGCGAGGAGCTGCATCGCACGGCCTCTGTGGTGCTGCACGAAATCTATTTCGAAGCGCTTGGCGGTAACGGCAATCCGGGCGGCTCGATCTACGAGGCGCTCGATGGCTGGTTCGGAAGTTTCGAAGCCTGGGAGGAGGAGTTCCGTCGCACCGCCATGTCACTAGCGGGAGGATCGGGTTGGTGCGTGCTCACCTGGAACGCGCATACTCGTTCGCTGCACAATTACTGGGCGTGGGATCACATGCACGGCGCGGTGACCGGTGCGCCGCTGATCGCGCTCGATATGTATGAGCACAGCTACCACTTGGATTACGGTACAGCTGCTGCGCACTATATCGATGCGTTCATGGCCAATCTCGACTGGGAAGTGATTGACGCGCGCTATCGAGCTAACGCGTCCCAGGCTAGAAATGCATCCAATCTCTGAAACTATTTCGCTTGCGGAATGGCGGTTTCTCGATTCCTCGGCCCTGACGCGGACTGACCGCTTTCGGCCTAGTTCCTGCCGTTTTATCAGCGTCTGATAATGGGCGGAGCATGGACGTCCAGCCTGTCAACTCGGTGGTCCGGAAAACGCCGGAATCTTCCTTTGCCTTGCCAATTTGAACCGTTCAATTGACTATATGAGCAATTGGCTAGTCGATCTTTGAGGGAAAGCTAGTGGAGGCACGACAACCGGCGAAGCCCATCTCGACGGCGTCCTGGCTCGAAAAGATTCCGCACCCCTTCGTTCTGATCTTTGGCATCATCATTGTCGCGGCATTCTTAACCCACATCATTCCCGCTGGTGAATTCGACAAGGTCGAGCTAGCAAACGGCCGCGAAGGGGTTGTGCCTGGCTCGTTCCACTATGTTGAAGGCAAGCCCGCGTCTTTCCTGGATGTCTTTCTTGCCATCCCACAGGGCTTGGTCTCCGCCGCCGAGTTGATCTTTGTAACATTCATTGCAGGCGCGACGTTTCAAGTTCTGGAGCACAGTGGCACACTCGAGAATGCGGTCGGAAGCGCAATTCGTGTGATAGGTCAGCGGCGCGCAAAGCTGCTGATCGTATTGACCACCTTTACATTCGGTCTGCTCGGCGCAGTTGTGGGTTTCGAACACAATATCGCATTGGTGCCGATTGCAGTGATCGTCGGTCTCGCGATTGGGGGTGACCTGCTCTTGGGCGCGGCCGTGTCGCTCGGTGCGGTCGTAATCGGCTTTTCCACTTCACCGATCAATCTCTACACTGTCGGCACTGCGCAGATCATCGCGGAATTGCCGTTGTTCTCCGGCGCACTGTTCCGTTCGATCTTCTGCTTGGCCAGCCTGATGGTCCTCGCGTGGTACAACTGTCGCTATTACTCGCGCCTGCTCAACGGGCAGGTCACTTCCACCGTTGCTTCCATCCCGACCGAAGGCTTGGCGCTTGCGAGGGATACTGAGACGTACCGGTTGCGAACCCAGGACATCATGACGCTCGTGGCGTTTTTTGGATTGTTCGCGACCCTCCTCTACGGCGTCTTTGCCTATGGTTGGTATATCAACCACTTCTCGGCGCTCTTCGTGATGATCGCGATTGCTGCTGCCGCCATTCACAGGATGTCGCCAAACACCGCAGTTGAACAAATGATCCATGGTGCCGGAGCGATCGCTGGCGGGGCGCTCGTGATCGGCCTCGCTCGCGCGATCCAGATCGTGCTCGAAGGTGCCATGATCAGCGAGACGATAGTGAATGCCCTGGCCTTGCCGCTTGCGGATTTTCCGCCCTATCTCTCCGCGATTCTCATGACCCTGGTCAACTCGCTGATCAACGTATTCATCCCATCGGGCAGCGGTCAGGCAATGGTCACGATGCCTGTGCTGATACCGTTGAGCGATCTAATCGGGGTCTCGCGCCAGACAGCCATCTTCGCCTTCCAGGTTGGCGACGGTTTCACTAACCTCATTGTACCCACATCGGGTGGAACGTTGGCCATGCTGGCACTCGCACGCGTCCCTTTCGATCGCTGGCTGCGCTTCATTCTTCCCCTGATCGGTATGTTGTTTCTCTTGTCGTGGGTCTTCCTGGCAATTGCTACCGCCATAAGTTGGCAGTAGCTGCCGAGACGATAGACGGGCGCCTGCTCGGCATCCAATGTTGGCAGCTTTCCGGTCGTAGCCAGGCCTTCCGCTCCTGGCATATCTCAAGCTCAATGAAGCTGTCGCGAAGTTGGGCGGAGACCGGACAGTGACGATGTGCCTAGGGACACGAACTGGCACAAAGTTGACGATTCGTGCTAAGCTCCCAAAAAAAGGAGGCCTAGACGCTACCGACTTCGACAAGGGATTCCAATCTCGACCTGTTCCGGTCGGCAGTGCCGCTTTTACTGTTTTTGCTTGTCGCGCTAGTTTGGACGAAGCCAGTAATGGCGGCTCCGGATCAGGCATTCCTTATTTCGATTGAAGGTGCAATTGGCCCTGCCACTTCGGCTCATGTCGCCGATGGGCTGGAGCGGGCCCGGCAAGAAGACGCGGCAATAGTGATCTTGGAGATGGACACGCCTGGCGGGTTGGACACCTCGATGAGGGAGATCATCCAGGAAATCCTCAGCATGCCGCTTCCCGTGGTCGGCTATGTTCACCCGAGTGGTGCGAGGGCAGCAAGTGCAGGTACTTACATCATTTATGCCAGCCACGTTTCCGCAATGACGCCTGGTACGAATCTTGGTGCAGCGACGCCGATCCAGATCGGGTCTACGCCTGCTCAGCCTGAAGAAGGCGAGGAAAAGGCACCTCAGAACGTGAGCGAGCAGAAGGCGGTGAATGATGCCGTTGCCTATATCCGATCGCTGGCGGAGATACGCGGACGCAACGCTGATTGGGCAGAGCGGGCGGTCCGCAATGCGGAGAGCCTTTCCGCCAGCGCTGCATTGGAACAAGGGGTCATCGAAATTGTCGCGGCGGATATCGAAGAATTGCTCGTGGAGTTGGACGGACGGACTGTGGATGTCGCGGGTGAGTCGCGAAAGCTAAGCACAAAGAGCCTGTCCATCGTCCAAATCGAGGCTGACTGGAGCACTCGGCTGCTCGCGACAATTACCGATCCCAATGTCGCTTTGATACTTTTGATGGTAGGGATCTATGGCCTATTCTTCGAGTTTATGAATCCCGGCGCGCTGGTGCCGGGTACAATTGGCGCCATATCTCTATTGGTTGCCCTGTACTCACTGGCAGCGCTGCCGGTCGATTTCGCTGGGATCGCCCTAATCCTTCTCGGACTTGCCCTGCTCGTGGCGGAGGCGTTCGCTCCGTCCTTCGGAATATTGGGCCTGGGCGGCCTTGCTTCATTTGTTGTCGGAGCAGCCATCATGTTCGACACCGATGTGCCCCAATTTCAGGTCGATCGGTCTGTCATTGCCGCTTTGGGCGTATTGGGGGCTATCCTCATGATCATTATCGCCCGCGTGGGAATCTCGTCGTTTCGTCGGCCAGTGAAAGGTGGAAAGGAAGATATGATTGGCGCCAAAGGCGAAGTAGCCGACTGGCACGATGGTCGCGGTCACGTTTTCGTTCACAGCGAACGCTGGAATGCCACCGGGCCTCACGATCTTGAGCAGGGGGCGACTGTCAAGGTCGAGGGAATAGACAAATTGGAGCTATCGGTAAGCCTGTCAGAGGAGGAAGACGCTCGAACGTAAGGAGAGTAGTATGGAAGCCTTTGTGAATTATACTTTCTTCGCACCACTCGCGATACTAATCATCGCGCTGCTGTGGGCGGCCATCAAGATACTTCGCGAGTACGAGCGCGGCGTTATCTTTACGTTGGGCCGCTTCACGGGAGTAAGGGGACCTGGACTTATTCTGCTTGTTCCTTTCGTTCAGCAACTCGTCCGCACCGACCTGCGAATGATCGTCATGGATGTTCCGGAGCAGGATGTCATTTCTCGTGACAACGTATCGG
>NZ_JAYPTL010000021.1:0-8021 GCF_038133525.1 Erythrobacter sp. | reverse complement strand
GGTCAACGCAGTCGTGTATTTTCGGATCGTTGATCCTGAAAGTGCCATTATCCAAGTTGAAGATTTTATGCAGGCAACCAGTCAACTGGCGCAAACCACTTTGCGCTCGGTACTTGGCAAGCATGAACTCGACGAGATGCTGGCCGAGCGCGACAAGCTAAACGAGGATATTCAGGAGATTCTCGACAAGCAGACCGATGCCTGGGGCATCAAGGTTGCGAATGTGGAAATCAAGCATGTCGACCTCGACGAGTCGATGATCCGAGCAATCGCGCGTCAGGCCGAAGCTGAACGGGAACGGCGAGCTAAGGTGATCAATGCCGAAGGCGAGCATCAGGCGGCCGACCGACTTGTGGACGCAGGGAAGAAATTACGAGAGGTCCCCGAGGCGATGCAATTGCGTTATCTGTCGACACTCAATGTGCTTGCCAACGAACGAAACAGCTCCACCATTGTTTTCCCCTTCCCAATCAATCTGACCGAATGGCTCAATTCGAACGGTAGCAGTTCTACTAAGGATCTCTAACGCGTTGCTAATGTGTGGGACGAAGCTAGTCGCACCCAGGTCCTTTCTCGCTTACAGAAGCGATTGGCAGCGCGAGATTCAATATCCGCATTCAGGTTGTTAGCGGCTAATCCGCACATAGCACATTTCGAGCCCGCTGAAGTTGCCTCGAGTTAGGCGGAAAACGGACGAAAGGCTGGAGCCAAATCTGTAGGCGTCTAGTCACTCGGTCATGCCTGCCAATGGCATCAATCAAGCAATTCGCAGGACCCTTCGAGCCGTTCATTCGTTGATCTGTGAGGAGGAAGCGATGTCACTGATATTGAAGGGACTGCTTCTCGGTTGCACAGGCGTCGTGGCATTCAGGGCCCTGAAGAAGGACAAACCAAGTCGGAATGCCGCCTTTGCAGAGAATCAGCCACACCGAAGCCACATGGATGTACGGGATGCGGGACCCCGCGCCATGCGCGATCCGCCACAGCGTGAATGGACGGAAGTCGATGAAGACCTGGACGAAAGCTTTCCTGCAAGCGATCCACCGGGGGGTTATTGACCGGGACAGCGTCACTTTCGCAAGATTGAAGCGCTCTGAGTTGCAGCCGGATGCCTTTTGCATGCGGCTCAAATTCCGCTCTATAACAACTGCAGCTACCGCTTCGACAACATAGCGGATGCTCTGTGTATTGATTCGTATGTCCGCTGTGGCTTCCTTCCCAAGGGCGGCAAGCTTGTGACGAATCTATGCCGCCTCTGCCAAATGTCGGAACGAGCAAGCCGCGCGACCCGTTTGCTAGGTGTGAACTAGCAAGAGGAGGAGACAATGCAGGTTCAGCAATGCATGAGCACTGACGTTTGCACGATCAGTCCAGACACACCCCTCCAACGTGCTGCGGAAAAAATGGCCAAGAACGACCTTGGGGCCATTCCCGTGGCAAAGGATGACAAACTGGTGGGCATGGTCACAGATCGCGATATTGCCATTCGCGGTATCGGATGCGGGTTCGGCCCGGACGCAAAGGCGTCCGAAGTGATGACGCAGGAACTGCTTTACTGCAATTCAGGCGACGCCATCGACGATGTGCTGGAAAACATGGCATCCCTGCAGATCCGGCGACTTCCTGTGGTCGACAATGCCAAGCAACTCGTCGGTATCGTTTCGATCGGGGATCTCGTGAAAGTCCAGCCTACCGATGCGGGAAGGTGCTTCGCGAAGGTCGCAAGACCATCGGAGTTGCATTCCCAATCGCTGGCATAGGAGGAGACAATGGTATCTGCTCAAACGAATGAGGACATCCCGAGCCCTTCCATGCGCGATCTTCGGGACCAGCGCAAAGGCAAGCTGAGCGATCCTGATCACGAACTGATCGCGTCAGACCGGGTGGAGGGTACCAAGGTGTTTCGCCCGAACGGTGATCGGATCGGCAAGATTGACCATTTCATGGTCAACAAGCGTTCCGGCCAGGCCGAGTATGCTGTGATGAGTTTTGGCGGATTTCTCGGCCTTGGCGAAGAGCTGCGGCCGCTTCCATGGCGCGCGCTGGAATACAACGGTAAGCTTGGAGGCTACGTGGTTGCCGGGGAAGACGACACCTTCCGCAATAGCCCGTTTATTGAAGGCACTTCAGCACCCGAATGGGACAGCGCATATGCAAAGGTACTGTATGGATACTGGGGCGTACCCTTCTGAACGGACTTGTCGGCTGATCGGGCGGCAAACCGAAGCCGGTACGCCCGCGCGTGAATTGTCGTGACTTTCGTTGCGGCATATTGGTGGAAGACCAAGCCCGGCTGTGAAACCCAGTTCCGGGAAGCCTGGAGGCAAGGCACCGGGTTGATACGCGAGCGCTATGGATCACTCGGTTCAAGGCTGCATTATGATCAGCAAGGGCGCTTCGTCGGAGTTGCGGAATGGCCTAATCGAGCGACTTGGCAACGGGCCTTTGATGCAAAGATGGTATATGACGATCCAATAGTGCGATCGGCATTCCTGGACGCGCTTGAAGATCGGGCGGAAGAACCCTTTCTGCTCATGGAAGTCTGTGACGACCTGCTCGATCGATAGATCGGCAGATGTGAGCAGAGGGCCGGGTGCCTGTCTGGTGGCTTTCGCTATTGATGCGAACCCATGCCAGCGAGACCCGCGACCTCATTCCCGATGCGCAGAACCATTTTAGGCGGGAAGAATGAAAGTCAGGTCTCTCTACCAAGCGATAGCGACGGTCTACTTCGTGTTGGCGACCGTCGCCCTGATGACAATTGCATTCGTGATATTGGCATCGGCAATTCTGGATATCGTCGAGGCCTTCTCATCTTCGGAGCATATTTCCACCGTTGCCCTTCGCAGCGTTGGCCTGCTGATTATCGGCTTTGCCATCATCGAGACTGCGTCGTTCATCGCTGATGAAGAGATCTTCGACAAAAGGGGGCCCCGCTCTCCGTCAGAGTCGCGGCGATCCCTGACGGAATTTGTCACCATCATCGTGATTGCCTCGAGTCTCGAAGCGCTGGTGATGACCTTCGTTGCCAGCAGGAGCGACATGTCGAACTCACTGTATGCGGCCGCGATCTTCTTTGTGGCCATGTTCGGGCTCGTGGCGCTGGGCATTTACCAATGGCTTTCGAGCAGGATCCGGTCTGGCGACGATAGGGGTAATCTGGAGCCTTGATGCATGCGCATCGGATCGAAGCTATATAAGGCTTTGCCTGTCGCCTATCCGTGACGAAGCGTTCTGCTCACTAGGCTGACGCCACAGATTGCAGTCGCGACTTGTGCTACATTGGTCGGCTATGTCCTTGAACGAGCTCTATGCGCTCCATCAACGCGCCGTGCCGCATGCAGCCACCACCGACGACACGCGAGCTCGGAAGCGTCTTGAAATAAGAGCTGACCGATTGGCTGAGAGGATCGCCGAAATTCGAGCCACCAATGGTTCGCATGGCTTCAAACTGTACCCAGCGGCCCTAAGCTAGCTATCTAACTTGCCGTCCCGGAACGGTCGCTCGCACCTGACTTGTTGTGAGGTGGTCAGCTACCGGGTGCTTAACTGTCGGTTCGTTCTTGACACATCACTAGCCTAGCAAATCCGTCACGAACTGGGGTGGGAAGCGCGGACGGTTTGGGGCGTTACTCGGCGCGCCGCTCGACAAAGCGATCGAGAAACGCTCTCGCCAGCGGGCTCGTTTCGATTTCGGCGCGGGCAGCGCTGTTTTCCCACCAGATCGCTTCTGTGTTTGCCAAGGCGATGAGCGTGAGCCGTTGTTTCGGTACTTTCAAGTACATCGCGGAATATCGCCCTGGATCCCAGCCTGAGTGCCACGCCAGTCGATGACCTGCCCAGTCCTGAACGAACCAGCCCCAGCGATAATCGCCTGTCGCATGTGAGAGCGGGAGTTCGAAAATGCGCGCATACCATCTATCGGAAAGCAGAATTCGCTGCTCCAAGGCACGGTCGAACTGCGCCAGATGCCGTGCGCTGGCCTTGATCCCCGCTGATGCGCGAAAGTCGTCATCGCCGACCGCGGCTCTCACTTGTCGACCGTCCTCAATTCGGAAGGGAAGAGCCAGCAATCTCAGTGCTGATCCACCTTCAGGGTCGCGCCAGCCTAGCGCTATGTCTCGGATGCCTGCTCGGTCCATGATCCGTTCGCGAACTATCTGGCGAAGGTCCCTGCCTCCGCTTCCGCTGATTGCGCGATCAATCCGCGCGAAACCGATCGGATTGTAGACGAACGTGGTGCCGTCACCGTTCGCGCGCATGTTGAGCATGTCGGAAAGTGTCGTTTCCCGTTCGCAATCCATGGCTGCGATCGTGGTGCCGTCTTCTTCCGTACCGCCGCTTCCGAACAGGATTTCACTGCCGCTCAACCATTGGCAGATTTCCTGCCAGCCTTCGTCGTTCCGCATCGACATCGCCAGATCGAGACCGCCGCTTTCGGCCTCTGCAATAATTGCAGCCGCGGCGATCGGCTTTGTGACCGACGCAATCGAATAGGTCGTGTCCAATGTCGCCGGAGTGTCGCCCTCATCGTCGGACCAGCCATAGGCTTTCTCGAAAATTGGCCTCCCATTCTTCAGAACGATGACCGACATGGAGGGTATTAAGTGCTCTTCCCTGAACGCCGTGAGGTACTCATCGAATCCCGCAATCGCGGACGCGTCATTGTCCTGCACAATATCAGGCTGCTGTGAATCGGCCGGAGCTGCAAGCAGCGCTATCGCCGAAAGGGTCAGCAATGCATTCTTGATTGGTTTCTCCTCCCGTGGGTCCCGCTTCGATTTCTCATGTAGTCATCGTAGTCCCGTAGCGTGGCGGGAGCGACATTATTTTTCCAAAGCTTTTGTTACAGCTTCTAATAATTCGGAGCGAAAAATAGGTTTCGCTAGCCTCGGAAATTCTGAAACCGACGAGTACTCATCTTGAAATAATTGGTCAGCATATCCCGACAGGAATATTATTCGCTGATCTGGAATTTTCTCGCACAAGCGTTTTGCTAGTTCGGGTCCTTGAATTGGTCCAGGCATCACAATGTCTGAAATGACAAGATCGAAATTTTCCGAAGCAAGAAGCTCTAGCGCTGCAGTCCCGCTTTCGGAGGTGACAACCGAGTACCCCGCACCCTCCAACTGTTTTGCTAGAACTTTTCGGATCTCCTTTTGATCCTCTACTACCAATAAGCGCTGCCTACTCGGCGAGGTCATCCCCCCCTCCTTACCCTATCCCAACTGAGGCGGCGGGGAGATAAATCTCGAACTTTGCTCCACTGCCGGGAGCGGAGCTAACACGCAGAAAGCCCCCGGATTGCTTGATAAAGCCTTGCACCATCGACAGTCCCAAACCTGTGCCTGCCCCCACTTGCTTGGTTGTGAAGAATGGCTCGAAAATCCTCTTCATTTTGTCTTCGGAGATTCCTGGGCCCTCATCCGTAACAGAAATGACCACATAGCGCCCGTCAGAACTATCGCCATCGCGGCTGAATTCCTGATCATCTGCGAGATGGCAATTAAGGGTGGAGATTTGTATCGCACCTTTCTCCTCCATCGCGTCTTTCGCGTTGAGAATGAGGTTCAAAACTGCGCTTTCCAGAGCGGTTTTGTCGACGAACACAGGCCATGGATCGTCGGTCAGGCAAATCTCAATAGATATACTTTCTGGAAGAGCTCTCGAAATCCAGCTCTTTGCTTCAAGGACGACCGCGTTTAGGTCGCATACAGTTGGCTCGAGGCTAGACTGTCCCGCAAAGGCCAACATGTTCCTTGTAAGATCTCGCCCCCTGACAGATGCGTCGATTATCTCAACGATCGCTTCACGATGCTCGGGATCTGTCAGCGCATCACTTAGGATCTCGGAGTTGGCTAGAATAACATACAGGAGGTTGTTGAAGTCATGTGCAACCCCGCCTGTCAGTTGTCCGATAGCTTCCAATTTTTGCGACTGAAAGAACCGCTCATTCGCGGCCCTTAATTCATCTTGGGCTGTTATAAGGGGCGTTACATCGGTCGCCAGCCCTAGCAAGGCATCGACCGACCCTCGGACATTCTCAAGGTTAGCGAAGCGCATGTAGACGTCTCGGACGATGCCGTCATCACCTGTTACTTTCGATACGGGGTAAGCTATATGACCAAACTCGGCGTTAGGCGCGATTGTCGTATTTCCTATAATTTTTGTGACGCCGGCCCTGACTTTAGCCACATCGCTCTGAGATAGCCTTTGGGCTAGATGCCCCTCCTCGGCGCTAAGGTCGTTCCAGCCAAGGCCGAACATCCTGCCTAGCGCGGGATTGGCATATCTAATTTCTCCGAACTTCGCGTCGGTCACCCAAACAGCATCATTGATATTATTGGCTATCTCACGAAGCCGCGCCTCACTGGCTTGCAGAGCCTCCTGTCGACGAAACAACTGGTAGATCAAATAAGCAGCGACTGCTGCCGTCAAGCAGCCGAATATGAGTACGATCTCATCAAGCCAGGTGCCGGCTCGAAGGGCCAACATTGGCTGGGGTGTCACGCTCACTCGCCAAATCCTTCCGCCCACCGATATGTTCTGAGACTGTGCTAAGCTCCAATCCGGTTCTGAGCCGACCGTCTCGAATACGCTCCGGCCGCCATCGGATACCTTCACAGCAAAATCGTCCATTCCCGTCTCTTCCAGGATTCCGCTCATTAAAGGTGCCGTGCGGAACACCATATTGACGAAGCTTGGCTGGTCGCTTGGTCCTTTTATCGGAGAATATGCAGCAAATCCTCTCCCGCCTTGGGTTAGGTCAAGAGGAGGAGTCGCTCGGGTGCGCCCCGCTTCCAGGGCATTCTCCAGTGCCCGGTTGGCAAGAGGATGCTGCGTCAGATCCAATCCCAAGGCTGCTTCATTGCCCGCCATCGGGGTAACAATTCGTATAATGCCGCTTTCATCCACCCAACTCAGGGCTTGGAAATCTTTAAACAACTCGCGGGTAAGTGCGGCTTCGTAGCGAAACGCTTCCTCATCGAAGTCATTTTGCAGCGCAAACCTGGATCCAAGTAGTTCACCAGCCCGTAGGCGAGCATCTATGGAATTTCGAAGGGTTGCCGAAAAATTGGCCGTTGCCAGCTGAGTTTGTTCGACGACGCGATCTTCCGCGATCGACTTTTCATACGATGCAATCGCCAAAGAGAGCGCGGTTATCACAACACCAACAATCAGAGGCAGGATGACGCGCCAAGGTAGGTACCCAATGGATCTGTGACTCTTAGCCATAAACAGAAAACATTTCCTGCAGCTCCTTTACGCCGGGAGGCGACCTTCCAATCAACCTAAGAGTTATCCGCCTTGCTCAAAACCGAACTCCCAAGTCGCTTCGCTCACATTGTTCGCGAATGTCTGGAAACACCCAACCTCGCGTCAGTTTCGCCGAGCTTGAGATATGCCAGGAGCGGAAGGTCTGGCAACAACCCCTTCTTGGATGATAGAGCCAGAGCGATCTTCTCCTAAAGGCGATCATGCGGCTTTCAGTTCATCTCGGACCAATCCCAAATATCTGAGTTGGGCCCAAAGCCGCCATTCCTCCGGCAACCTAGCTGCGTTGCGACAGCGCCACCACGATGCTCGCGGCAAGCAATTCCTCGGCCCGCTCGCGGCGGTCTGGAACTTGCGAGGCCAGCTTTCGTTTAGTGTTGACGGGTAGCTTGACGATCGCGGCGAGGACAATGGCCTTCATAAGCTCGGGATGCGTTCTCACTCGCAGGTGTCTGGTTGAGTGTTATGGCGAGGCTCTCGCCGGCGCTCGATCAGCGACTGGAGGCTTGCGGTGAGGATGAGCGTCGAGCTGCCCAGCTTGACGATATCGAGCTCGCCCTGACCGATGAGCACATAGAGTGTGCTGCGCCCGATCCCGAGATAGCGACAGGCATCACGCACCCGCATGGCAATTGGTTCGATAAGGGCAGGGTGATGCTGCTCGCGAAGATGCGCTGTCGTGCCGGCAGAAGGCATGGGCCGGATCCTTTCATCTTTGGGGTGATGACGGACCGGCCTGGGACAGG
>NZ_JAYPTL010000020.1:0-53023 GCF_038133525.1 Erythrobacter sp. | reverse complement strand
CTCGTTCGACTTGCATGTGTTAGGCATGCCGCCAGCGTTCGTTCTGAGCCAGGATCAAACTCTCAAGTTTGTGTCACACACCAAACAGGCACGGGGAAAACCCCGCCGACCTGACTGGCATGAGCTTCAAGGAGCCGATACCTGCACTGTCAAACGTAATGGATACGAATGAACATGCTTGCCATCCGGGCGAGCGTGGAGCCCGCGATCGGATGTGGCGATCGGCTTGAGTTAACCGGTTACCGGAGCCTTGAGGTCCCCGGACCGGGCGCCGTCGCCCACATGTCCCTTCATCAAAAACCAACGATGTCAAAGAGCCGCCTGGACAGTTATAGCGGACAGCTTTTGGTTCCCCGATTTACACCGGGGGAGCCGGCTATCCGTTTCTGTTGGCGACCGAAGCAGTGGGCGGTGGAAGCCGCCAGCGCCGCGTCGGTGAGGGCCATCTAGGCTTGGTGTTGGATTCGGTCAACCGACTTTTGCAATTTTGTTGCGTCTTTTTTTCAAACCCGCGGAATTCTGCGGGTTTCAGGGGTTTTCGGGCCGATTTGCGGGTGTGGTTCTGCGGTATAACCCAACCGCACGCCGACAAGGTTCCTGTGCAGGCGCGTGAATCGGGGTGTGAATCAGCACTGATTCACCGGTGAATCGCATTGTCCTGACACGGGAATCGCGATTCAGCCGGCTCGCATTCGACACGAATCGCGCCTAGCACTTGGACATGACGGGGAACGGGGTCAGCCAGACAGGCGCACCGGATGGATTTGCGCAGCGTGTGCGAAGCGCACTGGCGTGGCGCTGGGGCAGCCAATTGCTTGCCCAGCTGATCACGTGGGGCGCAACCATCATGGTGGTCCGCCTGCTTGTCCCTGCCGACTATGGTCTGTTCGCCATGACCCAGGTGGTCGTGGTGGCGCTGAACTTTCTTAACGGCTGGAGCTTTGCCACTTCGCTGATCCAGGCCGATCGGGTCGAGAAGCGCCAAGTCGGCCAGGTCTTCGCCCTGCTACTACTGATGAACGGGACGTTGGGGCTGGCGCAGCTGCTGCTCGCGCCGATAGCGGCTGCCTATTATCGCGAACCTGCGGTGGCGGACCTGCTGCGGGTGCAGGCACTGATCTTCGCCACCACTCCCTTTATAGCATTGCCCCAGGCACTCCTGTCGCGCCGGCTGGAGTTTCGCACCCAGGCTTTGGCCAACCTCGCCAGTGCGATCATTGGGGCGCTTACCGCGCTTGGGCTGGCCTGGTTTGGCTTCGGGGTCTGGGCTCTGGTCTACGCGCCGATACTCGCCTTCGCCACGCGTGGCCTGATCATGACCATTTCGCTGGGTGCCCTGCCGCTGCCGGTCTTCGATTTCCGCGGGGCGGGTAAGTTGATCGGTTTCGGCGGCACGCTGACGCTGTGCCAATTGTTCTGGATCATCCAGAGTCAGTCGGACATCTTCATTGCCGGGCGCAGTTTCGAGACGCACCAGCTTGGGCTCTATTCCGAAGCGCTGTTCCTCACGCTGATCGTCACCGGGCGATTCCTGCCCCCGGTCAATGAAGTCGCGTTCCCCGCCTATGCCGAACTGCACAAGGCGGGACAGAGCCTTGCACCCTACTTCGTGCGCACCTTGCGGACTGTGCTGCTGGTGACCGCCCCTATATATATAGGGCTGTCGCTAACTGCCCCCGAAGCAATCCTGTTCGTCTTCGGCGAAAAGTGGATCGGAATGGCGTCCCTGGTGGCCGCGGTGGCCCCGGCAATGCCACTGATGGCAGTGCAGATAGTTTGCAGCCCGGCCACCAATGCGACGGGCGATGCACGTATATACTTGGCGACGAGTATTGCAGGTGCGCTTCTGTTCGTCACCGCATTCCTGGTCGGGGTAGGTTACGGCCCGGAAGGCCTGGTGCGCGCCTGGTGGTTTGCCGCACCGGCATTGCTGGCGGTAACCCTGGCACTGACCTTGCCCTCGGTCGGCGTTCGCCCGGGCACACTCGCCAAGGCCGCATTGCCGCCATTGGTTGCTTGCGGTTTCATGGCCTTCGCGCTTCAGGGCGCGCGGCTCTTGATACCGGCCGACCTGCATCCCGGGCTGATGCTCGCCATTCTCGTACCCCTGGGCGTTGCCAGTTATGTCGGCATGCTTCTGGCCTTTTGGCGGGAGATAGTGCGCGAGAGCATCGCCATGTTGCGCAGATGACGTTTTGGCAGATCGCGCCAGCGTGATACTCTCCCCAATTATGCCAACCCGCCAAAGCGGGGGCAGCTGGAGAGAGACGATGGCGCTTCGCGGCCTGATCGCGGGATGTGCGCTGGCCCTTGCCGGCGGCGTCGCAGCCCAGGATAACAATGCGGGCAGCATGCTGGGAAACAGCCAGGTCGATGAGGCCACGATGCTGCGCGACCGACACGAACGCATGACCGTGCCGGTCACTATCGACGGAGCGGGCCCCTATCGCTTCCTGATCGACACCGGCGCGCAGGCCACCGTCGTTACGCATGAGCTGGTCGAAGACCTCTCTCTGCGCCCCAGCGGGCGCGCAACCCTGGTGGCGATGGGCGGGATCAGCCAGGTCGATACGGTCGAGCTCGACAATCTCGAATTCGCTAACCGTTCGGTCAGCGGTCTGATCTCACCCACACTCAACGCCACACATATAGGTGCAGACGGAATCCTCGGACTCGACAGCCTTCAGGATACGAGAGTGTTGATCGACTTTCGCGAAGGGCGGATGAAGATCGCCGATGTCCCCGGCGAACAGAGCAATTCGGGGTATGAGATCATCGTGCGCGCAAGGCGCAAGCTGGGCCAGATGATCATCACCGACGCGCGGGTCGACGGGGTGCGCACTTCGGTGATCATCGATACCGGCGCGCAGACCTCCATGGCCAATACCGCGCTGCTTCGGCGGATTCGCGCACGCGAGCGGACCGAGGTGAAGAGCATCGACGTGCTCGGCACCGAGATGTCCAACGGCGCAGTCTGGGTGCGCAAGCTGGAAATCGGCGGCGCGGAAATGACCAGCGTGCCGGTTGCCATCGCCGACAGCCCGATCTTTGCGGCCCTGGGGATCGAGGGCAAGCCTGCCTTGATCCTGGGCGTGGCCAATTTGCGCGCCTTCGACCGGGTGGCGATCGACTTCTCGAACCAGCGCATCCTGTTCGATGTGCCGTCGAGCAGCGTACGCTTCTCCCAGCGCCAGGCGCCCGCGCTGGCAGAGCGGTTCTAGTCCCGCGGTACAGCACAGCGCTTGCCTGACGGGCACGGTGCCCCCAGATGGGCGACACGATGCCGCCTGAAACAGACACACCCGAGCCCCGCGAGGACACTGAAAGCTGGGCGACGGTCCGGCGCTTCCTTCCCTATCTATGGCCTGCGGACAATCCGGCACTGAAGCGCCGCATCGTCGGTGCCATGCTGCTGGTGTTGGCTGCCAAGGCGACCACGCTGGCGTTGCCCTTTGCCTATAAGCGCGCGATCGACGCGATGACCACGCCGACCAACGAGGCCGCCATGGTCGCGCTGGCCTTCGTCATTGCCTATGCCGCCGGGCGCTTCGCGGCGGTCACTTTCGACAATCTGCGCAACATCACCTTCGAGCGCGTCGGGCAGGAAGCGACCCGCCAGCTGGCCGAGGATACCTTTGCCCGGCTGCATCAGCTATCATTGCGGTTCCATCTCTCTCGCCGCACGGGCGAGGTTACGAAGACAATCGACCGCGGGACCAAGAGCATCGATGTCATGCTCTACTTCCTGCTGTTCAACATCGCCCCCACCGCGATCGAACTGATCGCCGTCGGGGTCATCTTCTATATCAACTTCGGCTGGGAGCTGGTCGCGGCGACCGCATTGACCGTCGCCTCCTATATAGTGGTGACGCGCCAGATCACCGAATGGCGCAACGAACTGCGGCGCCAGATGAACGAGCTCGATGGCACCGCCCTCGCCCGCTCGGTCGACAGCCTGCTAAACTACGAGACCGTCAAATACTTCTCTGCCGAAGGGCGTGAGAAGGCGCGTTACGGCGAATCCGCCCGTGCCTTCGCCGAGGCCGCGATCCGGTCCGAGAACTCGCTCGGCCTACTCAACATCAGCCAGGCGCTGATCATGAACCTGCTGATGGGTGGGGCCATGGGCTTCACCGTGTGGCAATGGAGCAAGGGCGTGCTGACCACCGGCGACCTAGTGCTGGTGAACACCTACCTCACCCAGCTGTTCCGCCCGCTTGACATGCTCGGCATGGTCTATCGCACCGTGCGCCAGGGGCTGATCGACATGGCCGCCATGTTCCGGCTGATCGATACCGAAGCCGAGGTGCGCGACATTCCCGATGCACCCGCGCTGGTCGTGCGCCGTCCCACGCTGCAGTTCGACGATGTGGTGTTCGGCTACGAACCGGGACGCACCATATTGCATGGCCTCAGCTTCGAAGTTCCGGCCGGCCGCCATGTCGCCATTGTCGGCCCCTCGGGCGCGGGCAAGAGCACTATCGGGCGCTTGCTGTTCCGCTTCTACGACCCGCAGGCGGGTCGCATCCTGATCGACGGGCAGGACATCGCGAAGGTGACGCAGGCAAGCCTGCGCGAAAGCATCGGAATCGTGCCGCAGGATAGCGTGCTGTTCAACGACACCATCGGCTACAACATCGGCTATGGCCGCGATGGCGCCACCAGCGAAGAGATCGAGGCCGCGGCCCGCGCTGCAGCGATCATGCCGCTGATCGAGCGCCTGCCCGAAGGGTTCGAAACCGAGGTGGGCGAGCGCGGGCTCAAACTATCCGGTGGGGAGAAACAGCGCGTCGCCATCGCCCGCACGCTGGTCAAGGATCCACCGATCGTCTTGCTCGACGAGGCGACCAGCGCGCTCGACAGCCGGACCGAGCAGGAAATCCTGCGCACCCTCCACCGCGTTTCCGAACACCGCACCACCCTGGCCATCGCGCACCGCCTTTCGACCATCGCGGATGCCGATCATATCCTCGTGCTCGATCAGGGCCGCCTGGCGGAAAGCGGCACGCATCCGGAACTGTTGCGGGCAAATGGCCTTTATGCCGAAATGTGGGCCCGCCAGCAGGCCGAGGCCGAAGAACTGGGCGAAGCCGCCGAGTAACAGCCGCCTCCTTCAGGGGTTGTGCTGCATTGCAGCATAGGTCATGGGTTCCGGCACATCCGGCGCCGCTCCCTGCGCGCCTCCATCCCCTGGCCTACGGAACCCTTACATGCTCGATCGCAGCGCGCTCCACCGCGACTGGACCTCCAACATTCGCGCCGACATCCTGGCCGGGATCGTCGTCGCGCTGGCGCTCATCCCCGAGGCGATCGGCTTTTCGATCATCGCCGGCGTCGATCCGCGCGTGGGGCTCTATGCTTCGGTAGCGATTGCCATGGTCGTCGCATTTACCGGCGGTCGCCCCGGCATGATCAGCGCCGCCACCGCGGCCGTTGCGGTGGTGGTGGTCCCGCTCGTGCGCGAACATGGCGTCGAATACCTCTTCGCGGCGACGATCCTGATGGGCATCTTCCAGGGCGTGGCCGCGCTGCTGCGGCTCGACCTGCTGATGCAGTTCGTCAGCCGATCGGTCATTACCGGCTTCGTCAATGCGCTCGCGATCCTGATCTTCATGGCGCAGCTGCCACAGCTCACCAATGTCGGGTGGGAAACCTACGCGATGGTCGCCGCAGCGCTGGCGATCATCTACCTGTTTCCCAAGCTGACCACCGCCGTACCCAGCCCGCTGGTGGCAATCATCGTGCTGACCGCACTGTCGATCTGGATCGACGCGCCGGTCAACACCGTGTCCGACATGGGCAAGCTGCCAGAAGGCCTTCCCTATTTCGTGCTGCCCGACGTTCCCCTGACCTGGGAAACATTGCAGATCATCGCCCCCTATTCGGCGACAATGGCGGCGGTCGGCCTGCTCGAATCGCTGCTGACCGCGCAGATCGTCGACGACATGACGCACACCGGCAGCAACAAGCGCCGCGAAAGCGTGGGCCAGGGCGCCGCCAATATCGTTGCGGCATTCTTCGGCGGTATGGGCGGATGCGCGATGATCGGGCAATCGGTGATCAACGTTGCCAGCGGCGGGCGCGGGCGCCTGTCGACCTTCACTGCCGGCTCCGCGCTGCTTATCCTGCTGGCTGCGCTCGGCGATCTCGTCGGCCAGGTGCCGATGCCCGCACTGGTGGCGATCATGATCATGGTCTCGATCGGAACCTTCAGCTGGAACTCGATCCCCAATATCGGGAAGCATCCGTGGCAGAGCTCGGTCGTGATGGTCGCAACCGTCGTGGTGGTCGTGGCTACGCATAACCTCGCGCTCGGCGTGCTCGCCGGAGTAATCCTTTCGGGTGTGTTCTTCACCCACAAGGTGATGACCATGTTTGAAGTGGTGCGCGAACGCGAAGGCGATACGGCGATCTACCGCGCCAAGGGCCAGATCTTCTACGCCAGTGTCGAGCGGTTCGAAGCCGCGCTTGGCCCCGAAAGCAGCATGCCGGACCCGGCGAACCACGTGATCATCGACGTTCGCAAGGCACATTTCTGGGACATCTCGGCCATTGGCGCGCTCGACAAAGTGGTCGAACGGATGCGCCGGAACGGGCGCAGCGTGCAGGTTCGAGGGTTAAACCGCGCCAGCGCCGACCTGTTCGACAGATACGCCCTGACCGACAAGACCGGGGTCGAAATCGGCCTGGCACCTCACCCCTGAGAGGCGGAGAGCGCCAGCAGGATATCCAGTGCTTCCTTGGCGCGACCCGCAGGCACGAAGGCATGATCGTGGTGCAGCGCCGCGACCATGTTGCAGGCGATTCCCGCCTCGGCGAGCGCGGTCGACACGGCAGCCGTCAGCCCCACGCCTTCAAGATCCGAATTCACCTCGAGCACGATCCGCACAAAAGCAGGCGTTCCCTCCGGGGCTAGCACGGCGGGCACGATCGCACTGACGCCCTCCTCCTCGCGGAATGTGCCGATCGCCGCGCCGAGCAACTCCGGCGCCCGGTCGGGCGTCACCGCAACGAAGCACCAGCGCCGCTCGTCGAGCCGGGGGCTCATCTGCGCGATCATCGCCCGGGTACTGCGCACCGGGCCCGGCATTACAGGATGTACTTGCTGAGGTCGGTGTTACCCGCGAGGTCTTCCAGCCGCGCGCGGACATAGGCGGCATCGATGGTCACGGTCTCGCCCTTGTGCTCTTCGGCCTCGAAGCTGATGTCTTCGAGCAGGCGTTCCATCACCGTCTGCAGGCGCCGGGCGCCAATGTTCTCGACGGTCTCGTTGACCTGCGCGGCCACGCGCGCGACTTCGCCGATGGCATCGTCGCCAAACTCGAGGGTGACGTCTTCGGTGCCGAGCAGTGCGCTATACTGCTCGACGAGGTTGGCGCGGGTTTCATTGAGGATGCGGACAAAGTCCTCCTCGGTCAGCGCGCGCAGCTCGACGCGGATCGGCAGGCGGCCCTGAAGTTCGGGCAGCATGTCGCTGGGCTTGGCCACGTGGAACGCGCCGGATGCGATGAAGAGGACATGGTCGGTCTTCATCGGGCCGTATTTGGTGGCGACGGTGGTGCCCTCGATCAGCGGTAGCAGATCGCGCTGCACGCCTTCGCGGCTCACGCTGCCGCCGCGCACATCGGACACCGCGATCTTGTCGATTTCATCGAGGAATACGATGCCGTTGGTCTCCGCATTCTCCAGCGCGACGCGGGCGACGTCGTCCTGGTCCATGCGCTTTTCGGCCTCTTCCTCGACCAGCCGGTCCCATGCATCGGGCACCTTGAGCTTGCGCCGCTTCATCGGCTGCTTGCCCATCGCCTTGCCGAGCATGTCGGAGAGGTTGATCATGCCGACGCTGCCGGGCATGCCCGGGATCTCCATCGAGCCCGAAGGCGCTTCCGCAACCTCGATCTCGACCTCGGTCTCGTTCATCGAATTGTCTACGATGCGCGCGCGGAACGCCTCGCGCGTCGCCTCGCTGGCGCTGTCGCCGACCAGCGCGGTTAGCAGGCGATCCATCGCCGCCTTGCTCGCAGCCTCGCGCACCGCCTCGCGGCGACGGTCCTTTTCCAGCCGGATCGCTTCTTCGACCAGGTCGCGGGCGATCTGTTCGACGTCGCGGCCGACATAGCCGACCTCGGTAAACTTGGTCGCTTCGACCTTCACGAAGGGCGCATTGGCCAACTTGGCCAGCCGGCGGCTGATCTCGGTCTTGCCGCAGCCGGTGGGGCCGATCATCAGGATGTTCTTTGGCGTCACCTCGTCGCGCAGTTCGGGGCCGAGGCGCTGGCGGCGCCAGCGGTTGCGCAGCGCCACGGCAACCGCGCGCTTGGCGTCCTTCTGGCCGATGATGTGCTCGTCGAGCGCGGCAACGATCGCCTTGGGGGTCAGGGTATCGGTCATGGTTTTGCTGGGCCGCTCAGACCGTTTCGACGGTCAAATTGTTGTTCGTGAAGACGCAGACGTCGGCGGCAACCGCCATCGCCTTGCGCGCGATCGTTTCGGGATCGGTTTCATAGTCGACCAGGGCGCGGGCCGCAGACAGCGCATACATGCCGCCGCTGCCGATCGCGGCGATGCCGCCTTCGGGTTCGAGCACATCGCCATTGCCGGTAAGGACCAGGAGGTTCTCCTGGTCTGCCACGATCATCAGCGCTTCGAGATTGCGCAGGTACTTGTCCATGCGCCAGTCCTTGGTCAGCTCGACCGCCGCGCGCAGGAGCTGGCCATTATATTGTTCGAGCTTCTTCTCGAGCCGTTCGAACAGGGTGAAAGCATCGGCGGTGGCGCCGGCAAATCCGGCCACGACCTTGCCGCCCTCGCCGATCCGCCGAACCTTGCGGGCATTGGGCTTCATCACCGTGTTGCCCATCGAAACCTGGCCGTCGCCGGCGATGACAGTCACGTCGCCGCGCTTGACGCCGATAATGGTGGTGGAGTGCCACTGCACGAGGCCGTGGCTGTCGCTGTTCGAGTTCATGCTGCGCGATATGGGGCGCACAGCACGAGGGTCAAGCGGCAGGCTTACTGCGGAGCCCCGGCACCCGGTGCGCCGACCGCGCCGATGTTGCCGAACAGGTCTTCGAGGAAGCCGCGTTCACGGCCCAGCGTAGGCGTCTTGTTGCCGTCAGGGCTCAGATAGGCGACCTTTTCGATCCCCGTACGGTCGGCCGAAATCACATTGCCAGCCCCGTCGAACCGTATGGCAAGCACCGTATGATCCTGGATCTTGGGACGGACGAAGGGTTTGCGGCCCGTGGTGCTGGAGACATAATACCAGGTCGGCTCACCGAACTGGCTGGTGAAGGTCGGGCGACCAAGCGTGCCGGCAACCGAAGTCTGGTTATCGATGCCCGGCTGGATCGACTCGGTCAGCACCGGGTCGACGATATAACCGCGCGCCTCGCGGATCGACGAACAGCCGCTCGTCGCGACGCCCGCAGTTGCAACCAGGGCGAGGCCAAGAATCTTCGTGCCGTTCATGGAACCAGCAAGTCTCCGTATCCAAGGGCGCTTGGCCGCTGGCGGCGGCGTCCCTATAAGCTCGGCCACGCCTTAGTCCGAAAGCGACCGGCCATGCAACGTGGTATGGCTCATCGCTTGGGGATCGCGGCCTGTATTGCCGCTGAACGGAGTTTCCACGTGTCCTTGCTTGCCCGCCTATTCGGCACATCCCCCGACCCGCGCGAAGAATGGCGCGCGCTGTGGCACCGCGTGGTCGGCGAAGCGCGCGATCCCGACTGGTACCGCATGTGCGGCGTCGCCGACACGATCGAGGGGCGATACGACATGATCACCCTGGTGCTCGCGCTGGTGATGCTGCGGATGGAGGACGAAGGCGACATGGCGCCTGCCACCGCGCGCATGACCGAACTTTTCGCCGAAGACATGGAAGGCCAGCTGCGCGAAGCCGGAATCGGCGATCCCACTGTGGGCAAGAAGATCTCGACGCTGATGGCCAGCATGAACGGGCGCATCGGCGCCTATCGCGAAGGGCTGCGCAGCGATCCCAGCGTGTTGGTCGACGCCGTACGGCGCAACGTCACCATGGCCCAGCCCGACGCGGCCGAGGCGCTTGTCCAGCGCATGGCCGCACTCCATGCCCGGCTGGCCCGCACCACGATGGACGGCTTGCGCAAGGGCGAAATCGCAGCATGAGCGGGGAAGGCGAACTGATCCGGCTGGTCAAGCCGCGCGCCCTGCCCGCCGGGACCATGACGGTCGAAGCGAACGAGGCCGAGCGCGCCGCGCTGGCCGGGCGCTTCGGGGTCACCGCGATCCACAAGCTGGTGGCCGAGGTCGCGTTCGACACCAAGGATGAAGCTGTGCGGGCCTCCGGCCAACGCTCCGCGACCATCGCCCCACCCTGTGCGGTGACCCAGGACGATTTCGTCTACGCGGTGGATGAGCCGCTGACGCTGCGCTTCGTGCCCGCAGGCTCCTCGGCCGAGCTCGCCCCTGACGAAGAGGTTGAACTCGACAGCGAGGATCTCGACGAGATCGAATATGAGGGCGAAGTTTTCGACCTTGGCGAAGCCATCGCGCAAACGCTCGCGCTCGCCATCGACCCCTATCGCGAAGGCCCCGGCGCCGATGCAGCTCGCAAGGCGGCGGGCATTACCAGCGACGAAGACCAGCCACCCAGCGGCCCGCTGGCCGAAGCGCTGGCGGCGCTGAAGGGCAAGGATGCGTAGGCATCGAGAAATGGATGTCTGACAGGCATCGCGCCAACTGCCGATAATTTGACATGCGCAGCCGGGAAGGATCAACGTCGCAGACCACGTGGAGCGACTGAGGTTATCCGATGCGTCTGACCCGCCGTAACATTGTCAAATCGATCGGCGCGACCGGTCTGGCGATCGCCAGCGGACGGGTCGGCGCGACAAGCTCGCAGACTTTGGACGTGGCCGTAGTCGGCGCAGGGGTGTTCGGCTCTTGGACCGCCTGGCATCTTCGGAAGCGTGGCCTGAAGGTTGCCCTCTATGACGCCTATGGCCCGGGGAATGTCAGGAGTTCGTCCGGCGGCGAAAGCCGGGTCATTCGCCTGAGCTATGGCGGCGACCCGCTCTATTCTTCGATGGCGCTTGAATCGCTGGGTTACTGGAAAGCACTGTCGGATCGCCAGAGCACTCCCATCTTCTACCCAACCGGCGTCTTGTGGTTTTCGCCCGAGCGCGACCAGTACATGCAGCGCAGCCTGGCATGGCTGGAAGAACAGAAGATCAGCCACCGATCGGGGAACGCCGAATGGCTTGGCAAGAACTGGCCGCAAATCCGCTTCGACGCGAATGATGTGGGTTTCATCGAGGAAGACACGGGCGGCCTCATCGCCAACAGGGCGGTGCAGGCGACGGTTCGGGATGCCGGTTTGAAGCCGGTGATTGCGCATGTCGGACCGCCCCGAAGCGGGCAGGTCGGCGGCTTCGAATTGCCTGACGGGCAAAGAGCGCGAAAGCTGGTCTATGCACTCGGCCCGTGGTTGGGGAACCTGTTTCCAGAGACGCTGGGCGAGCGGCTCTCGGTCACGCGACAGGAAGTCTTCTATTTCGGCCCCCCGGATGGTGATGACCGTTTCGCCGCTGGCAACTTTCCCGTTTGGGCGGACTTCAACGGCGGCGATATCGTCTATGGCCTGCCCGATATCGAGGGCCGCGGCTTCAAGATCGCCTTCGATCGGCATGGCCCGGCGATCGACCCCAACTCGCTGGAACGGGAGCCGAGCAGCGAGGGCATTTCCATGGCCAGGGCATTCATCGCGAACCGTTTCCCGGCGCTTGCCGATGCGCCCCTGGTCCAGGCTAGGGTGTGCCAATATACCAATACGTCGAACGGCGATTTCCTGATCGATTGGCTGCCCGGCAACAGCGACATCCTCGTGATTGGCGGAGGGTCCGGCCATGGCTTCAAGCATGGCCCAGCCGTGGGCAAACGCGCGGCCGAGCTGCTAGTGTCAGGATCGGCGCAGACCGAGCCTCGGTTCTCGCTGGCGACCAAGGGTGTCAACGCCGATCGCCAGGTCTATTAGGGCGCGATTGGCTCCTAACACGGTTGAACTATCGGTCCCTGCAAAGGGGCCTCTCGCTGACTGCCTGCTCTTAGCAGTAGCCAGGAAGGCCGTTCACTTTGGTCTGCGATCGGATCATTGGCAGCCCATCCATCCCTTGAGTTGGTTCCCGTAGTCAAAGCCTGGCGAAAGTGGACACGATCCATTTCTGCACCAGCTTGATCGAGGGCAGCCGGCGCAGGTCGCGGTGGACGAGGAGCCACGGCTGGCGTGATGGTATCGTGAAGGGCGATGCGACTTCGATCAGGTCGGGCTCGCGCGCGGCGAAGGGTATGGGCAGCATTGCAATGCCCGCCCCGGCCATGGCCGCGGTCAACAGCCCCCGCGTGCTGCCCGTCCGCATGGCTACCGCTTCGGCAAGACCGTGCCGCGCCACCCATTCGAGTTCGGGTAGTCGCCCATAGCTGTCGTCATAGATCAGCAGCCTCTCCGCGTGGAGGTCGAGCGCGTCGGGCGAACGGTCGGCAAGATAGTCACGCGATGCGAACAGACCGAGCCGGATCTCCGCCAGCCTTCGTGCATAAAGACTCGCCCCTTCGGGTCGGGCCATCCTGATCGCAAGATCGGCGTCGCGGCCCGCGAGGCTCACCACCGCGGCCTGCGACTGCAGGTGGACGGGGAAGTCGGCACCAGCGGCCCACAATTGGTCGAGCGCCGGGGCCAGTACGTCGGAGATCATGATTTCGGTCGCCGAGATCCGTATCGGCGCGGACTTCACGCCATCGCGCAGGCTTTCCGCCACGCGCTTGACCCGCAACAATTGCTCCGAAATCGGGGCAGCAGCATCGGCAATGGCCAGCCCCTCTTGCGTCAGGCGTACGCCGTCTGCCCGGCGGTCGACAAGCGGCAGGCCGAGCGCCGCCTCGAGCGTCTCGATCCGCCGCGATACGGTGGAAACGGCGACCCCGCGTGCCTTCGCAGCTGCGCTCAACGTACCCGCGTCGCGGATCGCGATGAGGTCACCCAGGTCTTGCGGATCGAGAGCCATGACTGCGAACTTTGCAAAAACAGAAAGGTGATTTGCTGTATCGCAAGATGGTTGCTGTTCGGCAATGCCCTATGATTGCCGCCTTGCCAAAGGAGAGAGCCAAGAATGGATACTGATACACAAACGGTACCGGCTGGCTTCGAGCGGCATTTCCGGCAGAGCCCGGCCACCAATCCGTGGGAGCCGATCTATATGCGGCGTGACGGGGAGGCGTTCAGCCTGGGCCTGACGATCGATACGCCACACTGCAACGCCCGCGGCCTGCTGCACGGCGGGATCATCACCGCCCTGGCCGACAATGCGATGGGCCTGAGCTGCGTCCTGCAGATGGAGAATGTCTCGGCACTGACCGTCAACCTGACGATGGACTTCTTGTCGATCGGCAAGATCGGTCAATGGCTCGAAGTGCGCGCCAAGCCCGCCAAGCTGGGGCGGACCCTGGCTTTCGCCGATGCCGAAATATCGGCCGACGGTGAATTGATCGCCAAGGCCAGCGCAACCTTCCGCATCGTTGCCAAGCAAAAACCGGCGTTCTGACCGCGCCGCGGGCAGGCAGCGACCAGCGCCCTGCCCATACTAGCTGAGCGCCGCGCTTCCCTAGCCAGGTCGTGCCAAGCTAGGCTCGCAGCCACTCCTTGCCATCGTCGATCGCCCAGCCGCGCCGGAGATTCTAACTCCAGAACCGTGTTCCATCTGTTCCATCGGTTCAGCCCGGCAGGTGCCAGGCTGAACACGGGAAACAGCTCAGAACGGGATATCGTCGTCGAGATCGTCGTAATTCGAACCGCCCGACGAACCACCACCCTGGCTGCCGCCGCCATAGCCGCCCGAAGAACCGCCGCCGTAGCTGCCGCCAGAGCCGCCGCCCTGATCCCAACTGCCGCCGCTGCGCTGGCCACCGCCACCGCCCGAACCCTGCGGCCCGTCGAGCATGGTCAGCGTGCCGTTCATGCCGCGAATCACGACCTCGGTCGAATAGCGGTCATTGCCGTTCTGGTCCTGCCACTTGCGGGTCTGGAGCGAGCCTTCGACATAGACCTTGGAACCCTTGCGCAGGTAGCGCTCGACCACGCCGACCAAGCCTTCGGAAAAGATCGCGACGGTGTGCCATTCGGTGCGTTCCTGCCGCTCGCCGGTGTTGCGATCCTTCCAGGTCTCGCTGGTGGCAATGCGCAGGTTCGCGACCTTGCCGCCGTTCTGGAAGCTGCGGATTTCCGGATCGGCCCCGAGATTCCCGATCAGCATGACTTTGTTGAGGCTACCGGCCATCGATTCGTCCCTTCGTATCTGTTGGACGTGGCCTAACTCACGGTGCGAGTCGCATCTAGGGTCGTTGCCGAGTTTCCCCCGTAGCGGAGGAAATTGCCTAGAGCCCCAGCGCGGTCGCCAGCCAGAAGGTCAGGCCGGCGAAGAGATATGCCAGCGTGAATAGATATCCGATCATGAAGGCCGGCCACTTCCACCCATTGGTTTCGCGCCGGGCCACCGCGATGGTCGAGATGCATTGCGGCGCAAAGACGAACCAGGCGAGGAAGGCCAGCGCCGTCGGCAGGCTCCACAGGGCCGCGATCTTGCCGGTCACACCGGCGGCGGCGACATCCTCGTCCTCCGCATCGACGGCATAGGTCGTCGCCAGCGCGGACACCGCGACTTCGCGCGCCGCCATGGCCGGGATCAGCGCCAGGCTGATTTCGCGGTTGAAGCCGATCGGCGCGAGGATGGGGTGCATGACATCGGCGACATGGCCGGCGATACTGGCATCCATCTGGCCTTCGCCGGGCTCCGCCTTAGGGAAGCTCAGCATCAGCCACAGCACGATGGTGACGGTGAAGATGATCGTGCCCGCGCGGCGCAGGAACACCCAGGCGCGCTGCCACAGCCCGATGGCGAGATCCTTGATGCGCGGCATCTGGTAGCGGGGCATCTCCATGATGAACCCGCTCGCCGTGCCGCGCGTGACCGTGCGACGCAGCACCAGGGCCGCGACCATCGCTCCGACGATCCCGATCACATAGAGCGCGAACAGCACCAGTCCCTGCAGACCGATCCCGGGCCCAACCGAGGTCTGGGGAATCACGGCCGAGATGATCACTGCGTAGACCGGGAGCCGCGCCGAACAGGTCATCAGGGGCGCGATCAGGATCGTGGTCAGCCGATCCTTGGGGTCGGGAATGCTGCGCGTCGCCATGATCCCGGGAATGGCGCAAGCAAAGCTCGACAGCAGCGGGATGAAGCTCTTTCCCGAAAGGCCCACGCTGGCCATCAACCGGTCCATCAGGAAGGCCGCGCGCGCCATGTACCCGCTCGCTTCCATCACCAGGATGAAGAAGAACAGGATTACAATCTGCGGGAGGAACACCACAACCGAGCCAACACCCGCAAGCACGCCTTCGGTCAGCAGGTCGCGGACGAAGCCCTGCGGCAGCGTGTCGCTGACCGCTTGCGAGACGAACGCAACCCCCGCCTCCAGCGCATCGGCAAAGGGCGTGGCCCAGGCGAACACCGCCTGGAAGATCACGAACAACAAGCCGAACAGGATCAGCGGCCCGACCCACGGATTGAGCAGCACGCGGTCGATACCGTTTTCGATCGTGTGACGGGTCGATTTCGAGAGGATTGCGGCACGCGCCATGTGCTTCGCGGACAGGCGCCGCTCTGGCAGCGTCAGGTGCCAGCGTTTGCGGGCTTCCTCGTCTGCATGGGTTTCCGCCTCGGCGATGGCATCGGCCAGTTCCGCGATCCCGCGTTTGCGCACTGCGACGGTCGAAATCACCGGAACGCCGAGCGCTTGCGACAAGGCGGCGGGATCGAGCGTCAGCCCGTCGCGCTCGGCCAGGTCGACCATGTTGAGCGCCACGACCGTCGGGCGGCCCAGTTCGAGCACTTCCTGCGCGAAGACCAAATGCTGTTCGAGGTTGGCCGCGTCGAGCACCAGGATGATGACATCGGGCGTCGCCTCGCCATCGAGCTCGCCATGGATGACCTTGCGGGTCACTTCCTCATCAGGGCTCGCGGCATCGAAGCTGTAGGATCCGGGCAGGTCGATCAATTCGACCGGTTCACCCGATGGCAGCAGCAGGCGGCCCGCCTTCCGCTCGACCGTGACACCAGCGTAGTTTGCGATCTTCTGCCGCGCACCAGTCAACGCATTGAAGAGCGCGCTCTTGCCCGAATTGGGGTTGCCGACCAGCGCGGCGGTACGCTTGCGGGTCATACCGGTTCGACCTCGATCGCGCGAGCATGCGCGCGGCGCAGGGCAATGGTCATACGGCCAAGCCGGATTGCCAGCGGATCGCGCCCACCAAATATTCCGCGATGCAGGATTGCGACCTCTGCGCCTTCGTCAACGCCAAGAGCCTTGAGCCGCTTGCCTTCATCCTCGGCCAGAACGGCCCAGTTCACCGCAACGATTCGCGCGGCAGTCTCATGTTCGAACCCGTCGAGAGTCATGCAGGTCGCCCTGTCAGATGTCGAGGCTTGTTGCAACTCGTTATCAATAGCGGTTCGTCGCATTGCTTCCGGCTAGCAGCCGGAAACCGGGCGATCCTTGACGCGCGTCAATCGCGCCGCGTCAGCGAGTGGGGTATCGCAAGCGACCCAGAAAACGCGACATGCTGAAATGCTCGCGCTCGGGGTTGAGCCACTTGGCCTTGACCTTTTCGAACTTCATCACCCCGTCGATCCGCCGGTCAAGAAATGCCCGTGTCTCAGCCTTGCCCTCGCTCTGGTCATTGACGAATACCGCCAACGTCGCACCATAGATCGAGGCCAGGATCGTACGCTTGGTGTAGTGGTTGTAGTCCGTCGCGGTGTCGCCCGCGAGGCGCCACATAACGTCGGCACTGTTCCAACCAGTCTTGAGCGCCCTGGCAACATTCTGCGGCATGGCCATGATGGCGAGAGCGCGACGCAGCGCTTCCTCCTGACCAGCTACCGCATCGAGGCGGTACTGAATCAGGCTGCGAATCCGCTCGCGGATCTTCATCGTCGCCAGTTTCTCTGGCGGCAGGTCGAGCACCATCCGGCGGTCGATCGTCTCGATCCAGGCGGCAACCATGCCCAAAGCGCCATCGTCCTTGAACGCCAGCCGCGCCACATCACGGTCCGCGCCGAGCTGGTCGGCAGCCATCTCCAGCGCGGCATCGCTCCATCCGTCAAAGACCGCGGCTTCGGCGATACCTGGAGCAAGCGCCAGACGCAGTTCGTCGAGGGTGAGATCAGCAACCTCCATGGGATCAGTTCGGCCCATAACCCTTACTCTTCTCGCCCCGCTCGGCGATTGCGCGTTCGATTTCCTCAAGGACCCGTGACCGGGCTCCCATCAATTCAGCATAGTCGCGCGCGGAACGCCCCGAATTGTCCGCCCGCTCGGGGTTGGCCCCCTTGGCGATCAATGCACGAATCATTTCGACATCGCGGCGGTGCACTGCCGAGATCAGGGGGGTCTCACCCGCGATATTGGTTGTTTCCACTTGGGCCCCATGGTCGAGCAGCATCTGCACGCCCTCGACGAAGCCGAGTTGGACCGCAATCTCGAGCGGGGACACGCCATCGCGCGTCTCGATGTTCGGATTCGCGCCTTTTTGCAGCAGGAACTGAAGCCAGGTCGGATCGCGCCGCTGCGTTACGATGTGCAGTCCCGTTTCGCCACTGGTGATGTCACGCGCATTGACCAGAACACTTCCCGGTTCATCGAGCAGCTCGCTGGCCTTGGTGCCATCGCGATCACGCACGGCTTCGAGAAACTCATAACCTTCGCGCTTGCGCTGGGCTTCGACGGGAGAAGCCACCATGGCCAACATCGCTATACCGAGAATCGCACCGAATTTCACATCGAGCACGCGCTTGAACACTTGTCTTACCCCTGTCGTTTTCCGCAAGTCCGTGAGGGTGCATCCCTTGAACCGCGCCGGTTAGCAGACCATGAACCGGGATACCATGCCTCGACTGAAAACCCTTGCTATTGCCGCCCCTCTCGCGACCCTATTGCTGCTGCCCGCATGCGGCAGCGCCCCCGGCGATCCTCCACCACTGGAAGGGGGACGCATTGGCGGCGATTTCACATTGACGGGTGAGGACGGCGGACCGGTCAGCTGGAAAGACTTCGACGGCAAGTACCGCACGGTCTATTTCGGCTATACTTTTTGCCCGGACGTCTGCCCTACCGACAACCAGCGCCTGGGTGCCGGCCTCAAGCTCTTCGAAAAGGAACATGCTGCGCTTGGGGCGAAGGTCCAACCGCTGTTCGTGAGCGTGGACCCCGAACGGGACACGCCTGCGGTGCTCAAGGAATTCACGGCCAACTTCCATCCGCGCATGATCGGTCTGACGGGCGACGAGGCAACTCTGCACAAGGTCGCCGCATCCTTCGCCGCCAGCTTTTCGCGAGGTGAGGATTCGCCCGGCGGCGGTTATCTCATGAATCACACCAACATTACCCTGTTATTCGGGCCCAAGGGCGAGCCGATCGCGACGCTTCCGACCGATCAGGGTGCCGAGGCGGTTGCCGCGGAACTTGAGAAATGGGTGCATTGAGAGAGCGTTTCTGGGAGCTGCCACTCGCAGCCCTTACCACTCCCGAATGGGAAGCGCTGTGCGACGGATGCGGGCGATGCTGCCTGCACAAGGTTGAATATGAAGAAACGGGAGAGATCGAGCAGACAAATGTCGCTTGCCGCCTGCTGGATACCGGAACCGCGCGCTGTACCGACTACAAGCATCGCAAGGCCTTCGTCCCTGATTGCCTGCGGCTAACGCTCAAGATTGTCGATCGAATCAACTGGCTTCCGCCAACCTGCGCCTATCGGCTGCGCGCCGACGGCAGGCCCCTGCCGTCCTGGCACTATCTGCTGACCGGCGATCGCGAAGACGTGGTCCGCGCCGGGATTTCGGTCGCCGGGCGCGTGATCAGCGAGGATCGGGCCGGACCGCTCGAACATCACGTCGTCGATTGGGGCGATGACGAGGATGATACATGATCGACTGGTTGCGTCGCGAACCCCAAGACCCGGAGGTCGAAGTCGACGGACGCATCCTGCCAATCGAGCTAACCCGCAATGCCCGTGCACGGCGCCTGACCCTGCGCCTGGCGCCCGATGGCAGCGCCGTAAGGATCACCCTGCCACACTGGTGTCGTACGGCAGAGGCGGTTGCATTCGCGCAAGCTCGGCGCGCCTGGCTTGCCGAGCAACTCGGCAAGGTTCCTGAGCGACGCGACCCCGTAGCGGACGGGACGCTGCTCTATCGTGGCGACGAGATCGCACTCGACTGGGATGCAGATGCACCGCGCCGGGCACAACTGGGGACGCGCGGGTTGCTGCTGGGCGGGCCACAGGAGACGCTGAACCGGCGACTTCAGCGCTGGCTCGAAAGCGAAGCTCTGCGCCTTTTTACCGAGGATACAAGGGACTACTGCACGCGGGCCGACCTGGCAGTCGCAGGGGTCAAGCTCACACGTGCCCGCCGCCGCTGGGGAAGCTGTTCCTCCGAAGGTGTGTTACGGCTCAACTGGCGACTGGTGCAGGCACCCGACACAGTACGCCGGTCGGTGGTTGCGCACGAGGTCGCTCATCTCGTCCACTTCGACCATTCACCCGCCTTTCACGCGCTGCTCGATCTGCTGTTCGAAGACGATGTGGAGCAGGCCAACCGCTGGCTCAGCCGCCATGGACGGACGCTCTACGCAACTTTCGGTTGAGTTCAGCCCACTGGCGCCCGGCGGCAATCCCCCCTATCTACGCCCGCATGCGCTTCAAGAGCCGTCTCAACCCGGTTGGCGGGATTACCGATTTCCTCGCCTACATCCGCCAGCCGACACCTCATCGCTGGCCGATCCTCCTCGCCTCTTGCCTGATGACCTTTGGCCTTTTGTTCTGGATCACCAAGGAATCGGTGTTCGTCCCGCCTGAGCCACCCAAGGTAGTTTACATCAGTACCTTTGCCGAAGGGCGAAGCGACGAGGAAATTCGCCAATCAAACCTCGAGAATCAGAAGCGCAAAGAAGAACGCGAGGCCGAACTTGCCGAATTGCGCGAGAAGAAGGTCGATGCCTACAAGGCGCTGGGACGTGCGACCGGGCTCGATGTAGATAGCATGGCCGAACAGGCCCAGGCAGAGAACGCCCGCGAAGCAGCAGCGCGCGAATTGCGCCAGAAAGAACTCTATCAGGCGGGCAGCACCCTTGGCGCAAAGCCCGAGTGATGCGCGTTGGATGGCGGCAACAGCGCGGCTTGCCGCGCGTGGCCGCCCGCTGACCCACCCCAATCCCGCTGTCGGTTGCATCATTGTAAAGGACGGCAAGGTCGTCGGCCGGGGCTGGACGCACGACGGCGGGCGCCCACATGCCGAAGCCGCAGCGCTCGAGCAGGCCGGAGCGGCGGCACGCGGTGCAACCGCCTATGTCACGCTGGAGCCCTGCGCACATCGTTCAGAGCGGGGACCGGCCTGTTCCGACTTGCTGGTTGCATCCGGAGTCGCGCGGGTTGTGGTGGGGGTCGAAGATCCGGACCCGCGAACAGCGGGGGCAGGCCTTGAGCGTTTGCGCAAAGCTGGCATCATTGCGGACCTGCTGCCCAGTGCTGAAGCCGTTGCGAGCCTCGCAGGCTACCTCATCCGCGCGAAGCAGGGTCGCCCGCACGTAACACTGAAGCTCGCCACGTCGCTGGACGGCTGCATCGCCATGGCTAATGGGGAAAGCCAGTGGATTACCGATGAGTGCGCACGAGCGCACGTTCATTCGCGCCGCGCAATGAGCGATGCAATCCTTGTCGGCGGAGGTACATGGCGCAAGGACAAGCCTCAGTTGGACGTGCGCCTGCCGGGTCTTGAAGATCGCAGTCCGCAGCGCGTCGTGCTCACCCGCGGGGTCGCACCCGATCGTGCGAAAGTAATCAACGCACCTGGGCAGATCACGCGCCTCGATGCCCAGTATCTCTATGTCGAGGCAGGGACGGATGTGGCCGCCAGTTTCATCGAACAGGACCTGGTCGACCGACTAGAGCTCTATCGTGCCCCGATCCTGATCGGGGGCGGCTGGCCAGCCCTCGGCGACATCGGGCTCGCCAGCCTTGCCCAAGCCCATGGGCGTTGGTGCCTTGTCGAACGGCGCCAGCTTGGCAGCGACAGCTACGAAGCTTACAGCCGCACGCGATAATCAATCGCCAGCAAGGAGCCTGCATGTTCACAGGGATCGTCACCGCCATCGGAACAATTGCAAGCGTCGAGCAACGCGGCGACCTGCATGTGACGGTGGCTTGCCCATTCGATCCGGGCGCAATCGACATCGGCGCCTCGATCGCCTGTTCTGGCGTGTGCCTGACCGTGGTCGAACTAGCGGGTTCGAAGGGCGACGCGCACATTGCCTTCGATGTATCGGGAGAAACAGTGAGTCGCACTCGTCGAGGCATGTGGGCAGAAGGCAGCACCCTCAATCTCGAACCCGCCTTGAAGCTTGGCGATGAACTTGGCGGCCACCTGGTGACCGGTCACGTCGATGCGGTGGGCGATGTCGTGCTGTCACGCGAAGAAGGCGGATCGCGCAAGCTGGCGTTCCGGATCGGACGCGACTTGGCTCCATTTGTGGCGCCCAAGGGATCGATCACCGTCGATGGCGTGTCGCTCACCGTCAACGACGTGCGCGACCGCACCGATGGGACCTGCGATTTTGCGGTAAATATCATCCCGCACACGGCGGAGGTCACCACGCTGGGAGCCTTACGGGAAGGGGATCAGGTCAATCTCGAGATCGATGTTCTCGCGCGCTATCTCAAGCGCATGCAGAGCCTGCAGGGCTAACTCCGCCGACCGGGATGGAACGGGGTGGACCGAAGTCCACCCCGCTGAAATCAAAGCTCGCCTGCGATCCCGTCGACAGCCTTGCTGACGAGGATGTTCACCGCGACTCGGCGGTTCTGGGCCTTGCCTTCTTCGGTGCTGTTATCCGCCGCCGGATCGGCTTCCGCCATGCCGGTGGGGGTCAGCATGCGATACGGCTTCCAGCCGCACTGCTGCTGCAGGTAATTGACCACGCGGGTGGCACGCTTCTCGCTGAGCGTCTGATTGAACTCGTAGTTGCCCGTCGAGTCCGTGTAGCCGACCACAAGCAGAATCGCGTTGTCGGTGGCGCTCGCCTGGCTGGCGGCCGCACAAAGGTCCGCCCGCGCCTGGTCCGAAAGGTTGTACTTGCCCGTGTCGAAATAGACGTTGGTGGTGCCCTTGACGTTGTAGTTGTCGATATCCGCGACGCGGCTACGCAGCGCATCGGTCGCAGCAGTCTGTTCGGCAAAACCCTGGGCAGTACCGTTGCGGATCATGCGCGCAACTTTGAGGTCTTTGCTCTTGAGCGTGACCTTGCTTGCGATCAACGTGCTTCCGCCCCATTGCACAGTGGCGACCGAAACAGGCAGGCCGTTCAGCAACGAGTTCTTCGCCAGCTTGTCACGGCTGAGGCCAAGGAAGCCACCCGTGCCACGAATCTCGGTGCCATCGCTGATGGTGATAACCGTGCTGGCGCCATCGGTCGTGGTCACCTGCATCTTGTCACCCTTGCGGGCCGTAATGATACCTTCGATTTCGGGCCCGGCGGGCATGCCGCTGAGATCGACCGGAGCGGCTCCGTAAACTGTGGTAAGCACCTCGCCGCCCTGCGGCTCCAGTTCCTGGGCGGATAGCCCGCTCGCCATTGGCGCGGCAGCCAGCGCAAGCAATGGAAGCGCGACCGATATTCTGGAAACGAAATTCATTCTTGTACTCCTTGAACTCCATCGACTCGTCGCGCCCCTATGGAACCCACTGGCCCATAACTCCCCTGAGATGGCGTGGTCGGCAAGTCAAAGCCCCCTTCTCTCGCGCAGCGAAAACCATATAGCACGAGCTCTGCACGTGGACGCTCGTGTGCGTCCGTAACCAATCACCCCCCGAACGGTTCCAGCAACACTTCTCCGGCAGGAGATAGTCGGAGCGCATTCTACGACAAACCGTGTGCCCGCGCGACCCTCCTGTGGGTTTATGAGCAGGTTAGGGACACTTGCGCGAAAACGGGGCACCCGAACTCCGCCGGATTCCCCGTTTCCTTTGCATGCTTTCGCCTAAGGGTTGGCTCACGCCGCCTCAATGGAGCCGGCAAGCACCCGAAGTCCGATTTGTTCAGGCATCGCTGACCCGTGACGTGGGGCTCCACAATGTGCCACTCAGTACCGCGGGAGCCACGAAGTTCGAGCCGCCGATCACAAGCGGCGCTTCGGGACCACCGCCGGGCCTGTCGCCCCGAAGGCGATCATACATCGCCTCCGCCGCATCGAGGTACTTCTCCCACTCGGCTTCGGGAATCCCCAATTTCGAGAGCTGGCCTTGGTAGGCGATCAGGAAGGTGTTGAGCGAAAGTTTGGTCACGTCGACGCTCGACTTGTAGGCGGCGGTTGCCAGTGCAGATTCGATCTGCGTGGTAATCCCTTCCGCTTCGATCATGCGACACCAGATGCGAATGTCGAAGCGGATGATGCCAAAGCTCTGAACGATGATGAAATAGCTGCTCATCTCCTGCTGCACTGCCTGGCCGGCACCGATGATCGCCTGAATGCCGGTGGTCACGATGCTGGCCACGCCATCGAGGATATTGTCGCTGCCGCCGGCAATGAATTTGCGGATGGCATCGGTGACCTCGGTCGCGATCTTGCCCGCATCATCCTTGACGTAGGCGCGGTACTCGGTGTGCGTCGCAAGGATCTCGGTCACCGGCACACTGCGGTTCTCCACTGTCCCGGCGGTTCGCAGATTGCTCTCGATCGCTTCTGTGAACTGTGAGACTTTCTGTTCGCACAGTTCGGACAGTAGCGACAAGGCTAGCGTCAGTTGCTTCTTCTTGTCCGGTGCCGGATCGAGCGCTTCAATTGCTTTCTTGAGGACGGCCATCGCGTATCTCCCGCTGGATGTTCGATGAACCACGCACCGCGAGGTTCGCATCCGGCATATCCGCCGCCGCGAACCGGAGTCCGGGCCAATCCCCTCCAGTTTGCAGCCATTGTGCCGCTGCTCGACCATGTGGGAGAAAATAGACTGGCTATGAATCGCGGCCAGACCCGAAGGCGCACCTTCAAGTACCCTCAAAATAACCCATCCATTGTCGATCAATTAATCTGGAGGAAGACCCAATTTCACTCAGATTTATGATCAAACTAAAGGATCGTGGAATTCATATCCTGGAAAATTGCGACTCAATCGGCCAAGGGACCATTTGCGAAACTCTGGCGGTCAATTTCGTAATAGAGGTGCACCACACGCTTTCCGTCGTACCGGCCCAATTCGTATCGATCGGTGCGGACCGCGCCTATCGCCTCCAACGCGTTGCGTGAACGATAATTGGTATCCCCGACCCTGAACTCGACCAGCGCAACCTCGTCGAAGGCATGCGTCAACATCGCACGCTTCATCTCGGGATTGATGCCCTTGCCCCAACAGTCCCGTTCGAGGAACGTCCAGCCGATCTCGACCTTGCCGCCTTCTTCTGCGTCGTAACGGTCGAAGCGGGTCGATCCCAGAATCTTGCCGGTGGCCTTGTCCAGCACTGCCAGGGCCCCGCCGGAAGCAATCCCTTCATCGAAAAGGGCATCGAAGACCTCGCGGCGCCACCGGTCGTGTGCCGGATGCTGTTCCCACAACGCCGGGTCCGCAGCGACCGCGAACAAATCCGCGCGATCGCTCTCAGCCAATGGCCGAATTACCAGCCGCTCGGTCTCGAGAGTCGGCTGGCGGTTCATTTCACTCAGCCCTGAGTCACATCCGCCAGCGCGGCGATGAACTTGTCGGTATTGCCCGCATGCAGGCCGGCAACGTTGATACGGCCCGATGCTGCCATGTAGATACCGTGATCCTCGCGCAGCTTGACGATCTGCTCCTTGCTCAGGGGAAGGACGGCAAACAGCCCGTTCTGCTGACCCAGCGCGGCAAGATTGAGACCCGAAGCTTCATTGTCGGCCGCGGCCAAACGTGCCCGCACCCGGCGCATGCGGGCGCGCATGTCGTCCAGCTCTTCGAGCCATTCGCGGGTCAGTGCGGGGTCGCGCAGGATATAGCGCACTGCGGCACCGCCATGATCGGGCGGCATCGACCAGTTGGCGCGTGCCAGCGCATTGGCATTGGAAGTTATCGCGGGGAGCTGCCCTGGCTCCTTGGCCAGCATGTAGAAGGCACCCACGCGATCGCGATAGAGGCCGAAGTTCTTGTCGCAGCTATAGGCCAGCAGCGCCTCGGGGACCTGGGCCAGCACCTGGCGTACGCCGGCGATGTCTTCCTCAAGCCCATGACCGAGGCCGTGATAGGCAACGTCGAGCAGCGGCAGCACGCCGGTTTCGGCAAATGCATCGGCAATCGCCGCCCATTGCTCGGCGGTGTAATCGACCCCGGTGGGGTTGTGGCAGCAACCATGCAACAGCACTGCGTCGGTCGGCCCGGCCCCGCGGATCGCACCCAGCACCGCTTCGAGATCAGCGGTGCCATCGGCCCTTGCATGGGTGAAGGAAACGAATTCCACGCCGACATCGGCAAGGATCTGCGCATGGTTGGGCCAGCTGGGCGTTCCCATGTGGACACGGGTCACGCCGGCAGCCTTGGCCAGCGCCACCGCCAGCCGCACCGCGCCGGTTCCGCCCGGGGCCTGCATGCCCTCGATCCGGCCACCCATCGTCGCGTCCTTGCCGAAGATGTACGGCTTCAGCGCGTCGACGAAGCCGGTATCGCCTTCCGGACCAAGGTAGGACTTGCTGTCCTG
This sequence comes from Erythrobacter sp., assembly GCF_038133525.1. Classification (GTDB taxonomy): domain Bacteria; phylum Pseudomonadota; class Alphaproteobacteria; order Sphingomonadales; family Sphingomonadaceae; genus Qipengyuania. The sequence goes on along the minus strand of NZ_JAYPTL010000020.1, from coordinate 27,220 downwards.
TTCATCGACCAGCTTCTGTTCCGCCTTCTTAATCGCGCGAAACACCGGGGTGGCCCCTTCATTCGTACGATAGACACCGACGCCGAGGTCAATCTTGTCCTCGCGCGGGTCCTGAGCATGCATCTTGATCAGCGCGAGCAGCGCGTCGGGAGCCTGGGCTTGAAGTCGGTCGAGCATGGCCGCCCTTTCGCCAAATATGCGGGGGGCCGCAACAGGAAATCCCGTTGCGGCCCCGGAGCCAGTCAGGTTTGTTCTATTGCGACCCGAAGGGCTCCTTGTCGCTGCGACCCGGACTCAGAACGGCAGCCAGCGCTGCTTCTTGGAAAACTTCATATATCCGGCATTGACGCCAAGACGCAGGCCCGCCCCGACGCGAATTGGAATGAGGACGATATCGCCCTTGCGCATGTAGCTCGCGGTCAAACCGCCGACGAGGTAGGCCTGCCCCTCACCCGCCGGGAAACGCTTATACAACTCCTCGCTGTCCCAGAGATTGTAGACCAGCACGAAAGTGCTGCCGGCATTGGCACCGGCATCGAAGCCGATAGAGGGCCCGGTCCAATAGACGGGATGTTCGCCTTCGACCTTGTGGAACAAGGTGCCTGAGCCATAGCGCGCGCCCACGACGAAAGCGCCGCTTGCTTCGCGCCCGACAATATAGGCATTGGGCTCGCCCTGCTCATTGAGCAGCTTGCGGATCATCTCTGCAACGCCCTTCGCGCCCTTGCCGAAAACGCCTTCGGCCGCGCCGATCATGTCATCCTCTTTATTGGTCGTCGCCGGGTCGTCGACCGAAGCGGTCGCCAAGGTTGCAGTAGCAGCTTCTTCAGCACCCTGTTCCGACCAGCTGGGTTGTTCGGGATAGGCATCGGCCGGCGCGGTGGCATCGGGCTCCTGCGAATAGGTCACGCTGTCCTGCGGATCGGCATAGACCGGCTGATCGCCGGGATTTTCGACCAGGTCGCCATCGATCGCGATATTGGGATCGACCGTCTCGACCTGCGCCATGGCTGGCGTCGCGACGAGCGCGAGTGCGGCCAGGGCAAGGCCTAGACCGGGAATCTTGGTGAATCGTGGGCTCATGATTTCCTCCGTGCCCACGCGCGGGGCGCAGGCAGCTGCATGGCAAAGAGAATCCTCTTTGACCCCTGCGGCAATGAAACGGCGATGAACCGAATCGAAAATGCGCTGAAGCGAGTCATCCGCAAGGCAATCGGTGCCGTGCACAGGGGTGTAATCAGCGCTTGAAGGGGGCGGGGCCCGTGGCTATAGCGCGCCCCTCGCAGGGCCGCACGGCAGCCTCGCGACATGCGGAGACGTGGGTGAGTGGCTGAAACCAGCTCCCTGCTAAGGAGCCATACCTGGTAACGGGTATCGAGGGTTCGAATCCCTCCGTCTCCGCCAGCTTCCCGACATTGAAGCCCCACGGCGATATCGGCGCGCGGCACCGTCGCGGCGAAGGCGGCCGTTGTCGATTTCCGGATTTCGCTGGAAAAGGTGGTGCCGCTTACAGGACTCGAACCTGTGGCCCCATCATTACGAATGATGTGCTCTACCAACTGAGCTAAAGCGGCACGTCCCGCAGGTGCATCGCTGCACACGTCAGGATGTGGAGGCCCGAGCCGGAATCGAACCGGCGTATACGGATTTGCAGTCCGCTGCGTCACCACTCCGCCATCGGGCCTCGCCCCGCCCTCTCGGACGGGAAGCGGCGCACTAGCGATTCTGTGCGAGGATGGCAATCGCAAGCTGTGCGGCCTTCCGTAACGTCAGTCTGGACGCGAGCTCATCGAGCCGCGAAGAGGGGGCATGAGCGTTGCCAATCTCCTTGATCCGATCACGCCCGATGGCGGCCCGACCCGCTTCGAAAACCTCGATTCCTGGCTGCAGGGGCGCACACTTTATGGCGGCGCGTCGGCACTGATCGCCTATACCGCCGCGGTTCGCGCCTTTTCCGACCTGCCCCCGCTGCGCGCTGCGCAGGTTGCCTTCGTCGCCCCTACCGGGCCCGAGGCGGAGCTGCGCCGCGAAATCGTGCGCCAGGGGCGCAATGTCGCGCAGGTTCGCAGCGAGATCTGGTGCGAAGGTCAATGCACGCTTACCGCCTTCTGGCTGTTCGGGACCGAGCGCGAGGCCAATGCGGTCCATCCCGCCGCAGCGATCGCCGAATGGCCGGGCCCGCCCGAGGATGCCGAAACGGCGATGACCGACAAGGGTCCCGCCTTCATCCAGAATAATTTCGAGATCCGCCGGGCACAGGACATGCGCGGCCCAGGCGATCCGGTGGTCCGCCGCTGGGCGCGTCTGACCGACCGCAGCGCGCTCGACCCGATAAGCGAGCTGATCCTGCTGGGCGACGTGTTGCCGCCGGGTGCCATGCGGGCCATGCAGCGACAGGGGCCGATCAGTTCGATCAACTGGTCCTTCAACCTGCTCGAGCCCGAACCGACCACTCGCGACGGATGGTGGCTGAGCGAGAATGCCAGCCAGCATGCGGCGCACGGTTATTCGAGCGAACGGCTGCGCCTGTGGAATGCCGAGGGCAAGCAGGTGCTCGACGGGATGCAATGCGTGGCGGTGTTCGGCTGAGCCATCCCTCAAGGGAAGGGTGGAACACCGAAGTGGGCATTTAGAAAACTCCGCAGCCGCACTTTTTCGCGGAATTTTGCGGGTCTGGTGACGAATGCTTGATCAGGCTTGTCACCTTTCGCTTTCCTACGGGTCGAGCCAACCCGTGTCTGGAGTTGACTGGCAGCATGGGCGGGAACGGCCATGGCTTGTCATTGGCATGAGCCCGATACGGTGGGAAAGATGCGGCACACTGTGCCGGGTTCGAGTCCGGATGACCCCGCGCTTCTTGCGGTACGGGAAGGTCATTGCCATTGTGATGCGATCACGGGATCTGCATGGCGACAGGCGCAATGACACCAGGGCACACATCGGCGATAGTGGCGGCAGCCATAGCTTTCGCGATGCCTACTGTTGCCTCGGCGCAGGACGTGGGCGAGGTCGTTGACCCGGACACAGCCCTTTACACAGAAACAGTCGCGCCCGAGGACGAGGCCAGCTGCATTCCGGAAGCTGAAGCGAACAAGGCCGTAATGCCCGAGGTCGAAGAGGCCGAGCCGGTCTTCGTCATGCCCACGACGGGAATTGCCTTCACCCTTCCCCCGGACGAGCCGCCGGCGGAGCTTGAGATCTGCGCACCGCCGCCGCCGGTTCGCCCGATGGCCCCAAGCCTGTTTCGGATGATCGCACTGCCGGTGGGCCTCAATTCTTCACTGGAGAAGTGGGAGCGCGCGCGGCTGGGCGCGGTGACCGATCGGCCCGGGCCATGGGATGAGCTGTTGGCCCAGGCCGACACGATATCGCCCGGCGACCCGATCGATATGGTGAACCGCTGGGTGAACTGGCACATTCGCTATCGCATCGACCTGCCGGGTGACGAATGGGCCACCGCCCCCGACACGCTGAGCCGCGGGTTCGGCGATTGCGAGGATTTTGCGGTGGCCAAGATGGGCCTGCTGCTGGCACTCGGCATCCCGGCGGATGACATGTATCTGGTGCTGCTGCGCGACCAGCGACAGACGGATCATGCGGTGTTGGCGGTCAATCGCGATGGCCGGCTCTATGTGCTGGACAACCGGACTGACACGGTCCTGCCTGCCGACCAGATTTACGACTACACGCCGATCGTCAGCTATTCGGGGCCGTTTTCGTGGATCTATGGCAGGCCCGCGGGCTGACGCGAAAATTCCAGGCTAATCGCCCGATTGCAAATCCCCCTTGGCCCAGACGGTCGCCCATTGGTTCAGGCCGTTGAGGTGTCCGGCCAAATCCACACCTCGTGCACTCAGGCAAAACCCCTGATCCCCCAAATCTACGATGCCCGCTTCGCGCAACTGCTTGAGCCGGGCGTTCAACAGGGTCGGTGACACATCGTCGCACCGTTCGCGCAGTGCACGGAACTTGATTGGTCCGTCGCGCAGTTCCCACAAGACCCGCAGGGTCCAGCGCTGACCGAGCAGGTCGAGCAGGACCATGATCGGCCTGCCAGTCCTTGAGCCCCTGACCTTCTTGCCTTGCTCGATCATCGATACCTCCGCCACAGAAAGCGCTTTACGCTACATTTTTTGTAGCATACTGCTACATCAAATGTAGCAAGGATTCCCGTCATGCAAAGCCGTCTCTCGCCCCTGGAAGAACCTTACGCAGAAGATATTGCCCGACTCCTGTCGGCCTATCCCAAGGCCAATGGGCAGGTCCTCTCGCTGTTCCGCACCTTTGCCAACAGCATCCGATTCCTGAAGAAGGGCGTGGCCAACCTGCTCGACAAGGAAAGCCCCCTGCCCCTGCGCATCAGGGAAGTGGTGATCCTGCGCGTCACATCACTGTACCGCTGCGAATATGAGTGGGGCGTGCACGCCGCGATCTTTGCCAGCCACGCCCAGTTCGACGAGCAGCAGCTTGCCGACCTTGCATCGGCCGATGCGAATTTCGAGGGATGGCCAGCGGCAGAGGCCGCCCTGATCCGTGCGATCGACCAGCTCTGCCGCTCGGGGCGGCTCGACCCAGCCGCACAGGCGAGCTTCGAAGCCGACTGGTCGACCGAACAGCAGCTGGAGATCATCGCGATCATCGGCGCGTACCACAAGGTCAGCATGGTGGCGAACGTCGCTGCGCTACCGCTGGAAGACTTCGCCCGCCCCTTCCCCAAATAGAGGAAGCGGCGGCACGGGCCGCCGTCAGACGTCGGTGAAGTTGGGCGCCCGCTTCTGCATCTCGGCCATCACCGCCTCGACCTGGTTGGGCTGGCGAATGATCCCATCCTGTTCGACGCTTTCAGCCAGCAGGATCGCATCCTCGCCCTCTTCGCGCATCACATGGAACAGGCGCTTGGCGCCGCGGATCGCCTGAGGGTTCTTGTTGGCGATGACTTCTGCCAGCGCGGTGGCGCGAGCCAGCGGATCATCATCGAGCATCGTCGCGAAACCGAGACCGAGGGCTTCCTCGCCCGAGAATTCGCGGTTGGTATAGGTCAGTTCACGCAGCACGTCGTCGCGCACCAGCCCGCGCCACAGCGCATAGCCGGCCATGTCGGGGACCAGGCCCCACTTCATTTCCATCACCGCCATCCGGGTTGCCGGATGAACCACGCGGATATCCGCGCCGCTGGCAATTTGCAGGCCGCCACCAAAGCACACACCATGCACCGCCGCGATCACCGGGACCGGGCACTTGCGCCAGGTCATCGCCGCTTCCTGCGCGCGGTTGGCGTTGCCGTGGCTGCGGGTGGCGAGATCGACCGTGGGGTTCGATCCGCCCGAAGCCATGCTGCCCAGATCCAGGCCCGCACAGAAGGCGCGCCCTTCGCCCGAAAGCACGGCCACGCGCAGCCCCTTCATCTCGCGCAGCGCGGCGCCGGCTTCGATCACCGCTTCGAATTGCGCCGGGTCGAGCGCGTTCATCTTGTCGCCGCGGGTGAAGCGCACCTGCGCGACGCCATTGTCCCCCAGGTCAATCGAAACGCGATCGTTCGGTTGCATTCTCTCTATCCTCTCCAAGATTTCTTCGCGAAGTACCGTTGCCGATTGCAACCGGCCTGTCCAGCGCTTCGCAACTGTCGCGCGCGGGGCGCGGCTCAGGGCGTATGTTCGGCGAGGAAGCGCTTGATGTTGCGCGCCGCCTGCCGCAGGCGCTGCTCGTTCTCGACCATGGCTATGCGAACATAGCCTTCGCCTTCTTCGCCGTAGCCCACGCCCGCCGCTACCGCGACGCCGGCATGTTCGAGCAACTGTTTCGAGAACTCGAGGCTGCCGATATTGTGGAATGCCTTGGGGAGCGGCGCCCAGGCGAACATGCTGGCGGGCGGCACGGGAATTTCCCACCCGGCGCGGCCGAAGCTTTCGACCATTACGTCGCGTCGCCGCTGATAGCGCAGGCGGTTTTCCTCGACGATGTCCTGCGGCCCATTGAGCGCCGCGCAAGCCGCCGCCTGAATCGGGGTGAAGGCACCGTAATCGAGATAGCTCTTCACCCGGGTTAGCGCGGAAATCAGCTTCTGATTGCCGACCGCGAAGCCCATGCGCCAGCCCGCCATCGAATAGGTCTTGGACATGGACGTGAATTCGACCGCGACATCCTTCGCGCCCGGCACCTCGAGAATCGAGCGGGTCGGCTTACCGTCGTAGTACAGCTCCGAATAGGCGAGGTCGGACAGCACCCAGACCTTGTTCTCGCGCGCCCAGGCCACCAGTCGCTCGTAGAATTCGAGGTCGACCGTCTCGGCCGTGGGATTGCTCGGATAGTTGACGATCAGCACCGTCGGGCGCGGCACAGTGAAGGCCATCGCATTGTCGAGCGCCTTCCAATAGCGTTCGTCCGGCGTGGTCGGCACGCTGCGGATCGTGGCGCCGGCGATGATGAAGCCGAAGGTATGAATCGGGTAGCTGGGACTGGGCGCAAGCACCACGTCGCCCGGTGCGATGATCGCCGTCGCCATCGACGAAAGGCCCTCTTTCGAGCCCATCGTCACCACCACCTCGCGTTCGGGATCGAGGTCGACGTTGAAACGACGGCCGTAATAGTTCGCCTGCGCGCGGCGCAGCCCGGGAATGCCCTTGGACTGCGAATAGCCGTGCGCGTTGGGCTTGGCCGCCACTTCGCATAGCTTGTCGATGACATGCTGCGGCGGCGGGCGGTCGGGATTGCCCATGCCCAGGTCGATGATGTCGCGCCCCGCCTGACGGGCCGCGTGCCGCATGGCGTTCACTTCCGCGATGACATAGGGCGGCAGACGCTTGATGCGGTAGAACTCGTCGGACATTCTCGCTCCGTTGGGGCTTGGGAATGTCATACTGATTACCTATTCATCCAGCAGGCGCAATCGGCCTAGGTGCGCTGAGGCCCGGAATATCCTACCAAGGGCCCAACCCGCGCTTGCCCGGACGAGGAAGACGATGACCGACGACGGACCCGATCCTTTCACCAATATGTTCGAAGCACCGGCCAAATTCGCCCGCGCCCTGTTCCAGCCGGTGATGGGGGCCATGACCCCCGAAGGGCTGGACGAGACCAGCCTGTCGCCCCAGGACCTGCAGCATTGGGGCGAAGTCGGCGCCAAGCTGCAATCGATGTGGGCGCAGTACCAGGCCGAACAGCTGGCCAACCCGCATGCGCTGGCCCCCTATTTCGATCCGTCGCGCTGGATGCAGATGGCGGAGGACTGGTACAAGCAGATGCCGATCGCCAATCCGGCAGAACAGCAAGCGCTGCTACAGGAAGGCATGGCGCTGTGGCAGCAGGTGCTGGGCCAATACGGGCTGAGCGGCGAGGCACCGCCCGCGACTGAACCCGAACTACCGCGCAAGGACCGGCGTTTCGCCGATCCCCGTTGGCGCGCGCACCCGGCCTTCGCGCTGATCCACCAGACCTACCTGTTCCTGGCCGAACGGGTGGCGGAGATGGTCGAGAAGATGGAGGGTGTGCCCGAAGACAAGCGCGAGCAACTGCGCTTCACCACGCGTTCGATCACCGAAGCGTTGAGCCCGTCGAATTTCCCGCTGCTCAACCCGGTGGTGATGGAACGCACGCTGGAAACGCGCGGAGACAATCTGGTCAAGGGCATGGAGCACCTGCTCTCCGACCTGCGGCGTGGGCAGCTGAGCCACGTCGACGACAGTGCCTTCAAGCTGGGCGAGAATATCGCAGTCACCCCGGGCAAGGTCGTACACGAAACACCGCTCTACCAGCTGATCCAGTATTCGCCGAGCACCGACACGGTGATGGAAACCCCGCTGGTGATCTTCCCGCCGTGGATCAACCGCTTCTACATCCTCGACCTCAATCCCAAGAAGAGTTTCGTGCGCTGGGCGGTCGAACAGGGCGTGACCGTGTTCATGGTCAGCTGGAAATCGGCCGATGCCAGCATGAAGGAGGTGATCTGGGACGATTATGTCCGCGCCCAGATCGATGCGATCGACACCATCCGCACGCGGCTGGGCGTCAAGAGCGTGCATGCCATCGGCTATTGCGTCGCCGGGACCACCCTGGCCGCGACGCTGGCGATCCTCCACCGCCGGGGCGAGGCCGACAAGGTCAAGAGCGCGACCTTCTTCACCGCACAGGTCGATTTCGAGAAGGCGGGCGAATTGCTCAACTTCATCGATGACCAGCAGCTGGGCCTGATCAAGGCGATGAGCCAGGACGGTTACCTCGACGGGCGCTATATGGCGGCGACCTTCAACATGCTGCGCGGCACAGACCTGATCTGGAACTATGTCGTCAACAATTACCTGCTGGGCGAGGATTACCCGGTGTTCGACCTGCTCCACTGGAACGGCGACGTCACCAATTTGCCCGCCAAGTGGCACCAGCAATATCTGCGCGACCTCTATCGCGACAACCGCTTGGTCGAACCCGACGAGTTGGTGGTCGACAACACGCCGATCGACATCGGTCTGGTCGAAACCCCAACCTATGTGCAGGCAGGCAAGGAAGATCACATCGCCCCGGCAGAAAGCGTGTGGAAGATCACCGAACACTTCAAGGGCCCGCTCAAATTCGTGCTCGCCGGATCGGGCCACATTGCCGGCGTGGTGAACCCGCCGGGTTCGGGCAAATACCAGTACTGGCTCAACGATGGCGCCCCGCGCACCCTCGCCGAATTCCGCGCCGGTGCGGTCGAGCATCCTGGGAGCTGGTGGCCCGACTGGATCGATTGGCTACGCGGGCAGGATGCGGCGACGGTGCCCGCAACGGGCAAGCGTCAGCCGGGTGGAAAGGGTGATTCCGTGATTGAGGACGCACCCGGCCGCTACGTCGCCACACGTTAAAATACTGATATAAAGTTCGATTTCGAGTTATTGTGCACTGCACAAAAAACTCTTGACTTCGCACTTGCAATGCCTATTTTGTGCACTGCAACAAAAGCGAGGTTCCGATGGCTGACAGCCAGAGCAAGATCGATGCCGCCGCCGAAAAGGCTTTTGCCGAAGCTGCCGAGAAGAAGGCTGCCGAGGCTGTAAGCGCCAAGGCTGCTGCGAAGCCCGTCACGGCTGCAAAGCCCGCGCCGGCCAAGGTCGAGACCGCGCCCGAAACGGCAGCCGTTGCCACCATGACAGCTGAAACTGTCGCGAAGGCAGCCCTCGCCGCCAAGGCCGCTGCAAAGAAGGTTCCGGCCAAGAAGGCCGCACCGAAGAAGGTCCTGGCCAAGAAGGCTCCGGTGAAGAAGCCGGTCGCCGCCAAGAAGATCAAGGCCGCCCCGAAGAAGGCGGCTTCCCCCAAGACCACCCCCATTACCCAGTTGAAGGAAACCATCATGGCCACTGCCAAGACCGCGAAGACCACCGACTACACCGCCAAGGCGAAGGAATTGGCTGCCGACGTGCAGACCCGCGCCAAGGCCGCTTATGACAAGGGCACCGAAATGACCAAGGAAGCCGTCGAATTCCAGAAGGGCAACCTCGAAGCGATCGTCGAAGCTGGCAAGATCCTTGCCGCCGGCATGCAGGACATGGGCCGCACCTATGTCGAGGAAGCCAAGGGCGCCGTCGAGACCGTCCAGGCCGACGTCAAGAAGATCGCTGCCGTGAAGTCGCCGACCGAGCTGTTCCAGCTTCAGGGTGAAATCGCTCGCCGCAACTTCGATGCCGCCGTTGCCGGCGCTTCGAAGAACACCGAAGCCATGCTGAAGCTGGTGAACGACGCGTTCGCTCCGGTTTCGACCCGCATGAGCCTCGCTGCCGAGAAGTTCTCGAAGGCCGCCTGAGCCTTCATTCCAGCTTCAATCCACCGGGCACTCTCTCCTCTCTCCCTCGCCCGGTGATTGGACACAGCGGGTCGGATGGCAACACGCCGTCCGGCCCGCATCTTTTTGGCCCGCAACCGAGGCAAATGCGCTTTTTCTTAACCTGCGCATGACTTACCATCAGCCTGACGGCTTGCGATTTCGCCGCGCGTTACGATAATGGCCCATGCGATGATCGATCACCTGCCCTTCCACCCGCTGTGCGCCACCGATGGCGACGATGCGAATGACGGCCAGGAACAGGTCGGCATTGCCACCAAGACCCGGGCCAAGCCCAAGAAACCAAGCCAGTACAAGGTGCTGCTGCTCAACGACGACTATACCCCGATGGAATTCGTGGTGATCGTGCTCAAGCGCTTCTTCCGCATGGATATGGAAGAAGCGACGCGCGTCATGCTCCACGTGCACCAGAAGGGCGTCGGCGTTTGCGGGATCTTCCCCTACGAAGTGGCGGAAACCAAGGTGAACCAGGTGATGGACTTTTCACGCCAGAACCAGCACCCGCTGCAGTGCACGCTGGAAAAGGCCTAGACGCCAGGTCCGACAAGCGAACATGAGGGCATGACCCGTGCGCGTTTTCGCGCTAGGGCGCGTCCAGAGGACGAAGAGACCAGCAGCCCCTTGTTCAATTTCCTACCCGCCATCGATCGCTACATCTTCCGGCTCGTCGTCGTGCCGATGATCGGCGTGTTCGCCGTTGCAGCCTCGCTCCTGTTGCTGGAGAAAATGGCGCGCCTGTTCGATTTTGTCGCGGTAGAGGGCGGACCGGTCAATGTGGTCTTCAAGATGCTGGCCGCGCTCGTGCCCGAATATGCCAGCCTGGCCATTCCGCTGGGTCTGATGCTCGGCATCCTGCTGGCCTTCCGCAAGCTCGCGACGAGCAGCGAGCTCGACGTCTTCCGTGCGGTCGGCCTGAGCTATGGACGATTGTTGCGCGTTCCCTATGTCATCGCCGCCGTGCTAATGGCCATCAACGTCGCGCTGGTTTTCTACATCCAGCCGATCAGCCGCTACTATTACGAGCAGCTCGAATATGAGCTGCGATCGGGCGCGCTGGGCGCATCGATCAAGGTTGGCGAGTTCACCACGCTGGCCGACAAGATGGCGCTGCGTATCGATGAGAGCGAGGACGAAGGGCGCCAGCTCAAGGGGATTTTCGCGCGCGTTTCGAACGACCGTGGCCAGGTCCTGTCAATCTCGGCACGCGGCGGTGCATTCCTGGCGACCAGCGACAGCAAGGATACTATCATCCTGCGACTGACCGATGGCACCATCGTCCAGGAAACCGAAGGCCAGACGCCGCGCGTGTTGACCTTCACTCGGCACGACCTGCCGATCGACTTGCCGCAGATCGAGAAGTTCCGCGCCCGCGGCGACGCCGAACGCGAATATATCCTGCCCGAATTGCTCAGTATCGGCTGGAGCGGCGATACGAGCGAAGAAAAGCGCGATGCCAGCCAGGCGAGCTTCAACTTCCGTCTTGTGGAAGTGGTGATGATGGCGCTGATGCCGTTGCTGGCGGTGGCGCTGGGCATTCCACCCAAGCGATCGACCAGCGCACTCGGCGTTTTCCTGTCGATCATCATGGTGGTCGCCTATCACAAGGTGAACCAGTACGGCGAAGACGTCGCCGCGCTTGGACTGATCGATCCGATCGTCGCGCTATGGGGCCCGTTCTTCCTGTTCGCGGCGCTGATCGTATGGATGTACTGGCGCGTCGCCTTTGTGCCGGGCGGTCAGGCCATCGGTGCGCTGGAAGTGTGGTTCGCCAAGCTTTCCAAGCGCGTGGGCAAGCTGTTCAGCCGTCGGCGCCCGCTCAATCTCTCGCTGGCCCCGGCGGAGTAGCAGCGCGCCATGCAGTTCGATTTCTTCCCCTCGCGCACGGTCACGCTCTACCTCGCCAAGCTGTTCGTCGTCCGCATCTTCGCCATGCTGGTCATGCTGGTCCTGGTCCTGATGATGCTCGATCTGCTGTCGAACAGCGGTAAGATCCTGGCGGTCCCCGGCAACGGCCAGGGCGAACTGCTGACCTATGTCAGCCTGCGCATTCCGCAGCTGATCCAGAGTTTCCTGCCCTATTCGGCGCTGCTTGCCACGCTGATCACGCTGGTCGCGCTGAACCAGAACAGCGAAGTCATCGCGATGAAGGCTGCGGGCATGTCGGCCCACCAGGTACTGGCCCCGCTGCTGCTTACCGCGGGGATCGTCGGCCTGCTCAATTTCGGTTTCAACGAACGGGTGGTCACCCGGGCAACAGCTACGCTCAAGGCGTGGGAAGCAGTCGATTATGGCGCCGTACCCAGGGATTCGGGGGTCAAGGCCAACATCTACATGACCGATGGATCAGGCGTCCTTACCGCGGCCAGAATGGAAGGTGCCGGCGAAGCCATCGTGATGGCCGACCTGACCTGGTACGAACGGAATCCTGACGGGACGATCAGCGACCAGATCAACGCAGAGCGGGCGACCTATGCCAATCCCGGGTGGAAGTTGGAGCGAGCGACACGCTTTCGCGTGCAGAACGCCGTGACAGACCAGCTCGACTCTTTGGTTGTAGGACAGGGCCTGACGCCGGAGCAGATCGATCTGGCCAAGGTCGACGCCGATGCCCAGCCGTTCTGGACCCTGTCCGAATCCATTGCCGCCTATGACGAGGCCGGGCGACGCACCGATGAACTGCGCGCGAAATGGTGGCACAAAATATCCGGGCCGCTTTCGACTTTCCTCATGCCACTACTCGGCGCGGTTGCGGCCTTCGGACTGGCCCGTTCGGGGCAGTTGTTCCTCCGCGCCGTAATCGGGATGGCGATGGGCTTCGCCTATTTCGTGGTCGACAGCGCCGCCCTGGCGATGGGCAGCTTCGGCGGCTATCCGCCGTTCCTGGCCGCATGGGCGCCGTTCTTGCTGTTTATCCTGATCGGCGAAACGATCCTGATCCGAACCGAGGAATGAGCGACTGGCATATCCGCCTGGCGCGTCCTGCGGATGCCGACCACCTTCCCGAGATCGAGCGCGCGGCGGCGGTGCTGTTCGCTGGCGATCCGGATGCGGCATCATTCGATTTCGACGACGTCGTGAGTGCGGAGGAGCATCGCAAGCTGATCTCCCGCGGCCACTGCCTGGTCGCGGAGATCGATGAACGGATCATCGGCTTCCTGGCCGCCGAGCCTTTCGGTCGCGAACTGCATATCTGGGAAATGGACGTCCACCCTGAAATGCAGGGCCAGGGTATCGGTGCGATACTACTTCGCGCCTGCCTGATCGATGCCGGCAATGCCGGGTTTCGCGCGGTGACGCTCACAACCTTTCGCGACCTGCCGTGGAACGGCCCGTTCTATCGCCACGTCGGTTTTGTCGAAATGGATGACCTCCCCGCGCACCCGCGCCTGGCGAAACTGATCGCGGACGAAACTGAAGCGGGCCTTCCGGGCGACCGGCGCACCGCGATGATCCGCTTTCTCGGTTGATCAGCCCCGCGGGCCCATCGTGTTGCGCGCGATCCGCGCCACCAGCACCGCCATGCCCGCGTGGTTGGCGCCGTCATAGGTCGAACCGGCCCCAAGCTCCTTCTTCAGGCGGCGGTGCGCCTCAGGCAGGGCGTGATAGGGCATGGACGGCATAAGGTGGTGCAAGGCGTGATAACGCAGGCCGACCGGCGCCCAGATTTCGGCGACAAGGCCCGGCGGCGGGACATTGACCGAATCGAGGAACTGCGCGGTGACGGTCATCGCCTCGCCCTCATTCTCCCACAAATGGGCAACGAGGGTACGCAGCTGGTTGAGTACCGCGGTCAGCGAAACCACCGCGAGCGTAACTAGCAGCGGGCGCCAACCCCATACGAAGACGCTGGCGATCAGCGCCCAGGACCAGATGAAGCTGCCGATCTCGAGCCGGATCACCCGGCTACGGAATTCGCCTTCGGCCGGTCGACGGCGGAAGTCGGGATTGATCGCCAGCGCCGAGAACCGCTCCCATGTCAGGCGGCGGATCGGCCGGATGATCAGGCCGAGCGGAAGCAGGATCGCGCAGCGGAACAGCAGCGCGACCGGCGCAAGCAGCGCGACGAGCACGAAGAGCGGCAGGCTCCAGGGCTTCATCAGCGCCAGCGGAAGGTATTCGGGATCCTCGACCGTGCCGTACTGCGTCCGCTTGTGGTGCAGCGTGTGCACGTTTTCGTACATGAACGAAGGCATCAGCATCGGGATGCCGACCAGCAGGTTCCACGCTGCGCGGAAGCCGGGCAGCGCGTCACGGTGCAGGTGCGAGATTTCGTGGATGAACAGCAGCGCGCGATAGAGTGTCAGTGCCGAGACGAGCCCCAGCGCCAGCGCCAGCCAGCCATTGTCGACCAGGATCGTACCGATCAGCGTGGCGTAACCGACCAGTACCGAACCAAGCATGTCGGGCCAGTAGATGCCGGCCCTTGCCTCGGCGATATCCTTGGTCAGGTCACGCGCGGCGCGCAGCATCGCCTTGTCGTCGGGCATCTGCGCATGCCAGTTCGCCCCGGCATCGCGGCGGGCGACGAAATCGGCAGAAGGGATCGTCTGGTGTGAAGTCATCTCGAATATCCTGGAGGGACCCTAGCCCAATCGGGCGGCGGAATACAGCATCAGCTCTCGATCATAGTGATCGGTGCATGCTCATTCCTTGACAAAGATCATCCAGCATTCGACGGGCGAACCGAGGCTGAACGAAAGAGGTCACGCGCGTGTCTGACATGGAAATAAGGATCGAACCGGTCGACGGCAAGAAAGGTCGCGCGCGCTTCGTCGATCTCGGGCGGATGTTCGCGACCCGCGAACCGCATAACGTCCCGCAACTGCGGTCCGAACAGCTCGAACTGGTCGATCCCGACAAGAATCCCTTTTTCGGCCACGCCAGCCACCAGCTCTTCGTCGCCACTCGTGGGGACAAGGACGTCGGGCGCATCTCTGCACATATCGACCATCTCGCGCTCGAACTCCCGCCCGAACAGGGCATGGGACCAGGGACCGGCATGTTTGGCTATTTCGACGCCGAAGACGAAGCGGTCACAAAGGCGCTGCTCGCTGCGGCGGAAGACTGGTTGCGCGGCCAGGGCATGACCCATGTGCTCGGCCCCATTTCGATGTCGATTTGGGAGGAACCCGGCCTGCTGGTACGCGGGCAGGACCATTCCCCGATGATCATGATGGGTCACCATCCCGCCCATTATGCCGGCTGGATCGAAGGCGCGGGCTACACCCTCGCCAAGACCCTGCTGACCTATGACCTCGACGTCAGCCACGATTTCCCGCCGCTGGTGCGCCGCATCGTCCAGTCGGGCCACCGCAACGAGCGCATCCGCATCAGGCGCGTGGACAAGTCGAAATGGGATAGCGAGGTCCAGATCGTCCTCAACATCCTCAACGACGCCTGGTCGAGCAATTGGGGCTTCGTGCCCTTCACGCCTGAGGAAATCGCCTATGCGGGCAAGAAGCTGAAGCCGATCATCCACGAACCGCTCAACTATATCGCGGAGGTCGATGGCCGCCCGATGGCCTTTATGTTGACCTTTCCAGACGTGAACGGCGTGCTCAAGCAGATCAAGGGCAAGTTGTTCCCCTTCGGCTGGATCCGAATGTTGCGCTGGCTACACAAGCCCACCGGCTCGGGGATGCGCGTGCCGTTGATGGGCGTGCTTCGCGAGCTGCACAATTCGCGCCTCGCGAGCCAGCTGGCTTTCATGATGATCAGCAAGATCCGCGAGGACGCCGTGGCCAATTACGGCTCAGAACGGGCCGAAGTCGGCTGGATCCTCGACGACAATCAGGGGATGATCGCCATCGCGGACGCGATCGACAGCAAGATCAATCGCGAATATGCGATCTATCGCAAGCCGCTCTAGGTTGGGCCCCATCGCGGTTCGGACACGCTCTGGCGTGATCGTGCCGCCATTGGAAACTGGCAGGCTGCGGCTACGTTGAAAATGGGCACACGACCAACGCCCGACAGGATCTGATGGCCACGAACAGTCCCTCCGACACCCTCGCCCCGCTTCCATCGCACGTTTTGGTGGTGGAAGACGATGCGGTGTTGGGCCTGGCCATCGAACAGGCACTGGAAGACGCCGGCGTCGAACGCGTCGAAATTTGCGGTTCAACCGAACAGGCGCTCGCCGCGCTGCGGCGGGGAACCCCAAAGGTTATTGTCCTCGACGTCCACCTGGCCGATCGTGACGATGGTTGGGCGATCGCCGAACTCGTCACGACACTGGGCCCGGATTCTCCGCGAATCATCTTTTCGACGGGCAAGCCCGACGACATACCGGCCAATGTGGCCGCGATGGGGTGCATCATGGAAAAGCCCTATGACACGGCGACGCTGGTCAAGGTCTTGCGCCAGCCCCGGCGCCGCGGGATCATTGCCCGCCTGCGCGGTCTCTAACACCCTCACGATCCACGCCACCGCAGAAACCGGCAAAAAAAGACCCCCGTCGGGACGCGACGGGGGTCTTTCGGGATCGTATCACCAGCCGCTTGGACGGGAGGGGGGTCTCGGCGGTGACATAGCTGAAATGCCTCATCTGACGGGCAGTTCCCGCAGTGGCAAAAAAATTTCTCTGCGGCGGGGAACCGGGCGGATAAGGTTGGACATAGGGCAACAGGGGCATTCGAGAACTTGGTTCGCTGTTATGGAACCATCCATGCATTAACGCGTTCAATGCCCGCACTTTAAGGAAGGGGTTTTATGTCGCTAGGTGACCAAATTGCCCGCAATCTCCCGTATCTTCGCCGCTATGCCCGCGCCCTCACCGGCTCGCAGGCGACAGGCGATGCCTTCGTTCGCGCCACCCTGGAAGCCGCGCTGGCAGACGAGGATCTGAAACAGTCGCTCGGCGATGGCCGCGTGCCGCTATACCGGGCCTTCAATCAGCTATGGGCCAGCGCCTATCTCGAAGTTCCCGAAACCGTAGGCGGGGGTCCTGTGGACGATTTTGCGCAGGAACGGCTCAGGACCATCACCCCGCTGAACCGGCAAGCGCTCTTGCTCACCACGCTCGAGGATTTTTCGATCGAACAGGCTGGCGAGATCATGGACCTTTCGCCACAGCGGATCGAACAACTGGTTCAGGAAGCAGTGTCCGAGATCGATCGTGAATCCGCTACAAGCGTGCTGATCATCGAAGATGAACCGCTGATCTCCATGCAGTTGGAAGACCTGGTCACTTCGCTGGGCCACGAAGTATGCGGGACCGCCGCGACGCGGACCCAGGCGCTCGAGGTCGTTTCAAGCAATACGCCGGGGCTGGTTCTCGCCGACATCCAGCTGGCGGACGGCTCGTCAGGTCTGGATGCGGTCGATGACATCCTGGCTATCAGTCGTGTCCCGGTGATTTTCATCACCGCTTATCCGGAGCGATTGCTGACCGGCGATCGGCCCGAACCAACCTATTTGGTGACCAAGCCATTCCAGGAGAAAACAGTCCGCGCAGCGATAAGCCAGGCGCTGTTCTTCGGGTCAAGCCGCTCACCGGAATAGGCCATCGAAGGCATTCAAAGCTTGGAGGCCTGCCTTTCGAGGCAGGCCTTTTTCATTCTATTTGGCGTCGGCGGAGCGTTCGCGAAGCGCAAACTCACCGGGCTGGCGGACCGGCACCAGCAGCGTGCAGCGAACGCCGCTCACATCGAAATCAAGTTCGACCGGGTGCCGCAGTTCATGCGCCACGATCTTCTCGATCAGTTCTGTGCCGAAGCCGCGTGGGGGGGATTTGAGCACCGGCGGCCCACCGCTTTCGACCCATTCGATCCGCGCCAACCGTTCGCCCTGCATGCTCCAGCGTACCTCAATCCGCCCACCCGAAACGCTCAGCGCACCGAATTTCGCGGCATTGGTTGCAAGTTCGTGCAGCGCAAGGCCCAATGAAAGGGCATCGTTAGGCGCGAGTTCGACGACGGGCCCGTCGAGCAGGATTTCATGATCGAGGTCATGCGCATAGGGCGCCAGCTCGACTTCAACCACCGAACGTAGCGGAGTGGTGCCCCATTCGGACTGAGTCAGCAGGTCATGGGTTGCCGACAGTGCGCGGATCCGCGCATCGATACCTTCGGCAAATTCGTCCAGGCCGCTGGCCCTTCTCCTTGTCAGGGCAACGATTGAGAGGACATTGGCCAGGGTATTCTTGACCCGGTGGTTGAGCTCGCGCGTCAGCGAATTGCGGATGGAGTTCTGCTCCATCAGCATGTCGAGCGAACGGCCGTCCTCCAGGGCCTGCTGGGTCAGCAACCGGGCCACCAGCATCAACAGGCTAGCTACGGCCAGTCCGAACAGCAGGGTTATCATCGACATGCCCGAAAGCGCCGTATCACGCGCCGATTGCACCACCAGGATCATCGGCCGATCAGCCAGCTTGACTTCCCGCTCCACCGTCAGCCCCGTCGAATGCCAGCCTGGCAATTCTGCGATTAGTGTGCGTTTGCCGTCCTCCAGATCAAAAAGCCGCGCACCAAAGCCTTCGTAGCTGACCAGATCGGCCGAAGCCTCAAGGAAGTGATCGGCATTGAACGGGCTGTAGACATAGCCCTTCAACTTTCGCCCGCCAGCACTGGTATCGAAGACCGGCATGTAGATGAGGAAGCCGGAATCCTGGCGCGCCCCTTCCTGAACCAGTACCACCCGTCCACTGGCCGTCGGACGCGCGGTTCGCGCCGCTTCGTCCATCGCTTCGCGGCGGACCCTTTCCGAATACATGTCGAAGCCGATCGCCCTTCGGTTCCTCTGGGTGTCCGGTTGCAGATAAAGCACCGGTACCATGGTATCGCGTGGACGCTCTGCCAGTGTCGGGTGAAGCAGCAGGTCGTCCCGCCGGCGCGCCAGCGCCTGGTTGAACCCGTCGACATCCCCCGGCTCCAGCACGGGCGCCCAGCCGATACCGTCCGAACCGCGATAATCCGAATCAAGACGCAGTTCTGCGACGAAGCGATTGAACAGGTTTTCCGAAACTTCGCTCTGTGCCGACAGCAGCGCTGCCCCTGCACGCAGATAGGATGCGCCGGTGAAGGCGCGGCGCTCGATCGCAGAATTCATCGCCTGCGCGCGACGGTTGATATCGGCAATGTCGCGCTCTTCCTCACCACGTTCGATTGCGAACACGCTGGTGACGGTCATCGCCATGACCATCAGGAAGATAGCGACGGGAATCGCACGTGGATAATCAACCAGCCACCTGCGACGCCTGCCCTTGCGTTCGTGTTTGTCGCTAGCCAGCGCCCTGTCCCTTTTGGCTTCTTCCCTGCGCAGTATACTATGATGCCAAGTGTAAATGGTTCCGCGAATCTACGGGAACTTTGTGCGTTTTCTGACGTTTTTGCCTCCACTGACGGTGTCGTTTCTGTCGAATGAGTGCAGGCGAGCCGAACCAAGGGTACTTTTGAAGGCTTATGAAATCCGACAATCCAAACCCGCCCCGCCCTGGAGGTGAGCGTCCTTCCGATACGCGCGCAGCCAAGCCTGGATGGGCCGACGGACTGCGTCAACTTTACGATTCGGTAGTGGACGAACCACTGCCCGACAGTTTCAAGGACCTGCTGGCAAAGCTGGACTCGGCCGACTGATGGAGGGATCCGATCGCACGGCCGCGCAAAAGGCCGATTTCAAGCGAGAGTTGACCGAGGTCGTACCGCACCTGCGCGCATTTGCACGCGGCCTGTGTGGGCGACCCGATATGGCCGATGATCTTGTGCAGGAAACCCTGCTCAAGGCCTGGGCCGCACAGGAGCGCTTCCAGCCCGGAACGAGCATGCGTGCATGGACCTTCGTGATCCTGCGCAATGCCTATCTGACCGACATGCGTCGCAACCGCTTCCGGGGCGAGTATGACGAGACCGTGGCCGAACGGGTACTGACGGCACCGGCCGGCCAGGAAGAACCGATCCACCTTTCCGACATGCATCGCGCACTGCTCACGCTGCCGCCCGAACGTCGGGAAGCTTTGTTGCTCGTTGGAGCTGGCGGATTTTCCTATGAAGAAGCCGCGGAAATCTGCGGATGTGCGGTCGGCACGATCAAGAGTCGCGTTGGCCGGGCCCGCGCAGCGCTGACCGCCATGCTGGAAGAAGGCAGCGTGCCGCAACGCTCGCTCGACGACGCCGGGGCACACCGTGCCATCCTCGAGGAACTCGATATAGTCGCCGCGGGCAACGGCATTGCCGCGGCCAGCTAGCGGCGTCGCGCGAATCTTGTCACGGTTCGCGCCGCAGGGCAGATAGGCGGTCATGGAAGAGCAGCCGCCAACAGCCGAACAGCCGACCCAGGATCGGGCGCGCCGGCTGGCATTTGCCGAACAGGAACTGCGGCTGATCTCCTCACTGGTCCTGCTGATCGGGCTCGGACTGTTCTTCGCCCTGCCCTTCGTCCTGTCGATCGGATCGGTGGTCTTCCTGCCGCTCGTCACAGCACTGGTCTTGACCGTCATCCTGTCACCGCTGGCCGACAAGCTCAACGGCTGGGGCCTACCCAATGCGCTTGCCTCGCTGGTGGCCTTGCTGATCTTCTTCGCGATCCTGCTGCTTTCGGGCGCGCTGATCTTGCAGCCTGCCATTGACCTGTACGACGACTTGCCTGCCATGATGCAGCAGGTCCTCGCACGATTCGGCGAAGTGCAGCAGCGCTTTGCCTGGGTGGGGCAGATTAACGACCAACTGGCCATGCTGATGAACAGCGAAGGAGAGCGAGAGGTCGTGTTGGCGACGCCGAGCCTGCTCGAAGAACTCGCATTCGCCACCCCCAGCTTCCTGCTCGAAACCGTGCTGACACTGCTGATGACCTACTTCATGGTCGAAGCCCGGGTCCGTCTGCGCCAGCGACTGCTGTTCGGGCGCACCAGTTTCGGCACCAGTATCAAGGCTGCGCGCGTGCTGCGCGAGGTTCAGGACAGGGTCGCATCGTACATCCTGACCGTTGGCTGGATCAACGCGATGGTCGGGGTGATTGTCGCATTGGGGGCTTGGGCCATGGGCTTGGGCGCGCCGATCATGTGGGGCGGGCTCGCCGCGCTGCTGAACTTCCTGCCCTATGTCGGGCCAATTGTGATGCTCGCATTGTTGAGCCTGTTCGGGATCGGCACCGCCGATACGATCTTCCTCGGGATACTTCCGGCACTCGCCTATCTGGCTCTGCACACGATCGAGGCCAATGTCGTGACGCCGTCAATCCTTGGCGCACGCTTTACCATGAACCCGGTGTTGATCCTGATCGCGCTGTCTTATTTCTCATGGGTTTGGGGCGTGTTCGGGGCGCTGTTGTCGGTTCCGATTCTGCTGATGCTGACCGCACTGTTCGATCACATCGGGCGACCGAACCTGGTCGGCTTTATTTTCGGTGAGCCGCTATTCGCCAACGATCTTTTGGTCGAGGCGGAGAGCGAGCCTCACACCTGAAAAGCAAGAGGCCCGCCGCGCAATACGCAGCGGGCCCCGAAAGCTGGCCGAAACGGAGATCAGCCCGGATAGACCCAGGTCGTGCCACGAGCGAGGTTTTCGCTGGCGAAGGCCCAGTTCAGCTTGGCATTGACCGCATCGAGGTAAGCCGGGCGGGCGTTCTGGTGGTCGAGGTAATAGGCGTGCTCCCACAGGTCGATCACCAGCAGCGGGTTGACCCCGGCCTCGTCGGCCAGCGTGTCGCCGTCATGCGTTTCCTCGATCGTAAGCTTACCACCCTTGACCGCCAGCCACACCCAGCCGCTGGCGAAGTGACCCGCACCGCGTTCGGCCAGCTTGGCCTTGAGTGCATCAACCGAACCGAATTCAGCCTCGATCATGCTCTTGAGTTCATCCGACGGCGCGGTCTCCGACGCCGCCATCGAGTGCCAGTAGAAGCCGTGGTTCCAGCTCTGCGCCGAATTGTTGAACAGGCCAGCGTTCGAACCACGGGCCGCAGCGATCACCGCTTCCAGGCTCTTGCCGGCAAGATCGGTGCCGTCGATCGCGGCATTGGTCTTGTCGATATAGGCCTTGTGGTGCTTGCCGTGGTGGAACGACAGCGTCCGGGCCGAAACAGCCGGTTCCAGCGCGGTATCTGCATAAGGCAGGTCGATAAGGGTGAATGCCATGGGGGTTCTCCAATGCTTGCGTGGCGGAAAATCCAGCCGTCCCTACACCAATGCGCGGGACGCGCTAGGGTTGCAGTGGCTCTTCGCCTAGGTCTTCTTCATGGTCAACGGCAGTCGTAACCGCAACGTCCATCGTCACATTGCCAATGGTCCGCATGATGTCGGGCAACATCTCGACCGCGACCAGCAGTGCCAAAGGTTCAACCGGAATACCCATGGCGATGGCAATCGGGCCGATCGAGACGACGAAGCTGATCGAACCGGGAAGGCTTACCGACCCCACACTGATGATCAGAGCGACCAGCACGCCGGTGGCCAGAGTAGTAGTATCGAGCGTGACGCCCGCGAGATGCGCGACATAGATCGCCACGGCCAGGTTCATCGCCGGGCTGGTCGCGCGAAAGATTGCAACCGCCAGCGGCAGAACGAAATCGGCCGTCGATTCGCGAATACCCATGCGCCGCGCGCTGACCAGCATCGCCGGGAGGCTTGCCAGCGAGCTTTGCGTCGATAGCGCCACTGCTTGTGCAGGCAGCATGGCACGGGTGAAGGCTAGCGGCCCGATCCGTCCCCCGACAATGGCGACGACATAGCCGGCAAGCATGACCAGCGTGCCCATGGCCGCAACGGTTAGAATGTAATGGGCCAGCGTGGCGAATGCCCCGCCGCCGCCGTTCGCCGCCACGCCGATCGCCAACGCAAACACGCCAACCGGCGCGACTGCGAGCACCCAGCCAATAATGACCAGCATGGCGTTGCCCAAGGCGCGGAACAGCGCCAGCAGCGTGTCGCGCTGACCCGTCGGCAAGCGGACGATCGCCAGCGCGAGCAGTGCAAAGAAGATGGTTAGCGGCAACATCGATGTCTGCGCCGCGGCCGCAATGATATTGGGCGCCACCAGCGACGTAACGAAAGCGCCGACGCCCGGAACCTCACTGGGTGCGGCCGGCTCTCCGGTCATCAGGAAACCCGCCGCACCTTCGGGAATCGGGAAGGCCTCGAGCAGCAGCGGCATGAAGATGCAGGTCGAGATTGCACCCAGCACTAGGAGACCGAAGATCCAGCCGACCGTATGCCGTGCAACCCGGCCAGCCGATGCCGCTTGTGCCATCTGCGAAATGCCCAGCACGAGAAGCGATGCGACCAGCGGGATGATCGTCATCTGCAGGGCGTCGAGCCAGATCGAACCGATCGGTGCGGCGATCATCTCCACCACCGCGAAGCCTGGCGTCCCATGCAGGGCCATCCCGAAAAGGAGCCCGCCGATCAATCCGGCCAGGGTCCACCCGGCCGGTATCCTAATATCCATCAACCCGTTTTCTTTATCTGTCGCCATGCCGGCACTTACTCCTGATTCCGGTTCGGCCTTAGCGGGTTTTGCCCAATGTGCCAGTTACCCGTGACAAGCGCAGCGCTTCACGCCATGGAGCCGGCAGGGACCAAGGGAGCAACCATGGCACGCAAGTTCTTCGGCACCGATGGCATTCGCGGGCGTACCAATGAAGGCGTGATGACCGCCGCCACAGCCATGCGCGTGGGACAGGCCGCCGGCACGCATTTCCTGCGCGGCGGCCACCGTCACCGTGTCGTGATCGGCAAGGACACTCGCCTGTCGGGCTACATGATGGAAAGCGCCCTGGTGGCGGGCTTCACCAGCGTGGGCATGGATGTGATCATGACCGGCCCGCTGCCAACACCGGCCATCGCGCTGCTGACACGCGAAATGCGCGCCGATCTCGGCGTGATGATATCTGCCAGCCACAACCCGTTCGAGGATAATGGTATCAAGTTGTTCGGGCCTGACGGCTTCAAGCTTTCGGATGAAGCCGAAGCGGCGATAGAGCTGCTGCTCGAACAGCAGCCGTTGCTGGTCGAGCCTCATCGGATAGGCAGGGCGCGGCGGATCGAAGATGCCCGCGGGCGCTACATCCACGCGGTCAAGCAATCGGTGGCCAGCGACATCCGCTTCGATGGCCTCAAGGTGGTGGTCGATTGCGCCAATGGCGCGGCCTACCAGGTCGCTCCTTCGGCAATCTGGGAATTGGGGGCTGAAGTCATTGCAATGGGGGTGACCCCCAACGGCACCAACATCAACGACGGCGTCGGTTCGACATCGCTGGCGGCGATCAAGGCCCGTGTGGTCGAAGAAGGCGCGGACATCGGCATTGCGCTGGATGGTGACGCCGATCGCCTGATCGTGATCGACGAGAAGGGCGAAACGGTTGATGGCGACCAGATCATGGCGGTCATCGCCAGCCGCCTACAGGCCCGCGGCGATCTGAAGGGCGGCGGGATCGTGGCCACCGTCATGTCCAACCTCGGGCTCGAGCGGTACCTGCAGGGTATCGGCCTGACGCTCGAACGGGCCAAGGTCGGTGATCGCTACGTGCTCGAGATGATGAAAGCCGGCGGCTACAACGTCGGTGGCGAACAATCGGGCCACATGATCCTGCTCGATCACGGCACTACTGGCGATGGCACAGTTGCCGCTCTACGAATCCTTGCCAGCTTGGTTCGTTCGGGCAAGCCTGCCAGCGAACTGCTCCATGCCTTCGATCCGGTTCCACAACTGCTCAAGAACGTGCGATACTCTGGCGGCAAGCCGCTCGAGAATGCCACCGTCAAGCAGGTCATCGCCGATGCGGAGGCCGAACTTGCCGGCAAGGGACGCCTGGTCATCCGGCCCTCGGGAACCGAACCGGTGATCCGGGTCATGGCCGAAGGCGATGACGCCGCCCAGGTCGAATCCATCGTCGACCGAATTTGTGAAGCCATTAAAGGAACTACCTGATGCTTGAGATGCGCCCAGACTGCGAACGCTGCGGCACCGACTTGCCCGCTGAAACGCCAGGCGCCTTCATCTGCAGCTTCGAATGCACCTTTTGTGCCGATTGCGCTGACGAACTCGATGACTGCTGCCCCAATTGCGGCGGCGAATTGATGGATCGCCCGACCCGGGCCAAGAAGCTGCACGAAAAATACCCCCCCTCCACCGAACGGAAATACAAGGGGTGAGCAAGCCGCCGCCGCGCATCCTTTCGATCGCCGGTTCCGACAGTTCGGGCGGTGCCGGAATCCAGGCCGACATCAAGACCATCACCATGCTGGGTGGCTATGCGATGACCGCAATCACCGCGGTGACGGCGCAGAACACGCGGGGGGTCCAGGGGGTTGAGGTCATGCCGCCGGGCTTCGTGATGGCGCAGGTCGAAAGCTGCCTTTCGGATATCGGCGCCGATGCCATCAAGATCGGCATGCTCGGTTCCCCTGAGATCGCTCGTCACCTAGCCAAACGGCTCGACACCTTCACCGGGGCGATCGTATTCGATCCCGTCATGGTCGCCACCAGCGGTTCGTCACTGGCCAGCGCCGAAACCATCGCCGCATTTGGAGACTTGATGCAAATTGCCACCGTGGTGACCCCCAATCTCCCGGAACTGGCAGCACTGACCGGTCGTGAGCAACTGGATGAGGAAGATGTGTTTGATGCAGCCAGGGAGCTGGCTCAGGCGCAGGACACCATCGTCCTGGCTAAAGGCGGGCATGGCGACGGGGACGAAGTGATTGACCGGGTAATCTCGCCGTCCGGCAAGCTCGCCAGCTATGGTCACGCACGGATAGACACGCGCCACACACACGGTACGGGCTGCACCCTGTCCGCCGCACTGGCGACATTGCTTGGCCACGGCCAGCCCCTGGTCAACGCCATCAGGCTGGCCCGCGGCTTTACCTTTGCGGCAATCGAGAATGCTCCCGGCTTCGGCGAGGGACATGGCCCCCTCGGCCACCAGGCGGTCCGCAAGCTCGAGGATCCGCGCGAAGCCTAACGGTCGAGGTCGTAGAAGGCGCTGATATGCGCCCAAGCCTCGTCCGCAGTTTCACACCAGCGGAACAGGTCGAGGTCTTTCCTCGAAATCGTGCCCTCTTCGGCGAGGGCATCGAAATCGATCACCCGGGTCCAGAACTCCTTGCCGAACAACAGGATTGGGATCGGCTTCATTTTGCCGGTCTGGATCAGCGTGAGAAGCTCGAAGAACTCGTCGAAGGTGCCGAAGCCGCCGGGGAAGACCGCCACGGCCCGCGCACGCAGCAAAAAGTGCATCTTGCGTAGCGCGAAGTAGTGGAAGTTCAGCGCGAGGTAGGGCGTTACGTATTTGTTGGGCGCCTGTTCATGCGGCAAGATGATATTCAGGCCGATGCTTTCCGCCCCCGCGTCGCTGGCACCCTTGTTGGCCGCTTCCATGATCGATGGGCCCCCGCCCGAGCAAACCACGAACTGACGCTTGCCGTCTTCGACAATCGACTTGTCGCTGGAGATTCGGGCCAGGCGGTAGGATTCGGTGTAATACTTGCTCTTGGCGACGAGACTTTCAGCGATGCGCTTTTCTTCGTCGGGTAGGTTCTTTGCACGCTCCAGCGCTGCTTCGGCCTCTTCCGGTGAGGGAATGCGGGCTGAGCCATATACCACCAGAGTCGAGCCCACGCCGGCTTCGTCGAGCAGCATTTCAGGCTTGAGCAGCTCCAGCTGAAACCGCACCGGGCGCAACTCCTCGCGCAGCAGGAAATCCTGGTCCTGGAAGGCCAGCCGATAGGCGGGGTGCGCGGTCTGCGGTGTTTGTTTGGGGTGGCTCTTGTCGAACTCGGCCTCTGTTTCGGCCGGATAAAACTTGCGATCGGCAAGTTCGCGCTTGTGCTTTTCTTCGTCTGTCATGCCGAGCCCGATAGGGCCGGTCGATGCCGCCGACAAGCAAAGAAGGCGGAAATGGCAGGGGTGACAGGATTCGAACCCGTGGCCCTCGGTTTTGGAGACCGATGCTCTACCAGCTGAGCTACACCCCTGCAGCGCAGGCGGGCGCATTAGTATGGGCTTCGGGGAATGGCAAGGCGCATATCGCCCGACCGCACGAACTGCTATGATGGCAGCAATGCACGCCCCCACCACCCGCACGATCCCGATCGACCTGCTGCTGCGCGCCTATCGCGCAGGGGTATTCCCTATGGCCGACCACCGCATCGATGACGACCGGCTCGTCGACCATATCGTCGAACTGGTCGAGGCCAGGGCGGCGGAAATCGAAGCGGAAATGAAATCGCAGGACGCGCCGGATGCGGCGTCGGTGGCCTGAAGTACGGGAGAGTAGGTGTGTCGAAGCTGCAACCGGTTCGCGGGACCCATGACCTTGTCGGCGATACGGCGCAGCGTCACCGCCATATCGCCGAGACGGCGCGCGCCGTTGCCGCGCGCTATGGCCACGAGGAGATCGATCCGCCGATTTTCGAGTTCACGCCGGTTTTCGCCCGCACCATGGGCGAGGGCTCGGACGTCGTGCGCAAGGAGATGT
>NZ_JAYPTL010000019.1:0-55078 GCF_038133525.1 Erythrobacter sp. | reverse complement strand
GGCCGATGTGCATGTCGCCATTGGCGTAGGGCGGGCCATCGTGGAAGATGAACTTCTCGCGCCCCTTGCGCGCTGCGCGCAGCGCTTCGTAGAGCTTCTCGTCCTGCCAGCGCGCAGCAATCGTCGGCTCCTTCTGCGGGAGGCCGGCCTTCATGGGGAAATCGGTCTTCGGCAGGAAGACCGTGTCTCTGTAGTCGCGCTGTTCTGACATAGAGGCGAGCCGTTAGGGGATTTGGCGTCGGCTTTAAAGCGTCAATCGCCGCGCCGCACCCGGCGAGCTTCCAGCCCACGATAGACCGCGTCGATCTCTTCCTGGCTGCGATCGTCAAAGCGCTGGATCAGGGCGGGGATCACCGCGAACCCGTCATCGACCATGGCATAGCCGTTGAAGGTATTGGGAATCTCGCCAAGCTGTTCGGGCAGGTCGAGCCCGCGCGGTCGCCCTTCACCCTGCGGCCCAAGCACGATGATCCGCGCTCCATGCTCCTCCATCCTGGCAATCATGCGGTTGGGCCAGCCCCAAAAAGCCCACTGGTAGTTGAGCGGAACGAAGACCGTGCCGTTCGCGCATGCCTCGGGGAAATATCCGCTCCAGCCGAGCGCGAGATAGGCCTTGGTGCAAGCCTTGCCCTCCTCGATACTGAACGCCCACGCATCGGGCGCGAGTTCGCGCATGCGGTCGACCGGACCCTGGCCGCCATAGAAGGCATCGCCGCGCGGGCCCAGATTGCGACCTGCCGCTGTGAGAGCCGCGAACAGAAGGTCTGCCTCTTCCTGATCCTTGCTCTTGAAATTGAACAGGATTCGCGCACGGCCCGCCGCCGCCAGCGCTTCTTCCAACGATGGGATCGCCCCGACGCCCTTACCACGGAAGGGGAAGGTCTTCCCGCCATCGGCAGTGTAGCCATACCCTGCGTCGAGCGCCTTGAGCTCGGCGAGGGTGAAATCGCGCGTGTTGCCGGTGCCATTGGTTCGGCAATCGACCGTCCAATCGTGGAAGACGGCAATCCTGCCGTCCTTCGTCGGCGCGATGTCGAGCTCGATCATGGTTGCGCCGAGCTTGGCCGCGCGCGCGATCGAGGGGACCGTGTTCTCCAGATAGTCGTGGATCGGTGGTTCAATTCGCGTGGCGGTGCAATCGTCCCGCCCTAGCCCCGACTTGTCATATTGCTGATACAGCGCGCGGTGAGCGATCAGCTTGACCGCGCCCTTGGGCTGCGGTGCCAGCCAGCTGGCATTGAGCACGGTCAGCGCGAGGAACCCCACCGCCGCCGCGGTGGCGAGGCGCAACAGCCATTTCTTCATGCAAGCAGCTCTCTCGCCCTGTCGCAGTCGCGCGCCATCTGTTCGATCAGCGCATCGAGCGAATCGAACTTCGCTTCGCCGCGCAGGAAGTGATGGAAGGCGACCTCGATCTCCTGCCCGTAGAGATTGCCGGAGAAGTCGAAGAAATAGGGTTCGAGCAGCTCCTTGGGCGGGTCGAACTGCGGCCGCACGCCGATATTGGCTGCGCCCTTGAGTACCTGGCCGGTGGCGAGGATCCGGCCGGTCACCGCATAGATCCCATATCGGGGACGCAGATAATGTTCGACCGGAAGGTTGGCGGTTCGATAGCCAATTTCGCGCCCGCGCTTGTCGCCGTGCTGGACCACCCCGCGGATGGCGAAGGGTCGGGTAAGCAGCCGCGCCGCTTCCTGCGGATCGCCCGCGACGAGAGCGTCGCGCACACGGCTGGACGAGACAGGCTGACCGCCGTCCATGACCGGGGCGACAGCGCGTGCTTCGATCCCGACCTCGCGGCCGAGCTCGACCAGCTTCTCGAAATTGCCGCCGCGCGCCTTGCCGAAGGTGAAGTCCTCACCTGTCACCACGCCCGCCACGCCGAGGTGTTCGGCGAGCAGGCGCTTGACGAAATCCTCCGCCGTGGTGCCCGCCAGTTCGCCGTCGAAATGGAACACCAGCATCGCGGTGGCCCCGGCGGCGAGGTAGAGTTCCTGCCGCTGTTCGAGCGTCGTCAGGCGGAATGGTGCGGCATCGGGCTTGAAGTGGCGCACCGGGTGGGGATCGAAGGTGGCGATGATCGCCGGGCGACCCTCGGCGCGGGCCCAGCGGATCGCTTCGCCCGCCACCGCCTGGTGGCCCAGGTGGAAACCATCGAAATTGCCCAGCGCGACGATCGCGCCGCGCAGGCTCTCCGGCAGGGGATCGCGGTGATCGAGGAACCTCATTGCGGCGTCCCTTGCGGCACCAGCCCCGCGCGGATCACCCGCAGTGCATTGCCGCCCATCGCCGCGCGGATCTCTTCGGGCGAGAAGCCTTCGTCAATCAGCGCCTGCGTCACCTGGACCAGCTGCGATGCATCGAAGCGCACCGTCGTCGCCCCGTCATAGTCGCTACCAAGCGCCACATGTTCGATCCCCACGAGATCGCGCACATGCTTCATCGCCTTGGCCGCAGCGCGCGGGCTGGTATCGCAGATGGCGGCGTCCCAGTAGCCGATCCCCACCACCCCGCCCGTGGCGGCAACACCGCGGATCTCTTCGTCGGTGAGGTTACGGTTGACCTTGCATGTCGCCTGCACCCCGCCGTGGCTCGATACGACCGGACGCTGTGCCATGGCGAGGATGTCGGCGACGCATTTGTGGCTGCAATGCGCGATATCGACGATCATGCCCATCCGCTCCATCCGCCGGACCGCCTCGCGCCCCTTGTCGGTCAGCCCGCCCTTCTCCAGCCCGTGCATCGAACCGGCGAGGTCGTTGTCGAAGAAATGCGTCAGCCCCGCCATGCGCATCCCCGCACCATAGAGCGTGTCGAGATTGTCGAGATTGCCTTCGAGGCTTTGCAGGCCCTCTGCGCTGAACAGCGCGCCGACCGGCTTGACCGCATCCTCCCGCGCTTTCAGCAGCCTGTCGACATCCGCCGGAGTCCAGACCTGGTACATCTCGAAGCGCGCGGTCTCGATCGCTGTTTCCAGCTTTTTCGCGTGCCACAGCGAACGTTCGAGCAGGCTGGTCCAGGTCCGCATCGGCTGGAGCTGGGCGAAGGCCAGCAGGGTTATGTTGTCGGTGTCGGCGCCATTGGCATCGTAGTTCTGGCCTTTGGGCGTCTTGGTCACGCTGGAGAAGACCTGCAGCGCGACATTGCCTTCGCGCAGGCGCGGAAGATCCATGTGGCCGCGATCCGAGCGCTCGAGCAGGTCGCGCTTCCACAGCAACGTGTCCGAGTGCAAATCGACGATCTCGAGCGTCGCATGCAACGCCTCCGCCTCGTCCGAAACCTCGATCAGCGGTTGTCCGTCGATCTTGTTCATGTCGCGCTCGATCATGCCGGGCGCGAACAGGAAGAAGCCGAAGATTGCCGCGAGTAACACGCCGCCCAGGCCGATCAGGATCTTGCGTTTCATCGTGTTCGCTCAAGCGTCAGGAAACTGTGGGCAGGCGCCTCACCCTGTGCATCATGATCTTCGCGCGCGGCAATTGTCCATTCGGGACCGAGCTCACCCATGAAAGTGTCGCCGGGATAGTCGGCATGAATCTGTGTGAGTTCGATGCGCTCCGCATGCGGCAGGAACAGCTCGAAGACCGCCGCCCCCCCGATCACCGCAGCATCGCCGCCGCCTGCGCGCTCGATCGCATCATCGATAGTGCCGACGACCTCAGCGCCTTCAGCCTGCCAGCCGATGCTGCGGGTCAGCACGATGTGGCGACGGCCGGGAAGCAGGCCGGGAAGGCTCTCGAATGTCTTGCGGCCCATGATCATCGGCTTGCCTAGAGTGAGCGCCTTGAAATGCCTGAGGTCGGCCGGAAGATGCCAGGGCAGGCCACCGTCCTTTCCGATGCTGCCATTGGCGGCGCGGGCATAGATCAGGAACAGGCCCATCAGTGCGCGATCCCCCTCACCGCTCCAACTGGGTGACGTGGCCCATCTTGCGTCCATCGCGCACTTCGGCCTTGCCGTAGTCGTGCAAGTGCGTGTCGGGTAGCGAGAGGCACTGCTGTGCACCCAGAATATCGTCGCCCACGATATTGGTCATTACCACCTTGCTGGCCACGGTATGGGTGTCGCCCAGTGGAAGGCCGGCAACAGCGCGAATGTGGTTCTCGAACTGGCTCGTCGCTGCACCTTCGATCGTCCAGTGACCCGAGTTGTGGACCCGCGGCGCCATCTCGTTGAAGATCGGTCCTTCGCGCGTGGCGAAGAACTCAAGCGTCAATACTCCCACATAGTCGAGCGCGCTGGCGACCTTTTCGGCCAGCCCGCGCGCCTCGCTCACCTGCGCCTCGATGACCGGGCCTGCCGGGAGCGTCGAGGTGGCGAGTATGCCATCGTCATGCGTATTGCGCGGCGAATCCCACACACGCATCTCGCCATTGTGATCCCGCACCAGGATGACCGAGAACTCGGCATCGAACTCCACGAAACCTTCGTAGATCAGAGGCACATCGGGGAGGCGCAGGGCGTCGGCATCGCGGGCGGACATGATCCGCCACTGGCCCTTGCCGTCATACCCATCGCGGCGCGTCTTGAGGATGCCAGGCGCACCCAGCCGATCGACTGCTGCCTCAAGCTCAGCAGTAGAGTCGACCCGCGCATAGGCAGCTGGTCTTCCGCCAAGATCCTCGACGAACCGCTTTTCGGCGAGCCGGTCTTGCGCGGTCTCCAGCGCACGCGGGTGCGGAAAGATCTTGTCGGCGGGGATGGCCCGGGCAGTAGCTACAGGGACGTTTTCGAACTCCCAGGTCACCACATCGCATTGCGCCGCGAATTCCGCCAGCGCTGCCTGATCGTCCCAGGCATTGGCGAAGAAGCTCTCGCACACCTGCTCGGCAACGGTATCGCCCTGCGGTGCATAGCCGATACAGCGGTATCCAAGCTGCGCCGCCGCAATCGCCATCATCCGGCCAAGCTGGCCGCCACCCAATATGCCGATCGTGCTCCCTCGTGCGAGCATCAGCCTTCGGGTCGCTCCGTCACTGCGGCGCTGCGCGCGGCACGCCATTCCTGCAGCCGCTGCGAAAGCGCAGTATCGTGGTTGGCGAGGATCGCCGCTGCGAGCAGGCCCGCATTGGTCGCCCCCGGCTTGCCGATGGCCAGCGTGCCGACCGGCACCCCGGCGGGCATCTGGACAATCGACAGCAAGCTGTCCTGCCCCGACAGCGCCTTGGACTGGACCGGCACACCCAGAACCGGAACATGGGTCAGCGCCGCAATCATGCCCGGCAGGTGCGCCGCGCCACCGGCCCCGGCAATGATCACCTCGATACCGGCATCGGCCGCACCCTTGGCGAAGTCATACATGCGATCGGGCGTGCGATGCGCCGAAACGATCCTGACGTCGGTATCGACACCCAGCTCGTCGAGGACCTCCGCAGCGCAAGCCATGGTCTCCCAGTCCGACTGGCTTCCCATGACGATGGCAACCTTTGCAGCCATATCACGCGTCCTTCAGGTAATAGCGTTCGCCCGCCACCCGCGTGCCGTCGAATTCATAGACGATCGGCTGGCCAGTGGGGATTTCGAGCCCGGTGATCTCTTCATCGGAAATGCCCGAGAGGTGCTTGACCAGGGCGCGCAGCGAATTGCCGTGAGCGGAGATGATCACCGTCTCACCCTTGCCAAGCTGCGGCAGGATCGCGTCTTCCCAATAGGGCAGCACGCGTTCGATCGTGAGCTTGAGGCTTTCAGTGCGCGGAACATCGATCCCGGCGTAGCGCGGGTCGGTCGACAGGTCGAACTCGCTGCCGGGTTCGAGCTCGGGCGGCGGGACGTCGAAGCTGCGCCGCCATATATGCACCTGCTCATCGCCGTGGCGTTCGCGCGTCTGTTGCTTGTCGAGGCCGGTCAGCCCGCCATAGTGACGCTCGTTGAGGCGCCAATCCTTGGTTTCCGGGATCCACAGGCGTCCACAGCCCTCGAGCGCGAAATGGAGCGTCTTGATCGCCCGGGTCTGCAGCGAGGTGAAGGCCACCGTCGGCAGCACGCCCTTTTCTCCCAACAGGTCACCGGCGGCGCGCGCCTCGGCTTCACCCTGCGTCGTCAGGTCGACGTCCCACCAGCCGGTAAAACGATTGGCGAGGTTCCATTCGCTCTGGCCGTGGCGGACAAGGACAAGCTTGGACAATCGGAGGCTCCCGTAATTCCTCTAGGAGCAAGGCGCGTTAGCCGCCCTCATCGCCCTTGGGAAGGCTTGTCGCTTGCGATTCGCGCATTTCCCGCCCCTGCTCCTTGCGGCGGCGCAAATTCTCACGGAGTTTCGCAGCAAGCCGCTCTTCTCGGCTCATCGGTTCGTTTGCAGCGGACATCGCGCAAGCTTTCGCCAAAATCGCCCCGCACCGCAAGCTGCAGGTTGACATTCGCGCCGGTCCTGCCAATAGCGCGCGCCTCCACCCCGCGAGCGTCTCGCGGAGGATCCGTGCTGCTGTAGCTCAGTGGTAGAGCGCACCCTTGGTAAGGGTGAGGCCGGGAGTTCAATCCTCCCCAGCAGCACCATTATTTCCCTTGAAATCTCAGCATATTGGCGCATTTCCAAGGACTTCTGACCGCCTCAGGTACAAAGGGGTGGTACAAAAGTGAGGATCGCAATGGTCGCGCTGAAGCGCACTGAGACCGGACTTTGGGCAGCTCGCAAGGCGATTCCTGCCGATGTGCGTAGTGCCTACGGCAAGCGTGAAGAGAAGAAGACTTGGGCAGCTGACCTCTCGGCAGGTCAGGCAAAAGCCGAGCTTGCGGCATGGCTGACCCCCATCGAAGGGCGCATTGAATTGCTCAGGGCGATGGCCACTCAGACCCCTGTCAGTCTCTCGAAGCGGCAGGGCCGCGCCCTCGCTGCCGAGTGGTACAAAGCCCAAGTGGCCCGCTTTGAGGATGACCCTGGCAAGCCTGAGGATTGGTGGTTCACCCGCCAAGAGCTTGAGCCGAGTGACCCCGTTGAACGGGAAGAGGGGCGGATCAATCCCACGGCTTGGCTGACCGAAGAGCGGGACCGCCTGTTGAGCGACAGAGGCCTCCAGTTGAGCACTGGCTCTGCTGAGGCGCTGTTGCAGGAGATGGGCGACCTCTGGCTATCGCTCTGCGATCTTATGGAACGGCGGGCACAAGGGGACTACGGACGCGACACGCTGGAGGAGACCCTGCCCGCGTTCGATCCCGCCCCAGCGAAAGCCGCTGGGGTGTCCCTCACCGAACTCTTCGAAGACTACGCGAAGACTGGGACAATGGCGGCGCACACAACCAAGAAGTGGCGCAAGGCGATACGGTCATTCGTCGATCATCTCGGCCATGACGATGCCACAAAGGTGACCCGCTCGGATGCCCACGCTTGGTTTGATGCACTGTTGGCCGAGGGGCTTTCTACTCGCACCATTGGGGCGACTTACAGGGCAGCCCTCGCCCGCGTCTTCAAGGTCGGTCACGACAGGGGGAGGCTGAACAGCAACCCAATGGAGCGGCTCGAGGTCTTTGGCCCCAAGGAAGTCCAGACGCGCCGCAGGGATATCTCGGATGGTGAAGCAGAGACGATCCTCAGGGCGGCCCTAGGGGAGCAGCCGGAAGGCCTAAGCGCCCACCACGCTCGCGCTCGCCGCTGGGTGCCGTGGATATGTGCCTACACTGGCGCGCGGGTGAATGAGATCACCCAGCTGCGGGCGATGGACATTCGGCAGGTCGATGGGGTCTGGGTGTTCCACATCACGCCAGAGGCTGGCTCAGTGAAGACCCGCAAGGCTCGCTCAGTGCCGATCCACTCTCACCTGATCGAACAGGGCATCACCAAGCTGGCCAAGGCAAGCGATACCACCCCCCTCTTCTACGACCCAGAGGGCGTCAGGAAGGGATCGCAGAGCCATCCCCTTCACACTCAGATAGGGTCGAAGCTGGCCAAGTGGGTGCGCGGCTTGGGCGTGACCGAGGTGCAATCCCCGAACCACGGCTGGAGGCATCGCTTCAAGACGCTAGCGCGCCGCGTCGGGATGGATGCTGAGGCGAGGGATGCCATTCAGGGGCACGCACCGAAGACCGAAGGGCAGGCCTATGGGGAATGGCCAATGGATGCCCTAAGGGCGGAGGTGGAGAAGTTGCCCCAGCTGAACGTCCAATAGTAAGAACTTGTTGAAAGATTTTCAGAGACACCCTTTGCCTGACTAATGCCGCCCCTTATATTTGGTCTCAAAGGGGAGTAAGCAGTGGGTATCTTCGATCTATTTTCAAAGCGACAGGCTGATGCTGAGAAATCAGGCGATGCCGATACTTATCAGTACGACAGTATCCCTATGCCGCTTCGCGTACAGGTGCATCAGATTGCACTTGAGGCGCTTGGTCGTGTTGGCGAATACTCAGGCCATTGGGGCGGAAAAGAGGACAATGACCTCTGGGCTGAAATGGAACGAATCTACCTGCGTGAGAGGGGTCGTGATGGCGTAGCCAATGGGGACTTCGCGGGTGAACGGATTCTTCAATTCATGCGCGCCTGTTCAACGGAAGAATGGTTGGACCTTCTTGACCTCATCGCGGTGGGTTTGATGATTGCCGGAAAAAAGAACGAGTACTGGCGAGAAACTTGGCAAGTCAAACAGGATGCAGGTCAGGCACGCGAAGAGCTTAATTACCGTCTCCGCCAAGCGGGGGTAGGCTACCAAATAGAGGAAGCTCGCCTGATGCGGGTGGACAGCGAATATTTACATGCCGAGGTTGTGAAGCCAGCATTGACCCTGTTGTCTGGGAAGGGCTTTGAAGGCCCAAGGCAGGAGTTCCTATCCGCCCACAAGCATTATCGGGAAGGGGAACACCGGCAAGCTGTAGGGATGGCAGCCAATGCAGTCGAAAGCACCTTCAAGGCCATCTTTGACCAGAAGGGATGGGCTTACAACAAGGGCGCACGCATTTCAGATCTCGTCAAAGTAGCCCGCGAGAGAAAGCTTTGGCCGGACTACCTTGATGCGAGCTTTGACCAGCTGGTGGCAACGCTCCAAAGTGGCCTTCCAAAAATCCGCGATAACGACGCGTCCCACGGCCAAGGGGCATCGCCTAAGAACGTCCCAAGCTATGTTGCTGCCTACGCCTTGCATCTTGCCGCAAGCAAGATCGTCTTCATCGCTGAGGCCGCAAAGTAAAAAATCAGACCGTGCCGGTTGAGGATATCCGAGCGAGAATATTGCGAACGCTAGACGGATGCCACTGGCCACCCCTGCGGGTCTGAATGTGGCGGGCATTGAGTTCAGCCGCGATGGCCCCCAGTGAGGCAGCCCCGTGGGCCTGAATGTCGGCAATGATTGGGGCAAGGTCGCGAGCGTGATCGTCCGCCCCTGCCTTCACCCTCGCTATCGCCGCTAGGTTCCCCTTTCCGGCACGCGTCAGGGCGTCCGCCCCGTTGGGGTTGCCCAGCTTGCGGCCTGCCGCTTTGGCTGCCCTGAGGGCTTCCTTGGTGCGTCTGCTTATCGCCTGCCGTTCGGCCTGCGCTACGGCTGCCATGATATGCACTGTGAGTTCGTTGGCCTCTGGCATGTCCGCAGCGATGAACTTGGCCCCGCTGTCCTGCAGGGCAGAGAGGAAGGCAACAGAGCGGCTGAGGCGGTCCAGCTTGGCCACCAGTAGAGTGGAGCCGGTCACCTTGGCACGGTGGAGCGCAGTGGTCAGTTGGGGTCGGTCATCGACTCTCCCGCTCTCTACTTCGGTATGCTCGGCTATCACCTCCCAGCCACGGCTCTGACAGAGTGCCAGGACGGATTGGCGCTGGGCCTCAAGGCCAAGCCCAGAGCGGCCCTGCTCGGCAGTCGAGACACGGTAGTAGGCAACCACGCGGCACATATCACTCTCCGTACAAAAGTGCGTAACGTTCGTTAGGCAGTTGTGTATGGCATGGACAGCAGAGCGGCAATGGGGTGCCAACTCGCTTCATCGCGGTTCGGACTCGGCTGGACTCAAAGCCCGTACCTGTTGGTACGCATGTACTTACGCGGGGATTCACTGCGCGATAACTGGCAGGCCTCACTGCAAAGGAGAGCATTGAATGTCGGTTGTCTTTTACCCAGCCAGCCTCAGCCCGTATCCCTCGGACAGCCCTCTGGCAGTCGGGAGGGTCGACCCTCGGGACTACCCCAAGTGGGATGGCCTGTGCTTCAAGCTGGGGCCTGTCGGGTTCTCGCTGAACTGGCGGCGGCGGTCATAGCGGGGTGAAGAGGGAAGGAGGCTCGCCGCATTGACGGGCCTCCCCCTTTGCCGCCTAAGGCACCCCCTACGGGGGAAACTGGCGCGATCCGATCTATCAATCCCTTCACGGATTTTTGCGCCATATATTCTCAGACGCGAGGCAGTCTACTCAGCCGAAGCCGATGCCTCTGCCCGCATATCGAAGCCCCTCTTTGCGGCCAATGCGCCGACGATCAGCGCGGGAATGAGGTAATCTGCAAAAGCGCCCCAATAGTAGGGACCGCCATCAGCGCCGCCGAAGCCAGCTAGAGTTGACCCAGTGACGTAGGCGGATGCCACAGAGGCGACTTTCCCTGCAAGGGGGTCATTCATCACCCGCTTGAACAGCGCCCATTCCCAGAGCGCGTAGAGCAGATAAATGGCGATTGTCCCGCCCACGATTGCGCCAAGAGTAAATGCCATTTCCAGGACCCCCTACCTAAATACGATGGTGATCATTGCGCGTGGAACGGTGGGATAGTCAACAAGTTGAGCGCCTAAGACCATGCGGGCGCTTGAAGGCAGCGATGGCTTGGAAGGGATCACGGGCGCGCAGCGCAATGAGGGCGAAGCGGTCGCGCTGTCCTGCAGGCAACGTGCTGGCGTAGGCAGCCACTGGGAACTTACCCATGGGCATCACCATCGGCGATCTTGAGGGCAGCGTTGAAGGCACCGTGCAGGTCAGTCATCAGGGCATGGAGGCGGGCATCGCTTGCCTGCCGCTCGATGAACTCGCGTTCGATCCGTTCAAGGGTGAGAGATTCTTCTTCGGTGAAGGTCATGGTTTCTCCATGGTCTTGGGGGCATCCGTGGGGGAGGCTCAGGGGCAGACCTAAGGTCTGCAAAAGTGGCCTCTCGCACCCACGCATTTCTGCGGGTTTCAGCAGGGCTTATTGGGTCGTGTTTGACAAAGTGGGGTGTAGGTACCTTCCCTGTCGAAACGACCCAATAAGAGCCTCAGGCGCGGAGCCGTTCCATACGGCGGCGGGTCTGTCTGCGGTTGAGGTCAACAGCCTCTGGCGAACGAGCGTGGAAGTCCTCCACACCATCGGCCCTGAGCGCATCGGTGAACTCTTCGCGGCTGACGTAGCCCAAGCCCTTGCGGTTGAACTGGAAAGACAGCTCGTCCAGCGCGTGTTCGAAGGGGACCGTCAGGGCGTAGGCAGGGGCGTCCTTGCTGCGGCTGGAGATGGGGCCGATGGAGCCGACATAGCCAACGGCGATGAGCGCCTTGGTGATGACAGTGAAGCCAGCTGGGCCAGCCCTAGGGGCAGCCTCAGGGACGGTCCCACGCTTGGCCTTCATGCGGCAGGCATTGGAGCAGTAGTCGCGCTTGCGTGGTGAGCGGAAGGTAGCGCCGCACTGGGTGCAGGTCCGCTCTCGGCCCACGCGGGCCGGTGTGTTCGGTGTAGGGGTCATGATCCTTTCATCTGGGTGATCATGGTCTTTGCAGGGGGTAGCCCCCGCTGGAGGACCATGACGAAAACCAGCGGGGGCATTGAGACAGGGCCGCTAGCTACTGCGGCACTGGTGCTAGCTCAGGGCTATGGCAGCGATGGCCGCAAGGGCGGTGATCGTCTGCGACAGGGCGAGCATGGCGACCATGGCAACCAGCGCCATGGTGGAGAGACGGGGCATGGTGATTACCAGCCAGGAACGCGCTGGACGCGGCCCTTGCTCTCGAGTTCCTTGGTAAGCTCGGCAAGGCGAGCGCGGTCATCTTGGGCTTGGCGCACGGCGGGGGCAGCGGCCTTGCGCCAGCGGCGCTCGTTGAGTCGCTTCTGGTTCACAATGCCAAGGCGAAGCTGCCTTATCTGCTTGTCGTACTGGGTGCGCTGGGCTTCCGAGTGGACATAGCGGGGATTGCCCTCGGTGTCGTAACCGGTGATCTGGTCACGGCGGTCGACCAAGGTCTGGAGGTTACGCTCTAGTTGGATAATCTCGCCATTGGCCGCTGCCTGAGCGCGGGCCACGGCTTCCTCTTCGCGGGACTGTAGGGCGACCCCATTGCGGACGCGGGCCACGGGCTTGCCATCGGGCCGAAGGTGACCGAGTTGTAGCTCTCGGTGTTGACCTTGACGCGCTGGCCGGTCTCTCGCTCGATCTCGCCGAGGATGCTCTGGGCCTCCGCTGCCAGTGCCTTGTCATGGGCGATGTCGGCTGCGGTCGGCTGGAGGCTGTCGGGTAGGGTGTCTGACATTGTCAGGGTACTTTCATCTGGGGGTGGGTGGTGTCCAAGACGGACTAGGCGGCTAGTGCCCAGTCTGCCGCTGGGGCAGTCTCTGGGTCTTCATCGGCATCAACCAAGCCAAAGGCCTCCTCGTAGGTGAGGGGTGGCGGCTCGGTGAATGCGATCTCGGTGATACCGGCTGGGAGGTCGTAGCGACGGAAGCCGCAAGGCAGCACGGTGAGGGTGGCTCGGATGGGGCAGCGGCGCACAGCACGGATGATCTCAAGCTTGCGTAGCTGGGAAGGATTGAGGTCGACCCAGCGAGGTTCGTCGGTGAACCATCGATCGATCTGGCCTTTGAACATCCAAGGGAGACCCAAGGACGGGTCTCGGGGCAGCGGGTAGGTTTGGATCTGATAGACCTCTTGCGCCCACAGGATGCGCTTACCCAGCTTGAGGGCACCGACACTGCCTTGCCTCTTGGGCGGCCCTAGGTCGGGATCGCGCCAAGTATCATTGCTGTCGGCTTCCTTGAGGTGGTGCGGATTGACGCACCTTGGGTTGCCGCAGCGACGGTAGAGGTTAGTGCCCTTCTCCAGCTTTCGACCGTGTCCCGCTCGCCACGCAAGGTGGGCGGCTTGCCAAGAGCCGAACTTGGTAGCGATGGGCTTTGATACCCGACCACTGCCTTCCTTGTTGAAGGGGCCAACCCAGAGCAGACAGCCACTGGCTGGATCGTACTCGGTCTTCTCGTTGAGGTACTCGGCAAGCTCTGGGTGCTTCCCCGCTGGGAAAGCGTAGGGCGTTGCGTGGGGGTTGGCGATGGGATGACTCCTTGCAGGGACAGCCCCGCCATGGGGCATCCCTTGAGGGTGTCAGGTGATGATGGTGGAGGCTGGGGAAGTACTGAGTAGTAGGACTGAGTAGCAGTACTGCTATTCACCCTTCTATCTCATCCCTACTATGTCAGTCCTAGGTCGGTCCTAGAGGCAGTCCTAAGGACAGCCCTTAGGGTAGTACTACTACCCCCTTACCCCCATCGTGGTCGTCACTGAGCGAAGCTCATTGAGTCGGTCGGTTGGGTTGCCCTTCGGCTATTCCGGTTCAAGGTGCTTAAGGCAGTAGTTGGTGATCCCCCGCCGAACAGCGCACAGCACCTGATTTTCAGGTTGTTGCTATAGGTCGTGTTTTGGGGATGTCTCCGGCGTCCATTGGTGGACGGTGCCATCGGCGTAGTGACCGTGGCGTAGGATGAAGGCACAACGGGCCTGCGTGAGGGCATCCTCAGCGGTCAGACCCTTGGCCTTCTCTACTAAAGGTCACCTTTTGGGGATGCCCCCCTTGTCTCAGGTACAAAGACTAGGTACAAAAGGCCATCATTAGCGCGGGCAGAAACCCCAGAAATCCGCCATTTTTTAGGCTGGGATCGAGTTTTCAATCCTCCCCAGCAGCACCATTTTCCTTCGATCCCGCAACACGCCAAAGCCGGACGGTGCGATCCTGACGGCTAGGCCTCGTCCGCGACGCGCTCAGGGCCTTCTTGCGACGCGAGCAGCTTGTCGATCCTGCGGCCGTCCATATCGACCACCTCGAAGCGCCAGCCTTGATCATGGAAATGCTCGCCTTCCATGGGTAGGCGCTTGAGGACATGCAGCGCATATCCTGCTGCCGTCCCGAATTCGCGATCGTCGCCGTATTCGAGCCCAAGCTTGTCGGCCAGCACATCCGCCGAGAGCGATCCGGCCACCAGCAGGCTACCATCCTCGCGCTCGACAATACCCGGGGCATCACCGGGGTCCTGATCGCTCACGAAATCGCCAACCAGTGCGGTCAGCAGGTCGACCGGGGTGACGATCCCATCGAGATGACCATATTCGTCATGCACCATGGCCATGGCCACTTCGGCCTGCTGCAACACGCGCAGCGCATCGACTGCATCGAGCTGGTCGGGCACCACCTCGGGCTTCTTCATCAGCGCGGCGACATCCACCGCATCACCCGCGACCATTCGCGAGAGGATTTCACGCACCCTGACGACGCCCAGGATCCGGTCTGGTGATCCCTCGGCAACAGGGAGCAGCGAGTGCGGGCTGGCATCGATCGCCGCCCGGACCGCGGCTTCATCGGCCGCAATGTCGATCCAGTCGATCTCCGTGCGGGGAGTCATCAGCTCACGCACGGGACGCTGCGCCAGCCTGACGACGCCCTGAAGCATCTGGTGCTGCTCATGCTCGATCACCCCGGTGCGCGTTGCTTCGGCGAAGAGCATGTGAAGCTCTTCTGCGGTAACCGAACCGTGTCCCGCCGGTCGTACGCCCAACAAACGGATCAGTACGCCCGAAGATACGTCGAGCAACCACACCAGCGGGGCCGCCACCCGGGCTAGCACGGCCATGGGGCGCGCCATGACCATGGCGATCGGCACCGCTGCGCGCAGCGCCACCTGCTTGGGCACCAATTCGCCGACTACCAGGCTGAGGTAAGTGGTGACCGCGATCACTGAAGCGAAGCCGGCCTGGTCGGCCCAGCGCACGGGGAAGCCCAAAGCCGCCAGCCGCTCGCCCACAGGGGCACCCAGGCTGGCGCCGGAATAGGCGCCGGCGATAATGCCGATCAGCGTAATCCCGATCTGAACGGTCGAGAGGAACTTGCCCGGCTCGGCCGCCAGCGCCAGCGCTACCCTTGCACCGCCATTGCCCTTTTGCGCCGCGGCACGCAGCCGCGCGGTTCGCGCAGAGACGATCGCCAGTTCGCTCATGGCAAATACGCCGTTGAGCACGATCAGCCCGGCGATGATCAGCAGGTCGGTCCACGGGAAGGGTGTCACAGGCTTGCGCTAGCACAATTGCATGGCCGTGCCAGCGCCCACCGACACTTATATGCGACTCGTTCAGGAACGGGCTAGGCTTTGGAAGGTTAGTACCCGTGTGATGCGAGCGGGTGCATCCCATGAGAATCAGGCTAGAAAAGGCCGGGAATGGCAAAGTCTCGCTGCAGAAAGAGGAAAGACCCTATGAAGAAGTCACGTATCCTGACCGCAAGCCTCGCCAGCATTTCCCTATTGACGGTATCGGCCTGCGTTACCGACCCCAATACCGGCGAGCGAAAGGTCTCTCGCACAGTACTCGGCGGCGCGGGTGGCGCGATCGTCGGTGGTCTGCTTGGCGGCGTGATCGGCGGCAAGACCGGCCGTATTGTCGGCGCCGTGGGCGGTGCAGCAGCGGGCGGCTATGTCGGCTATCGCATGGATCAGCAGATCAAGGAGTTGAAGGAGCAGACCGCCGGCTCAGGCGTCGACGTTACCGAAGTCGACGGCGGTGACGCGATTCTGGTGAACCT
This sequence comes from Erythrobacter sp., assembly GCF_038133525.1. Classification (GTDB taxonomy): domain Bacteria; phylum Pseudomonadota; class Alphaproteobacteria; order Sphingomonadales; family Sphingomonadaceae; genus Qipengyuania. Next base: position 39,384 of record NZ_JAYPTL010000019.1, on the reverse strand, counting down.
ACCCGACGGCGTAACCTTCTCGACCGGCAGCTACACCATTTCGCCCGGTTTCCGCGACCTGCTAGACCGCGTTGCGGCAAGTCTGGTCCAGTACCCCAACAGCTTGGTCGACGTATACGGACACACCGATACGACGGGCTCGGCAGAAACCAACCAGCGCCTTTCCGAGCAACGCGCGCAGGCTGTGGCCAACTACCTGATCAGCCGCGGGGTCAGTTCTTCACGCATTCGCTGGATGGGCTTCGGTGAAACCCGGCTGAAGGTGCAAACGGGAGACGGCGTCAACGAACCGCTCAACCGTCGCGTCGAGATCAAGATCATCCCGTTCGACCAGCAGGATGTCGAAGCCGCACAACGCTCGCAGGGCTACTGACGCCAACCGCGAGTATTCGTGAGATCGAAGGGGTCGGCCGCGAGGTCGGCCGCTTTCGGTATCTAGGCGCCCAGTTCGGCGGCGCGGGGGGCAAGACGGGCAACCGCCGCGTCGTGGATCAGCGGCGCACAGGCCAGCACCCCGAAGGCGCGGGGATCGCGCTTGTTATAATCGAGCTTGTTGCCATAGGCGTCGGTCACCGCTGCCCCGGCTTCCCGCGCGATCATGCCTGCAGCGGCGATATCCCATTCGAAGCCCCAACGCAGGGTAGCCACAAGATCGGCCTCATCTGCGGCGACCATGGCGATGCGCAGGGCGATCGAATTGGGCTGGTCGACAGTGACAAGGTCGCTGTCGGTCTTTGGCAGGGATACGGCGGGGACCCGCGAGCCGGAGAAGGCCGTACGGGTCGAAGCCACCAGCCGCTGGCCGTTGCGCCACGCGCCCTGGCCCGCGACGGCCTGCCATGTCTCGCCGCGCGCCGGGGCCGAGAGGATGCCAATCAGGGGACGACCCGCACTGATCAAGGCGACTGAAACCGCCCAGCCGCTGCGCCCCCTGATGAAATCGCGTGTCCCATCGACCGGATCGACCAGCCAGATCAGGTCGCGCCCCAGCCGCGCGGGATCATCGGCCGTTTCCTCGCTCAGCCAGCCGGCGGCCGGCAACAGCGCACCAAGTTCGCGCTTGAGGAAGGTGTCGACGGCGATGTCCGCTTCAGAAACGGGGTTGTTTGGCGACTTCTCCCAACTGCGCAGCGAATTGCCCGCTCCAGGCCACAGGCTATGGGCGATCCGCCCCGCTTCGGAGACGATCGATTCGAGGCGGGCGCTGTCTATCATCGGAAGGCTGCGGGCCCTGCACGCGAACGACGCACTTTTCAAGCGGGCCCAGACATGCTTATGCGGCGCGCGACTCCCTTTCCCTACCAGACGCGCGATACGCGAAGGACAAGCCCACCCATGAACATCCATGAATACCAGGCCAAGGAATTGCTCGCCAAGTTCGGCATTGCGGTGCCCGCAGGTCACGCCGCACTGAGCGTTGAAGAAGCCGTTGCGGCGGCGAAGCAGCTCCCCGGCCCGCTCTATGTGGTCAAGGCGCAGATCCACGCCGGCGGCCGTGGCAAGGGCAAGTTCAAGGAACTCGGACCCGACGCCAAGGGCGGTGTCCGCCTCGCCAAGACGCTCGAAGAGGTCGAGGCAAATGCCAAGGAAATGCTCGGTAATACGCTGGTGACCATCCAGACCGGTGAGGCCGGCAAGCAGGTCAATCGCCTCTATGTCACCGATGGCGTCGACATCGCCAAGGAATACTACCTGTCGCTGCTGGTCGACCGCGCCACGGGCCGCGTTGCCTTCGTCGTGTCGACCGAAGGCGGCATGGATATCGAGGCCGTCGCGCACGACACGCCCGAGAAGATCACCACCTTCACTGTCGATCCTGCCCAGGGCTTCCAGCCGCACCATGGCCGTGCAGTGGCCTTCGCGCTCAAGCTGACCGGCGATCTCAACAAGCAGGCGCAGGTGCTGGCCAAGCAGCTCTATGAGGCCTTCATGGCGACCGACTGCTCGATGCTCGAGATCAACCCTCTGGTCGAAAGCACCGATGGCAAGCTGATGGTGCTCGACGCCAAGATGAGCTTCGATTCGAACGCGCTCTATCGCCACAAGGATATCGAGGCGCTGCGCGACGAGACCGAAGAAGATCCGGCCGAAGTCGAAGCCAGCGAATATGACCTCGCCTACATCAAGTTGGACGGCAACATCGGCTGCATGGTCAACGGCGCGGGCCTCGCCATGGCGACGATGGACATCATCAAGCTCAATGGCGCCTTCCCGGCCAACTTCCTCGACGTGGGCGGCGGCGCCACCACCGAGAAGGTGACCGCAGCGTTCAAGATCATTCTCAAGGACCCGGCGGTCGAGGGGATCCTCGTCAATATCTTCGGCGGGATCATGAAGTGCGACGTGATCGCCAATGGTATCATCCAGGCGGCAAAAGACGTGAACCTCTCGGTTCCGCTGGTCGTTCGCCTGGAGGGCACCAACGTCAACGAAGGCAAGGCGATCCTCGACAATTCCGGCCTCGCCATCGTCAGCGCCGACGACCTAGGCGATGCTGCACGAAAGATCGTGGCCGAGGTGAAGAAGGCGGCGTGACAGCCCTGATCGCCTTGCGATGAAGTGATTTGGAAGGCGGGCCCTGCAGAGGGTCCGCCTTCTGCTTTCCGGGGTGTGATTTCACGCATTCCGGACCGAAATTTGAAGATCGTTCGTCGGTTGGCTCGCTTGACGTTTACGTAAACGCAAGCTAGGCGGGCCGCAGATTCATTCGAGAGGAAGGAAAGCCCATGAAAATCCTCGTGCCCGTCAAGCGGGTGATCGACTACAACGTGAAGCCGCGCGTCAAGGCGGACGGCACCGGCGTCGACCTCGCCAACGTCAAGATGAGCATGAACCCCTTTGACGAAATCGCCGTCGAAGAGGCCATTCGCATCAAGGAAGCGGGCAAGGCGAGTGAGATCGTCGTTGTCAGCGTCGGCCCAACCAAGGCGCAGGAAACGCTGCGCACCGCGTTGGCCATGGGCGCCGATCGCGCGATCCTGGTGCAGACGGACGATGAAGTCGAACCGCTGGCGGTCGCCAAGATCCTCAAGGCGATTGCCGAAGCGGAAGAGCCGGGCCTGATCCTGCTGGGCAAGCAGGCGATCGACGACGATTCGAACCAGACCGGCCAGATGCTCGCCGCCCTCATGGGCCGTCCGCAGGGCACCTTCGCCAATACCGTCGAAGTCGATGGCGACAGCGTTACGGTGAAGCGCGAAGTCGACGGCGGCCTCGAGACCGTGAAACTTTCGCTGCCCGCGATCGTCACCACCGACCTGCGCCTGAACGAGCCGCGCTATGCTTCGCTGCCGAACATCATGAAGGCCAAGTCCAAGCCGCTCGATACCAAGAGCCCGGCCGACTATGGCGTCGACACCGCACCGCGCCTCAAGACGCTCAAGGTCACCGAGCCGCCGGTACGCCAGGCCGGCATCAAGGTTGCCGACGTCGACGAGCTGGTCGCCAAGATCAAAGCCCTCGGCATCGCCTGAGCAACCCGGACACGAAAGGAATCACGACATGAAAACTCTCGTCTGGGTGGAACACGATAACACCCACATGAAGGACGCCACGCTGGCTGCGGTTACCGCCGCATCGAAGCTTGGTGAAGTGCACCTGCTGGTCGCCGGCAAGGGCTGCCGCGGCGTCGCCGAAGAAGCCGCCAAGGTTGCCGGTGTCAGCACCGTCCATTGTGCCGACGATGCGGCTTACGAGCACGGCCTCGCTGAAAACGTCGCGCCGCTGGTGGCTTCGCTGATGGCCAGCCACGACGCCTTCGTCGCGCCCGCGACCACCACTGGCAAGAACATCGCACCGCGCGTCGCTGCGCAGCTCGATGTCATGCAGATTTCGGACATCCTTTCGGTCGAAGGCGACAAGACCTTCACCCGTCCGATCTATGCCGGCAACGCGATCGCTACCGTGGAATCTTCGGACACCAAGCTGGTGATCACCGTGCGGGGCACGGCTTTCGACAAGGCCGCGACCGAAGGTGGCTCGGCCAGCATCGAAGACGTCGCCGCGACTGGCGATGCCGGTACCTCGAGCTTCGTCTCGGCCGAGATCGCCAAGAGCGAACGTCCGGAACTGACCAGTGCCAAGGTGATCGTATCGGGCGGCCGCGCGCTGAAGGATTCGGAGACTTTCCAGGAAGTGATCATCCCGCTCGCCGACAAGCTCGGTGCGGGCGTTGGCGCCAGCCGTGCGGCGGTCGACGCGGGCTACGTCCCCAACGACTACCAAGTCGGCCAGACCGGCAAGATCGTCGCCCCCGAAGTCTACATCGCCATCGGCATTTCGGGTGCGATCCAGCACCTCGCCGGCATGAAGGATTCGAAGACGATCATCGCGATCAACAAGGACGAAGACGCCCCGATCTTCCAGGTCGCGGACATCGGACTGGTTGGCGATCTCTTCAAGATCGTGCCGGAGCTGACCGGTAAGCTGTAACTGCTTGAGATAAAGCAGGGGGTTTGAGGGCGGGCTGAAGAGTCCGCCCTTCTTCGTTTCAGAGCAGCCGATCTATCGCATGGATCGTCACGCCAACCAGCCCGCCGACCAATGTGCCGTTGATGCGAATGAACTGGAGGTCCCGGCCCACGGCTGATTCCACTCTGTCCGTGATCGTCTGCGCATCCCAGCGCCGCACGGTTTCCGAAACCAGGCGTACGATCTGGTCACCATAGCGGGTGGCAATCCCCACGGCCGTCCGGCGGGCGAAGCGGTTGACCTGAGCCTGCAGGCGTTCGTCATCACGCAATGCGGCACCGAGTTCACCCAGCGTCTCGCCGATATAGGCTCCGCCCACTCCGCCCGATGAGCGGATCGATTCGATCAGATTGCCGCGCAGGCGCTCCCACACGCCCTGCCACCAATCGCTGATCGCGGGGTTGTTGAGCAATTCGCGCTTGAGCCGCTCTACCCGCTCCTGAAGCTCGGGATCTTCTCGTAGCCCATTTGCGAACTCTTCCAGACCCTCTTCGATCTTGGCCCGGATAGGGTGTTCAGGATCGACGAGCACTTCGGCAAGCAGCTTGTAGAGCCCGTCGATCACCGAATTCGCCAGCCGTTCATCGAGCCCGGTGAAACGTAAGACCGCGTTGGCACGGCGATGGACGATATCGCGCACCATCTCCTCATTGTCTTCGAGTACGAGGCCGGTCCAACGGATGATCTTGTCGATCAGCGGCTTGTGTCGGCCGTCGGCGATCATCGCCGAAAGCATGCCGCCTAGCAGTGGTGCAATGTCGAGTTTTTCAAGCTGGGATTTGATCCCGCTGCGGACCTGCCCACCCAGCCTGTCAGGATCGAGCGATTCGAGGACTTCGACCGCCAATTCCCCTGCGCCCGCACGAATGCGCGAGTCATTCGCCGCTTTAGGATCCGCGAGATAGGTGCCGAGTGCCTTGGCAAGGTTCATCGCGCCCATGCGCCGGCCAACGACAGCGGGGGTGAGGAAGTTGTCGCGCAGGAACCCGGCCATCGTTTCGGCGATGCGATCCTTGTTGACCGGAATAATAGCCGTGTGCGGGATCGGCAGACCGAGCGGGCGCCGGAAAAGTGCCGTCACGGCAAACCAGTCGGCAAGGCCACCGACCATCGCCGCCTCCGCGAAGGCGTGAACGTATCCGATCGACGGATGCAGGCCGAGGTAGCGCCCCGAAACGATGAATAGGACCGCCATCGCGACGATCAATCCCGTCGCGGTCCTGCGCATCGCGCGCGCGCGGTCTGGCGTTACCGGCAGCCGGGCTTGCGCCCGGCCTGCAGGGGGGAAGCCCGTCACTCCGCCGGCTCGGCCTCCAGCGATCCACCGACCAAGCCGCGGCTGTCATCACCATCCTTGTAGGTGAGCAGGCGCGTGCGGAGCCAGGGTCCCGCACGCTTCTCAAAACCGTCCGCAAGGCTGAAGCCCGCCGGAACAATGAGCAACGTCAACAAAGTGGAGAGGATCAGTCCGCCAATCACGACAGTGCCCATCGGCGCGCGCCAAGCACCATCACCCGAACCGAGCACACCAGACAGAGCGGTTGGGACCATGCCGGCAGTCATCGCGACGGTCGTCATCACGATCGGCTGGGCGCGCTTGTGACCGGCATCGATAATCGCGTGGAGCTTGCGCGTACCCTTGTCCATCTCTTCGATCGCGAAGTCGATCAGCAGGATCGAGTTCTTGGAAACGATACCCAGCAACAGCAGGATGCCGATATAAACGGGCATCGATTGCGGCTGGCCGAACACCCATACGAGCAGGATGCCACCGAGCGGTGCCAGGGCCAGGCTGGTCATATTCACCAGCGGACTCATCAAACGCTTGTAGAGCAGCACCAGCACCGCGAACACCAGAAGCACGCCCGAGATGATCGCGATCAACAGACTGGTCATCAGCTCAGCTTGCCACTCATCTTCGCCGACGACGTCGCGAATCACGCCCTGCGGCAGATCCTGAAGGATCGGCAGTGCGTCGATCTTTGCCTGTGCTTCACCCTTGACCACACCTTGGGCAAGGTCCGCACCAACCAGCACGCGGCGGTTCTGATTGTAGCGCTGGATGCTTGTGGGGCCCGAACCGAAGGATACGTTCGCAACGCGCGACAGCGGCACCGACCCACCGTTTGCAGTCTGGACCGGCAGGTTCTTGATCGTTTCGAGGCTTTCACGCGAGCTCTCGGGCAGCTTCACCCGGATCGGGATCTGCCGGTCCGAGAGGGAGAATTTGGCCGCATTCTGTTCGATCTCGCCCATGGTGGCGATGCGGATCGTCTGGCTCAGCGCAACCGTCGTCACGCCAAGTTCGGCAGCGAGGTCTTCGCGCGGTTCGATGATCAGCTCAGGCCGATTGATATCGGCGCTGATACGGGGAGCCACCAGCAGGTCGACGCCTTTCATCTGCTCGACCAACGTCGCTGCTGTCTGATTCAGAAGTTCGGGATCGGAACCGGCCAGCATGATCGTCATGTCGCGACCCGAACCGAAACCACCCGACTGCGAGGCGAACCGCACGCGCGCATCAGCGATCTGGGCGAAGCGCGGCGCCAGGCCGCGTTCGAACTCGATCGATGTCCGCTCACGGTCGGGGCGCAAGGTAATGTAGATCGTCGCCTGCCCCTCGCGCACTCGCTCGAGCGCCCGCTCCACTTCCTGTTGTTCGTAGAGGATTGCCGCGACTTCGTCAGCGACGCGCTCGGTCGTCTCGAGCGTCGTGCCGGGCACCATCTCGATCTCGATCCGGCTGTTGTCGTCATCGATGACCGGCTGGAACTGGGCGGGGACGACGCCGAACAGCAGGATGGTAAGCAGCAGCGAGAAATAGCCGACGCCGAGCATCCAGACGCGGTGATCGAGGAAGCGCGCGAAGAGGTATTGCCATGCCTGGCGCATGTGAGCCCCAAAGCGGGCCACGATGAACGCAAGGCCCTTGAAGAAGATAAGCAGCGACAAAGCACCTGCGGCAAGCGCGATCGCCAGCTGCGCGACGCCCACGATCTTGGCAAGAATTTCGGCCGGAAGATTCGCATCGGGACCGGCGATCATCGCAGGAATTCCGAAACCCTGGATGATCCCGGAGGCCATGAACGTGGCGACCGCGGACACAACGAGCGCGCCGATTACGACGAGCAGCAGGGACAGGACATAAAGCCAGCGATGGCGCGGCCCTTCGATACCTTCGCGTGCCGCATACATCTTGCCGCGGTCGAGCGACCAGGCCAGAATCCTCATATAGCGGTCCATCAGCCAGCCCTCGCCATGGCTTGCCTCGCCATGGGCCTTCAGGAAATAGGCGGCGATCATCGGCGTGATCAGGCGCGCCACGGCCAGGCTCATCAGCACCGACACGACCACGGTCATGCCGAACTGGATGAAGAACTGGCCCGAAATACCCGGCATCAGCGCGACCGGCAGGAACACCGCGACGATCGCCATGGTGGTCGCCAGCACGGCCAGGCCGATTTCGTCGGCCGCGTCGATCGATGCCTGATAGGCCGATTTGCCCATGCGCATGTGGCGCACGATGTTCTCGATCTCCACGATCGCGTCATCGACCAGCACGCCCGCAACCAGTGCGAGTGCCAACAGGGAGAGCTGGTTGAGATTGAACCCCAGCAAGTCCATGAACCAGAAGGTCGGAATCGCCGAGAGCGGGATCGCAACCGCCGAAATCGCGGTCGCGCGCCAATCGCGCAGGAAGAAAAACACCACGACAACCGCCAGGATTGCACCTTCGATCATCGCCGCCATGGCGCTTTCGTATTGCTGCTTGGTGTATTTGACCGTGTTGAACAGCGGAATGAACTTCACCCCGGGATTCTCGGCCTCGATTTGCTCGATCTTCTTGAGCGCCTCCTCATAGACGGTAACGTCGGAAGCGCCCTTGGCGCGGCTCATGGCGAAGTTGACGACTTCCTTGTCGCGCACCTTGCTGATCGACGTGCGTTCAGAGAAGCCGTCGCGAACCTTGGCCACTTCGGCCAGCTTGACCGTGCGGCCACCACCGAGCTGGATCTGCCTCTGGCTGAGGGCATAGGCATCGTCGCTGTTGCCAAGAACGCGGACCGATTGCCTGGTGCCGCCAACCTCAGCCGCACCGCCGGCGGCGTCGATGTTGCTCTGACGCAGCACGCTATTGATCTGGCTTGCGGTGACGCCAAGCGCCTGCATCTTGGGCAGATCCAGGATTACCTCGATTTCACGGTCGACGCCGCCGAAGCGGTTAACCTCTGCCATCCCCTCGATGCCGAGGAGTTGCTTCGCGACAGTGTCGTCGATGAACCAGCTCAACCCTTCGATCGTCATGTCGTCGGCTTCGACCGCGTAGATCGCCAGGAAGCCACCCGAGATCTCCTCCTTGGTCACGCGGGGCTCGATGATCCCATCGGGCAGCGAGCCACGGATCTGATCGACTGCATTCTTGACCTCGGCCACGGCATCGTTCGGATCGGTTCCGATCTCAAATTCGATGAAGGTGTTCGAGTTACCTTCGCGAGCGGTCGAATTGATCGAGCTAACGCCGTTGATCGAACGGACGGCCGCTTCCACGCGCTGCGTGATCTGGTTCTCGATCTCGGTGGGCGCTGCGCCCGGCTGCGAAATCGAAACGTTGACTGCCGGGAATTCGATGTCCGGGTTGTTGACCACGTCCATCCGGGCGAAGCTGATCAGCCCGGCCAGCAATAGCGCGGCAAAGGCGACCAAAGGAATGACCGGGTTGCGGATCGACCAGGCAGAAATATTGCGGAAGTTCATCGGGCTGCCTTTGTTCAGTCGATCTTCGTCATCTGGGGATTGACGGTCTCACCCGGCGTCAGGAAGCCACCGGCTCGCAGCACCACCTTCTCGGCACCCGAAAGGCCCTCGGCAATAACGATGCCCTTGGCTGTGACTGCACCAGTCTTGACCGCCCGGCGTTGTGCCTTGTTCTCACCATCGATGATGAGCACGAAGGCCCCTTCGCGATCCGAAAGCACCGCACTTTCGGGCAGGATCGGTGCGACTACCGTACCGCTGCTGATCCGTGCTGTGGCGAAGCCGCCTGGACGCAGTTCGGGTGCGTAGGCGAGCGCGATACGCGCAGTGCCTTGGCGGTCCTGGGTGTTGATCGTGGGAGAAAGCAACCAGACCTTCCCGGTAAATGTCTTGCCGCCGTCGACCGGAGTAACTTCGGCCGTCACGCCGTTCGAAAGGTTTGCCAGTTCGGTTTCACCGACACGCGCAAGCATCTCCATTTCGCCGTTGCGGGCAATGCGGAACAGCGATTGCGCGCCGCCCGACACGGTCTGGCCAATTTCGACGTTGCGTTCGAGCAGCAGGCCCGAGGCGGGAGCAACAATGTTGAGGCGGGCATTGCGGGCCTGGAGCTCACGCAGCTGCGCCTGGGCCACACGAACTCGCGCATCGGCGGCATCGCGCGTGGCAGTCAGGCGATCAATATCCGCAGTCGAAACGAAGCCGCGTTCGACCAGCTTGAGAGCGCGGTCGAGATTGGCCTGGGCAAGGTTGGCATCGGCCTGCGCGACATGGACCTGGGCAGCAGCGCTCTGGGCCTGCTGGGTCTGAACCGAACGGTCGATGACCGCCAGCACTTGGCCCTGGCGAACCCAGTCACCGGCTTCCACCGGTATCGCGATCACGCGACCGCCTTCTCCCACTGCACCCACCGGCATATCGCGGCGTGCGGCGAGCGTACCGGTGGCGACAATCTCGCCTTCAACGGTAGTTCGCCCCGGGGCGACCACGGAAACCGTCGGCAGCTGGGCGGTTTCGTCAGGCGTGGCATCTCCACCGCCTGAGCCGAAGGCAAAGAAGGCGACGATCGCTACCGCGAGCGCGACGAGCGCAATGACGATGATTCGACGACGCATGGAGCCAGGCGCTTCGGCTCCGATCATGTCGTCATCGCCGACGGACTCCATCACCTGTGCCCGCTGGGCCTCGAAACCTGACTCGTACTTCATTGCCATAATGCCCCAGAATGCGACTTCGGACCTGAGTGTGTTACATGACTAGGTCACTAAGCGCAAGAAATAAGCAATGGCCGGATAGGCGGCCTGTTCTTGGGGGGCAATGCAGCTATCGACCGGGGCCTCCCAGCAACGGACGAACGTCGGGAAATGTTCGTGCTCGCCTGAGATAAGGTAAAGATAGAACGAGAAAGGCCGGGACTCAGATTATCCCGGCCTTTCTATTCGATCTACACGATGAACTTACCTCAGCCGACCCCGCTGGACGAGGTTTGCAATACCCAGAAGGACTATCGCACCAAGGATTGCGATCACAAAGCCGGCAGCATTGAAGCTTTGAATGCTACCGCCAAAGCCGAGCAGCGGTGCGATAAAGGCATTGCCCAGCAGAGCACCCAGGATGCCGACGATGACATTCAGGAAAATGCCCATCGATGCATCCCGCCGCATGACCATGCTCGCCAGCCAGCCGGCAACACCGCCCACGATGATTGCAACAATCCATCCCATAACGAATCTCCTCTTTTCACCGTCCACCCGATGCCCGCCAAACGGACGAGCACGGCCAACAGTTCCCCCATGCCGGAAGAAGAGCCGAGAAATCGCGGAATTTCAGATGTATTCCTGACGCCTGCCGGGAGCAGATGTCAGTACTTCAACTGACGCTCGTAGAGGTCGCGATAATGCTGGATGCGCGTTACGCGCAGCCCCTGCATGCCCGAACGATCAACGGCACGCTGCCAGGACGCGAACTCTTCCAGACTGAGGCTGTAGCGCTCAAGCACCTCATCGATTGTCAGCAGTCCGCCATTCACGGCAGCAACCACTTCCGCCTTGCGACGCACAACCCAGCGCTTGGTGCTGGGCGAAGGCAGGTCGTCAAGCGTCAGCGGCTCCCCAAGGGGGCCGATCACCTGTGCAGGGCGGATATCCTGGTTTTCAATCATTCTTTCTCTCGATCGCCATGCACCGCGTCATTGGCGGCTTCACCGATCCCTAGCCCGTCCGCTTTGCCATGTCCTGAACCATTATGGTAAACAGCCTCTTTACCTTTTTCGCCACCTTCGCGGCGGACTTCGGTAAAGGCGCTGAAGCCACCCTCGACCCGCGCGATTTCGTCACGCAGATCGCGAGTCGCAGCGAGCCGTGCGACTAGGTCCGTCCAACGGAAACGCTGCAAATCTGCCGATTCACGCGCTTCGGGAAGACCCGTTCTGTTGAATTGCCCCTCAAACATGCTCTTGTGGATAAGCCAGCATGGTAAACGATCCGTGAAACATCGATCGCGAGGCTTTACGGGGGCTACTGGTGACAAGCCCCTCTAGCGTGTATGGGGCCACCATGCCCGCCAGCATTACCCTTTCCCCGGCCAAAGCCGCCGGCCTGTTCGATTTGCCGAAGCCTGCGGCAGAATGTCGCATCGTCGTGGCGATGTCGGGTGGAGTCGATAGTTCCGTGGTCGCAGCCCTCGCCGCCCGAAGCGGGGCGGAAGTCATCGGCGTCACGCTGCAGCTCTACGATTACGGTGCCGCCAGCGGCCGCAAGGGCGCCTGCTGCGCGGGCGACGACATCCGCGACGCCCGAGCCGTGGCGGACCGCCTTGGCATTGCGCATTACGTGCATGATCACGAGAGCGCATTTCGCGAGGAAGTGGTCGAAGCCTTTGCCGACGCCTACCTTGCCGGCCAGACACCGGTCCCCTGTATCCGGTGCAATATGGGTCCCAAGTTCACCGATCTGTTTGCCATGGCACGCGAGCTGGGTGCGGATTGCCTTGCGACCGGTCACTACGTGCGGCGTATCCTGGGCCTTGCCGGACCCGAGTTGCATCGTGCGATCGATCCAGCACGCGACCAGTCCTATTTCCTGTTCGCCACGACGGAAGAACAACTCGCCTACTTGCGCTTCCCATTGGGTGGCATGGCCAAAAGCGAGGTTCGCCAAATCGCTGAGGAGGCTGGCCTGCGCAATGCGGCAAAGCCCGACAGCCAGGATATCTGCTTCGTGCCCGATGGCGACTATGCCAAAATTGTCCGCAAGCTGAGGCCGGAGGGCGCACGCGAGGGCGCCATCGTGCATGCGGCGACCGGCGAGGAGCTTGGTCGGCACCGCGGTATTATCCATTACACCGTTGGGCAAAGGCGCGGCCTGGAGATCGGGGGGCAGGCCGAGCCGCTATATGTGGTCGGGATCGATGCCGAGCGAGCCGAAGTCCGCGTCGGCCCTCGCGCCATGCTGGCGGTATCAGCCGCAAAGCTGGTAGAAACCAATCGCATCGGCCCGCTGCCGGACCTTCCCCTGACTGCCAAGGTACGAAGCCTGGCGCGACCGGTCCCGGTTACCCTCGAAGGTCCGCTTGGCGAGGGGCGCACGGTCACGATCCGCTTTGCGCAAGCCGAACTGGGTGTCGCCCCAGGGCAAGCCGCTGTGCTCTATGCCGGGGAGCGCGTCGTCGGTGGCGGCTGGATCGCAGAAACCGAGCGGCAGGCGGCCTAAATCGGGGCATTTCACTCGAATTCACCTTGCCTCCCACCGGCGATTGGCTGATCCGTAGGCTCAGAGAGAGAATGAGGTCGACGTGCCGACGAAACGGGCGCTCATTACCGGTGTGACGGGGCAGGACGGTGCCTACTTGGCGCGATTTCTGCTGGAAAAGGGTTATGAGGTACATGGCGTGAAGCGCCGGTCATCCTCGTTCAACACAGGTCGGATCGAAGATATCTACGAGGATCCGCACAATCCTGATCCGCGTATGTATCTGCACTTCGGTGATGTCACCGACGCGACGAACCTCATCCGGGTGGTGCAGGAGGTCCAGCCACACGAAATCTATAACCTTGCAGCACAAAGCCACGTGCAGGTCAGTTTCGAAACCCCCGAATATACAGCAAACGCCGACGGATTGGGCACGCTTCGCTTGCTTGAGGCGATCCGCATCCTTGGCCTTGGAGAGTTCACTCGCTTCTTCCAGGCATCAACCATCGAAATGTTCGGCCTGGTGCAGGAATGTCCACAAAACGAGAAGACCCCGTTCTATCCGCGTAGCCCCTATGCCGCAGCAAAGCTCTACGCTCACTGGATAACGGTGAACTACCGCGAAGCCTATGATCTGCATGCAAGCTGCGGGATCATGTTCAACCATGAAAGTCCCGTCCGCGGCGAAACCTTCGTGACACGCAAGATTACGCGCGCCGCAGCGGCCATTGCACTTGGACGGGAAGAGCGTCTGTGGCTTGGCAATCTCGATGCCAGGCGCGATTGGGGCCATGCGCGCGAGTACGCTGAAGGCATGTGGCTGATGCTGCAACAGCCGCAGGCTGATGACTACGTCCTTGCGACCGGCATCTCTACCAGCGTTCGCGACTTTACTGCTTGGGCTTTCCAAGACGCCGGAATTGCGATCGAGTTTCGTGGTGAGGGCATCGAAGAGAAGGGCTATTGCGTCCAATCTGGCCGCTGCATGGTCGAGATCGACCCGCGCTATTTTCGGCCGACAGAGGTGGACTACCTGCGCGGTGATGCAAGCAAAGCACGCGAAAAACTTGGCTGGGCGGCGACCCTTCCGGTGCGTGACCTCGCACGTGAGATGGTCGAAGCCGATCTGAACCTGCTTCAGCGTCAGTGACCATGCTACCATTCGCGCTCGAGGGGAAATCCGTCTGGGTCGCCGGGCATGGCGGCATGGTCGGGAAGGCACTGCTCCGACGACTCGAAGGTGAACCCTGTACGGTTTTGACTGCACCCAGGTCCGTTGACCTGCGCAACCAGGCTGCGGTCGATGACTGGTTCAGCACACACCGTCCTGACGCCGTCGTAATGGCCGCGGCTCGCGTAGGGGGGATCATGGCCAATGCCACGCGTCCTGCCGAGTTCCTCTACGACAATCTGACCATTGCGACGACCGTTATCGACGCTGCGCATCGGTATGACGTGGGAAAGCTGCTGTTCCTCGGATCATCCTGCATCTACCCGAAGCTCGCGGCCCAACCGATCGGGGAAGCTGCCTTGCTCACGGGCCCGCTCGAACCGACGAACGAAGCCTATGCGATCGGCAAGATCGCTGCGCTCAAACTGGCCGCGGCATATCGGCGTCAGTACGGTCGCGACTTCATCTCTGCCATGCCGACGAACCTCTATGGGCCCGGAGACAATTGGGATCCCGACAGTAGCCATGTAGTTCCCGCCCTGATCCGCAAGGCACATGAGGCAAAGATTGCAGGAAGCGAAGCGATGTTAGTCTGGGGCAGCGGCTCGCCACAACGTGAATTCCTCCATGTCGATGATCTTGCCGATGCCTGCATCAAGCTGCTGGTCGACTACTCGGATGAAGCGCCGATCAATGTGGGCTATGGCGAAGACATTACGATCGCCAGGCTCGCCAGCCTGATCGCGGGAATCGTCGGATTCAATGGGCACATCGTATTCGAAACGAGCAAACCTGACGGTACGCCGCGCAAAGTACTCGATTCCTCTCGAATGATGGCGTTGGGCTGGCGCCCGGAGATCACGCTCGAAGACGGTTTGCGCAGCGCCTATGCAGCCTTCCTGCGCGAAGCAGCCTAACCTTCCCACTCCCTGAGCACGCAACCGTAGCCTTCGCGCCAGATAGCTGTATCGCTGGCAACGAAGGGAACCGTCGCAGTTATGCTCTTGGCTTCGGGATCCTCGCTGAAGCGGACGAATTCCATGCCCTCGACCTTGTCTTTTGTGCAATCGTCGAGACTGCGTCCCTCGATGTAGCGGCATGAACATGTGACATGGGCCCCATAGGCGGTTCCGGCGCCGGCATTTCGGCGCACCCCTTCGCCCCAGATTACCCATGCAGTGGCCAGCGAGGCCACAAACAGGATCAGCAACAAGAGTCTGCGGCGCAATTTCGAGGAGCGGGTTTTGGCCGTTGCCAAGCGGGATTCCTTCATGCGAGTGACGCCGCATGATCCTGCGGCCCGCACCCCTTATCGCGCTTCTCCTTTCCGCCACAAGCCTTGCATCCTGTGGATCGTCGGGCCCGGCAGAACCGCCTCCGCTTAGCGAAGAGGCTCTCGCAGCCGTAGGCAAGGAGCCCGGCGCGCCGACCAAGGCGCTGGCGCGCGAAACCGACGACCTGTTCACGCTCGACGAGCTGGGCGAGACGCGCGCGCTGGTAGTCATGCATGGCGGCGAGATCGCCGCCGAACGTTACGCACCCGGCTACAGCGAGAGGACCCGTTTCGTCAGTTGGTCTATGGCGAAGACGGTCACCGCCGTAATGATCGGCATGCTGGTGGCCGACGGACAGCTGCGTCTCGACGCCCCGGCGCCGGTGCCGCGCTGGCAGCGGCCTGGCGATCCACGCGCCGAGATCACCCTGCGCCATCTCCTCCAAATGCGCTCGGGCCTCGAGCATACCGAGGCAGGTGACCCGCTCTACGACAGTGGCGAAGTGCGGATGCTGTTCCTCGACGGACGCGACGACATGGCCGATTACGCCACCGCCCAGCCGCTCGAAGCGGAGCCGGGGTCGAAATTCGAGTACTCCACGAACACTACAGTCATCCTCGCGGATATCGCGGCACGCGCCCTGACCGAGAGCCGCAATCCCGACGTGCGGCGCAAGGCCGTGGCTGACTATATGCACGCCCGACTGTTCGGGCCCATTGGCATGACATCAGCGGTGCCCGAGTTTGACCGCTCAGGCACGCTGATCGGCGGCAGCCTGATCCACGCCACTGCGCGCGACTGGGCGAAGTTCGGCGAGTTGCTGCGCAACAAGGGTTCCTTCCGCGGCGAACAGATCGTTCCGCGTCAGTGGGTTGAGGAGATGATCACCCCCAGCCCGAAGAGTCCACAATACGGACTGCAGACCTGGCTCAACAGTCCTGTACCCGAAGGGATGGAACAACCACTGTTTCCGGATCGCGCGCCGCACAGCGCCTTTTCTGCAATCGGGCACATGGGCCAATATGTCTTCGTCTCGCCCAGCCAGAAGCTGACGGTAGTACGGCTGGGCCATTCCAATGCGAAGGAGCGCAAGGCCATGCTGCAACAGTTGGCCGACGTGATCGAGCTTTATCCCGCCAGCTAAGCGAGGAAGTAGCTCCCCTCGACGACGGTGGCGCAACGACCGCCCAACCAGACCCGATCGCCCTCGCGACGACAGGTCAGCGAACCGCCACGTTGGGAGGCCTGATAGGCGGTGAAGCTCTCGCGCCCCAATTGCGAGCACCAGAAGTGGGCCAGCACAGCGTGGGCCGAACCGGTCACGCTATCCTCGTCAACGCCGCCACCCGGGACGAAGACGCGGCTGACGATATCGGTCGCCGTCCCTGGTGCCGTGCAGATAAACTGATCGTCGCCCAGTGCCGCCAGGGCACGCAGGTCCGGCACCAGCCCCCGCACGCTCGCCTCATCGCGAAAGAGGAAGAGGTTGTAGCCGGACTCGTTACGCCACACTTCGAGGGGCTCAGCGCCCAGGAGCGCGACCGCTTCCGGCCAGGGTTGCGGCGTGGTGCCGATCAACGGCAGGGCGAGTTCGTAGCCGGCTTCACTCCGCCACACCTCGAGCAGACCGGCCTGGCGCGTGCGGAAAATTACTCGATCACCGCTTTCGCGGCCCAGGATGACGTGCCCGCTGGCCAAAGTCGCATGGCCACACAGGCGCACCTCGCCCGCAGGCGAAAACCAGCGCAATTCCCAATCGGCCTCGCTCATCACATCGCGGACCAGGAATGCGGTTTCGGCAAAGGCGTTCTCTTCGGAGATGGCGCGCATGGCGGCATCGTCGAGCCATTCCTCAAGGAGGATTACCGCCGCCTGATTCCCGGAAAAGGGACGATCGGCGAATGCATCGACGTGCCAGTAAGGCAACGCGCGCGTCACGCCTGGTCCTTAAGCTCTGGGAGCAACTCCTCCGCAGCATCGCCCACCTCGTTGACGAGGCCCTCCGGGTCCGGGTGGATCAGCACCTCCACGCCCGGAAACTCCGATTCGATCCGCGCCTCGAGCTCGTCCATGATCTGATGCACTTCGCGCAGCGGCTTGGACCCATCCATGGCAGCATGGAACTGGACAAAATCGACCGCACCGCTGGTGCGGGTGCGCAAATCGTGGACCCCGCGCAGCTCCGGGTGGCGGGCCAGGACGGCAAGGAACTCCTCGCGCCGTTCTTCCGGCCACTCCTTGTCCATCAGGTGGTCGACCGCTTCGCTGGCCGCATTGAATGCACCCCATCCTAGCCATGCCGCGATGCCAAGACCGAACAGGGGATCCGCTTCGGAGAAGCCGAGGTACTGATCGAAAACCAGTGCAGCGATGACCGCCAGGTTGAGCAGCAAATCCGATTGATAATGGATATTGTCGGTCTTGATCGCCACCGAACCCGTGCGCGAAATGACGTGACGCTGCCACGCGACCAATGCCAACGTGGCGAGGATGGCGATCACTGACACGCCGATCCCCTCTGCGGCGGCGGTGGTTTCGCCCCCCGACATCAGGTGGCCGATCGCGCGCACCGCGATGCCGAATGCCGATATCGAAATCAGCATGACCTGGACGATCGCCGCGAGCGCTTCGGCCTTGCCGTGGCCGAAGCGATGATCTTCGTCGGCCGGCATCGCGGCGATCCAGACCCCTACGAGCGTCGCAAGGCTGGCAATCAGGTCGAGCCCGGAATCGGCGAGGCTGCCGAGCATGGCGGTTGAGCCGGTCTTCCACGTTGCCCAGGTCTTCAACGTGACCAGGAAGACTGCCATGGTGATCGACGCAAGTGCAGCCGATCGAGTCAGCCGGGTGCGCTCGATACTCACGGATAGAGTAGCGTGTTGGACCACGCTTCCCCTTCCTTGTCGCGAGTGAACAGCCGCCGGTCATGCAGGCGGAATTCGCGATCGCGCCAGAATTCGATTCGCCGTGGGCTCAAGCGGAAGCCGGTCCAATGCGGCGGACGCGGAATATCTCCTTCGGGGAAGCGCGCCTCAAGCGCGGCGACCCGATCAAGGTAGATCTGCCTTTCCGGCAGCGGGCGTGACTGGTCGGATGCCGCCGAGCCGATCTGCGATACGCGCGGGCGCGAATGGAAATAGGCATCCGCTTCACCGTTGGTCACCTCCACCAGGGGGCCCTCGATACGGATTTGGCGACGCTGACTCTTCCAGTGGAACAACAGGGCAGCGCGCATGTTGCTGCGAATCTGTTCACCCTTGCGGCTTTCGGCATTGGTATAGAACACAAAGCCATCGGGTCCGTGCCCTTTCAGCAGGACCATGCGAACCGAAGGAAACCCATCAGGCGTTGCCGTAGCCAGGGCCATGGCGTTGGCATCGTTGGGTTCGCTTGCCTTGGCTTCGCCGTACCACGCTTCGAACAGCGCGAAGGGATCGGTTTCGGGGATGGCGCTCTGTTCAGCTTGCATCGGTCGATCCTGAAACTTGGAACACATGAAACACGGTTCTGCGGATAAGAACCGCAGCACCAGCGTTAGGCGCATGGCAGGATCGCAGGCGGGGAGCAACGCTGGACATCGCTGATGGCTACGCCCGGCTACAGGCGTAGGAAACCGTCGACGCTTGCACGCGCGAACCGTTGCACCTAGCTAACACGCCATGGCCGATCCCTATTCCATCCTTGGCGTTGCCCGCACCGCGTCCGAGAAGGATATCAAGAGCGCCTATCGCAAGCTTGCGAAGGAACTCCATCCCGATCGCAACAAGGACAATCCCAAGGCCGCCGAACGCTTTTCCGAAGTGACCCAGGCTTACGACCTGCTTTCCGATGCAGACAAGCGCGCGCGCTTTGACCGTGGCGAGATCGATGCCGAGGGCAATCCGGCCAACCCATTTGCCGGAATGGGCGGGGGCTTCGGTGGCGGCGGGTTTCGGGGCGGCGGATCCGGGCGCGGCGCACGGCCCGAAGATTTCCAGGGCTTTGGCAGTGAAGACATCGACCTGGGCGATATCTTCGACGGCCTGTTCGGTGGCGGCTCGCGACGCGGCGGCAGCCCGTTCGGCAATGCCGGACGCAGGCCGCCTCCACCCCGCACGGGCGCCGACATAGCCTATCGCTTGCGGGTTCCCTTTGTCGAGGCGGCAACGCTCAAGGACCAGCGGATTACCTTAGCCGACGGCAAGACGATCGACCTCAAGCTGCCCAAAGGCCTCGAAAGCGGCACGCAAATGCGGCTCAAGGGTAAGGGGGAACCGGGCCCCGGTGGTGCGGGCGACGGACTGGTCACCATCGATATCGACAAGCACAAGCTCTACCGCCGCGACGGTGACGATGTGCGCTTCGACCTCCCGATCACCCTCGACGAAGCCATCAACGGGGGCAAGGTTCGCGTGCCCACAGTCGATGGCCCGGTGATGATGACGATCAAGGCCGGTACCCATGGCGGGACGGTTCTGCGACTGAAGGGCAAGGGTTTCAGCAAGAAGGACGGCAGCCGCGGCGACCAGCTGGTGACGCTGCAGATCCAGCTCCCCGCAGACCTCGATGCGCTTGCCAAGCGGCTTGAAGGGTGGAAGGACGAAAGCGACCCAAGGGCAGATCTCGGGGTGTAGCCATTTGACCAGGTACGATCTTTCGGCGGCGGAAGAGCACGAGATCGTCTCGCTCTCCCCTGAAGCCCGCCGCAAGGCTGCACAGGACCTTCGCGGGCGGATCGAATACCACCTCGGCCCGGGCACACGGATCTGGCAGGTGACCAAGCGCACCGCGATCGGTGCATGGAATGATGGCTTCATCCACGCCGGGAACCTCGCCTACCTTTCGATCCTGGCGATTTTTCCCTTCTTCATCCTGGGCGCCGCGGTTTTTTCGCTGTTCGGCGAACAGGCGGAGCGCGCTGCGGCGATCGAAACGGTACTGATGGCTGTACCGCCAATGGTTGCCAATGTCATCGAGCCGGTGGCCCTGAATGCTGTCGACGCCCGCAGTGGCTGGCTGCTCTGGATCGGTGCCCTGGTCGCACTGTGGACCGTCGGCAGCCTCGTCGAAACGATCCGCGATATCTTGCGGCGCGCCTATGGCACCCAGCCGACGCGTGCATTCTGGAAGTACCGGCTGGTGTCTACAGGGGCGATACTGGGCACTGTCCTATTGCTGATGCTGGCCCTGCTGGCACAGGTCGCACTCGGCACAGCGCAAGAGGTAATCTCCGCCTATTTCCCTCAACTGGTTGGCCGAGTTGCCGAGCTACGACTTAGTCAGGCAATCCCTGGGCTGGTCGTATTCGCATCGCTTTACGCAACCTTCCTGGGCCTGACACCAAGGCGCTATCGTCGTCGGCGCTACCCCAAATGGCCAGGAGCGTTGGTTACAACGCTGTGGTGGATGGCGGCAACTACGCTCATGCCGCCGCTGGTCCGGCAGTTCTTTACCTACGACCTGACCTATGGTGGTCTGGCTGGCGTCATGATCGCCATGTTCTTTTTCTGGCTTGTCGGGCTCGGTGTCGTTATCGGCGCGGAACTCAACGCTGCCCTAGCGGAATCGCCCGAGGAAGAACTGACTCACATCGGGCAGGACGACGAACCCAGGCGGGTAGCCTTGACCAAGGAAGTGGAAGAAGAGGAGCACGCTGGATGAGCGGGTTGATGGCAGGCAAGCGTGGGCTGATCATGGGCCTCGCCAATGACAAGTCGCTGGCATGGGGCATTGCCCGCAAGCTGGCCGACGAAGGTGCCGAGCTGGCCTTTTCCTATCAGGGTGAGGCGCTGAAGAAGCGTGTGGAGCCATTGGCGGCCGAGCTTGGCAGCGATTTCACCTTCGATTGCGACGTATCCGACATGGGCGCGCTCGATCGCGCGTTCGAGACGCTCAAGGCGCGGTGGGAGACCATCGATTTCGTGGTCCATGCCATTGGCTTTTCGGACAAGAACGAGCTTCGCGGAAAGTATGTCGACACCAGCCTCGACAACTTCCTGATGACGATGAACATTTCCGCCTACAGCCTCGTGGCGGTTGCGCAGCGCGCGGCGGCGATGATGCCTCAAGGCGGTTCAATCCTGACACTGACCTATTACGGGGCGGAAAAGGTCATCCCGCACTATAACGTGATGGGTGTGGCCAAGGCGGCGCTGGAAACCAGCGTGAAATACCTGGCCAACGATCTTGGCCCGCAGGGTATCCGGGTCAACGCAATCAGCGCTGGGCCAATCAAGACGCTGGCCGCCAGCGGGATCGGCGACTTCCGCTACATCCTCAAATGGAACGAGTATAATTCGCCACTGCGCCGCAACGTCACCATCGAGGACGTGGGCGGATCGGGGCTCTATTTCCTGTCGGACCTGTCGAGCGGCGTGACCGGTGAAACACACCACGTTGATGCCGGCTATCACGTCGTCGGCATGAAGCAGGAAGACGCGCCCGACATCGCGCTCGACAAGGGCTAGGCGTCAGGCGACATCCGGCCAGATGCCGCGAGTGTCATAGACGGCTTTCCCACTACGTTCTTCGGCCGGGATGACCTTGAATACATCGTGGTCGACGAGGACGATGATCGCGCCGCATTCTTCGAGTGCGGTATCGATATCGACCAGTTCGGCCCCGGTGCCGTCGAACTCGAGCGGCAGCTCGCCGGCATAGGGCTCCACCACCTGGACGCGTGGCCCGAATTCCCGTGCGAGGCTGGCCGCGACATAGCGCGCGGGGCTTTCGCGGAAGTCGTCGATATTGGCCTTGAAGGCGAGCCCCAGGCAGGCGACCTTTGCCCCTGGATGCGCCTCGACCAGCGCCTTCGCGCGGGCCAACACGTGATGCATCTTGGCATCGTTGGTTTCCCGCGCCTGGCGAATGATCTTCGCCTCTTCCGGCGCACCGTGGACGATGAACCACGGGTCGACCGCGATACAGTGGCCGCCCACACCCGGACCGGGCTGGAGGATGTTCACGCGCGGGTGGCGATTGGCGAGGCGGATCACTTCCCACACGTCGAGGCCTTGCCGGTCCGCGATCATCGACAATTCGTTGGCGAAGGCAATGTTCACGTCGCGGAAGGCGTTTTCGACCAGCTTGGTCATTTCGGCGCTGCGCGCATCGGTGGTGACGCACTCACCCTTCACGAAGCGCTTGTAGAAGGCGAGCGCCTTGCGCGCGCAGCGGGGGGTGATGCCACCGATCGATCGGTCGTTGTGGGTCAGTTCCTCGAGAATCCTGCCGGGCAGTACGCGCTCCGGGCAATAGGCGATGCACACATCGGGCTGGCCATCGGTCCGGCCCGGCATGGCGAGATCCGGTCGCAATCGCGCAACGGTGTCACGCAGCGCTTCGGTTGTTCCGACCGGCGAAGTCGATTCGAGGATGACGATGTCGCCCTTCTTGAGCACCGCCGCGACCCTTCCGGCAGCGGCCATGACATAGGAAGTATCGGGCGTGTGGTTGCCGTCCTTGGCGAAGGGAGTGGGTACGGCGATCACGAAGACATCGGCCGGAGCGATTTCGGTCGAGGCTTTGAGCAGGCCGCGCTGGACCACCGCCTGCACCAGCCCGTCGAGATCGACCTCCTCAATGTGGATTTCGCCTCGGTTGATGGTGTCGACCACATCCTGCGTGACATCGACACCATGTACAGGGCACCCCGCACGCGCAATGATCGCGGCGGTGGGTAGCCCGATATAACCGAGGCCGATGACGCAGACGGCGGGCTTGGTATCACCACGCATGTAGATCGTTTCCCGTAAATCCTTGGCGAGGGTTTAGCGGCGGAGGGTAAATTTAGCAGTAACGCCGTTTGCTAACCGGCAAGGAGATCGACGATACGGCTGGCCGCATGCCCATCACCGAAAGGGTTGTGCGCCCGCGCCATTGCCGCATAGGCGGCTTCATCGTCGAGCAGGCGCTCGGTCTCGGCCACGATCCGATCCGCATCGGTGCCGACGAGTTTCGCGGTTCCTGCGGCGACACCCTCAGGGCGCTCGGTTGTCTCGCGCATGACGAGGACCGGTTTGCCCAATGCGGGCGCCTCTTCCTGAACCCCGCCGCTATCGGTCAACATAAGGTGCGAGATAGCGAGGAGACGCGCGAAATGGGGATAATCCAGCGGCTCAATCAGCGCGACATTGTCCAGGCCCGCCAGCGCATCGTTCATCACCGCACGAACGTTGGGATTGAGATGTACAGGGAAAATCACCGCAACATCGGGTCGCGACGCAATCCGTTTCACCGCATCGGCGATGTTTAGCATCCCGCCGCCGAAGTTTTCGCGGCGATGGCTGGTCATGCCTATGATCCGCTTGCCCGCGAAG
The DNA here is from genome assembly GCF_038133525.1 of Erythrobacter sp. GTDB lineage: Bacteria > Pseudomonadota > Alphaproteobacteria > Sphingomonadales > Sphingomonadaceae > Qipengyuania. The sequence continues at coordinate 15,728 of NZ_JAYPTL010000019.1, read as the reverse complement.
CGCGCCTCCAGCTGGGTCAGGCCAGAGGCGAGCGACGGGTCCTGTTCGATCCGCCGGGTTACCCATTGGAGTGCATCGATCACCGTATTGCCCGTGACGTGGACAGTCGCCGGATCGACGTTCTCGCGCAGCAGGGCATCCCGCGCGGTCGTAGTCGGCGCACAATGCAGTGCGGCAAAGCTTCCGACAATGCGGCGGTTGCCCTCTTCCGGCCAGGGATGATGGAGATCGCCGCTACGCAGCCCGGCTTCCACATGGCAGACTGGAATCTGGCGATAATAGGCGGCGATGGCGCCGGCCATCACCGTAGTGGTATCGCCCTGCACCACCACCCAGTCGGGTTTCTCCGCGTCGAGCACCTTGCCAACCTCGATCAAAGCCCTGGCAGTCAAGGCATCGAGCGTTTGGCCGGGCGTCATCAAGTCGAGGTCATGATCGGGCGTGATGTCCGCGATGGCGAGCACCTGGTCGAGCATCTGACGATGCTGCGCGGTAATGCACACGCGGCTGTCGAACCGTCCGTCAGCTGCCAGCGCATGCACCAGCGGGAACAGCTTGATCGCTTCCGGCCGGGTGCCGAAAACGGTTAGGATCTTGCATTTGGCGGCCATGCCCGCCCTAGTAACCGCAAATGGTTAAGTAGCGATAGAGCGAGGGTTCAGCCTTCGGGCTGGGGCAGTTCCTCGGCGGTTTCGGCAGGCCCCTCACCAGCGCGCTCACGTTCCAGCCGCTGCTGATACTCGCGCTCGATCATCTCGACGCGTTCCTGCTCGGCGGCCGCTTCTGCATCGATCGTGGAGAGGCGTTCGGCCCGTGCCGCTTCAACCAGCTGACCGAAACGGACATCCGAACCGGCAGCCTTGTCGGCATACGCCGCATCGATCAGTTGCTGGGTGCATCCGGTGAAGCCACCGGCGCCGGTGGGCGAGCATGACAGGGCGCCAAAGCTTCCGACCGTCTCGAACCGCTCGACCCGATCGGCCCAAGGCCTGTTTTCAGGACTATCCGAAAGGCGGAGCCGTTCGGGAATACGATACCGCTCGCTTTCGGCCTTGCGTGCGCAAACCACGATCTGGTCCACAGTCGACTGCGGGCATTCATCGTCGCCGTAAACGATGACCATATTGTAGCTGTCGTCACCGGTATCGACGGTTTCCTGCGCCGACACGGGGGCGCCGAAAGCCGCGCCGACGAGCACTGCAAGAAGCGGGAATGTCCTGGTCATCGAAAGCCGATCCTTATCTGGTTGGCGCATTAGGCGCCTGCACCGGTGAACCACCCATGAAGCACGCACGAATGGGTTTAATCCTGTCAGACGCGTTCCGAAAGCCTGATCGCGGCCCGACAGCCGAGCCTGATCAGTCCGGACAGCAAAGGGTAAGCCGGCGCACGTTCCGCACCCGCTGCCAGTGCCGCGTCGCGGTGCTCGCGTTCGTCTTCGCGGAATTCCTCGATCATCCCGGCAAGTTCGGGATCTTCGCCACTGGCGTAGAGCTCGTCGAGCTGGCGCGTGTAGTGGTTGTCGATCTCGGTTTCGATCGCCGCAGTACAGGCCATTGCCGCCTCTGGCCCGATAAGCGCGGTAGCTGCGCCCAGCGCAAATCCCGCGCGATCCCAGAATGGCTGCAATGCAGTGGGCCGAACGCCGCGACGCGCCATCAATGCATCGAACTTCGCGCGATGATCGGCCTCCTGCTCCGCCATCCCCGCGATTTCCGCCGCATGCGGACCACGATTGCCCAATACCGCGAGTTGGCCCGCGTAAATGCGCGTCGCACCGAACTCACCAGCCTGATCAACCCGAATCATGCGCGCTATATGGTCGGGAACCTTGCTCATGCGGTGGGTCGCTTGCGCAATAATGCCAGGATTGCGAACCCAGCGGCGGTAGAGATCAGGAAGTTGAACCCGGCCAGGCTGATGCCGAACAGGGTCCAGGCTGGTTCGTCACAGCGGATCAGCGGGGTATTCATGATGTCCTCGAGCGCATTACCGCTCCCTTCGGCAAATACCGCGGCGCAAGAGGTTATGCCGGGCCACCAGTCGTACTCGACCCCCGCATGGAAAAAGCCGATCGCACCTGAAACGAGAATCGCCAAGGCGGCGAGCGCCACCCAGAACCGTTGCGGCGCAACGACAAATCCCAGCGTGGCCAATCCTACCGCCGCAAAATGCGGATAGCGCTGCCACCAGCACATTTCACAGGGATACAGGCCGAAGCCATATTGCGAAACATAGGCTCCGGCGAGCAGCAATGCGGGAACGGCAAGCGCAAGCGCGCGGGCAGTCCGGAAAGGGTGCGTCACATCCATCTCGCGGGGGTTTAGCCTATCGGGACCGTGCGGCAACCTTGTTCGGGGCGGTTCGGCGCAGGGTTTCGAGCGCATAATGGAGCTGGAAGTCCTTGATCCCTTGCTTCTCGAGCTGTTCCGCGGTGAGCTGGAAACGCGGATCCTGGCGCTGGTCCTTTTCCAGCGCTTCATCGGCCAGACCCGCTTCGTTGATCAGGTGGCCGCGCAGGTCGGATTCGCGCAGGGTGAACTTCGCCCTCTTGGCCAGGTCAGGGTCGCTGAGCTGTGGCACCGCGATGTCGGGCTTGATCCCGCCTTCCTGCACCGAATGGCCCGAGGGGGTGTAATAGCGCGCCGTCGTAAGCTTGAGCGCGGCATCCCGGCCTAGTGGCAGCAGCGACTGCACACTACCCTTGCCGAAGCTGCGTTCCCCCATGACCACTGCGCGACGGTGGTCCTGCAGGGCACCTGCCACGATCTCCGACGCGGAGGCCGAACCGGAATCGATCAGCACGATGATCGGCAGGCCTTCGGCGATATCGCCGCGGAACACCGTCTCGGCATCATAGGTGATGTTCTCGCCACGCGCGCGTCCGCGCTGAGAAACGATACGTCCGTCAGACAGGAACAGGTCGGACAGGGCGACGGCCTCGTCGAGGCTTCCGCCAGGGTTCGAACGCAGGTCGAGCACCAGCCCATTCATTCGTCCGGTGGCCTTTTCGCGCAGCTCTTGCCACGCGGAAAACACGTCGCTGCCGACATCGCGTGAGAACTCGTTGATCATGATGTGGCCGATGTTGCCGTCTTCAAGCTCCCAGGTAACCGGCTCAAGCTCGATCACGCCGCGGGTTACGGTCACATCGAACGGTTCCTCGCGCCCGGTCCGGAACACGGTCAGCTTGATCTGCGTGCCTTCCTTGCCGCGCATCTGCGCCACGGCCTCGTCGAGACTGCCACCGTAGATCAGCTTGCCATCGAGATGAGTAATGAAGTCGCCGGCCTTGAGCCCTGCTTTCTCGGCTGGGCTACCGCGGAATGGCGAGATGATCTTCACCGCACCGTCTTCCATGACCACGGAGAGGCCAAGGCCCGAGTAGTTCCCGTCGATCATGGTTTCGAGCCGCTGGAGGTCGCCCCCGTCAAGGTAGGCCGAGTGGGGATCGAGCGCCGAAAGCATCCCATCGATCATCCCACGCATCAGCACATCGTCTTCGACCGGCTCGACATAGCTCGCCTTGATTCGCTGGTAGACCGCAAGAACCTTGGCAAATTCGGGACCTGCGCGGCCTTCGACCTGGGCGACCCCCGCAGTCGTCGCGGGAATGATCGCCACAGCCGTCACAAGGGCGGCCGAACGAAGCAGGTTGGCGATTTTCATCGGCAGTTACTCTCCAATACGCGAGCGCAGTTTATCGCGGGAGCGCGGTGAACACCAGATGAGCATTGGAAGTACGTCCCGAAAGGGGAAATCGACGGAGCGACTACTGGAGATAGTCGAGCGGGTTCACCGGCATGCCTTGCTGGCGAAGCTCAAGTGTCACAGCAGACCCATCGAACGGCGCGAGACCAAGCGGCGATCCTGCCGTTACCGCCTGCCCGACTGCGGCATCGAGCGATCCAAGGCCGGTAATCAGGCTGGTCCACCCATTTTCGTGCTCGACAATCACGATCTGGCCATAGCCGCGATAGGGGCCGGCAAAAGCGATCCGTCCGGCAGCGGGGGAGACCACCTGCGCCCCGGGGCGGGGCAGGAGTTCGATGCCAGCGTCGCGCGCACCACCCGATCCACTCTCGCCGAATCCACGCGCAACCCGGCCGTTCACGGGGAGCTGGTAGCGGGCAGGAGGCGCGGTTTCACTTGGTGTCGGCACAGGGGCCGCCACAACGGTTGCCGTCGCTGGATTCTCGGGTCGGATGATCGGCCCTGGAAGCGCGGCGAGCCGCATGCGCAGCGAACCGGCCGCTTCGAGCTGGCCAACCAGACCGTCCAGGTCGCGCGCCTGCTCTGCGAGTACCAGCACGCGCTGCGCCTCCCGATTTGCCCCACCCGATGCGCTCTGCGCGACCTGGCGTTGGCGCGCAGCGGCAGCGATCAGCTGCTTGCGGCGCTCCCCCAGCACCTTCTCGCTTTCGCGGCGATCGACCAGTGCAGTTCTTGCCTCGTTTTCGAGTGAGCGAGCGCGTATCAGCTCGCTCCGCAAGGCGGCGGTGCGTTGGCGCACCAAGGGAATTGTGCTGTCGAGAACCGCCCGGGTATGCACCAAATCGCGCAGCGAACCTGGTTGAAACGCCGAGAGCGTCACGGGGCGGCGAGACATGCTCTGTAGCGCACCGGTAAGGCGAACGAGCGGCTCGCGGCGCTGGGCAAGCTGCTGATCCAGCGCACGGCGCTGGCGGCTGGCAATATCGAACCGTGCCTCCGCCGCCGCGATTCCCGCTTCGGCCTGTTGCACGCGTGCCGCCAATGCGGCGGCCTGTTGCACTGCTTTGTCTACAGCTTCTCGCGCAGCGGCGGCCTGTTTCTCGAGGCGCTCTCCACGGGCCCTGGCGTTGCGTTGTTCCTGGCGGGCGGCGTCCAGCGCTTCGCGTGCGTCGCTCGCATTGGCGAAGCGCGAAGGCGATTGGGCGTCGAGCGGCGTCAGAGCCGGCGCGAACCCCGCGATGGCGATGATGCAAAGGGCAAGGACAACAAGCCGACGGACCATGGCGTCATTCCTGCCCGATTATCCGCTGCGGTGATAGGGGTGTCCGGCGAGGATCGTCGTCGCCCGATAGAGTTGTTCGGCGAGCATGGCGCGGGCCAGCAGGTGCGGCCAGGTCGCCTTGCCGAAAGCCAGAAGCAGGTCAGCGCCAATGCGCTCCTGCTCCGAATGACCATCTGCTGCCCCGAGCAGAAACCGACATTCGCGCACACCGTCGTCACGCCAGCGGCCGAGTATTCGGGCGAGTTCCTCCGATGAGAGGTCCTTGCCGCGCTCGTCGAGCAGCACGGTCTTGGCGGGCGTTTGCGGATCGGGAACGCGACCGCCAGAATCAGGGAGTTCGGTAAACTTGGCCGGCCAGGTCAGGCGTTTCTCATAGCGCGCGACCAGCTCAGCCTCAGGCGAGCGGGCGATCTTTCCGCGGGCGATGACGTGCAACAGCATCGGCCCGCTCTATGGCTATGCCTCGTCTACGTCCAGCGAATGGCGTGGACGAGGGAGCCGGATGCCACGCGCACCTTGTCGCGGCCAGTCGTGGGTTAGGCCATCCCCGCTACGGGCGGGGCGTCGCCGAACGCCCACATGCGCTCGAGGTTGTAGAAGCTACGCACCTCAGGGCGGAACAAGTGGACCACCACATCGCCTGCATCGATCAGGACCCAATCGGCCGCGGGAAGCCCTTCGAGCTTCACCGAACCAAATCCGTCCTGCTTGATCTTTTCGGCGAGCTTTTGCGCCATGGCAGCGACCTGGCGAGTGGAACGTCCCGATGCGATGACCATGTGGTCGGCAATCGAGCTTTTCCCTTCGAGCGGGATGCAAACCACATCCTGCGCCTGGTCGTCGTCGAGCTGCTGCAACACCAGGGCGAGCAGCGCTTCTGGGTCAGCCTTGGCCAAGCGGATAACCTGTGCCGAGGCCGGCCCGGCATTTGCCGGGGTTGTGTGCGCCTGTGTCATAGGCGGGTATCGTACTCCTGGATCGAGAGGCGTGGGCCGTTGGAGAAACAGGGCGCTTCATGGCGCGGTCGTTTCCTCCCCCGCCACTATTCGTCGATGTGTCAGCTGGTCCCTGGGAGGCGGCCCGGCGAAGCGTGCGGCCCAATCGGGATCGGCGCGGCGGATGGCCGTGGCCGATCTTGGATCGGGATCGAAACGCAAAGTCACCAGTGCCGGTGCACTCCATTCGCCCCCGTTGACAAAGCTGGCCAGCGGCACTCGATAGCGCCTCAACCAGGCCATCGCGGGGCTTGCGACGACAGCGTCATCATAGCCCGGCCGCGCAATGACTGCAATCGGCATGGTGCGTGCGATTCCCCGCCAGTCGCGCCAGCGGTGGAATTGGGCGAGGTTATCGGCACCCATCAGCCACAGGAAATCGTAGGCGGGATAGCGTTTGCGTAGCGCCCGCAGGGTATCCACCGTGTAGCGCGTCCCTAGCTCGCGCTCGATCGCGGTTGCCCGGATCGGTGCGCGCCGGGCCTGCTGAACAGCTGAGGAATAGCGCCGTGCAAGCGGGGCCATATCGTCCGACGGCTTGAGAGGATTGCCCGGCGAGACGAGCCACCACACCTCCCTCAATCCCAGCGCGCGCTGCGCGAACAGCGAAACTCTCCGGTGGCCGTTGTGCGCCGGGTTGAAGCTGCCGCCCAACAAGCCGATTCGGGGCCGGCGAGGGCTCATGACGACCCCCTCTCAATTTTGTCGTATATATACAATGGGTTGCCCGCCCATCTCAGAACGAATCGCAAGTTATTGGTAAACCTCGACTTAATCTTTGGTTCCCGGTCGCGAACGAAAATTTTCAACATTTGAAACGGTTCATCGCATCGCTGCTTCGACTCATGGATTCCACGGGAACTGCGATTCGATTTCAACACAAAGCTTTGTTAGCGCGCTTGACCAGGGACGTAAGACCAAAAGGGACGGGTCGTTTTGCGAAAATTGATCGCCAACACCGGCTGGGGGAGTCGTGTGCTCAGCTGGTTCCCGGACCGGGAATTCTTCATGCGGTCCGAAGGCCAGGTCCGCTTCATCACTATTTCGTCGCGCGTCCAGATGACGGCTGCCGCGATCACCCTCGCCGCGCTTGTGATCTGGACCCTTTCGGTCGCCATCGCCGGATGGACCCAATATCGGGCGACCGCCGATCGACTTTCCCTGCTTGATCGCGAGGCCAAGGTCGCCACGGCCGAAGAGCGGGTCGATGCCTACCGCGACGATATTGATGCGGTAGCCAGCGATCTCGTCAAGCGTCAGGATTTCATCGAAGACATGGTCGCCTCATTGCCCGAGGACGCCAAGGCAGTCGCCAATGTCAGCGACTCCAGCGGCGAAGCGGCAAAGACGGTCGACAAGGTCAGCGTTTCGATCCCCGAGGCTGCCGCACTCGCCCGCATCGAAGCACGACAGCTAGCTTTCGTTGAAGGCCTCACTCGCTATGCCGATTGGCGCGCACAGCGTGCTGCCAATGCGCTCAAGCAATTGGGCCTTGATCCCCGCTCGATGTTGATCCGTGCAGACCGCACCGCCATGGGTGGTCCGCTCGAAAAGCTGGCGACATCGCGCGACGGCTCGATCGACCCACGGTTCGAACGCCTGGGGCTTTCGATTGCCCGCATGGCAGCTTTGGAGAACGGCCTCGCCGGAGTTCCGCAGGTCGAACCCGCTGCGCTTGAGTATATTTCTTCCGGCTTCGGGTATCGGCGCGATCCTTTCACGGGCGCAGCGGCGATGCACAAAGGCCTCGACTTCCGTGGCCCGACAGGCGCGCCGATTTATGCGGCTGCCAAGGGTGTCGTCAGCTTTGTTGGGCGCAAGTCGGGCTATGGCAAGGTCGTAGAGGTCAGCCACGGCAACGGCCTGATGACTCGCTATGCCCACATGTCGGCATTCAGGGCCAAGGTTGGCCAGAAAGTTGTTGCCGGGCAAACCATCGGCGCAATCGGCAGCACTGGCCGTTCCACAGGGCCACACTTGCATTTCGAAGTGCGCATCAATGATCGCGCGGTGAACCCGCGCACCTTCCTGGAGACCGCTCCGCATGTTCTCGAAGAAATCCGGCGAGCCCCGCAGCTCGCCCACGCCCAGTAATCCGGAGCGCACCATGGCCAGCAAAAGCAGTTCCACTTTCTCGGTTCTCGGTTCCGATCTCGCAATCAAGGGCGATATCCAGGCCTCTGCCGATCTGCATATCGATGGTTCGGTCGAGGGTGACATCGCCTGCGCCTGCCTGGTGCAGGGAGAAACCAGCTCGGTGACCGGTGCCGTAAAGGCTGAAAGCGCGCGCCTGGCGGGGACCGTCAATGGATCGATCACCGCGCGGGAACTGGTGATCCTGAAGACTGCCAAGATTACGGGTGACGTATTCTATGACGCGCTGACCATCGAACAGGGTGCGCAGGTCGAAGGCCGCTTTGCCCATCGCGATGCACGCAAGTCTGCAAGTGCTGCCGCCACTCAGCCCGTCAAGTCCGAGATCCCAGTCGCCAATTGAACCTTTGGCGGCGGGAAAAGTACAGCGCCGCCCACCAGAGCGCGGAAGCGGCGCCTATTGCGTAGCCTCAGCCCAGAACCTCGGCGCGCAGCGCCTTGCGATCGAGTTTGCCGATCATCGTCTTGGGTAGTGATTGCCGTACCACCACCTCCTCGGCGCGCTCGTGCTTGCCGATACGACCATTCAGCCACGTCTTGAGTTCGTCTCCGGAAATGGTTGCGCCCTCATTGAGCGTGACATAGGCCGCAGGTGCCTCACCACGGTAGGTATCGGGGCGGCCGATCACCAACGCTTCCTTGACCGCTGGATGTTCGAGCAGCACCGCCTCGACCTGGCTAGGGAACACCTTGAATCCGCCGACAGCGATCATGTCCTTGATCCGATCGACAATAGTCAGGAACCCATCCTCGTCGATCGTCGCGACATCGCCAGTGCGCAACCATGCTTCGCCATTGTGATCCGCAAAGGTCGTCGCCTGTGCTTCGGGCAGGTTCCAATACCCCCGCATGACCTGAGGACCACGCACCGCCAGCTCACCCGCCTCGCCATCGGGGGCCAAACTATCGGGGTCTTCCTTGTCGAGAAGCAGCACCTGTGTTGCCGGGATGGGTTGCCCGATCGTCCCCGGCTTGCGAAGCCCTTCATAGGGATTGGTCGATACCACCCCCGAACTTTCGGTCAGGCCATAGCCTTCGATCAGGCGTACACCCGTCGCCGTTTCGAACTTCTCGCGGAGAGGTCCCGGCATGGGTGCGCCGCCGGAAATGCAGACCCGCATGGCCGACCAATCAGTCTTCAGGAATTCCGGGTGATCGAGCAGCGCCTGAAACATTGTGGGGACGCCGGGGAAGGCGCGCGGCTGGGTTCGCGTAATCGTCTTTAGCACCTGCCCGGCTTCAAAACGTGGCAGCATGACAATGCATCCGCCGCGAACGACCGTGCGATTCAAGACACATGTGTTGGCGAAGACATGGAACAGCGGCAGCGCACCTAGCACGATATCTGGTTCGGTCCGGTCGAAGGGATCGAGCATGTCGACCTGGATAGCATTGCTCGACAGGTTGGCATGCGTCAGCATGGCACCCTTGGGCGTGCCGGTGGTGCCGCCCGTATATTGAAGCAAAGCGAGATCCGTGACCGTGCTGGCAGGGAGCTCGGCTTCCCGGCCATCGAGCCAGTCCGCCCAATTCCAACTCCCCAGGACTGCCCGCCAGTCGAGAACATCGGCGCGCCGAGGCACGGGAGCGATCCGGCCGCGCCCAACAGTCTTCAGCGCGAGCGCCTTCAGACGGGGCAGCGAGGGGGCCAGCCTAGCGACTACGAGATGGGCAAGCGACGAACCGTCGAGAACATCGATTGCCGTCGGCAAGAGCAGCGGCGAGTCGAGTGTCACCAATAGCTTCGTGCCAGAGTCTTCGACCTGATGGCTGAGCTCTTCCGCGGTATAGAGTGGCGAGAAATTGACCACCACGGCCCCGGCCATCATCGCCCCATAGTAGGCAGCAACGTATGTCGGGACATTGGGAAGGAACAGGCCGATACGATCGCCCTTGGCAATTCCCCGTTCGACCAGACCGACCGCAAAGCGGCGCGCCTGAGTATAGATCTCGCGATAGGTGAAGCTTCGGCCGAGAAACTCGACCAATATTGCATCGGGAAGTTTGCGCGCCTGTCGTTCGAAAATGGCATGGAGCAGTTCCGGCTTAATGCTGGAATTCCATGGTTTTGCGTGGCCATAGGCCGCCGGAGGCAAGGGGAAGCGCTTATTTACAGCCATGTCAGTAACATGGCGGGTGCGCTCCAGTCGCGCAAGAAAAAAGCGGGCGAGACACAAGCCCCGCCCGCCCCGGATTCATTGCTTGCTTCGGCTTATTCTTCGCCGGTTTCCTCAGCCGCGCGCTTGGCTTCGAGCCAAGCTGCAGCTTCGGCTTCCTGAGCAGCCTCAGACGCAGCCTTTTCATGCGCATCGCGTTCGGCCCGTAGCTCTTCGATCAGGCGCTCGCGATCAGTGCCGCCAGTTGCTTCGACAGGTGCGGCCTCGCCTTCAAGGCCGGCCTTCTTTGCCGCCTTGGCAACAACGGCATCGAGTTCGCGCTGCGAGCAAAGGCCCAGCGTAACTGGGTCCTTCGGTTGAATGTTCTGGATGTTCCAGTGGCTCCGTTCGCGGATCGCGGTGATGGTGTTGCGGGTGGTGCCAATCAATTTCGAGATCTGCGCGTCGGAGATTTCCGGGTGGTTGCGGATCAGCCAGGCGATGCCGTCCGGCTTGTCCTGACGCTTAGAGACCGGGGTATAGCGTGGCCCCTTGGTACGGCTTACGGCGACCGGCGCGCGCTGCATCTTCAGCTTGTACTCCGGATCGGCCTGGCCCTTCTCGATCTCTGCGAGGTTGAGCTCACCCGAGTGGACGGGGTCGCGACCGGTGTATTTGCTGCCCGCAAGATCATCCGCCATCGCCTGCACTTCAAGGATATGCAGGCCGCAGAACTCAGCAATCTGTTCGAACGACAAGCCGGTGTTGTCGACCAGCCAGGTAGCGGTCGCATGCGGCATGAGCGGTTTGGGTTGGTCGGCCATGGAAGTGCCTTCTCTCAGCTCTGAAAATAGAAGGGCCGCCCCTCGCGGAGCGGCCATTGCAGCGGTCATGTAGGCCAGATACGCGGATTCGGCAAGCCAAAGGCTAGGCGGCGGGCAAGGCCTCGCTATCGAGGGCCGAAAGTCCGCTCAGGAACTGACTGGTCGCCGCCTCCCAGCTGAATTCGGACCCATAGTTGGAGCAAGCGCGACTTTCGCAAAAAAGGGCCGCGGCTATGGCCCGGTCCAGGTCATCGCACAGCGCCCCGACCTCTTCCGTCACGATATCGAGTGGACCGGCGACGGGGTAGGCGGCGACCGGTGTGCCGCAGGCCAGGGCCTCGATCATGACCAGGCCGAACGTGTCGGTCCGGCTCGGAAAGACGAAAACATCCGCCCCTGCATAGCACCCGGCCAGTTCGCGACCCGTCCGCCGGCCGAGAAAATGGACTTCGGGATAGCGCGCCTTGAGGTCGGCCAGGGCCGGACCGTCCCCAACCACAACCTTGCTGCCTGGATAGGCCCCCGAAAGGAAAGCCTCGATATTCTTCTCTACCGCGACCCGGCCTACATAGAGCTGAATCGGCCGAGGCAGATCATCATACACGGCGGGCTGGGGGGCGTCGGGTGTAAAGCAGGACAGATCGACGCCGCGGCTCCAGTGATGCAGGCGATCAAGGCCATGTGCGCGCAACTCTTTGCGGATGCTTTCCGTGGCGACCAGGACTCGTTGGGCGGGCGCGTGGAACCAGCGGATATAGCGCCAGAACCAGTCCGCCGGCAGGTGGGTCCGGCGCGCGACATATTCGGGAAATTGGGTGTGGTACGCGGTAGTGAATGGGACGCCGTGACGGGAACAATAGCGCCGTGCCGTCATGCCCAGCGGCCCTTCGGTGGCAATATGGATCGCGTCGGGCGCAAACTCACGCAGCAGACGGGCAACCTTGCCGGGAGGGGCCAGCGCCAGGCGAATTTCGGGGTAGGTCGGGCACGGGAAGCTGCTGAATTGATCGGGCGAGACCACCAGCACATCGTGACCCTTCGCGTAGAGGATATCGCGTGTGGTATAGAGTGTGCGAACCACCCCATTCATCTGCGGCATCCAGGCGTCGGTAACGATCGCGATGCGCTGGGGAAGCCCGTGCGCAGCGCGATCTAGCGGGTGCATCAGTTCCGCCGTCACGCCGCCTGTAGCTCCCGCGGGTCGCCGGATGGCTTGTCGCGCCGCGCAACTTCATCGGCCCAATGAAGGATCTCCATTCGGCCATCGAAATGCTCAACAAGCGCATTGCAGCCTTCGACCCAGTCACCATCGTTCCAATATTCGACCGGCTTTCCATCGTGGGCAAAGCAACGGAATTCAGCGGTATGGATATGCCCGCAGACGACACCATCAACCCCGCGCTCACCAGCGGCCCGCGCCACCACCTCCTCGTACTTGGAGATGAACTCGACCGCGTTCTTGACCTTGTGCTTGGCCGCCTTGGAGATCGACCAATACGGAAGCCCGAGGGCCGAGCGGACACGGCTGACCCAATTGTTGAGCTTCATCATCAAGTGGTAGGCCGCGTCGCCGACGAAGGCCAACCAGCGGTGCGCCAGCATGACCGTATCAAACTCGTCACCATGCAATATCATCAGGCGGCGACCATCGGCCGTATCGTGGAATGCGGCACGGCGGATCTCGACCCCGCCGAAGTCCATTCCACAGAAGGGCCGCACCATTTCGTCGTGATTGCCCGGGATATAGACGATCCGCGTACCGCGCCGGGCACGCTTGAGAATGCGCCACACGATATCGTTGTGTTCTGCTGGCCAGTAAAACTTCTTCTTAAGCCGCCAGCCATCGATGATGTCGCCGACAAGGTACATTGTTTCGCTGTCGGTATGGTCGAGGAAGTCGATCAGCAGTTCGTGGTTGCACCCCTTGGTGCCGAGGTGGACATCGCTGATCCAGATCGTACGGAAGCGCCGCCGTTCGCCCACGATGCGTTCGGGTACGGCAGGCTTTACCGACGGGAAGTTGGCGACGTTGTGGAGTGCTTCGAAGCCGCTGGGCAGTTCGGTCATGGGTACAATCCCCGCTGCATATCGGGGTCTTCCATGGCGCAAGATTGTTACGCGGTGCGCACAGTCCGGTTACCGAACAGAGACTTTGCTACCATTGTGAGTCAGGACATGGGCACGTAGCGCGGCAGCGCCGCAACCCGCGCCAGCCACACCTCGACCGCTGGATAATCGGCAAGCCCGAAGCCGCCTTCTTCCGCGACATGGGTATAGGCGTAGAGCGCGATATCAGCGAGAGTCGGTCCACCGCCGACGAACCAGTCACGGTCCGCAAGGTGGCGGTCCATAAGTGACAGCGCATCACAACCGGCAATGCGCTTGGCCATCAACTGCGCGCGCTGCTGTTCGGACAGATTGGCTTCACCAACGAAATGCAGCCAGAACCGCAGCGTCGCGACATTCGGTTCATGATTGTACTGTTCGAAGAACATCCAGCGCAGCATATCAGCCCGATCGAAGCGATCATTGGGGATCAACGCGCTGTCTTCGGCAAGGTACCAGCACGCAGCATTGCTTTCAGGCAAGAAGCGATCGTCGATCTGGAGAACGGGGATGCGCCCGTTGGAATTGACCTTGCCAAGGAACTCGGGCGTGCGTGTTTCACCGGCCATGATATCGTACTGGCGGATTTCCAGCGGCACTCCGACGAGCGCGGCGGTCAGCTTGATCTTGTAGCAATTGCCGCTGCGCGGGTCTTCGTGAAGAACGTACCTAGCCACCAGCCACCTCCAGGACGATTTTCCCGATATGATCGCCCGCTTCCATCCGAGCATGCGCAGCCGCAACCTCGGCCAGCGGAAAGGCCCTGTCCATCACGGGACGAATCGTTTCGTCTTCGAACAGCGGCCAGGCGTGATTGTAGATCTCATCCGCTAGCAGCGCCTTGAACCGATCCGAGCGCGGGCGAAGCGTGGAACCCGTCAGGGTCAGCCGCTTGCGCATGATGGTCGCCATATTGATTTCCGCCTTCAGCCCGCCGAGCACGGCGATCGTCACGTGCCGGCCATCATCGGCAAGACATTCGATGTTACGCGCCACATAGCTGCCCGAAACCATGTCGAGAATTACGTCTACGCCCTTCCCGCCAGTGAACTCCTTTGCCACTTCGACGAAGTCGGATTCACGATAATTGATGGCCAGATCAGCGCCCACCGACCGCGCGGCTGCACATTTGTCCTCGCTGCCTGCGGTCGTGATCACCGTCAGCCCGAAGGCTTTGCCCAGCATGATCGCCATGGTCCCGATACCCGATGTGCCGCCATGCACCAGCAGCGTCTCACCATCTCGGGCAAATCCGCGCTCGAAGACATTGTGCCATACGGTGAACAGGGTCTCAGGGATCGCGGCAGCCTCAGCCATGTCCATGCCATGTGGAACGTGCAGGCAGTGTCCAGCGTGGGCGAGGCAGTATTCGGCATAGCCACCACCCGAGACCAGCGCGCAAACCTGGCGATTGAGCATCTCCGGCGCAACACCATGGCCAACCGCCACGACGGTACCCGAAACCTCAAGCCCCGGTATGGGCGAGGCACCTGGGGGTGGCGGATAGAAGCCCTGTCGCTGGATCACGTCTGGCCGATTGACCCCGGCCCAGGCAACCTTGATCAGCAACTCTCCTTCGCCGGGATTAGGCACAGGCAACTGTTCGGCGCGGAAAACTTCGGGTGCTCCAGGAGCGTCGAAGCCCATGGCAATCATCGTCTCAGGTATCTGATCAGCCACGAATTCCCCCTGTCGCGCACCTCGCCAGCGTAGCGGGTCAGCCACGCCGCGGTGCATTAACGCGAGGCCCCGTTGACAGCAACCGCCGAGAATTGCGAGATTGCCGGCGATGGATGACGACGACCGTCCGCGCCCACGGGGCGATGCAGCCGGCAGGCTCGCGACAGAAGATCTCGCCCCCTATTCTCAGGACGAGCTTGCCGAGCGTATCGCCCTGCTCGAAGCTGAGATCGCCCGCGTCGAGAAACACCGCTCCAAGGCAGCCGCACACCGTGATGCGGCGGAGGCCTTGTTCGGGCGAAAGGAATAGTTGGAAATGCGGGGGCTGCACATTCTCGTCTCCGCACCCATATCGACTGCTCATACAGCTTCGGCTAACCTTCGGCCGATAGTCTGTTCCCAATTCGCCCCTGGCGAGTCCATTGGAAAGACCACCTGAATGCCCAGTTTCGCAGCCAACCTCGAGAAGACCCTCCACGCAGCGCTCAGCGACGCTGGCCAGCGGCGGCATGAGTATGCCACGCTGGAGCATTTGCTTCTGGCGCTGATCGATGATGAGGACGCGGCGCAGGTGATGACCGCCTGCGGCGTCGATCTTGACGAACTGGGCAATGTGGTACGCCAGTACCTTGAGCAGGAATACCAGTCGCTCAAGTCGGACGACAGCTCTGATCCGCAACCGACGGCGGGATTCCAGCGGGTAATCCAGCGCGCAATCCTGCACGTGCAATCGTCGGGCAAGGACACCGTTACTGGCGCCAACGTGCTGGTGGCGCTGTTTTCCGAACGCGACAGTTACGCGGTCTATTTCCTCCAGCAGCAGGATATGAGCCGGCTCGATGCGGTGAGCTTTATCAGCCACGGCATCGGCAAGGGC
>NZ_JAYPTL010000018.1:7741-55125 GCF_038133525.1 Erythrobacter sp. | reverse complement strand
CTGGTGATGCTCCTCGGGCTCGTCGCCGCGATCACCTGGGTGCTGTTCTGATGGAGTTCCCCATCCTTTCCCTGATGCTCGCCGTTCCGCTGGCCGGGGCGATCGCTTGCCTGTTCCTCAACGCGCCGACTGCGCGCATGGTTGCGCTGGGTGCCACCCTGTTCGACCTTGCGTTGGGTATCCTGCTGTGGATGAACTACGACATCGGCGGCGCGCAGTGGCAGTTCACCGAACGCGCCGAAGTTTTTGCCGGGTTTAGCTATGCCCTCGGTATCGACGGCATCGCGCTGATGCTGATCATGCTCAGCGTCTTCCTGATGCCGATCTGTATCCTTGCCAGCTGGGACAGCATCACCAAGCGCGTTGGCGAATACATGAGTGCCTTCCTGTTCATGGAAGTGCTGATGCTCGGTGTGTTCATGGCGCAGGACCTCTACCTGTTCTACATCTTCTTCGAGGCCGGCCTCATCCCGATGTACCTGATCATCGGCGTGTGGGGTGGTCAGGACCGTATTTACGCGAGTTACAAGTTCTTCCTCTACACCCTGCTCGGCTCAGTGCTGATGCTGATCGCGATGATGTGGATGGCGAACACCGCAGGTACCACCGACATCCCGACGCTGATGAATTATGACTTCAGCCCGGCAGCGCAGACGTGGCTGTGGTTGGCATTCTTCGCCAGCTTTGCGGTGAAGATGCCGATGTGGCCGGTGCACACCTGGTTGCCTGATGCGCACGTTCAGGCGCCTACCGCTGGCTCCGTCATCCTGGCCGGGGTGCTGTTGAAGCTTGCCGGTTACGGTTTCATCCGTTTCAGCTTGCCGATGTTTCCCGAAGCAAGCGCGCAGTTCGCATGGCTCATCTTCGTGCTGTCGATGATTGCAGTGGTCTACACCTCGCTGGTGGCGCTGGTGCAGGACGACATGAAGAAGCTGATCGCCTATTCGTCCGTCGCGCATATGGCGATCGTGACCGTCGGCCTCTTCGCATTCAACGTGCAGGGGATCGAGGGTGCGATGATGGTCATGCTCGGCCACGGCCTGGTTTCGGGCGCGTTGTTCCTCTGCGTCGGTGTGATCTACGACCGGCTGCACACGCGCGAAATTGCACGCTATGGCGGGCTCAGCATCAACATGCCTAAGTATGCGTTGTTCTTCCTGCTCTTCACAATGGCCTCGGTCGGGCTGCCGGGGACCAGCAACTTCGTTGGAGAGTTCCTGGCGCTTGCGGGCATCTACAAGGTTTCGACCCTGGTGACGCTGGTTTGCACCACGGGCATTATCCTTGGCGCGGCTTACATGCTCTACCTGTATCGCCGCGTAGCCTTCGGCGCGCAGGTCAATGAAGATGCCGCGCGCATGACCGATCTCAACGCCCGCGAATGGGCCATGCTCGCCCCGATTGCGGCTGCTGTGCTGTGGATGGGCGTCTATCCGGAGAGCTTCCTGGCACCCATGCGACAGGACATTGCCACGCTCGAGGCCCGCATCGCACGCGCTGCGCCCTCGTTCGATTCCGCCAACGAAGTGGGTGAACCACGCGAGCACAATGCGAATTATGTCGCCGCCGCGCATGGTGAAGAAGCATCCGAAGAGGGAGCGCACTGATGGCTTTGCTAAGCTCCCTGTATTTCACGGCAGTCGAGATTACGCTCTCGCTTACCGGGCTTGTCCTGCTGCTGGTCACCGCCTGGGGCGGGGCACGGGTGGTGCGTCCGGTCACAATAGTCGCTGTCGCAGCTCTATTCGCTGGTGTAATCTTTAGCGCCGACCTGCTGACCAACCCTTCGTTCGAACTGGGCGGAGACGCCTTCGGTGGGCTGTACCGCGTCGATGGCTTCGGCAGCTTTGCCAAGATTCTGATCTATCTGGCCTGCATTGCCTGCCTCATCGTATCGGGTTCCTATTTCAAGGAACGCGGGGCCTGGCGTGGGGAATACCCCGTCTTGATGCTGTTCAATGCCGTCGGCATGGGCATGATGGTCTCCGCGGCCGACCTGATGACTCTCTACATCGGGCTCGAGATGTCGAGCCTGTCGAGCTACGTGCTTGCCAGCTTCCTCAAGCAGGATTCCCGCTCAAGCGAAGCAGGCCTCAAATACTTCGTCCTGGGTGCACTGGCTTCGGGCATCATCCTGTACGGTATGAGCCTGGTCTACGGCTTCTCCGGCACGACGAACTACCTGGCGATCCGCGCTGCTTTCGATGGCGGGCTTTCGACCGGAGCACTGTTCGGGGTTGTCTTCGTCCTTGCCGGCTTGGCCTTCAAGATCGCGGCCGTGCCGTTCCATATGTGGACGCCTGATGTCTATGAGGGTGCACCGACCCCAGTGACCACATTCTTCGCCAGCGCGCCCAAGGTGGCCGCCGTGGCGATGTTGGTTCGCATGGCGATGGACCCCTTCGGCGGTCAGGTCGATAGTTGGCAGCAGATCGTGATCTTTGCCGCCCTTGCGTCCATCGTTGTGGGCGCGCTGGGTGCAATCGGCCAACAGAACCTCAAGCGCCTGCTTGCCTATTCCTCGATCAACAACGTCGGCTTCATCCTGATTGGTCTTGCTGCCGCGACCCCCGATGGGGTTGCGGGCGTGATGACCTATCTTGCGATCTATGTTGCCATGACGGTTGGTAGCTTCACTGCGCTGCTGATGCTCCGCGACCCACAGGGCAACCCGCTCGAAACCTTTGCCGATATCTCGGGCCTGTCGACCAAGAGGCCTGCCCTGGCCTGGTGCCTTCTGGCGCTGATGTTCAGCTTGGCGGGGATTCCGCCGCTGTTCGGCTTCTGGGGCAAGTTCGTGGTCTTCCAGGCGGCAGTTCGCGCCGATCTGATTGCGCTGGCCGCTATCGGTATTGCCGCCAGTGTGATCGGCGCGTTCTATTACCTCAAATTCATCAAGGTAATGTTCTTCGACGAGCCTACCCGCGAAGTCGAAGCCAAGAGCCCGCTGGGCCATTGGGTCGTGCTGGCCCTTTGCGCGGCGTTTATCTCACCGCTGGGGTATTTGCTCACGATCCCGCTGGGTGACTGGGCCGCGCGCGCCGCAGCGGCATTCGCTATCCTGGTGTGATCCGCACCGTCACAGAGACCGGTTCGACCAATACCGACCTCGCTGCCGCATTGCGTGCGGGCGAGGCATTGGCCGAGGGCTACTGGCTTGTTGCCGATCGTCAGGTTTCGGGGAGAGGGCGGCAGGGCCGCACATGGTTCGATGGGTCGGGCAACTTCATGGGCTCGACCTTGGTGCGGATTACGTCGCACGATCCCAACCCGGCTACACTGGCCCTCGTCGCAGGGCTGGCAGTCTATGAAGCGGTCGTTCCACTGCTTGCAGAACCTACGGCTTTGCAGCTCAAATGGCCGAACGATCTGATGCTGGGCGGCGCCAAGCTTGCGGGGATCCTGCTCGAGCGCGAAGGCGATGCGATTGTTGTCGGGATCGGCGTAAACCTTGCTCGCGCGCCCGATTTACCCGATCGGCGCACGGTCGCCTTGGCGAACTTGGGACCTGCTCCTGATCGCGACCTGTTCGCCGCGGGCCTCGCCGCAGCATTTGATCGTGAACTGGAACGCTGGCGGACTTACGGGCTCGGGCCTGTCGTGCGCAGATGGGAAAGCGTGGCGCACCCACAGGACACTCTACTAGAGGTGCATCCGCCGGGCGAGGGTATGATCAAGGGTGCTTTTGCCGGTCTTGCACCGGATGGTGCCCTGTTGCTGCGCTTGGCGGATGGCTCCAGTCGTGCCATCCACGCGGGCGACGTGATGCTTGCAATCGAGGAGAGGTGAGGGATGCTGCTCGCAGCCGATGTCGGCAACACCAACGTGGTCTTTGCGCTCTATGACGGGCGCGAGATCAAGGCCCGCTGGCGGATCGCTACCGATCCCCGGCGTACTGGCGATGAGTATGCCGTGTGGCTTCTCCAACTGCTCGAAATAGAAGGCTATTCGCGCGACGATGTGAAGCAGATCATCGTCGGTTCGGTTGTGCCCCGCGCGGTCCACAATCTGACGGTGCTCGCGGAGAAATACTTCGGCGTATCCCCGCTGATTGCAGGGCAGGGGCAAGCTCAATGGGGTATCAATATCGACGTCGATCTGCCCAGTTCGCTTGGTGCGGATCGGGCGCTCAATGCCATCGCCGCGCATGAGCGGTATGAAGGCGATCTGATCATCGTCGATTTCGGCACTGCCACAACTTTCGATGCGGTCGACTTCAATGGTGCCTACAAGGGCGGCATCATTGCTCCGGGTATAAACCTGTCGCTCGACGCCTTGGTTGGGAACACCGCCAAGCTCCCACGTATCGCGATCGAGAAGCCGCGGAGCAACAGCGTAATTGGCACCAATACCGAGGACCAGATGCTCATCGGTGTGTTCTGGGGCTATGTCGCGATGATGGAAGGATTGATTGCCCGGATGAAGGCCGAGATTGGGCGCCCCAGCAAGGTGGTGGCGACAGGCGGCCTGGCGATTCTGTTCGACCTGCACACTGATATCTTTGATGCGGTCGATAGCGACCTTACCCTCGATGGCCTCGCCATCCTGGCGGAGCGGTCTGCTTGAAGAAGGATTTCACGCCGGAAGACGAACTGCTGTTCCTGGCCCTTGGGGGTTCGGGAGAAATCGGCATGAACGTCAATCTGTATGGCTGTCAGGGGCGCTGGCTGATGGTCGATCTTGGCATGACCTTTTCCGGTGACCAGTATCCCGGGGTCGATCTGGTCTTTGCGGATCTTGAGTTCATCGAGGAGCGCGCCGGACAGCTGGAAGCGATCGTCCTCACCCATGCGCATGAGGATCATATCGGCGCGGTACCCTATTTTGCTGCGGATCTTGGTGTTCCCATCTACGCCACTCCGTTCACCGCCGATCTTGTCCTGCGAAAGCTGGAAGAGGCGGGCATCGCAAATGATATCGAGCTGATCGTGATCGACGACGACCACGGCAGCTTCGCAGTCGGTCCCTTCGAGATCACCTATATCCCGCTTGCCCACTCGATCGCCGAAGGCAATGCGCTGCTGATCGGCACTCCGCATGGCCGCATCTTTCATACAGGCGATTGGAAGCTCGACGAGGATCCGATCATCGGCGTGCCGACCACTGAGGAAGAACTGGCGGCGATCGGCGATGAAGGCGTCCTCGCGCTGGTGTGTGACAGCACCAACGTATTCAATCCCGTGGCTAGCGGTTCGGAAGGCGCAGTGCACAAGGGCCTTCTTGAAGAAGTGCAGAAGCACACAGGTAAGAGGGTGCTCGTTACAACCTTCGCCAGCAATGTTGCCCGATTGCAGACTCTGGGTGATGTTGCGCGTGAGACAGGTAGGCAGGTGTGCGTGGCCGGCCGCTCCCTTGATCGCATTATCGAAGTGGCCCAGGCGAACGGCTACCTTCAGGAATTCCCCGAACTCGTCGATTTCGATACGGCCATGGGCCTGCCTCGCGGGGAACTGTTGATACTGGCCACAGGTGGTCAGGGCGAACCCAGGGCCGCACTAGCCCGGATTGCCGAGGAAAACCACCCGCTTGAACTGTCGAGCGGGGACGTTGTGCTGTTCTCGAGCCGACAGATCCCGGGGAACGAAATATCGATTGGCGTGGTTCAGAATCGCCTGGCCGCGCGCGGGATCACGATGGTGACCGACCGGCAGAGCATGATCCATGTTTCTGGCCATCCGGGGCGGCCGGAGCTCGAAGCTCTTTACAGCTGGCTGAAGCCCGAGATCCTGGTACCGGTGCATGGCGAGATGCGCCATATGCAGGAACAGGGGCGCCTTGGATTGGCGAGCGGCATACCGGATCAGGTTGTGCAGCAGAACGGCGACATCGTGCGGTTGGCTCCTGGTGCCCCAGGCAAGATTGCCGAGGTGAGGGCGGGGCGTCTGGTCCTCGACGGCGACATCATCGTCCCCGCAGATGGAGATGCGATGACCATGCGTCGCCGCATCATGCGCGATGGCGTTGTCATCGTCGCGCTTGATGGTGACTTGAATCCAAAGATCGACAGCCTCGGACTGCCGCTTGATGAGGATTATCCCGACTTTGTGGCTGAAGCGCGAGCGGATGTGATAGAGGCGATCCGCAAGCTAAGAGGCCCAGCACGAAAAGACGAAGCTGCTATTCAGGAGGCGGCCCGGCTTGCCGCCCGTCGCGCGGCGCAGCGTTGGTGCGGCAAACGCCCCCAGGTGCGCGTCATAATGCCAAACTTGTGAGGTGAAGCACGATGCAATGGACCAGCGTTCTTGCGATCTACTTCCTGTTCCTGGTCTTCAGTGCTTTCGTCCTGCTGCCATTTGGCGTCCGGACCCATGACGAGGTTGGGGTCGAAAAGATTCCCGGTCAGGCTGACAGCGCACCGGTGAACTTTCGCCCCGGCCGCCTCATGCTTCGTGCCGTCGTGCTGGCTGCTGTTTTGACCGCAGCCTATGTCGCCAACTACCTCAACGGGTGGATCACCGCGCAGGACTTGATCTTCTGGGGGCCGACGGTCCGTTAGCCTATTGGCGCAGCCGCTCCAGTGCCTGTGCCAAGGCCACGTAGAGCTTGCCCATGTCACCTGACAGCAAGGTTACGCTAACCGCATGGCCATCGCGGGTGGATAGCATCGTGCGCAACATTGATTCAAAATCATGGATGTAGCGGCTGACATGTTCGCGGAAATCATGATCCGTGTCATAGAGTTCAGCGATCTCACGAGCCCTGGTGTTGTCGAGCAGCCTCACCGCGCGGCGGGTAAAGATCCCGCGATCGCCGCGCAGATAGCTTGCCCAGGCGGTATCGGTGACTTCGGTAGAAAGTGCCTTGGCAATATCGATCGCGTTCGAGTTTAGGCTCTCGGTGATGAGAGCGACGCGCCGCGAGAAATCATTGTCGACTTCCTGCATCGCCCGAGAGCGGGCATGTGCAATCCGGCTTTCCAGATTCCCCGTCAGTTCGTTCACCTTGGCAAGTTGATCACGCAGCTGCCGCGTTACTTCGCGCCCGGCTTCGCTCGATCGCGCGGTGGCGCTATCCAGCTTGGCCAGGGCTTGTTCGGTGTGCGCAGCAAGCGCGTGATCAATGGCTTGGGCACTCTGTTCACCGACCTTAGCAGCGATTCCGGCGATCCGTTCGGATTGTTCTGACTCGATTGCCGTGAGCGCTTCGCGAGCGCTGGTTTCCAGGGCTGTGATCGCCGTCTGCAATTCCTTTTGGGCGCGCGTGGCGACAACATCGTTTTCATAGCTTAGCGCTGCAACGCTGGCCCGCAGCCTTTCCATCGCTGCTACTTGCTCGGCTGCAGTTTCCCCGAAGCGCGCCTGGAAGCCGTCGACCTCTTCCATGACGGTCTTGGCGCGATCGTCCGCGCTTTCGATCGCCTTGGCAGCGCCTTCACCGGCGGAGCGGGCCTGATCGAGTAGGCTGTGAACCGCAGTTGCGCGTGCTTCGATCGCAGCCAGTCGGTTCTCACTCGCCTGCATCGCTTCGGGCAAGGTTTCGCGGCTCTGCTTGGCGCTCGCCTGGATCAGTTCAAGCAAGCGAACGCTGGCGTCGGTAAGAGCGGAAACCGCCGCGTCCGTGCCGTCGATTGTCTCACGCGTCTCACCCAGCTTGCCCGAAAGATCCTCGATTCCCTGTGCGATTGCGTGCGATGCATCGCGACCCTGTTCCTTTGCCTTGGCGAAGGTCTCGCCAAGTTGGGCAATCCGCTCGCCAAGCGCATCGCCTTCTCGGACCAAGGCTGCAGCACGGTCGAGGTGAGCTGCCCTGCGTTCGTCCAGGGCCTTATCCAGGGCCACCAGTCGATCGCGCATGAGCGAAAGGGCAGCCTGCTCGGCCGCGTCCAGATTGGCGCGCCGCTGGATCGCTTCTGCATCGAAGGTCCGATTGCGCTCAGCGATCCGTTCGTCGACCGCCTCGGCTTCTTCGAACAGCGCCTTCAGTTTTGCATTGGCGGCGGCCAATGCGGATTCGTCGATTTCCCGGATCTCCTCGATCGCTTCTTCGAGTCCTTTGCGCATAACTTCGATTTGGTTCGTCCACGCGGCGATGGCTGCACGTTCGCCGCCACGGACCGAGCTCGCAATGGAGGCCGCCTCGCTGCGAAGCGAGTCGAGCCTTTGCTGGAGCGCAGCGACTGCCGAGTCTTGCTCTGTCGCCGCGACGCGACTGGCTTCTTCCAGCTCTGCGCGAAGCGCATCGGCTCTGGTACGGATCGCAGCTAGGGCATCGACTTCACGGCCGTCCAATTCTGAACGGAAGCTCTCGCTGCTTTCGCGCAGGGCAGCGAAGCGCTGTTCTGCGACTGTTCCCAAATGATCTGCCTGCTCACCGAACGAAGTAAGGGCGTCATCAATTCTATCGCGCAGCGAAGCTACTTGCCGTTCGCTAGCGCCGCCGAAGTCGTTGAGGCGCTTGAAGCCAGCAATAAGCTCATCAAGCTGCGCCTTTGCCACGCGACCGGCCCCGCCGATCTGATTGGAGACGTCCTTTGCCGAGTTGGAAATGACGGGAAGATTGTCGCGCAGCCGATCCATATTCTCGAGCGCCGTACCGCTGACGCTTGCGATTGCGTCGATCTGGGACCCGTTGTCCTTAACCAGTTCTTGTAGGCGATCGGCATGTTGGGACAGCCTTTCAGTCGCCGAACGTCCCAGGAATTCGAGCTCGCGGGTTTGAGTCGTGAGAAACTCACGGGCGAGGCTCAATTCGCGATTGACCGTAACTAGCCGCGTTTCGAGACGTGCCGATTCCTCAGCAAGGCTGTGGGCAACCAGACCGAACCTCTTTGCTTCCCGACGCGAATTTCTTGTCGCGAGCATCCACAGCGAAACGATGAGGAGTACAGGCAGGGTCCAGGTTGTAATCCACCCGATCCACTGTTGCGGTGTTCCGCCAGAAAGCAGATCCTGCTGGTATGCCCATGCAAAGAAACCAGTCCACCCCGCGATGGCCAACTGGGCGAGGGCGGGAACAACCCAACCGAAGTTGCGCGGCTTGGGCTCTTCCCAGTATTCCTCTTCAACTGCTTCGAGTTCACCCGAGGTCTCGTCAGCAAGCATTTCAGAAGTTGTAACTTCGACTGCTTCCGTATCGGCTTCAGATTCGACTGCCTGGATCAGGGTGCGCTTTCTCATGCATGAAATCTATCACGATTCCTGACTCCTTACACCCACTTTAACCATAGTTATGCAGCGCAATGGTCGAGAACTGTACGGGTTGAGTGCCAGATGAACGGCGCGACTGGGTGTGGTGGTCCATCGGAGCGACAGTGGCCTGCGGGAAAGGGGGCCAATAGGGCTGGCAGATCAGTGTTCCGAACCGTAGGATTATGTTTCGTCCCCTGACGTCGATTTTCGGAGAGCGTTTTGCGCGTCGCCCTGTTGTCCACGCTTGATAGATTGACCGCACCGGGCCATCTGCGCGCGCCCTTTCGACAATTTGCGGGTTCGCGGATCGTTGAGCGGCAAATCGATCTTGCCTTGGCGGCCGGTTGCGAGACAATTGCTTGCCTGGTCGATGGTATTGGCAGGGAGGTGATCGAAGCCCAGCGTCGCGCCGAGCGCGGTGGGGCTCGCTTCGTTGCACTCCAGGACCCACGACCGCTATCCGGCCTGATTACGACCGCAGATGAACTCCTGGTTCTTTCGTCAGGTGTATTGCCGGACGAGGATGCGGTGTTGCGGCATGTTGCGCGACCGACGGTGCTCGTTTTTCCCGCGGAGATTGCGGTTTCGCGTGGATATGAGCGGATCGATGCAGAGTTCGCATGGTCTGGTGCAATGCTGATCCTGGGGGCAAATGTTGAGCGTCTTGCCGAACTGGCGCCCGATGCGGACATAATTTCGGCACTCTTGCGCATCGCGCTCCAATCAGGCGTTCGCATTCACCCCCTGGAGAAGAGGCTGATCGAAGAGGGGGCCTGGCATCTCTCCCCCAACGAGAACGAGCTTGCCGAGCGGGAAGCCCGGTGGATTGGTGCACATGCGACACCGGCCCCATTCACCGCACCGGGACTGGCAATTGCCGAGCGGATCGGAGTCCGGCTCGCGCGTGACATAATTGGTGGAAAGGGCGCGCGAATTCCGGCAATCGCGGCCGGGTTTTCGGGAATCTTGGCGCTGTCGTCCGGCATCCTTGGATATCCGTTGGCTTCGTTTGGATTCGGAGCCTTGATGGCCATGCTGGGAGTTGCAGGCGAGACAGTTGAACGAATTGCGCAGGCGGGGCAGATCGGTAGATCGCGTTCTGCGCTCACCAAGGCAATCGACTGGCTACTGGACCCGATCCTTGCCATCTTGATAGCCTTGGCATCACCCGAAGATACCGAATGGCTTCGTCTTTTCGTGCCGACGGTGCTGTTCGGCCTGTTGAGGCTGGCGCAGTTTCGCGGAAGCGGGAAATGGCGCGAGAGTTACCGCGACAGGGTCGCCCTTGCATTGCTAATGGTTCCCGCGGCTTTCCTGGGCATCGTTCAGCCCGTTGTCGCAGTTATGGTTCTGATTGTGCTTCTGTCGCTTTTTCGCCTGTCAGACCGTGCGGAATAACGACGAATTAACCATGTGGATGCTAATTCCCAGCCATGACTTTGTGGAACGCCGTGCCTGATACCGGGGACAAGGACCGAGTGGCTGCCCTGCGCGACGGGCTCGCGCGCGGGAACGCTATTCTGGCGCGTGTTGGACCGATCCTCACGCATTTGCTTGCAACCCCCGATACATCACTGTTTTCCGATGAGCTGGTCGCGCGGATCAGGGGCATGTGCCACGATCTTGCATGGCAAGTCCTGCGGGCTCAGGCGGAGGCGACGGGGGAGGCGGGGCGTGAGGCCTTTGCCGATCGCAATGGCGAGGCACTGGCCGAGCACTTCTTCAGCAGCCCCCTGATCCTCTCACATTGCCATGCTTTGGCTCTGGAATGGCAGCTGTCGGCACGCCTGGAGGCCCAGTATGGCCTGGATCCGGTGCTTTCACCCCTCTTGCAGCAGTTGATCGCGACGGCCGATACGAGCCAGTCGAGCGCCGCAATGGCAGCCTTGGCAGCACAGTCGCGCTTTGCAAAATCGCAACGGCGAATGGAATTGCCGCTCAGTTAACTGCCGGGCGACCTGTTTCACGAACTCTTGCTGGGCTGGAGGGCCTTCAACGGCCCACGCCGGTCGGATGCGATGATCCGGGCTGAAGCCAAGTTGCGCAACGGGTTTGATGAAAGTGCCGGCAGATTGGCGCTGCTTGCCCGTCTGGTAGCAGGCATGGGGGAGAGTGCTTCCGAAGCACTTGATCTCGAGCAGGCTGGCGTACCGTTGTTTTTGACAGCGCTAGCCGTTGGATCGCGGCAGTCGAGAGTTATGGCGGTCCTTTCGACCAATGAGAAACAGATCGTTCGTCTGGCGCTTGGCCTTCGTGCCGCAGGAATGGCCGGTGCAGCGATCGAAGCGCAAATATTGCGCCTTCATCGGTCGGCAGATCCAGTGCGTGCAGTAGACGCGCTCGATCAAGGTGATGCCCTGCAGATGATTGCCGAAGCCGGCACCTTGGGGATCGTCTGATATGGCCAGCGTCGGCACCCGCTACATCGCGCATGGTCGCACGGATACTGCTGGGCATCTGGTGGAGGCAGGCGATCCGCTTATCGGCTTGCAGGAGGCATGCGGAGGCAAATTGGGAAGCCCGATCGCTATCCCGGAGCTGCATGCCTTGGTCGAGAAAGCGGGCCATTATGGACTCCGGCTTGCGCGCCAGTTCAATGCGATCGATGGCGAAAACCGTATATCGGCTTGGGTCGAGGTCGCTCCGGAACTGAGCGATGAAGGCGCTCTCGAAGCGTGCTCTATCGACGTGGTGAGCTGGCATTCGGAAGAACTTCCGCCGGAGAACGAAATTGAATCTGCACGTCGACGTGTGGAGATTAATCGGCACCTTGCAGATTGTACTGCGCGCCTTGACCCGCGACAGGGGATTCTTTCGGTCGTCACCGAGGCGCCGGACCTAAGCGAATTTGTCGAAGCGACAAGGGAAGCGATCGGGCGGCCCTGGACCGATTTTGTGCGCCTGCCCGGGAACGCGCACGAACAGCCGCTGCATTGGCGTCTTCTGGATGGCGCGCATTGCGAGATAGCCGGTTCATCAAGACGATGGACCGCCCATCTCGAACCCCTGGGACAGGGGCAATCTGGCAGCGCAGGCTTCGTTCTATACCTTACCGCCGATACCCCCGATCCGGCACAGGCTGATTCTACTGGTGGTGGAGCGATCGAGGGCGCTTCCTTTGGTCGCGATTTGACGCCCGTCCTGCGTCAACCAATCAACCGCATAATCGCAAATGCGGAGACCATTCGTACGAAGCTGGCAGGTCCGATCGCCGATGAATATTCGAACTACGCGGCCGATATCGCGACTGCTGCGCAGCACCTCTTGGCGCTGATTGACGATCTGTCAGATCTTGAGGTGGTCGAGTCGGACCAGTTCGTAACGGCACCGGACCGCATCGAATTGGCTGATGTTGCACGCCGCGCCTGCGGTATTCTTGGAGTAAGGGCGCAAGAAAAAGGCATCACGCTGGTGCCTCCCGTCGAAGGTGAGAGCCAGTTGGCAATCGCCGAATTCCGCCGGGTGCTCCAGATCCTTCTGAACCTGGTCGGCAATGCGATCCGCTACTCGCCGGAGGACAGCCAGGTCTGGATAAGGCTCGATCGGATCGGGAATCGCGCTTTGATCACCGTGGCGGACCAGGGGCATGGGCTCGATGAAGCGCAACAACAGAAGGTCTTCGAGAAATTTGAACGCCTGGGCCGCAGCGGTGACGGTGGTTCCGGGCTGGGGCTGTATATCTCACGCCGGATTGCCCGGGCGATGGACGGCGACCTGACGGTGGAAAGCGCCCCAGGGCAAGGTGCGCGGTTTACTCTTTCCGTCCCCGCTGCGGATGAACTGCGCAGCGAAGGCCGTTGAGAGGCTGGCTAGGCACCCAATGAAAAGGGGCGCCGAAGCGCCCCTTGAACTCTGGTTGCAAAGGCGAGCTCAGCGCTTGCCGATTGGCACGTAATCGCGCTCGGTCGGGCCGGTATAGAGCTGGCGCGGCCGGCCGATAACCTGGGCGGGATCGGAAATCATCTCGTTCCACTGAGCGACCCAGCCGACGGTACGGGCGAGTGCGAAGAGCGCGGTGAACATGGTGGTCGGGAAACCGATCGCATTGAGGATGATGCCCGAGTAGAAGTCCACGTTCGGGAACAGCTTCTTTTCCTTGAAGTAATCGTCGCTCAACGCGAGCTCTTCCAGCCGCAGCGCGGTTTCGAAAACCGGATCATTGACGTTGAGTGCGTCGAACACCTCGCGCAGGGTCTTCTGCATAACCGTCGCGCGCGGGTCGTAATTCTTGTACACACGGTGTCCGAAGCCCATCAGGCGGAACGGATCGTTCTTGTCCTTGGCGCGCTCGATATAGTGTGGGATGCGGTCGGGCGATCCGATTTCCTGGAGCATGTTGAGCGCGGCTTCGTTCGCGCCGCCGTGCGCCGGGCCCCACAGGCAGGCAATACCCGCCGCGATGCAGGCGAACGGGTTGGCACCGGAGGAACCGGCGAGGCGCACGGTCGAAGTCGATGCGTTCTGCTCATGGTCGGCGTGGAGGATGAAAATCCGGTCCATCGCGCGTTCAATGGCGGGATGGATTTCATATTCCTCGGCGGGGACGCCGAAGGTCATCCGCAGGAAGTTGCCGGTGTAGCTCAGCGAGTTCTTTGGCTGCAGAAACGGCTGACCAACGGAATACTTGTATGCCATCGCCGCGATCGTCGGCATCTTGGCCAGCAGGCGGTGGCTGGCGATCTTGCGCTGTTCAGGATCGGCGATGTCGGTGCTGTCATGGTAGAAGGCCGAAAGTGCGCCCACTACGCCGCACATGATTGCCATTGGATGCGCGTCGCGGCGGAAGCCCTGATAGAAGCTGCGCAGCTGTTCGTGCACCATGGTGTGGCGGGTAATCGTGTAAGTGAAGTCGTCGAGCTCTTCCTGCGTCGGCAGTTCGCCGTTCAGCAGCAGATAGCTGACTTCCATGAAGCTGGAATGTTCGGCCAGCTGGCCAATGGGGTAACCGCGATGAAGCAAGATACCTTCTTCACCGTCGATGTAGGTGAGGGCGCTCTCGCAGCTTGCAGTTGATTTGTATCCGGGGTCGTAAGTGAATGCACCGGTCGCACCGTAAAGCTTGCGGATGTCGATCACATCAGGACCGACGCTCCCCTTCAGTACCGGGAATTCCTGGGCTTTTCCGCCCAGATCGAGAGTTGCCTGATTGTCGGCCACACGTGTCTCCTCAAACGTCTTTTGCGGTTCTCGGGGAAGGTCAGGCCTGCGCTTCGATACGAGCGAGCGCCTCTTCCCTTCCCAGCAGGACCAGCACATCGAAAATACCGGGCGACGTCGTCGTACCGGTAAGTGCTGCACGCATCGGTTGCGCGAGCTTGCCGAGCCCAACCCCAAGGTTCTCGGCATACGATTTCGTAGTGGCTTCGAGAGCCTCGATTGTCCAGTCATTTTGCAGTTGCAGCATTTTACCGAGCTCGCCCAATCGCTCGCGAGCTTCGGCATCGAGCAATGCCGCCGCTTTCTCTGTCATCTCAAGTGGACGTTTTGCGAAGAGAAATGCTGCACCTTCAACGAGTTCATTGATAGACTTCGCACGGACTTTGAGTACAGGCATGGCTGCGGTCAACAGCGCTATGTCCGCCTCAGGACCAATCCGTTCAGCGACAAGGCCGGCCAAGCGGGCGTCATCGGCTTCGCGAATGTAATGTCCGTTGAGATTCTGGAGCTTCTTGATGTCGAAACGCGCTGGGCCTTTGCCAACGCCGTCCAGGTCGAAAAGTTCAACCGCTTCCTCGCGGCTGATCTCTTCACGGTCGCCGTAGCCCCAACCGAGACGTAGCAGGTAGTTTACCAGTGCCTCCGGAAGGATGCCTTCCTCGTCGCGATAGGCCTCGACCCCGACCGCGCCATGCCGCTTGGACATCTTTGCTCCGTCTGAACCGTGGATCAGGGGAACATGCGCGTAGACAGGATCGGGCCAATTCCCTTCGATCTCGTTCATTGCGCGGATGATCGGCAGCTGTCGGAAGGCATTGTTGATATGGTCGTCGCCGCGGATGATATGGGTGACGCCCATATCGTGATCGTCGACCACTACGGCGAGCATATAGGTCGGCGTGCCGTCCGAACGGAGGATGATGTAATCATCGATCTCCGAATTCTGGACGGTGATGCTGCCCTGGACTGCATCTTCGATTGTGGTTGCACCTTCGATGGGAACCCTCAGTCGGATGACATAGGGCGCGCCCTCCGGCGCCTCAGCCGGATCGCGGTCGCGCCACCGCCGATCATAACGCAGGGGTTGCTTGGCCGCACGCTGGGCCTCGCGCATCTCTTCGAGCTCTTCGGGGGTGGCGAAGCACTTGTAGGCATGGCCAGCGGCAAGCAGCTGGTGCGCGACTTCGGCATGGCGTTCGGCGCGGTCGGACTGGAAGACAGGGGCTTCGTCGAAATCCAGCCCTAGCCAGGCCAGTCCGTCGATGATCTTGTCGATCGCATCCTGCGTGCTGCGTTTGCGGTCCGTATCCTCGATCCGCAGCAATACGCGACCGCCATGGTGGCGCGCGTAGAGCCAGTTGAACAAGGCGGTCCGCGCTCCCCCGATGTGCAGATAGCCGGTGGGTGACGGTGCGAAGCGGGTAACGACTGGCCCGGCCGACCCGGCAGCGGTGCTCACACTATCGCTTGCCATTGTCTCTCGCTTCCTTTCAAACACTTACATGGCGACGCAAGGGACGCCTTTGGTACCGTTGGGGGAGGCGGGCGATGCCGCCCGCACCATAGTGCGGCGCCCTTGGCGCATGCGCGAGCTCTTGTCCAGATTCGCCGACTGGATCGAGCATTCCCTGGCCACCTCGGAATTCGATCGTGGACCGTGGCTTGGCGTGGCACTGGCCACGGGAATAGCGCTATGGTTTGGCCTTGTAGATGAGTGGCAATGGGCGGCGGCGATCGTCGCCTCGCTGCTGGCGGCATCAGCAGCGTTCGCGATTTGGCGCGATCGAGCCGATCGTTCGTTGATCTCGACGGCGGTTGTGCTGGCCTCGCTCGCGGTTGCGCTCGGAATAGCAATTGTATGGTCTCGCTCCGAAATCGTCGGGGCCGAACCATTGGCTACGCCGCGCTTCGAGCAACTTGACGCGCGAATTCTGGAGCGGGAGGATCAACCTTCGGAAGGGCGCGTGCGCTTCACATTGGCGGCGCGTGATGCCGCAACAGGGCGAGCAGTTGCCTACCGCGTCAACCTGCCGCTCGAACTGGACGATGACGGTCTGCGGGAGGGTGCCCGGGTTCGCCTGGCGGTCCGGCTCTTGCCGCCGGCACCGCCAATTGTGCCAGGGGCGTATAATTTCGCGCGAAGGGCCTGGTTCGAGGGACTCGCTGCAACCGGTGCAGTCGTTGGCTCGGTCGAGATCCTGGAACCTCCAACGCCGGGTGAGGCGCATCTCGTGCGGATGCAGCGGGGGCTGTCGCTTCACGTGCGGAGCCGGATCGATGGGGCTGCGGGTGCCATTGCCGCAACCTTGGCAAGCGGAGATCGTGGCGCCATCCCGGTTGAGGATGAGGAGGCGATGCGCGATGCAGGGCTCACGCACCTCCTGTCGATCAGTGGCCTTCACGTGAGCGCGATCATTGCGGCAGCCTACCTTCTGACGCTCAAGGCGCTGGCTCTCTGGCCTTGGCTGGCATTGCGCGTGCGTTTGCCGCTGGTTGCTGCGGGTGCAGCCGCTATGACCGGCATTGGATATACCTTGCTGACCGGGGCCGAGGTGCCGACGATCCGTAGCTGCATCGGAGCGGTCCTCGTCCTGTTGGCGCTCGCACTGGGGCGCGAGCCCTTGTCAATGCGTATGGTCGCCGTGGCGGGGATCGGCGTGTTGGTGCTCTGGCCTGAATCTTTGGTGGGGCCCAGCTTCCAGATGAGTTTTGCCGCAGTGCTGGCGATCGTCGCTTTGCATGCCGCCAAGCCAGTACGGGAGTTTCTGGCGCCGAGGAACGAAGGTTGGGGCATCCGCTTCGGGCGGAAGATGGCAGTGCTGTTCCTGACTGGCCTGGTGATTGAGTTGGCATTGATGCCAATCGTGCTGTTCCACTTTCACCGAGCCGGCGTTTACGGGGCCCTTGCGAACCTCATCGCAATTCCACTCGTGACCTTCGTGTCGATGCCGCTGATCGGCCTGGCGCTCTTGTTCGACCTGGCGGGGGCGGGCGGCCCATTCTGGTGGCTGGCAGGTCAATCGCTCGATGCCTTGCTTGTCTTGGCACGGTTCGTGGCGAACCTGCCGGGTGCGGTAAAGCTTGCTTCCCCCGTTCCGATCGCCGCGCTGTTGTTTTTTGTCAGCGGAGGGCTCTGGCTTGCCCTGTGGCAGGGTCGGCGTAGGGTCTGGGGGCTGGCGCCGGCCGTGATCGCAACATTGTGGATGCTCACTGCACCGTCGCCGGATGTCCTGATTTCCCGCGACGGTCGGGACATCGGGATTACCGGGGAAGGCGGGCGCCTGCTGGTCCTGCGGCAAGGGCGGGGTGGCTATGCCCAGGAAAGCTTGCTGGAGATAGCGGCAAGTAGTGCCGAACCTCTGGCCTTGGCAGACTGGCCAGACGCACGTTGCAGCGACGACTTTTGTGCGCTGGAACTCGAACGCGGTGGGAGGACATGGCGCCTGTTGATTTCCCGCAGCCGAAATCTCGTCGAGGAGCGCGCTTTAGCTGCGGCATGCGAGAAGGCGGATATCGTGATCTCGGATCGTTACCTGCCGCGCGCTTGCCACCCGGCGTGGCTCAAATTGGATCGACGATTCCTGCAGCGTGAAGGTGGCGTCTCGCTATATTTGACCTCAGGCCACATCGACACGGTCGCACAATCGCAAGGCGAGCACGGGTGGTGGCGGCCACGCGAGGGTCCGCCCCGCAGGCCGCCATCGCCAAATCAGTGATAGCGCCGCAAGAGACCGGCGAGCTTGCCCTGAACCTTGACCCGATGGGGCTCGTAGATCTGGGGTTCGTAAGCACCATTGGCAGGATCGAGGCGAATGCGTCCGGCCTCACGCCGCAGGTACTTGAGCGTCGCTTCCTCATTGTCGACCAGCGCGACCACGATTTCGCCGTCGCGTGCGGTTTCGGTCCGCTTCACCAACGCGAAATCGCCGTCGAAAATACCCGCTTCGATCATCGAATCGCCAGAAACCTCGAGCGCGTAGTGCTCGCCCGGGCCGAGCAGGGCAGCCGGGACCGGCATGCTGGCTTGTCCCTCGATCGCCTCGATCGGTGCGCCTGCCGCGATGCGCCCATGCAAAGGCACCTCGATGATATCGTTGGCCGGTTCCGGCGCGATGGCCTTCGGAGAGATCGCAGCCGACACGGCATCGTTCGCAGCACGCGGCCGGGAGCCTCCGGTTACTGCATCTTCAGGCAGCTTGACCACTTCAAGCGCGCGGGCGCGGTTGGGCAGGCGACGAATGAAGCCACGCTCTTCCAGCGCAGAGATCAGGCGGTGGACGCCCGACTTGCTCTTGAGATCGAGCGCTTCCTTCATTTCCTCGAAACTGGGTGAAATGCCGGTCTCTTCCAGCTTCTGCTGGATGAAGCGGATCAGTTCGTGCTGCTTGGCCGTCAGCATTGATGCGATACTCCCGTGCCGCCGTTCACAATCGGTGAACGAATGCGGAACAATTAGGCAACCGCGAATCGTAAGTCAAGCAATCCAGCCATTTTCACGCTTTTTCGGTGGAACAAGTGTTCTCTATACGATCCGCTTGGGTGCGGAGCCCATTCAGAATTCCAGCCAATCAGCTGAATCCTGGAGCAGGTGGAACACAGTCCTGAATCTCACCTTCTACCTACCGAACGGTGTGAGGCGGCGAGGCACCTATCGCCAAAGGCTAGCGCATTGTGCTGGCGTAGGACAGGATCACCCAAGCAGCAGTGTGCGGGTAGCCATCGCGACATCGGCCTGACGCATGAGACTTTCGCCCACCAGGAAGCTGCGCACGCCTGCCGCGGCCAAGCGTTGGCAATCCGCATGGGTTGCGATCCCGCTTTCACCCACAAGCAAAGCGCCCTCGGGCGCAAGTGGGGCGAGCCGTTCGGTGGTGGCAAGATCGGTCACGAAGGTTCGAAGATCGCGATTGTTGACCCCGATCAGGCGCGAGCGAAGGCGCGCTGCGCGTACCATTTCAGCTTCGTCATGCACTTCGACGAGGACATCCATGCCGCGTTCGATCGCCGCCGCTTCGATTTCCGCCATCTGCCCATCTTCGAGCGCCGCGACAATGATCAGGATCGCGTCGGCGCCGATGGCACGGGCCTCGGCCACCTGCCACGGATCGACCATGAAGTCCTTGCGCAGGACCGGAAGATCACAGGCTGCGCGCGCTTCAACCAGGAAATCCTCATGGCCCTGGAAGTAGGGGGCATCGGTCAGAACCGAGAGACAGGTCGCCCCACCAGCGGTGTAGTCCCGGGCGTGCTGTGCAGGATAAAAATTCTTTCTGATCAATCCTTTGGATGGAGAAGCTTTCTTCACTTCTGCGATCAGTCCGAAGCCCTCTTGCTGCGCGCATTCCAGCGCCGCCCGGAATCCCCGCGGAGCCGTCTGTTGGGCGGCAAGTGCCTCAAGCGCGTCGAGTGAGTGAGTGGTCTTGCGCGCGGCGACTTCCTCACGCTTGGTAGCGCAGATCTCGACCAGCTTGTTCATCGTCTCACTTCGCCATTTCAATCCAGTTGGCCAGAAGCTCTGCGGCCTTGCCGCTGTCGATGGCTTCGCCAGCCATCGCTGCGCCGCTTTCCCAGCTTTCAGTGGCACCGGCAACCAATAGTGCGGCCGCCGCATTGAATTTCACGGTATCACGATAGGGACCGCTTTCACCTGCGAGCAGTGCGGCGAGCGCCTTCGCATTATGTCGTGAATCGCCACCGCGTATCGCCTCGAGAGGGGCATGCTCGATCCCGGCTATGCCCGCATCCACCCGCTTCATCTCGAAATCATGACCGACGACATCGGCCATTTCATTTCCGCCCGCCAAACTCAGTTCGTCCAGACCCTCGTCGCCGGAGACGATGAAGGTACGCTCGGTACCCAAGCGCGCAGTCGCGTCGCCGTAGATCGAGACATATGCGGGACGGGCAATGCCGATCAGCTGTCGCTTGATTCCTACCGGATTGGCAAGCGGCCCCATAAGGTTGAAGATTGTCCGTCGACCAAGCTTCTTCCGGATGGGCTGGATACGCCCCATCGCGGGATGGTGGTTTGGCGCAAATAGGAAGCAGATGCCGATTTCCGCGAGCGTCTTCTCTGCCGTCCGTCCTGCAGCGACCATGTCGAGCCCCAAGACTTCTAAAGTATCGGCCACGCCCGACAGCGATGAGATCGCGCGGTTGCCGTGACGCGCAACCGGAATGCCACAGGCGGCTACTACCAGACCGACCGCGGTCGAAACGTTGAGCGTATGGTGCCCGTCGCCGCCGGTACCGCAAACATCTATGGCGTTTTCAGGCCCGGCCACTGGAATATAGCGCGCCCGCAGCGCGCGTGCGGCACCTGCAATTTCTTCGGCAGTTTCGCTACGCTCGGTTATTGCCAACAGGAAGCGGGCGATTTCCTCATCGCTGGTCTCGCCATCGAGGATCCAACCGAAAACCTCTTCGGCTTCAGCTTCGGTAAGATGGGGTTCCGCGGCGGGTAGTGTCTTCATGCTGGGAGCTTCGCGTCGATCCCGCACAAGGCGAGGAAGTTGGCCAGCAGTGCATGGCCATGCTCGGTCGCGATGCTCTCAGGATGGAATTGCACGCCGTGGATTGGCAATTCGCGATGGCGGAAGCCCATCACGCTACTGCCGTCGAGGCCCGGGGTGTCGCTGGTGGCATTGACCACGAGACTGTCGGGAATTTCCTCGACCACCAGCGAATGGTAGCGGGTCGCCGTGAAAGGCGACGGCAATCCGGCAAAGACGCCGCTGCCGTCATGCGTGACCGGTGACGTCTTACCATGCATCAGCCCGCCGCGTACCACATTGCCACCAAAGTGCTGCCCGATCGACTGGTGCCCCAAGCACACGCCGAGGAGGGGTTTGCCTGCATCCGCGCATGCCGCCACGAGGTCGAGGCTGACGCCAGCCTCGTTCGGGGTGCACGGGCCGGGCGAGATCAGGAATCCCGCAGCGCCGCTGGTGATCGCTTGCCCTGCCGAAATGGCATCATTGCGCACAACCTCCACACCCGCGCCCATCTCCATCAGGTAATGGACGAGGTTGAAGGTGAAGCTGTCGTAGTTGTCGATGACGAGGATGGTACGGCGGTTGGTCATGGTGGGGTCAATGGGCGCGCGACGCCGCGCTATCAAGCAAGTTAAGCTCGCCGTGGCGTCACGCGGGCTTGCCAGCAAACCTGTCACTGGCGCGGATCAGGCCATCGGTGATGCCCGGTTCGGTATAGAGATGGCCGCCATCGGGCACGATCTGAAGCTCGACCTCCGGCCATGCCTGCTTGAGATCCCAGGCAGAGCGGGGTGGGGTGCAACAGTCGTGGCGTCCCTGCACGATGATCCCCGGGACGTCTGCCAGCTTCCACGCATTATCGAGCAGCTGACCTTCCTCAAGGAAACACCCATTGCGGAAATAGTGGTTCTCGATCCGGGCCGTAGCGACCGCGTTTTCGCCCTCTGCCATGTGATCGATTGTTTCGTCTTCGGGCAGCAGAGTGACC
Source organism: Erythrobacter sp. (assembly GCF_038133525.1). Lineage (GTDB taxonomy): Bacteria > Pseudomonadota > Alphaproteobacteria > Sphingomonadales > Sphingomonadaceae > Qipengyuania. Next base: position 33,358 of record NZ_JAYPTL010000018.1, on the reverse strand, counting down.
GTCGCACCTTCCCAGCGATTCCAGGCGGCCGCCGCTGCCTTGCGTACTTCGGGATCGGGATCATCGAGCAGTTCGCGATAGGCTTCGATCAGGTCGTCCTGCTTGTCCTCGTCGATGTGGCCGATGAAATCGTCCCACGCCTCGGGGTAGAGCTCACTGGCGCCGAAGCTGCACAGCCAGTCGTTTTCGATCTGGCGACCCAGGAAGATGCCGCGCAGAACCAGTTCGCTGACCCTGTCCGGGTGTGTCTGGGCGTAGGATAGTGCGAGCGTGGAGCCCCAACTGCCACCAAAGACCAGCCACTGTTCGTGCCCGCACATTTCGCGCAGCTTCTCCATGTCGCGCACAAGATGCCAGGTTGTGTTGTGGAGCAGCGAGGCGAAAGGAGTCGAACGCCCGCAGCCGCGCTGGTCGAACAGCAGCACGTCGTAAAGGTCAGGATCGAACTGGCGGCGCTGGCCAGAGCTGCATCCTGCACCTGGGCCACCATGGAGGAAAACCGCCGGCTTGCCGCCCGGCTTGCCGACCTTTTCCCAGTAGATCGTGTGCCCGTCACCGACTTCGAGCATGCCGGTCTCATAGGGTTCGATTTCTGGATAGAGTGTGCGGCGATCTTGCGTCATTCGCTGTCCTTTTTCGTCACGATGACGATGGGCCCAATCGGTTCACCGGTGTCCAGACGGTCGGTCGCAGGATTCCACAGCTGCGAAACCGTTCCGTCGAGATAGAGCGCGTCCTTCACCTTTAGCTCGTCGCGGTAGAAGCGTGCGAGCTTGCCGAAGGAGATCGGCGCGTTCGAGATGACGAAATGTGCACGGCCCTGCTCATCGACGCCGACCGCGTTGCGTACGAGCTTTGATGGGCCATCATGGGTGATCTCGGGATGGATCTTGCCGCCGATGACCAGCATCGGCCCGGACTGCGTGCCGAACTCGGGGCGATCCTTGACGTTGGCCAGGAATTCCTCGGTCGTGCGCACATGCCATTCGCCGCCAGTACCGTAGAAGACCCCATTAGGCTTCATGTGGAAATTGCCTTCGCCGTCGGCTGTGTTGAGTTCTTGCAGGCGCTCTGAGTTCTCGACGAAATAGCCAACCGGCGTTCCGTCTTCATCAAACATGCCCGCATTCATCGCGAAGGCGATGCCCTGTCCGTTATGTGCAGCGGCAAAGGTCGTGAGGCTGCGATAGGGGGCCTCTCCGCTCGGCCCCAGATCCATGGCGATTGCGTGCCGGGTGGGGATCGCGACGCAGTCGGTTAGCGGTGCGTCCTCGAAAATAATCGAACGGCAGGCGCTTTCGACCGAGCTTGCCACGGTCTGGGTCGGCACTGGCGTGGGTGTTTCGCCCTTGCCATCGATGCGCGTGCGCGTGACTGGTTCGCCCTCGGGCTGCGGGTTGCAGGCGGCAAGTGCAAGCAGGGCGAGGGCGGCGAAACGTGCGGTCATTGCCCAAACCCCGGTTCTTGCGCCAACCGCACCGCTTCGCGCGCAGCAGCCAACAGGGCACCGGCCTTGGCCTCGCATTCGCGCTGCTCATAGGCGGGCTCGCTGTCGGCGACGATGCCAGCGCCGGCCTGCACGTGCATGGTCCCATCCTTGATTACTGCGGTGCGCAGCACGATGCAGCTGTCGACCGAACCGTCGGGGGCGAAGTAGCCTACCCCGCCAGCATAGGGCCCGCGCGTTGCCGGCTCGAGTTCGGCGATGATCTCGCATGCACGGATCTTCGGTGCGCCGCTGACCGTGCCCGCAGGGAAGCCGGCAAACAGCGCCTCAAGCGCATCCTTGTCGCTTGCGAGCCGCCCGACGACATTGCTGACGATATGCATGACGTGGCTGTAACGTTCGACGGTGAAGCTCTCGGTGACGGTGACAGTACCGGATTCGGCGACCCGACCGACATCGTTGCGGCCAAGGTCGAGCAGCATCAAGTGTTCGGCACGTTCTTTTGGGTCAGCCAGAAGCGATTGTTCGGCGAGCCGATCCTCGGCAAGCGTGGCCCCGCGCGGACGCGTACCTGCGATCGGGCGGATCGTCACTTCACCATCGCGCACACGCACGAGGATTTCAGGGCTTGATCCTACAACAGCGAAGCCGGGGAGATCGAGGAAGTAGAGGAAGGGGGAGGGGTTCACCCGCCGCAGCGATCGGTAAAGTGCCATCGGTGGCAGCTCGAAGGGGGAAGTGAAGCGCTGCGAAAGCACAACCTGGAAGATATCGCCTGCTGCGATGTAGTCCTTGGCTCGTAAAACCATCGCCTCGAAATCGGACGCTGCCATGGTCGGCGACAGTTCCGGCTCTGGGTGATCCTGCGCATCCAATCTTGCCACGGGCAGCGGCGAAGCGAGCTTGCGCAACACCTCGTCGATACGCTCACCCGCGAGTTCGATCGAGCCATCGGGCCATACCGGGGCGATGCAGAAGAGCGAGTCGCTCAAGCGGTCGAATACCAGGATTACAGTTGGTCGAACGAACAGCATGTCGGGCAGGTCGAGCTCGCCCTGCGGTGCGCGCGGCAGCGATTCAACAAGTCCGATGGTTTCGTAGCCGAAATACCCCACCAGGCAGGCTAGCGCCGGGGGTAATGCTTCTGGCACGTCGCAGCGGCACGAAGCGGAGAGGGCGCGCAGCGCCTCGATGGTCTCGTTCTCGCAGGGCTCGAAAGCCTCGCGATCCTCGCGCCAGCGGTGATTGACGGCGGCCTGCGCGCCTGTCGCCCTGAATACCAGATCGGGATCGAGCCCGATCAGACTGTAGCGGCCGCGTACCTCGCCTCCCTCGACCGACTCGAGAACGAAGTCGCCGCGACCTTCCTCGAACAGCTTCAGTGCTGCGCCTACCGGTGTTTCCGTATCGGCGACGACCTTGCGCCACACCAGTGCAGGCTTGCCTGCTGCCAATGCGGCATGAGCTGCCTCAACCCCTTCAAGTGTCGGTGCCAAGCGCGCCTCAGTTCCCGCCGATGAGCTGCTTGCGCACGGCGGCGATGGCTGCCGGGTTGCGTTCGACGCCCATTTCGGTGCGGATCGCGGTCCGCAGCAGTTCTCCGTACTCGTCGCCCACCAACTGCGCCATCTGGCCGCGAGCCTGGGTGACCAGCGGATCGTTCCGGTCCAGCTCATCCATCGTGATAGCGTCCAGATCGACAACGAAGAAACCAAGCTTCTGAGCCGCTTCGAGTTTCTTGGCCGTGCCCTGGGCCATGCTGAACATCAGCGCCAGCGGCGGAGGAATACGACGCTCCCGCTGGGCGGCCAACTGTTCGCGGGTCAGATCGATCGAATCGACTGCGGGCAGCGGGACCTTTTCAGCGGCGAGTGCGGCAGCGAGAGAAGTGCCACCCCGTACGCGCTTCAGTACACGGTCGGCCGCAGCCTGTGCGGCCTTCAGTCCTTGCGACTGCCGCCAGTTTGCTTCGACCGCTTGCTTGATCTCGGCAAACGGTGCCGTTGCCGCCGGCGTGATATCCCCCACGTCGTAGATCAGGTAGGTTTCCCCGCCAGCGATGGGTGCGATCTCCGGTTCTTCTTCGTCCATCTGGAATGCGGTTTTCAGCGCTGGGGCGAGGACCTGCGAAACCGTTTCACCAGCCGTCTGGTATATCTGGCCATTGGCCAGTGCAGGTTTGGTGGTCTGGAGTTCGAGACCAAGATCCTTGGCAACTTCGGTAAGCGTCGCACCGTCGCTGAGCTGGTCTTCGACCTCGATCGCCAATTCGGCAAGGCCGCGTGCGCGCTTTTCTTCGCGCAGCGTTTCAGTGATTTCCCCGCGCGCCTGGTCGAGGCTACGTGCCGAAACTGACTTTATCGCATCGATCCGCGCGACGTGCCAGCCAAGCGCGCCGCGGGCTGGCGCTGAAATGGCGCCCTCCGCAGCTGAGAAATAGGCATTCGCTACCGCCGGCGACGCTTGGGTGGAGAGAGCTTCACGGGTCGTGGCGGTAAGCTTCGCAACACGCAGGCTGGCCTCGCGCGCGACCGTTTCGAACGACGAACCTGCCGCGATACGTTCCCGGATGGACTTGGCAGCCGCTTCAGTTGGCACGATCAGCTGGGTTATGTCACGCGTCTCTCTCGCCGCGTACTTGGCTGTGTCTTGCTTGTAGCGGGCTGTAATCTCCGCCTCGGTCGGAATGATCCGGTCACCCAGATTGCTACTGTCGAAGGTGGCATAACGAATGATCCGGCGTTCCGGCCGAACGAATTCGGATCGGTGCGAATCGTAATAGGCCATGAGCGTATCGTCGGGCGCGCCCGTGGGCGGGGCAAAGGCGACCGCAGGAAGCAGCGCGATTGATCCCTTGCGCCGTTCCTTGAATAGCTGGGCATAGCGATAAGCCATTCTTTCGGGGATGCTTGCTCCCAGCCCGGCGGGCACGAAGAGCTGCTGTGCGAGTAGTCGCGTAGCGAGGTCGTCGCGTGCTTGGGTGTCGGTAATGCGCTGCTGCGCCAGAACCTGGCGATAGGTATCTTCGCTGAAGTTCCCGTCGGGACCACGGAATGCGGGAATCAGGCGAATTTCGCTGTTAACGAGATTGTCGCCTACACGGATGCCATATTCATTTGCGAATGCCCTCAGAGCGAAACGGTCGATCAAAGCATCGAGTGACTGATCCAGCCCCTTGTTGGCGATGAATCGAGGCATCGTCAGTGTTGGATCTTCCTCGCGCATGCGATCCAGCCCGTTGTTGACCCCGCGCAGCAAATCGGCGGTGCCGATCTTCTCGCCACCAACCACGGCTACGCGGTCGCCACCTGCTACGCCGCCAAACGTTGATCCCCCCGAAATGTCGCCGAGCGCGAATGCGAAGCCGATCAGGCCGATGAAACCAAGCACGATTGCCAGGCCGATCTTCGACTTGAACATGTTGCGGAAAAACTGAAGCATGCTGACGGGGGGTCCCGATTGTTGGTTCTGACTGAGGCATGGCGGAGGTAACGCCATCACCGGAGAGCGCGCTTTATCCGGCCTGCGACCTCGCGGCAACAGGTCGCAAAGGCTTTTGACGCACAAACAAAGCTTGGCTACCGGGGCGCCAGAAAACGCCCATATGTAGGGCAATCAAGTTTAGTTACCGCAGGAAGAACCAATGGCCATTAGGCCCTATATCGTTGGAAACTGGAAGATGAACGGTACCCGCGCGATGCTTTCGGAAGCACGCGCGATTGACCGGGCAGCTCAGCGTTACATGAAGGTAGAGGTGGCCGTGGCGCCGCCATATACCTTGATTCATGCCGTCCATCGCGAGGCCGAGCAGATCGGCGTAGGCGCTCAGGATTGCCATCCTGGGAACGAAGGCGCCCATACTGGGGATATCTGTGCTTCTATGATCGCCGATGCGGGGGCGAAGTTCGTCATCCTCGGCCACAGCGAGCGCCGCCAGGACCATGGCGAGACTAACAAGCTCGTCAATGCCAAGATCGAATCGGCCCTGGATGCCGGGCTTCGGGTGATCCTGTGTTGCGGTGAGACCTTGGAAACTCGCGATGCCGGCGACGCGGAGGATTTTGTCCTGCGCCAGCTGAAGGTTGCCTTGCCTGCATTTGCCGACCCCTCAGAACGCCTGACTATCGCCTATGAACCGATCTGGGCCATCGGGACCGGTCGAACCGCCACGGTCGAAGATATTGCCGCGATGCATGGTGCGATCCGCAAGCTGCTCGACGAAACTTATGGCGAAGAAGCTTCTTCGGGTGTGCGCATCCTCTATGGCGGCTCAGTCAAACCGGAAAATGCACGTGAAATCCTCTCGACTCCGGAAGTCGGTGGCGCGCTCGTCGGCGGTGCCAGCCTTTCGGCTGAGAGCTTCCTGGGCATCGTCGTCGCTGCTTCTGAGAGCGAAGACGCTTGACCTGGCGCAGCCTTGTCGTTTTGCCGTTCTACTACTAGATGCGCGTCTCACGCAGAATTTCCGATTCAAGAGTAGCCAGACCCGATGTTCCTATTCCTTACCGTCGTCCAGGCGATCATCGCCGCCGCTCTAGTCGGCGTCATCCTGATGCAGCGCTCGGAAGGCGGCGGGCTGGGAGTGGGCGGCAGCCCAACCGGCATGCTGAGTGCGCGGGGCGCGGCTGACTTCCTGACGCGGTCGACCCGGTGGTTGGCAACGGCCTTTGTTGTGTTGTCGATTGCGCTTGCGGCAATTGCCGTGAGCAATTCAGGCAGCGATGGAGTTGAATCGACGCTCGACCGCACCGTGGCCCCTGCCGCGCCGGTCGATCCACTGGGCGCGGCGACCACCAGCGATACCGCTCCCTCGGAAGGTTCGGCAGCCCCGGCCGGAGCCGCCGATCCGCTGTCAGACGCGACCGAATAACCATTCCATCAGCGCGAATTGTGGATTGCGCCGCCTGCGCGGGGCAATTCGTTCGGCTTTGCGCTTGCCTCGACTCCATTCATCAGCTTAAGGCCCGACTCCCATGGCGCGGTATATTTTCATCACCGGCGGCGTGGTCTCCTCGCTTGGCAAAGGTCTCATGGCGGCATCGCTTGCTGCCCTCCTCCAAGCGCGCGGCTACAAGGTCCGCATTCGTAAGTTCGATCCCTACCTGAACGTCGATCCAGGGACGATGAGTCCCTATCAGCATGGCGAAGTCTATGTGACCGACGACGGGGCGGAGACCGACCTCGACCTTGGGCATTACGAGCGCTTCACGGGCGTATCGGCCCATCAGGGCGATAATGTCACCTCCGGGCGAATCTATCAGCAGATCATCGCCAAGGAGCGGCGCGGCGACTATCTGGGTGCGACGGTCCAGGTCGTCCCGCATGTTACCGATGCGATCAAGGAATTCGCGCTGGCGGACCAGGGCGATCACGATTTCATCCTGTGCGAGATCGGTGGCACGGTAGGTGACATCGAAGGCTTGCCCTTCATGGAAGCCATCCGCCAGCTGAGGAACGAGCTGGAACCGCTCCAGACGCTGAGCGTCCATGTGACACTGGTGCCCTACATCAAGGCTGCGGGCGAGCTAAAGACCAAGCCCACACAGCACTCGGTACGCGAACTCGCCAGTCTCGGGATCAAGCCGGATGTGCTTCTGTGCCGCGCCGAACATCCCATCCCGGACAGCGAACGGCAGAAGATTGCCAACTTCTGCAACGTTCGGAAGGAAGCAGTCATCCCGGCACTCGATGCGCCATCGATTTATTCGGTGCCCCTGCAGTACCATGCTGAAGGGCTCGATACGGAAGTCCTGCGCGGCTTCGGGATCACCGACGCGCCCGACCCGGATCTGTCGCGCTGGTACGATGTGGTTGATCGCCATTCGAACCCCGAAGGCGAGGTGACGATCGGCGTGGTCGGCAAATATGTCGGCCTGCAGGACGCATACAAGTCGCTGAACGAGGCGCTGGTGCATGGTGGGATGGCCCACCGGGTCAAGGTCAACATCAACTGGATCGACGCCGAGGTGTTCGAGCAGGCCGAGAGCGATATTGCCGCCCAGCTTGAGCCGATGCACGCGATTCTAGTGCCCGGCGGATTTGGTGAACGCGGCAGCGAAGGCAAGATCGCTGCAGTTCGCTTCGCGAGGGAACGCAACGTTCCGTTCCTCGGGATCTGCCTTGGTATGCAGATGGCCTGTATCGAGGGAGCTCGGGCTGCCGGCTTCGAAAATGCCAGTTCGACCGAATTCGGGGAAACCGATCACCCCGTGGTTGGTATCATCACGGAATGGATGACCGAAGAGGGTCTGCAAACCCGTGAAGCTGGGGGCGACCTGGGCGGAACCATGCGGCTTGGTGCCTATGATGCGAAACTGGCGGCGAATAGCCATGTCTCGAGCATCTATGGGGGGGCATCCGTTATCTCGGAGCGCCACCGCCATCGCTACGAGGTCAATTCAGCTTTCGTCGATCCGCTGGAAAAACAGGGACTGATCTTCTCGGGCATGTCGCCCGACGGCTTGTTGCCAGAGATCGTCGAACGCCCCGATCACCCTTGGTTCGTGGGGGTACAGTTTCACCCCGAACTGAAGTCCAAGCCATTCGATCCGCACCCTCTTTTTGCCGGATTCATTGGCGCGGCGCTTGAACAGGCCAGGTTGGTTTAGGCTTTTTTTGTAAAAAGCTTCTAGTGCAAGTATCTGATTAGATTGAGATCTGGGCTTAAGTACTTGTAAGAGCGCGACAAGTCCGACGATCAATGCGATATTCTGGTTTATCTCTCGACATAAATGGTGCAGTTTGTTTTTGGCTCACCCGTAAAAGGGTGGACTTTCGAAACACTTGCATCGCCGAGTGGGATGGGCTTGCCTCGAAGCCGGTTGTCTTCTGCGACCCGGACGACCGTTTTTGGGGGCTTGGCGGCGGTAAACGTCGCGGGGGTGGAACCTGAGTTCCACCCCCTACGTTTTTCATACAGTCCTCTGACGAAAACGCTCGTCAGGCGGCCTTCGTGTCGCCGTCGTTGTCCTTGACCACTTCGAGCGTTGCCTGGCCACCGATCGCAATCTTCTTCGGCTTCATCGCTTCAGGCACTTCGCGAACGAGATCGATCACCAACAGACCGTCGGCGAGATCGGCGTTCTGTACGCGAACGTAGTCGGCAAGTTCGAAGCGGCGTTCGAAGCCGCGATTGGCGATACCGATATGCAGCATTTCGCCTTCGACATGCTCGTCGCGCTTGCGGCCCTGAACCACCAGAAGGTTCTGCTGCGCGGTAATGTCGAGGTCATTGGGGCGGAAGCCCGCTACAGCGAGGGTGATGCGATATTCTTCTTCGCCACGGCGCTCGATGTTGAACGGTGGGTAATTGTCGCCACCGGCATTGCGCGCCTGGCGCTCCATCAGGTCGAACAGGCGGTCGAAACCGACGGTCGAGCGGCGATAGGGGGTAAAATCCATACGATTCATCGTTGCAAATCCTCTAATGAGCAATTTGTACTGGTCAGGCCCGTGCTCGGCACCTCACCGCCTTTGCGAATGCTCAGGCAACTCCTAGATAGGGTAGGCAAAAGCGCTTTCAAGATTGCCACTCCAACGCTAGCGCGGAGTCGTAACAAGAGGAAATTCCATGACTAATCCCCCCGTCGTCATCTACACCAAGTTCGGTTGCGGTTATTGCCACAGGGCCAAGCGGTTGCTTGCGCAGAAGGGCGTCGACTACACCGAGCACGACATTACCATGGGCGGACCGAAGCGTGCGGAAATGCTCCAGCGCGCACCCAATGCCCGGACGGTGCCGCAGATATTCATTGGCGAAACCTATGTCGGCGGATCGGATGAGCTTGCTGCGCTTGAGCGTGCGGGCAAGCTGGATCCGTTGCTGGCGGGCTGAATGACACGCGTCGCCGTTCTCCAGATGACCGCGGGGATTGACCCGCATGCCAACGCGGCCGTGCTCGCAGATGCAATTGCGGACGCTGCCGGGGAGGGGGCGGCGATGCTCTTCACACCGGAGATGTCGGGATTGCTCGATCGCGACCGCAAGCGAGCAGCGGCATCGATCGTGGCGGAAGAAGACTCGACACCGCTTCAGCGGGCCCGCGAAGCGGCGGCGCGAGCGGGAATTTGGGTAGCGCTTGGGTCGCTTGCCGTCAGGCTGGAAGACGGGCGCTGGGCCAACCGCGCCTTCCTTATCGATGCCGCAGGCAATGTCGCTGCTCGCTATGACAAGATGCACATGTTCGACGTCGATCTCGCAACAGGCGAAAGCTGGCGAGAATCGAACGCCTATGCGGCGGGTGGCGAGGTGGTCACGGTGGAAGGCACGCCGATCGGTCATCTGGGGCTGACGATCTGTTACGACTTGCGATTTCCCGCTTTGTTTGAGGAGCTTGGGAATCGTCATTGCGACGTCATCTCGATTCCCGCTGCCTTTACCGTCCCAACGGGGAAGGCGCATTGGCACGTCTTGCAGCGCGCCCGTGCCATCGAAGCAAGCGCCTTTGTCGTGGCTGCGGCGCAGGTCGGTGAGCATGCCGACGGACGGCGCACCTATGGTCATAGCCTGGTGATCGACCCCTGGGGTGAAGTTCTGCTCGATATGGGCGGTGACGAAACGGGGATCGGCTTCGCAGAGATCGACTCCGCGCGGATCGCCGAGGTCAGGGCGCAGGTGCCGAGTCTTGCCAACCGCCGCCCGATCGCCAAATAGGCAGATGCAATGATCGTTTACGACCTTTCCTGCAGCGAGGGCCACCGCTTCGAAGGCTGGTTCGGTTCTTCGACCGACTTTGCCGACCAGCAGGCGCGCGGCCTTATGTCTTGTCCGCAATGCGGGTCCGAAGACGTCACCAAGGCGCCTATGGCTCCGGCGGTTCCAGCCAAGGGAAACAGCAAACCCAATCAACCTGCTCCCACGCAAATGGCGCGCGGAGAAATGCCAGCAGAGGTCAAACAGGCATTGAAAGCGCTGGCAGAGGCACAGGCCAAGGCACTCGAATCGAGCACCTGGGTTGGCGAAGACTTCGCCGAGCGTGTCCGCTCAATGCATTATGGAGAAGTCGACGAGGCTCCGATCCATGGCCAGGCGACCAAGGATGAGGCGGCCGAGATGCTTGCCGAAGGCATCGCGGTGGCACCCTTGCTATTTCCGGTCGCGCCTCCCGACGAACTCAACTGATTGCCTCACGAGTCCGAGCCGCTATACGGGGCCCGGAAGCGCCCGTAGCTCAGCAGGATAGAGCACCAGATTCCTAATCTGGGGGCCACAGGTTCGAATCCTGTCGGGCGCACCACTATTCCCCGAACTTCCGCCCGAATGTCGCCAGCAGGCTCAATGTCAGCGACATCCCGGCCAGAACGATGCAGGTGCCGCCCCAACCAAAGGCGTCGAAAGCGGCAGTTCCAGCGAAGCTCCCGATACCACCGCCGACAAACATCAGGACTACGTAGATCGTCGTCAGTCGCGTGCGGAGCTCTGGCCGAAGGGTCAGGAATGTCATGCGCGAGGTCACGTCGATTCCCGGGCCGACGAGATTGGCGATGAACAGGGGCACCAGCAATGTGGCGAGCGAGCCGCCCAGCGGCCAGAACAGGGAAATTCCCAAGAGCTGGATCAGGGCGAAGATCGCACGTGCCTTGCGCGGACCAATACGGTCAGCCCAGATGCCAAGCCGCGGTGTCGAGATGATGCTGACGGCTGCAATGCCGGCCAGATACCCGACTGTGTCGGTGCCATAACCCATGGATGGCGACGTCAGGTAGAGCGAAAGCGCCAGCCATAGCGCGATGAACTGACCGAAATTCAATGCCTGGATGACGCCCGCCAGCAATATCTCTCGGTGCTCGCGGACCATGGGGAATACCGACAGCAGCAGGGCAGGGTAGGAATGATGGGCCGCCGCATCGCGTTCACCCGGTTCCATCATGCGTGGTAGGAACAGCGTGACCAGCAGCATCAGGGATGTCGCGATCCAGTAGACGGTACGCCATCCGAAATGCTCTGCGACGACCCCTGCGCCAACCCGAGCCACAAGGATGCCGAGGATCGCCCCAGCGGCAATCAAGGCGGTGACCTGTCCCAGCCGTTCGGGCGCAACGCGCTTCGATGCGTAGGCTGGAAGCAGGTAGGGTGTGATGGTGAAGAAGCCCAACAGCGTCGATCCTGCCACGAATGGCAGGAAGCTTCCCGCCAATGTCATGAGCAGCATGGCGAGCGTCTGGCCCGACACGAAGAGGATCGCCAGGCGACGATTGGAGAAGCGATCGCCCAAGGGCAGCAAGAGGAAGATGCCGAGTGCCAGCGCCAGCTGGTTCAGTGCGGGGACCAGGCCGATCCGCGCATGGCTGACCCCAAAGTGATCGGCAACCTCACCGATTATCGGGTGAATGTAATAGGCATTTGCAACTACCACGGCGGCGACGGCTGCCAATAGCTGCTCCTGCCGCCGTGATAGATATGCCGTCATGCTCAAACGAGATGGCCGGCCTTGCGCGCCATGTCGATGATGCCTTGGGAGAGTTCCTGTGGTCGGTCTTCCTGGCTGAAATGGCCACATTTGCTCAGCATGGCGTGGGGCAGGCCCTTCGCACCCTCGATCCGAGTGTTGAGCGCAGGTGCCGCTGAACCGAGAACCGGATCGTCTTCCCCGAACAGGGTCAGGAACGGCGCAGTGAACCCGGCCAGGCCTTCCCATGCCGCCACGTTCTCGGCGATACCGTCCATTCCGTCCTCCACCGGGACGAGCTGGGGGAAGGCGCGGGCGCCGGCCTTGCTGGCTTCGTTGGGGAATGGCGCATTGTATGCTGCCACTTCGGCATCGCTCAGTGGGGTTTGCGTTGCGCGCTGAAGCAGGTCTCCGATCACGAAATCCGGGGACGTCCGGGCAAACTCGCGCCAGGCAAGGAATGCATCGGTGATCTTGCCACCGACCGGAAGCGCAGCGTTGCTCGCGACCACGCAGGTGAAGCGTTCGGGTTCCTGGCCAACCATGCGCAGGCCCAGCAGGCTACCCCAATCCTGGCAGAACAGCGCAGCAGGTCGCGGCTCCACCGCATTGCGCCACTGCTTCAACCAATCGACGTGGCGGGCATAAGTGTAGAACGAAATGTCGTCCGGCTTGTCGCTCTTACCGAAGCCGATGAGATCGGGGGCGAGCACGCGAAATCCCGCATCGACCAGGATGGGAATCATCTTGCGGTAAAGGAATGACCAGCTCGGTTCACCATGGAACAACAGGACAGGCGGGGCCGATTTGTCGCCTTCGTCCAGATAGTGCTGGCGCGCTGTAAGCCCGTCGCCAAGGTCGACCGTGAACCAGTTCTCGGCAAACGGGTAGTCTGGCAGGTTCGCAAAACGTTCAGCTGGGGTGCGCAAGATTTCCATGGGGGGCTCTCCTCGTCGACCGGGAATCCGGTCTCGAATCGAAACCCTAAGGAGTCTTCTTTCGCGTGTCACCTAACTGACTGACGGGCACCGTTTCCTTGAAGGTGTGTGTTATGTGCGGGAACGGGATTTCGATGTGCGATTCATCCAGCCCCGCTTTGATAGCGCGAATGACCTTGTCCCTGCTTTCCCATCCGGCCCGCGGGCTTGAACCCGCCCACCAGCGCACGAGGAAATCGACCGAGCTGCTGTTGAATTCCTGCGCAAAGATGTCGACACCCTTGCTGGCCAGCACATCCTCCACACCTTCGACGGCGCGACGGATGATGTCCGCCGCGTGATCGAGGTTAGTGTCATAGGATACGCCGACAGCGATCTGGTACCGCCGAAAATCCTCGTCGGTGAGGATCTCCACCGGGTTCTTGAAGAGTACGGAGTTCGGAACGACGAGAAGTTCGCCAGATTGCTTGCGGATATGGGTTTCACGCATGCAGATGTGTTCGACCTTGCCGGCAATCCCCTGACACTCGATAACGTCACCGATGCGCATCTTCTCGCGCACCATGATGAGGACGCCGGCAAGGAAGTTCTCGAAGATGTCCTGGAATGCGAAGCCGATCGCCACCGCGCCAATACCAAGGCCGGCGAGCATGCTGGCAAAGGTAAGATCGGGGAGCACGACCACTGCGGCGGCAAAGAGCCCGAAGATCCAGATCGCCAACCGTACAAGTGTGTCGAGCAGTGATTTCAGGCTTGCCCGCATTTCGGTGCGCCCAACCAGCATGTCGGAGATACGCACGGCGAAGCGCGCAACGATCCACGTTGCGAAGAGGATTAACAGGGCGATGCCAAGTGCGGGCAGGGTCTCGACCAGACCCTTGCCCATTTCTTCCAGCTGGCCACGTAGCGTGCCGATGTAATTCACGCGTGAGGAACTCCCTTTCGAGGCCAACGGTATGGCGGGAAGGTAGTTCCGAATTCCTCAGGAGGATTGCTTAGCCGATATTAGCCAAGACCGTGTTCCTTGCGGGCGATCTCATGCAGCCAGTCGGCGTGGCGCGGGGCCTTCTTGGTCTGACTCCATTCCTCGAGCATCACCGGGGCGACACGCTTCAGTTCGGCATATTGCTCGGCGGTGCCGATATCGGTCGCCAGTTCGACGCGGTGGCCGTTGGGATCGAAAAAATAGATCGACTTGAAGATGCCGTGATGCGTGGGGCCGAGTACATCGATGCCGAGGCTTTCGACATGCGCCTTCGCCGCGAGCAGTTCTTCTTCGGAACCGACACGGAAAGCAAGGTGTTGGACCCAAGCTGGGGTATTCTCGTCGCGGCCCATATCGGGCTGGTTGGGCAGTTCGAAGAAGGCGAGGACGTTGCCGTTACCCGCGTCGAGGAACACGTGCATGTAGGGGTCATATTCCCCGGTCGAAGGCACGTGGTCTTCCGCAAAGGCGGTGGTGTAGTCCATGCCCAGGACTTTGCCGTACCATTCGACGGTCTCTTTCGCGTCCTTGCAGCGATAGGCGGTGTGATGAATCCCGCCCAGTTTTACCGGGTGCGCGCTCATTCCGCTGGCTCCACTTCCAACACTCCGCGACGAATCTGGTCGCGTTCCATGCTTTCAAACAACGCCTTGAAGTTGCCTTCGCCGAAGCCCTCGTCACCCTTGCGCTGGATGAATTCGAAAAACACCGGCCCGACCTGCGCCTCGGCAAAGATCTGGAGCAGCAGGCGCGGGGTGCCACCTTCGGTTGTCCCGTCGAGCAGGATGCCGCGCATCTTGAGCTGGCCTTCGTCTTCGCCATGGCCTGGCAGTCGCTCAGATAGCATCTCGTAGTAGGTTTCGGGCGGGGCGGTCATGAAGGGAACGCCGAGCTGCTTGAGGTTGTCCCAGCAGCCGATAAGGTCGTCACAGATCAGCGCGATATGCTGGATACCTTCACCGTTGAATTCGCGCAGGAATTCTTCGATCTGACCCTTGCCGCCTTCGCCTTCCTCGTTGAGGGGAATGCGGATCTTTCCGTCGGGTGCGGTCAGCGCCTTGGAGGTCAGGCCGGTATATTCGCCCTTGATGTCGAAGAACCGGATTTCGCGGAAGTTGAACAGCGTCTCATAATAATCCGCCCAATACTTCATGCGGCCATTGTAGACGTTGTGGGTGAGGTGATCGATCAGCTTGAAGCCTGCGCCAACCGGATGTTTCTCAACCCCGGGCAGGTATTCGAAATCGATATCGTAGATCGACAGGCCATTGCCTTCCTCATTCTCATAGCGATCGATGAGGTAGACGATCGCGCCGCCGATGCCGCGGATAGCGGGGATGTGCAGTTCCATCGGGCCGGTCTGGACGGCAACTGGTTCTGCGCCACGCGCAAGCAACTCAGCATAGGCCTTACGAGCGTCACGCACACGGAAGCCCATGCCGCAGGCTGACGGGCCGTGTTCGCGGGCAAAGAACCAGGCGGCGCTGCGCGGTTCGTAGTTGAGGATCAGGTTGATCTGCCCCTGACGCCACAGTTCGACATCTTTCGATCGGTGGGTGGCGACGTGGGTAAAGCCCATCGCTTTGAACACCGGTTCGATCACGCCCTTTTCCGGAGCGCAGAATTCGACGAACTCGAAGCCGTCGAGACCGATGGGGTTTTCGAAGAGATCAGCCATTGTCACCCTCTGGAAGCTGGATTGGTTTCAAGGGAAACTAGTTACACCTGAAACCGGTTGGTGTCAAGGAAACCCCCGGGATTTGTTACGCATGGTTCCGATTGCGTGATGGACCGATGCTTGGCATCCTGCGAGGACAGAGGAGGGCCTGGCATGTTCAAGGTGAAGGGGATTAATCATATCGCGCTGGTCTGTCGCGACATGAAGGAGACCGTCGAATTCTACAGCGGCGTGTTGGGCATGCCGCTGGTGAAGACGGTACAACTGCCCGATGGCGGGCAGCATTTCTTCTTCGATTGCGGGGGCGGGGCGGCGGTCGCCTTCTTCTGGTGGAAGGACGGCCCTCCTGCAGCACCGGGTATAGCCTCGGTCAAAAGCTTTCCCTATGATTCAAAAACCGCGGTCGGCTCGATGAACCACATCGCTTTCGACATGGAGGAAAGCGAACTCGAAACGGCTGTCGACAAGTTGGAAGCCGCAGGCATTCCGCACACCCATGCGGTGGTCAACCATGACGACAGCCAGATGGGCGTTGCCCGCGATATGCATGACGGCGTGTTCGTCCGCTCGGTCTATTTCACCGACCCCAATGGGATCATGATGGAATTCGCCGCCTATACCAAGGCGTTCACTGCGGAAGACGTTCGCCACGAACCGGCAACGGTGGACGCCTGATGCCCCGCCTGCGCGAAGTCCCCCGCAACGAAGCCGATGCCGAAGTCGCACTCCCGCTTTACAAGCTGCTGTTCGGCGAACGCGATCCAGTGGTGGATCCGGGAACCGATACCGGTACGCCGGGAGATTGGTGGACCGTCTTTGCCAATTCCCCCGACACGCTGAAGCATGCGGCGCAAGGTTTCGGTTATTATCGCAACCCTGCGCGCCAGATCGATCCAGTCCTGCGCGAATTGGGGCAGACCTGGGCGGGTTACGCGGTAGGCAGCCAGTTCGTCTTCTCCCAACACTGCAAGAGCCTGCGCGGGCTCGGTGTCAGCGACGAAAAGATCGCGGCGTTGCCGACCTGGCAGACGAGTGATTTGTTCAATGCGCGTGAGCGGTTGGTCCTGGCTTATGCGGACCGGCTGGTAACGCATCGGGGGAGGGTGCCCGATGCGCTGTTCACTGAGCTGAAGGCGGAGTTCTCCGACATCGAGATTCTCGAGCTCACCTACATCACCTGTCTCTACGATATGCATGCGGTGATGAGCAAAGCGCTGCGGACCGAATTCGACGACCGCGACGACCCCATTGTCGAGGTTGCGGCGCCCGAGGATTTCTCGGCTCGCGACTTCCTTGATACGGGGCGCTAGAATCACATCGGAGGAAATTCGCACCGGGTCGCCGCTAAGCCTCTTGCGCGCGACTCGGCTTTGTGATTCTGTGTCACTATGCAGCGGGGCAAATCCATGGTGACATTGCGGAGGGCTAAGGCGACCCAGCACGGTGCGCTGGCAGCTCTGCTCGTCATGGCGGGTATCGCCATTGCCGGGCCTTCCGGGCTGTTGGCGTGGAGCGAGAACCTGCGCTTGCTTGATCAGCGCCATGCCCAATTGGCCAAGCTGGAAAAAGAGCGCAAGGCGCTGGCCAATCGCGTCGCGCTGCTCAATCAGGATCACGCCGATCCGGACATGGTGGGCGAGCTGCTGCGCAGCCAGCTCAACGTCGTTCACCCCGACGAGGTTGTGGTCAAGCTCGACGACTGACGCCCTAGCGCACAGGTTTCCGTAAGGGTTTTCGTATGCACCGATGCGCACACCGTTGCGCGGGGTATGCCGCTGTGCCTATAGGCCACGACATATTCCTCCCCGGAAGAACAAGGATTGGATGTCTTGGCCAAAGCCCCCAGGAGCAAGAAACCCGCAGCGAAGTCCCCGGCTGAGGATATCGCCTTCGTCCTCCATTCGTTGCAGGAAGCGCTCGAAAAACAGCGCCGCTACGATGCCAGCAAGGACGAGATGCTGCACTTCTATGAGCAGATGCTGCTCATCCGCCGCTTCGAGGAGCGTGCCGGCCAGCTCTACGGGCTGGGACTGATCGGCGGCTTCTGCCACCTGTATATCGGCCAGGAAGCCGTTGCGGTCGGCCTACAGTCAGCCCTCAACGACGGTCTCGACAGCGTCATCACGGGCTATCGCGATCACGGTCACATGCTCGCCTACGGCATCGATCCCAAGGTGATCATGGCTGAGTTGACCGGCCGCGAAGCCGGTATTTCGAAGGGCAAAGGCGGGTCGATGCACATGTTCTCGACCGAGCATAAATTCTATGGCGGCCACGGTATCGTTGGCGCGCAGGTTTCGCTGGGCGGTGGGCTAGCGCTCGCGCACCAGTACAACGGTGATGGAGGCCTTTGCCTCGCATATTTCGGCGATGGTGCCGCAAATCAGGGCCAGGTCTACGAGACGATGAACATGGCGGCGCTGTGGAAGCTGCCGATCGTGTTCGTGGTCGAGAACAACCAGTATGCCATGGGCACTGCGGTAACACGCAGCTCGGCTGAAACCGAATTCCATCGCCGCGGCACTGCATTCCGAATCCCGGGGATGGACGTCAACGGCATGGACGTGCTCGAGGTGCGTCAGGCAGCGGAGATTGCCTTCAAGCATGTCCGCGAAGGGCTCGGACCTGTGCTTATGGAATGCAATACCTATCGCTATCGCGGTCACTCCATGTCCGACCCGGCAAAGTATCGTACGCGTGAGGAAGTGCAGGACGTGCGCGAACACAAGGACCCGATCGAGGGTCTCAAGAAGATCCTGCTCGAGAATGGCTCGACCGAAGAAGACCTCAAGGCCATCGACAAGGACATCCGCAAGATCGTGACCGACGCCGCAGACTTTGCCGAAACCTCGCCAGAGCCGCAGCCTGGAGAACTCTACACCGATGTTCTGGTGGAGGAGTACTGAGCCATGGCTATCGAACTCAAGATGCCCGCGCTTTCGCCCACCATGGAAGAGGGCACGCTGGCCAAATGGCTTAAGCAGGAAGGCGATACCATCGCCGCTGGTGACATCATCGCCGAGATCGAAACCGACAAGGCGACGATGGAGTTCGAGGCGGTTGATGAAGGCACGCTCGGCCAGATCCTGGTGCCCGAAGGCACCGAGGGAGTGAAGGTTGGTACTGTCATCGCGATGATCGCAGGCGAGGGCGAAGATGCTTCTGCACCTGCGCCAGCTCCGGCAGCTGAGACCAAGCCTGCCCCTGAACCTGTCGAAGCTCCGGCTACGGCAACCTCCGCCCCCGTCCGCAAGGATGGTGTGCGCGATCCCGAAGTTCCCGAGGGTACCGCATTCACTGCCACCACCGTGCGCGAAGCATTGCGCGACGCCATGGCCGAGGAGATGCGCCGCGATCCGCGTGTCTTCGTGATGGGTGAGGAAGTCGCGCAGTATCAGGGTGCCTACAAGGTCACACAGGGCTTGCTCGACGAATTTGGTCCCAAGCGCGTGATCGATACGCCGATCACAGAATACGGCTTCGCCGGTATCGGTACCGGTGCCGCGATGGGAGGCCTGCGTCCGATCGTCGAATTCATGACCTTCAACTTCGCCATGCAGGCGATTGATCACATTATTAACTCAGCGGCCAAGACCAACTACATGTCGGGCGGGCAGATGCGTTGCCCTGTCGTGTTCCGCGGCCCCAATGGTGCGGCGAGCCGCGTCGGTGCACAGCATAGCCAGAACTATGGGCCCTGGTACGCCAGCGTTCCCGGCCTGATCGTGATTGCTCCCTATGACGCCGCCGATGCCAAGGGGCTGATGAAGGCCGCAATCCGTTGCGAAGACCCGGTGGTCTTCCTCGAAAACGAACTGGTCTATGGCCGCAGTTTCGATGTGCCAGACCTAGACGACTACGTTCTGCCCATCGGCAAAGCTCGTCTCATGCGCGAAGGGTCCGACGTAACGATCGTGAGCTATTCGATCGGGGTCGGCCTTGCGCTCGAGGCTGCCGATCAACTGGCGGGTGAGGGTATCGGCGCCGAAGTTATCGACCTGCGCACGCTGCGCCCGCTCGACAAGGAAGCGATCCTGACCTCGCTCGCCAAGACGAATCGCCTGATCGTCGCGGAAGAGGGCTGGCCGGTCTGCTCGATCGCTTCCGAAGTGATGGCGATCTGCATGGAAGAGGGCTTCGATCACCTGGACGCGCCGGTCCTTCGAGTGTGCGACGAAGACGTCCCGCTGCCATACGCCGCGAACCTCGAGAAGTTGGCGCTTATCGGCACACCGCGCATCGTCGCGGCTGCAAAGAAGGTCTGCTATCGCGATTGAGCGCAAGCGGACCTTCACAGTCCTATTCGTCGATCACGAAGATTGGCCGGCTGTAGCTCAACTCGGGCATCGTGATTGCCATGATCGGCATGAAGTTCGGCGGCGTGTAAGTGATTGTGAGGGTCTTTTCAAAAGTCCCGTCCACGCGCGGCGTGGCAACGGGATCAACCGCGATCAAAGGCGGTGTACCGCGAAGCGCGTAGGGTGGCGAAGCAGCGAGATTCTGCGCGTAGCTCTGCAGCGCAGCGTCGCTTACCTCATTCTTCTTCATATATTCGACGGTGGCGTATCGGGCGGTGTCGGACGCGATCGAGCGCATTGCGTTGTACGATTGCATGCTCGCACCGATCTGTATCACGCCGAAGATCATGCCGAAGACGACCGGTGCGAGAATGGCGAACTCGACAAGGGCAGAGCCGGTCTCGTCGCGCCAAAGCTTGGGAAGATAATGTCGCATCAAGACACCTGTACCCGGCGAGTGATGTCAAAATTGACCGGATTGCCGACGCCGAAGCTCGTCCAGACGGGCGTATAGGTGTCCCGCATGCGAATCTCGATGAACTCGGAGATTTCCGCACCTGTCGCGCAACTGGCCACCGAAGCGACCAGCGACGTGTCGGCATTGCAGCGGAACCTCTGGGTTAATGTTACCTTATCGGTCGCAAGCCCCGTAGATGCCTCCACGATCGATTCAATCATGTCCCGGTCTGACTGATTGTCCGGTGCGTTGGCCATCACCACCGCAGCTGCCTCGGCAGCGGCTGCCTGAAGCTCATTGTTGCGAGCAACGATTCTGCTCACCTCGAACCCGCCGAATGCGAGCGACGCGAGCACCGGGAGGACGAAGGCCGTCTCTATGACAACCGAGCCAGCCTTGTCGTGGATTAGGGAGCGAAGGCGATTCATCACGAAACCAGCCTAACTCTCGTACCGCCGCCGCCGACCACGACATCGTGCTTCGCACCTGGAGGGCAAAGTGTGGTGAGGTCGGTCGTGCCGCTTAACTGTAGCGTGTTTGAGAAGATCGAGAGGCACTCACTGCTTGCGCGCATGGTACCGGCAAGCTGCAAGTCGCTCTTGGGCAGGTAGATGATGCCATTGAGGTCAACGTTGGCGTTGCCGGTAATCTTGCTGTTGCTGGAACCAGACGAGCTAGGGTCTTCGAAAATCAGGATGCCTTCGATCTTGTCGGCCAGGTCCATCGAGACGCCGGCAGCGACCAGTTCGGTCGAGCTCATCGGTGTCAGGTTGATCGTTCCACCCGTGATCTGAATCTCGGCACCGTCTTTCAGCACGAACATCACGCCGGTGCCGGTAAGGCTATGGCCGGTGATCTTGATCTTGCCGCCGTTGATTACGTAAATTCCGCTCGACAGCACTGTATCGCACGAAATCTCGAAGTCGGAGTAGGTGCCAGGAAGCATCGCCCCGGCATTTACCGACGCCTGGACTTTGTTGGTGTAGACATATGCCGTTGTAGAAAGCTTTTCTTCCCAGATAGTGTCCGGGCCGTTGCCGGTCTTCTTGTAGAGACCGCTGCTGGCTTGCGCAGAAACATAGTCGTACGGCTCAGTGTTGAACGACATGTTCATCGTGTTCACGACACTCGTAGTCGGTGCGAGTGCACCCGCATAGACGATGACTCCGTTGCCCTCTGCTTTGGTCGCGTTCTGGCCTTGGAAGTAACGATACGTCGCAGTTTCTGTTGCGCGCTCATCGGCCGTCCAGTTGGCACTGGATGACCCACATGACAAAGTACGCGGTGTCGGATTGTCGGGCGGGCTGTATCCATCGAACGGATCAGTCAGGTCCTCGAGGTTCTCGACGATGTCCGAATTAGCGAACGCATCCATCCCGTCGCTGACGCCGCCGCCAGAGATGGCAAAGGTGATGTTCTGTGGGCCTGAGCTGCCGTTCGTACGCACTGCGTCACTTGCATTGGATCGCGCACCAACACCACACGCAGCATCGACTGTGGGACCACCATTGAGCCACAATGCCTTGCTGGCCGAAGGGTTCAGCGCATAGAGGCAGGGCGTGTAGCTTTCCAGATCCTCGAAGGAGGCCTGTGCATCGACCGCGATGACTGTGGAGCGACCCAGCATGAAGTTGGAGAAGGGAAGGTTGGTCGTGATCGAGGCCGTAACAACCACGCTGTTCTGCGTCTTCCCGTCGTAGTCCGCGACGGCCGATGTGACCGCCGGTGCATAAGTCGAGGTTGTTGAGAGGTTCGCCGTGAATTCCTGCAGTGCCCGAGTTTGATAATAGGTGCCGGAGTCACCGTTGCCGCGCGCCCAGGCTCCGGCAATGGCCGCCTGGTCGGCGGCATACTGCAGCTCTCGCTGGAACATGTAATACTGTGCCACGTCGATGCCCAGGCCAGCTGCCCCGAAGATAGCCGGAGCGGCCATGGCGGTCAGCATCATGGCGTTACCCGTCGTGTCCTTGCGAAGGCGACGCCAGAAACCTTGATTGTGCATCTCGAGAGACTCCGAAAGACAACTCTTGCGCAGGCTATCTACTCATTGCGTATCAAGGACATGTCGACAAACACGGTTAAGATCAGATAAATTGGGGTATATTCGGCGCGCTTCAAACTGGCGAAGTGATAGAGCTTCGAGCGCCCTTGATCGTTACAGGGTTGCACGTACCCGATGGTCGTGCCTGATAATAAAACACATAAAAACAGTGATATAATGGGCCTTGATCGTGCCAGTTGTGTGATTTTCGGCACCCTTGGCGATGAGAATCTTCTCGATATAGCCAGCCATTGGGACCGAGTTTTGAACCAGACCACGTTGGCCTGTTCACCGCTAACGCAAATGATGAACGGCGCGGCAACCTTTGGAGTCCCTGTCTGGGGTTTCGCCATGGACGGGCTGGCGGCATAGGGTGTGGGATGTTTCATGATGCGCAGACTTTCGGGCCCGAGCTAGAAGTGGCGCTCGCCTATGCGATGGGTCGTGATCGCCCCTTGCTGGCAAGTTTCCTAGGCTTCGATCACGCACTCGCGCGGGCACTGGCGGTGGCCAGCGAGCCGATAGTCGGGCAGCTTAGATTGGCCTGGTGGCGCGATGCGTTGATTGCGGAGCCAGCGGTTCGATCTCAAGGGAATCCCCAGTTGACCGAACTGTCGGCTCATTTCGGTCGGCATCTTGGCCATCTCGTATCGATGGTGGACGGATGGGAGGCTCTCTTACTGGCTGAGCCCTTGGACGTCGTTGCAATCGAGGCCTTCGCTACTGGGCGGGCCGAAGGGTGGCAAGTCATAGCCAATGCCTTGGGTTGCAAGGATGATGGCACCGCCGTTTACCAGGCCGGGCGATTGTGGGCATTGGCCGACCTTGCATCAAAGCTGGACGATCCGGGTGAGCGCGATCTCGTGCTCGGCTACGCGAACGATTTGGGCACCGGCTTGGCTCGGTTTTCTCGCAGACTCAGGCCTCTGGCCGTGCTCGCGGTGCTTTCGCAGAGGTCGATCAAGGAGCGAGGAACCGCCTTGATGAGTGGGCGGCGAAGTGCGTTGACCGCATTGCGCGTTGGCCTGTTTGGGATGTAAACCCCTAGAAACGCTCGGCAAAGGAATCGGCGGATGAAGGGCGTAGTCCTTGGCAGTGCGGTCAGCCTGACACTGGCTGGCGTTGGCTTGTTCTGGTGGTCTGGACGCGCGCAGATAGAAGATGCGGCACCACCTCCTCTGGTGGATCGGCCTGCTCCAGCGCAGAGCGACGTACCGGTCGCTGGAGCGGGAAATCTGATTGGCCCGGAGCCGCCCGAAGCCAGCGAACTGTCCAAGGAACAACAGCGCTTCTTTCGGTATGATCGCAACCGCGATTGGAGGATCAGCCGGACCGAGATGCTCTCGACCCGGACCGATGCGTTCCGAAAACTGGACAAGGACGGCAATAACTTGCTCGACTTCGAGGAATGGGCTGTGGCGACGGTCGACAAGTTCGAGGGGGCGGACGTGGATGGAGACAACCAGCTTTCGCCAGCCGAGTTTGCCAAGACCGCACCCAAACCGGTGAGGAAAAGGGCCTGTGCCTGTTAGGCGAGAACCGTTTCTTCCGAATTGAGCCACGCTTCGAGATCGGCCTTGGCCCGGGAGGTATAGGCCTCCTTGCGCACCTTCTTGCCGACTTCGTGTAAGGGCGGAAACAAGCCAAAGTTGACGTTCATAGGCTGGAAGGTTTCTACTTCGGCGTCGCCGGTGATATGCGCGAGCAAAGCACCGAATGCAGTGGTGCGCGGCAAGGCGCGCCAGCTTCGCCCGGCCAGTTCGGTGGCTGCCATGATCCCGCAGAGAAGGCCGATCGCGGCACTTTCCACGTAACCTTCGCACCCAGTGACCTGACCTGCAAAGCGGATGTGCGGCGCGCTCTTGAGCCTAAGCTGCCGGTCGAGCACCAATGGTGAGTTGAGGAAGGTATTACGGTGTAAGCCCCCGAGGCGCGCAAACTCGGCATTCTCGAGGCCCGGAATGGTCCTGAAAAGCTCGACCTGTGCGCCATGCTTCAGCTTGGTCTGGAAGCCGACCATGTTCCACAGCGTGCCCAGCTTGTTGTCTTGCCGCAGTTGGACCACGGCGTAGGGCCAGCGGCCCTGCGGAAACTCAGGTGTGGTATCGCGAGGATTGTCGAGCCCGACCGGTTTCATCGGCCCGAAGCGCAGGGTATCAACGCCGCGCGCAGCCATGACCTCGATCGGCATGCACCCATCGAAATATGGGGTATCGGCTTCCCACTCCTTGAATTCGGTCTTTTCGCCGTCGAGCAGGCCTTGGTGGAAAGCGAGATACTGCTCCTTGGTCATCGGGCAGTTGATGTAATCCCCTTCCGCGTTCGAGGCTTCGGTCCGCTTGTTCCAGCGCGACTGGATCCAGCAGACATCCATGTCGATGCTGTCGCGATGGACGATTGGGGCGATCGCGTCGAAGAAAGCCAGCCGGTCCTGCCCGGTTGCGCCAACGATGCTTTCCGCCAGCGATTGTGCCGTGAGTGGACCTGTGGCGACAATCGTCGGGCCTGAAGAGGGGAGGGCATCGATACGCTCGCGGACGATTTCCACATTGGGATGACGTGACAACGCCTTCTCGACCTCTGACGAGAACACGTCGCGGTCGACGGCCATCGCTGATCCGGCCGGTACCCGCGCAACTTCGCCGGCTCGCATGATCAGGCTGTCCAGCCGACGCATCTCGTGGTGGAGCAGTCCCACAGCGTTCTTTGCATCGTCGTCGGAACGGAAGCTGTTCGAGCAGACCAGTTCGGCCAATCCGTCGGTCTGATGCGCCGGGGTCACGCTACCGCTGCCGCGCATTTCCGACAGGCGTACGCGGAAGCCGCGCTGAGCGAGTTGCCAAGCGGCCTCGCTACCGGCGAGCCCGCCGCCGATGATGTGGATATCGTGGGTCATCAGGGGCGCCCTAATGCTTGCATGGGCCGTTCGACAAGGCCTAGCGTCCGGCCATGCCGCGCCGCGCCCTTATCAACCATCGCCCCTGGCTGCTCCTGAGCCTGCTTTTCGGAGTAACCTACTTCTTTGCATCTGAGGAGCCGATTGGCGGAATCTGGTTGATCTTGTGGAAGGGTGCGGGGGTCGGCTTCCTTGCCGTCTATGCGGCTTTGCGTGGCAAGGGTGTCGATGGCGCGCTTGTTGCATTGGCTATGGCGCTGGGTGCGGCCGGGGATATGGCGCTGGAATTGGACTTCCTTGTCGGCGGTACATTGTTCGCCTTGGGTCACTTCGTGGCGATTGGGCTCTATCTTCGCAATCGGCGGGCAAAGATCGCATCAAGTCAGTTGTTGGCGGGTTTGGCGCTCTTGGCTTTGACCCCGTTGATCGCCGCATCGATGGTCTACCCATTGCCCAACTGGGGTGTCGCAACGATCTACTCAGCGATAG
>NZ_JAYPTL010000018.1:0-7731 GCF_038133525.1 Erythrobacter sp. | reverse complement strand
CAGCGATAGTAGGCGCAATGGCTGCGGCCGCATGGACCAGTCGCTTTCCCCGCTACCGGGTGGGGGCAGGCGCGGTGATGTTCGTGATCAGCGATTTGCTGATATTTGCGCGCGAGGGCGGTGTCGTGCCTGACCTGCTTGGCAGCTGGTTGATCTGGCCGCTCTACTATGGTGGCCAGTTCCTGATCGCGGTCGGTGTAGTGCGGACCCTTCGGAAAGGGACAGCCTAGCCCGCGAAAGCGGCGATCGTGGTGCGATGCAACTCGCGTCGGTAGCCTTCGTATCCGCCCGTCGCCTTGTGCAGTACCGCGCGATTGTCCCACATGATGAGCATGTCCGGTTCCCATCGATGCCGATAGATGAACTCTTCGCGCGCCTGCCACTGAGCTAGCTCGCCGAGCAAGGCGAACGCCTCGGTTTCAGGCATGCCCTCGATCCCGACAATATAGCCCAGCGTGGAAAACAGGCATTCCTCGCCTGTCTCTGGATGGGGTTGCACCAGCGGATGTGACTGGGTCGCTCGGGCTGCTTCACCAGGCCGGATTGCCATGGAGCGGCCCTTGTCTCGATCGCCATAGGTTCCATCCGGAGCATAGGCGAGTTTGGCGCTATGTACGGCTGTCAACGATCGCAGAAAATTCTTCCGTTCGTCCGGCAACGCGCCAAATGCTGCGCCTTGATCGGCAAAGAGCGTGTCACCGCCGACAGGCGGGATGTCTATTGCCAATAGGCAAGTCCCGGCCGGGGGATGCGCAAGAAAGCTCCAATCGCTATGCCAGTTTTCCGCGAATAGTGGGCTTTGCTCATCAGCCTCGCGCAGGATCGCCGCGATATGCTTGCGTCCTTCGATTGGCGCGAAAAATGGGTCATCACCAAAGCCACCCATAGCCAGGGTAAATCGTTCCAACGCATCGTCGTCCATGCGTTGCCCAGGAAAAGCTACCACCTTGTGATGGAGCCACACCGCGCGGATTTCGGCAGCCAACTCTGGCGTGATTGGGCGTGACAGGTCGAGGCCGGTGACGCGCGCTCCGCACGCCTGTCCACTGGCCTCGACTCGTAACGTCATTTATCTGATTCTTCCGACAGGTCTTTTTCAGACTGTGCCGTCGTCTCAGGTGAGGTTGGATTAAGGCTGCCGCCATGATCGATGATTTCCTCGGCGATCATGTCCTCAGCCTCGTTTTCAGGTTCCTCATCCTCATCAAGGCGGGCGACGCTGACGACGGTCTCTCCCTCGGCTACATTGAACAGGCGCACGCCTGCCGTATTGCGGCCTAGCACACGTAGCGTCTCGAGGCTGATGCGGATAAGCTTTGCCTGGTCGGTGACCAGCATGAGTTGGTCTGCCTGCGTTGCAGTGAAGCTCGCCACCACCGGTCCGTTTCGAGCGATATTGTCGATGTTGGTGATGCCCTGACCACCACGGCCAATCCGACGATACTCGTAAGCCGATGACAATTTGCCATAGCCGTTGGCGCAGACGGTGAGGATGAACTGCTCCTTGTCCGCCATGTCTTCAAAGCGTTCGACCGAAAGCTCGGGCTCGCCTTCCTTCTCAGCCTTCCATGGCGCGAAGCGGAGATACTGTTCGCGCTCGTCGGTTTCGGTTCCGACCTTGTGCAGGATCGAAAGCGAAACGACCTCGTCATCACCCTTGAGGCTCATGCCGCGAACACCCGTTGAAGTACGCGACGCGAATTCACGAATATCTTCGGCGGCGAAGCGGATGGCCTTGCCATTGCGACTTGCCAACAGCACGTCATCGGTAGCATCCAGCAGGGCGACGCCGATGAGCTTGTCTTCGCTGCCTTCATCGAACTTCATGGCGAACTTGCCGTTCGAAGGGATGTTGGTGAAGGCGTCCATGCTATTGCGACGGACGTTCCCCTTGGCAGTGGCGAACACCACACTCAGCGCGCCCCAGCTCGTCTCGTCTTCCGGCAAGGGTAGTACAGTGCGGATGGTTTCGCCCTGATCTAGCGGGAGCAGGTTCACGATCGGGCGGCCGCGTGTTGCCGGGCCGCCCTCGGGCAACTTCCAAACCTTGAGGCGGTAAACCTTGCCCATGGTCGAGAAGAACAACACCGGATTGTGGGTACTGGTGACGAATAGCTCGCTTACGGCGTCCTCGTCCTTCGTGGCCATGCCGCTTCGGCCCTTGCCGCCACGATTCTGGGCCCGGAAGGTAGAGAGCGGGGTGCGTTTGATATAGCCATCGACCGTGACGGTGACGACCATTTCCTCTCGCTCGATAAGGTCCTCGTCTTCAATCCCATCCCAGGCAGGCGCGATCTCCGACAGGCGCGGGGTAGCATAGCTCGCCCGGATCTCTTCCAGCTCGGACCGCATGACTGCGTAGAGTTTGACGCGATCGGCCAGGGTCGAAAGGTATTCCTCGATCGCGATGCTGAGTTCTTTCAGCTCGTCGCCGATCTCATCGCGCCCAAGAGCTGTCAGGCGATGCAGGCGCAGGTCCAAAATGGCCTTCACCTGTCGTTCCGACAGCTTGTATGTTCCACCAGCTTGCTCGTCGGTCGGTTCAATCGCTTCGACCAGCGCGATATACTGCGCGATATCGCCAATAGGCCATTCCTTGGTGAGGAGCTTGGCGCGTGCATCTGCCGGGTTCGAGGAGCCGCGGATCATTGCCACGACTTCATCGAGGTTCGAAACGGCGACGACCAGTCCGAGCAAGATATGGGCTCGTTCGCGGGCCTTGTTCAGTTCGAACTTAATCCGGCGCGTAATCACTTCCTCGCGGAAGGTGATGAAGGATTGAATGAAATCGCGAAGGGTCAGCGTCTCGGGGCGGCCGCCGCGAATGGCGAGCATATTTGCCGGGAAGCTCGCCTGTGCGGGCGTGTATCGCCAGATCTGATTGAGGACGACTTCGGGCGAGGCGTCACGCTTCAGGTCCACGACGACACGCACACCTTCGCGGCTTGATTCGTCGCGGATGTCCGAAATGCCCTCGATCCGCTTTTCCTTGGCGGCATCGGCAATCTTTTCGACCAGCGCGCTCTTACCGACCTGATAGGGGATTGAAGTCAGCACGATCGAACGGCGATCGTTGCGCCCCGTTTCGAACTCGTGGCGCGCACGCATCAGGATCGAACCGCGGCCCGTGGTGTACGCCGAGCGCGAACCCGACTTGCCCAAGATCAGCGGAGCCGTCGGGAAATCCGGACCCGGGATAATCTCAAACAATTCCTCGCTCGTGATCGCTGGATTATCCATGAAGGCGAAACAACCGTCGATCACCTCTCCCAGATTATGGGGCGGGATATTGGTTGCCATGCCCACGGCGATGCCGCCGGCACCATTGACCAGAAGGTTGGGGAACCGGGCTGGGAGGACGGTCGGTTCCCTGCGCGATCCGTCGTAGTTGTCGGTGAAGTCGACTGTGTCCTTGTCGAGATCGTCGAGCAAGCTGTTAGCAACCCGGGACAGCCGCGCTTCGGTGTAGCGCATGCTTGCCGGCTCGTCCGGGTCCATCGATCCGAAGTTGCCCTGGCCATCAACCAGAAGCACGCGCATCGACCATGGCTGAGCCATTCGGACAAGCGAGTCGTAAATCGCCTTGTCGCCATGGGGATGGTAATTACCCATGACATCGCCGACGATCTTCGCGCTCTTGCGATAGGGTTTGCCGGCCACCATTCCGCCTTCTTGCGCGGCAAACAGTATGCGCCGGTGGACCGGCTTCAGCCCGTCACGCACGTCGGGCAACGCGCGGCTCACGATGACGCTCATTGCGTAATCGAGGTAACTGGTCTTCATCTCATCGACGATGTCGATGCGGGTATAGTCGCCCCCGTCGAATGGGGGAGGATTGAGAGCTTCGGTTTCGTCGGACAAGTGCGTAGTTCCGTATTGCGAAAGAGCTTATTTTCTAGATGCCAAGAGCCTAGGCCAACCAAGGCGGTTTCGCCACCAAACAGGGCACTGATGGGAAGGATTCAGCGGCCTTTTCCACATATGGGTGCGCCGCTGCCGCAGTTGAAGCCTGAACAGACGGCGGGGCCTGCATTCAATCCGCATTCAGCCCGCCAACTCCAGAAGGGTTTGCAATGAGCGGCGACACGCGGCATGGCCTTGGCCATCGGTAATCAACGGCGCCCCGCGCTCAGACCCCTGATCAATCTTGGGAGTTTTTGAAATGATTTTCTCTCGCCTAACCCGTGCCAAGGGTACGGCCTCGACCATGGCTCTTGCACTCGCGATTGCGACCGGTGCAGTCGTGACAACGGCCGCGCTGGAAGCGCCAGCCTTTGCTGCAAAGAAGAAGGAAAAGGTCGCTTATTCGAAGGCGTTTATTGCTGCCTACCAGCCGCTACAGACCTTGCTCCAGGCCGAGGCTCCCGATGGTGCGGCGATCAAGGCTGCGCTGCCGTCGATACTTGCGGCAATCGAGAATGAGGATGATCGTTTCGCTGCTGGCCAAGCGCATGTTGCCGCCAGCCAGAAGCTGAATGATCTGACCCTCGCGCTGCAGGGCCTCGAACTGATGCTGGCCAGCGGTAAGGTGCCGGCCGAGAATATCGGTATCTACAACTTCCAGGCGGGCCAGATCGCCTACAAGTATGAAGACTATAACAAGGCGCGGACTTACCTCCAGGCCGCACTGGATGTTGGCTATACCGAAAACAATCCCGAGACCTTCATCGCCGAGAGCTATTTCGCCGAAGATCGCGACGCTGAAGGGCTCAATTACCTGACCGGCGTGATCCAGGCGAAGAAGGCCGCTGGCCAGCCAATCGATGAAGCTTGGATTAAGCGTGGCCTCAGCATTGCCTACAATTCCCAGATGAAGGCTGAGGCGCAAAAGTATGCGACGATGTATGTCCGTGAATTCCCTGGCGAGACCAGCTGGAAGGACGCGATTGCTATCCTGCTGAATACGGGCGGGTATGAGAACCCCGAGATTCTCGACCTTCTGCGCCTCGGTCGGCGGGTCGGCACGCTTACCGATGGGCGTATGTATATGGAATACGTCGACGCGGCCGATTATCGCCGCCTGCCGGGCGAAGTCGTCTCGGTTGTCGAAGAAGGTCGCGCGAAGGGCCTGCTGCCCAACGATGATCCTTATATCAACGATACCTATACTCAGGCTGCCGCGCGTACGAAGGCAGACCAGGCCGATATGGCGGGGTTGATGCGCGATGCACGCGCGCCCAGTGCCACTATCCGCACGGTCATGGCGGCGGCGGACTCTCTGCTGAGTCTTGGTCGGGCAGCTGAAGCCGAAGAGTTCTACGTCAAGGCTTCGAGCATGCCCGGAGTTGATCCGGCGCTTGCGCTGACCCGTCTGGGCATCGCGCAGTTTGACCAGGGCAAGCTTACTGAGGCCAAGGCGACCTTTGGAAAGATCACCGGCAATCGCCAGCCGATCGCCACGCTTTGGACGGTTTATGCGGACGAGAAGGCGAACAACCTGATGTAATTGGGAAGCCGCCTGCTTCACATCGGAAGGGCGCGGGTCCGCTGGATCCGCGCCTTTTCTATGTTCAGCGTAAGCGCTTCACATACAGATGTCCGCCCTCGCGCCGTTCGACCTTGAATTGGTCGATCGCCTGAAAGAGGTCTGACAAGCGTTTGTAGCCATAGTTTCGGACGTCGAAGCTCGAGCGATTGCCGGCGATGTTCCCCACTTCGCTCAGCGAAGCGAAGCCATCCTCGTCACGTTTCGCTGCTTTGAGCGCATTGCCAAGCAGTTCGATCAGTTCGTCATCGACCTCACCCTTGGATGCGGACCCGGAAGCCTTGTCGCCAGAGGTTTCATCTGCGGCTGCACCGCGGATGAGTGCATCGATGTCGATGAAGCGTGTGCAAGCAGATCTGAAGGCTTCGGGCGTCTTGGCCTTGCTTCCGAAGCCATAGACGATCAGCCCATCCTGCCTGAGGCGGGTGACAAGGGGGGTGAAGTCGCTGTCCGAGCTCATAATCCCGAACCCGTCCACCTTGCCCTGATACAGCAAGTCGATCGCGTCGATCGTCATCGCCATGTCGGTGGCGTTCTTGCCGGATGTGAGGTCGAACTGCTGTTCAGGTCTGATTCCGAATTTGTGCGTGATCTTGTCCCAGTTCGCCAGGTTGTTCTTGGCGAAGTTGCCGTACGCTCGCTTGATGTTGACCTGCCCCAGCTCGGCCATGACAGTCAGTACGGGATCAATCCCCTTTGGGGAGGTATTGTCCGCGTCGATCAGCAGCGCGATGTTTCTAAGCGGCTTTTCGGTCATTCATCGAAGATGACCGTTAGCTCGTCCCGACGCAAGCCGTCAGGCAGGTTTGAACTCGCCGCTCGTCTCGTCGAGCAAGTGAAGCACCCCGTCCGAGATCGCGAAATAGGCACCGCGCAGGGTCAGGCTGCCACGCTTTTCCTTCTCCTGCACGCAAGGGAAGGTGCGCAGGTTTGCCAGGCTGACCTTGACCGCGGCGAGTTCCATTGCCCGCTCCGCATCCCGCCCTTTGGTGCCCAGATCGGCCGCGATTGGTTCGCGCACGTCATCGAGCATGTCGATCCAGTGGGCGACAAAGCCACCTTCGC
Organism: Erythrobacter sp.; assembly: GCF_038133525.1. Lineage (GTDB taxonomy): Bacteria > Pseudomonadota > Alphaproteobacteria > Sphingomonadales > Sphingomonadaceae > Qipengyuania. Next base: position 1,181 of record NZ_JAYPTL010000018.1, on the reverse strand, counting down.
CCAATTCATTGCCATGCAGGTCCTGGGTCAGGGCTGCCTGACAACCACCGCACATGCCGTGGCCCATGACGACCACTTCGCGAACCCTGAGAAACTGCACCGCGAATTCGAGTGCTGCCGAGACGCCATGTCGCCCCGGAGTGGTTTCATAGGGTGGTACCAGCGCGGCAACGTTGCGGACAACGAAGATCTCGCCCGGGTCCACGTCGAAGATCTGTGCGGGATCGACCCTGCTGTCAGAGCAGGCGATTACCATCACCTGTGGTGATTGCCCTTCTTTCAGTTGCTCCCAACGCTCGTGCTGGCTTTGCCAGGCACCGGTACGGAACCGCGCATAACCATCGATCATTTCGCCGAAGCTCTTCATGCTGGTTTCGCTGCATTGAAATACTGCTGAAGGCAAGGGGCAGCGCATAGCTATCCGGCTTGCCGTTGCGGGGGAGGGGGCCTAGATGGGCCGCATCATGAACGACCTTTCTACCGCACCGGCGCCCGAAGGCGAACGCCCCCGCATGCAGCGCAAGCCTGACTGGATCCGCGTGAAGGCGCCTGTCAGCCAGGGCTATCATGAAACTCGCAAGCTCATGCGCGAACTCAATCTTCACACCGTTTGTGAAGAGGCGGCGTGCCCGAACATCGGCGAATGCTGGACCAAGAAGCACGCGACGGTGATGATCCTGGGCGACACCTGCACGCGTGCCTGCCGTTTCTGCAACATCAAGACCGGCATGCCGATGCCGGTCGATCCACTGGAGCCGGAACATACGGCGGCGGCCGCGGCGGCAATGGGTCTCGAACATATCGTCATTACCAGCGTCGACCGCGACGACTTGCCTGACCGTGGGGCTGGGCAATTCGTCAAGGTTATCAAGGCACTGCGTCGCGAAACGCCGAATACCACGATTGAGATTCTGACCCCTGACTTCAAGGGGCGGATGAAACAGTCGATAGCGGAGATCTGCGAGGCCGGACCCGACGTCTTCAATCACAACCTCGAAACCGTGCCGCGGCTTTATCCGACAATCCGCCCCGGCGCGCGTTACTATGCCTCGATCAGGCTTCTCGAGGAGGTGAAGGTGCACAACCCGCTGATCTTTACCAAATCCGGCATCATGCTGGGCCTTGGCGAAGAGCGGCTCGAAGTGCACCAGGTGATGGACGACATGCGCAGCGCGGATATC
>NZ_JAYPTL010000017.1:0-56497 GCF_038133525.1 Erythrobacter sp. | reverse complement strand
CCTTGTCGAGCATCTCGGGCAGGCGGTGATAGGCCTGCGGGCCGACCACCATGCTCACCGCCGGCGCCCGGGCCATGATCTCCTCGCCCTCGGCCTGCGCCACGCAGCCGGCGACCGCGATCAGCGGCTTCGTGCCGTCGGCCTTCTGCAGGCGGCCGATGTCCGAATAGACCTTCTCCGCCGCCTTCTCGCGAATGTGGCAGGTGTTGAGCACGACAAGGTCCGCCTCCTCGCCCTCCGGCGCGGGCTGGATGCCACGCTCGGCCAGCATCTCGGCCATGCGCTCGCCGTCATAGACGTTCATCTGGCAGCCGAAGCTCTTGACCCTGTAGGTGCGCGGGGTCTTTTTAGGGGCAGTGGTCGGTTTCATGGCAGGCGGGCGCATTAGCGGCTCGCGATGGTGCTATCAATGCGTAAGCGCGCCCGTCGCCGCCGCATAATGACTGCGGAAGAGAAGCCTCCAAACCAGAGAGCAACGAAGGGCGAGATCATCATCAGGCCAACGCCAAACCAGCCTGCGTCCTCGCGAAAGGAGCCCGTGCTGGCAGCGGTCGCCATGAACGCGCTGTAAAGCCAGACCGGCAGAAGCCCGAAAACAGCAATGCGCCCCACCGGTCCAAAAAAGGAAAGGCGCGGGCTGAACCAGCCCACGCCGTATCCAATGCAAATACTGGCGAAGCAGAGGAGCCAGAAAGCCATTGTCACGTTGCTGGCTCCTCGCGTTTCGTCAGGCCACAGTTGCCTTCACGATCTTGCCCGGCGCACGCGGCGGTTCGCCCTTGGGCAGCGCGTCGACGTGTTCCATGCCGCTCTCGACCTGGCCCCACACGGTGTACTGGCGGTCGAGGAAGGTCGCGTCGTCGAAGCAGATGAAGAACTGGCTGTTGGCGCTGTCGGGCACCTGGGTGCGCGCCATCGAGCACACGCCGCGCACATGCGGCTCATTGTTGAATTCGGCCTTGAGGTCGGGCTTGTCGCTGCCGCTCATGCCGGTGCCGGTCGGATCACCGCCCTGCGCCATGAAGCCGGGGATCACGCGGTGGAACACCACGCCGTCGTAAAAGCCTTCCTTGGCCAGCGTGGTAATCCGCTCGACATGGCCCGGCGCGAGGTCGGGGCGCAGCTTGATGACGACATCGCCGCCCTTTCCATCACCGCAGTCGAGCGTGAGCGTGAGTGTTTCATCGGCCATGTCGTATGTCTCCTGTAACTGGTTGGCGCCCGATATAGGGGCTGTGGGCCGCGTGTCACCCTCTGCTTGCTTTTGAAGCCCCCTCGCCTAGAGCAACCCGCATGACCGAGGATGAGCGACCCCCTCTGGATCGTGACGAAGACGATGTGATGCTGGCCGAAACGCCGGTTGAAGAAGCGCGCCCGGACGACCGCATCGACGACGAGCGGATGGACGAGGAGAACACGCTCAAGCCCGAATATGTCCGCGCGGTCGAAGATGCGCTGGAGGAAGGCGACTCGCAGGCGGTCTATGACCTGGTCGAGCCGCTCCACCCCGCCGACATCGCCGACCTGTTCGAACTGGTCGAGAAGGACGACCGCGCCCCGCTGGCCGCCGCGATCACCGATCTGATGAGCGGCGAGGTTATCGCCGAGCTGAACGATTACGTCCGCGAGGACATGATGGAAGCGCTGCCCGCCGAGGCGGTGGCGCAGATCGCCGAACAGCTCGACACCGACGACGCAGTCCAGCTGATCGAGGATCTGGACGAAGAAGACCAGCGCGCGGTCCTCGCCGAACTCGACGCGGAGGACCGGATCGCGATCCAGTCCGCGCTCGCCTATCCGGAAGAGACCGCCGGACGCCTGATGAGCCGCGAATTCGTTGCGGTGCCCGAAGCGATGACCGTCGGCGACCTGATCGACTTCCTGCGCGACGGGCGCGACCTGCCGAGCGAATTCCTCGAAGTCTTCGTGGTCGACGAACGCCATCACCCGGTCGGCACCTGTCAGCTTTCGTGGATCCTGCGCACCCCGCGCGCGATCGCGCTGACCGACGTGATGAAGCGCGACCAGACGCTGATCCCGGCGATGCTCGACCAGGAAGAGGTCGCGCTGATGTTCCAGAAATACGCGCTGATCAGCGCCGCCGTGGTTGACGAGAGCGGCCGCCTGGTTGGCCAGATGACCGTCGACGACGTGGTTCACATCATTTCCGAAGAGGCGGGCGAAGACGCGCTGCTGATGTCGGGTGCGGGCGAAGGCGACATCAACGAGCCGATCCGCGATGCCTATTCGGCACGCGTGCGCTGGCTGGTGGCGAACCTCGGCACCGCGCTGGTCGCCAGCCTGATCATCGCCGCCTTCGGCGCGGCGATCGAGAGGTTGGTTGCGCTGGCGGTGCTGATGCCGATCGTCGCCAGCATAGGCGGCAATGCGGGCACGCAGACCATGGCGGTGACCGTGCGCGCCATCGCCACCAACCAGCTGACCCGGTCGAACACCCGCCGTATCCTGTGGCGCGAAATGCGCGTCGCCATGCTCAATGGTGCGACCGTCGCATTGCTGGTCGGGGCGGCGACCGCGGCAATCTTTACGCCCCAGCTTGGCGCGGTGATCGCGCTGGCGATGGTGATCAACGTGTTGATCGCCGGTTCCGCCGGGGTCCTCGTCCCGGTCGCTTTCGAGCGGCTTGACCAGGATCCGGCTGTAGCTAGTAGCGTCTTCGTGACGATGATCACTGATTCCATGGGCTTTTTCGCCTTCCTCGGGCTCGCAGTGGCGAGCGGCATAGTGAGCTAGACCTTGAGCGGACACCGACCTGTCGCGGACTATCGTGGTAGCTGCCATTGCGGCGCCGTGACCTTCCGTATCACCACCGATTTTCCCGAACTCACCACCTGCGACTGCTCGATATGTCGCCGCAAGAACGCGCTGATGGTGAAGGTGCACGAAAGCGAGTTCGAGCTGCTGTCGGGCGCGGAAAGCCTGACCGAATACCAGTTCCACACGCATACCGCGCGGCACTTCTTCTGTTCGACCTGCGGCATCTACCCCTTCCACCGCAAGCGCGTGACGCCGGACTATGTCGGGATCAACGTCTTCTGCCTCGAAGATTTCGACCCCGAAGGCATCACGGTTCGTGCGACGGTCGGTGCGGGCATGCCCTGACGCTGCCAAACTACGCAGCGGGTTTCGCTAGGGTCGACCTTGCTACATGGAGAACCCTGCGCCTCTCCCCGGTTGAGCTTTGGGAGAGAGTCTCTAAATCGCAGACCGATGCCGTTGCACATGACCAAGATCGCCTTCGGGGCGAAAAGCTACGCCGATCTCGAAGGTTGGTTCGAGGAGCGCGAACCGTTCCTGATGACCACGCGCTACCTGCCAAAGCGGCACGAAGAGATGATCGGCGGATCGCTCTACTGGATTCTCAACCACACGCTGGTCGCCCGCTCTCCGATCATCGACTTCCCGCAGGCGAAGGACGGCCGCTGGCACATCCACCTGGAAACGCGACTGATCCGCACCTACCCACAGCCCAAGCGCGCGCACCAGGGCTGGCGCTATCTCTCCGAGGACAAGGCCCCGCGCGACCTGGAGGAGGGCGAGGATATCGGTGACGCGCTGCCGGGCCAGCTGGCCGGCACGCTGGAGAAGCTGGGGTTGATCTAGCGGCCTTCGCGCAATCGCGCGATCACGTCGCGGACGTCCATATCGTCGTCCACCCCGAATTCGGCGTAGCTTTCCCGCAATGCGTCGATCCGCTCATCGATGCGCTTCACATTGGTGCGGTGGCTAACCACGAAACGACGACGGGCGAGGATTTGCGGCACGGTGATGCGCGCAAACTCGCCCGCATCCATGCCGTTCCGCATGACGCGGGCATCGCCGATCGCCGTGAACACCCAACCGGGAACGATCAGCCCGGCGTGGACATGTTCGGGCAGGTCCTCGCGCAGGCTCTCGGTCAGGCCGAGTACGGCGTGCTTGGCGGCGATATAGGCGGCCGTTTGCGGGACCGCGCAGAACAAGCTGTTTTCGCTGCCGGTGTTGTAGATCGCCGATACGATCTGCTGGTCAGCCATCCGCCCGGCGAAGGCGCGGCAGCCGTTCCACACGCCCCAGAAATTGACGTCGAAATGTGCACGCGCCGCTATCGGATCGACTTCCCACAGCTTGCCGCGCGGGCCGCCGACACCGGCGTTGTTGAGCAGCAGTTCGACCGTGCCGAGCTGGTCGAACGCGGCAGTGGCCAGCGCTTCAACCTCACTCTCGCTCGCGACGTTGCAGGATTGCGCGAGCGCGCCCGGTATTGCGGCCTGTGCGGCGGAGAGCTTCTCGCCCGGAAGGTCCGCGAGCATGACCCTGGTTCCGCGCGCCGCCAGCTCTTGCGCAATGGCAAGTCCGATGCCCGACGCACCGCCGGTAATCACGGCGGTGGCGGGCAGCCAGTCGTTCACGCAGGAACCCGTTCGGCCACGCGGCGAAGCGCCGTCGCATAAGCCTCAGGCGGCTGCGCGCCGGGGATCATGAAGCGATTTTCGACGACCATCGCCGGGACGCCGGTGATGTTCATGTCCCAAGCCGCACGCTCTTCGGCGCGGACCTTGTGCGCCAGCTCCTCGCTGTCGAGCGCGGCCTGGGCCGCCGTCCGATCGAGCCCGATGCTTTCGGCAGTTTCAAGCAGCACTGCATGATCGCCGATCTCGCGCCGATCGTTGAAATGCGCGCGGAACAACGCGAGCTTGAGCTCGGTCTGCTTCTCTGGGCCGAATTCCTCGGACACCCAGGTCAGCAGCTTATGCGCGTCGAAAGTGTTCCACATACGGCGTTCAGGCGCGGGCTCCGGCCCTTCATAGTCGAGCGACACACCCGCGCCCTGTGCCGCCTCGCGCATGCGCGCCTGGTTCGCGCGCGACTGTTCGGGGGTCGAACCGTATTTGCGCGCGATATGCGACAGGGCTTCCTCGCCCTCGCGCGGCATATCCGGGTTCAATTCAAATGCGTGCCAGCGTATGTCGGCTTCGATCTCGCCATCGAGCAGTTCAAGCCCCTTCTGCAAATTACCCCAGCCGACCAGGCACCAGGGGCACATGACGTCGGACCAGATGTCGATACGCAGGGTTCTTGCTTCGCTCATTTTCTTACCCACCAATGCATCAAGTGATGCGCTATAGCATGCGTCGGCGGAGCCACGAAGGGACCGTTCCCCGCCAGCGCGTCCTTCACCTCGTCGCGAGTGAAGAAAACCACCTCGGCCATCTCGGTGGTATCAATGTCCAGTTCGTCGCTATCGGCGAAAGAGTGACACCCGATCATCAATTGGCTGGGAAAAGGCCATGGCTGGCTGGCGATATAGGTCACGTCGCGCACACGTACGCCGGCCTCTTCGAAGACCTCGCGTGCAACCGCTTCCTCGATGCTCTCGCCCGGCTCTACAAAGCCTGCCAGCGCGGAAAAGCGCCCTTCGGGCCAACCGAGCCCACGGCCCAGCATCAGCCGGCCTTCGTGCTCGACCAGCATGATCGTGACCGGATCGGTGCGCGGGAAGTGCTGGGTGCCGCAGGCCTCGCAATTGCGCTGCCACCCGCCCTTGGCGATCACGGTGGAACCTCCACATTGTGCGCAAAAGCGGTGTCGCGCGTGCCAATCGACCAGGCTGCGCGCCCCGCCGTACAACGCGAGGTCTTCGTGTTGCAACGTCGCCATGAGCGACCACAACTGCGGATTTGCCATGCGGGGGGAAGCATCGCCGCGCGGCGGGACGGCGGCGAAACAGGCCTTCCCATTTTCGATGCCGAGGAAGCACAGCTCGGCATCTTCGGCGGCATCGGCCAGCGTGCCCCAGGCCAGGCGCCCTTCATCGTCGAGCGAAGGCATCAACCCGTCCAGCGCGAGCAGCCGCGCCTTCCAGTTCATGTATCCGGCCAACTGGTCTGGGTCGGCGCGGACGTGATCTGCGCGGTCGAGGCGTGATCCGGTGAACGACAGCATGCCTGAACTCACGCGCCAGTCATCGCAGCAAGGTCGGCAAGGACCGCTTCGGGGAAGGCAGCATGCAGCGGATAGGCATCTGACGGCATGTATTGGGTCATCATGTTCGCGCGCAGACCGGCCTTGTAGCTGACGAAAGCGACCGTGCCGGCGGCACCGCCCCAGCCATAGGCACCATCGTTCGATCGCCCGCCAGCTCCGAAGCCCTGGCCTTCAACCCAGGTCCCCTTGGTCGTGGCGGATTCGGGCAGCAGGTTGGACGTACCGACGCGCACCGCCGCCTCGCTGATCACTCGCTTGCCGTCGATCACACCGTAGCCGAGCAGCATTTCGAGGAATCGGTCGTAATCGCGTGGGCTGGAGACGAGTCCCGCGCCGCCCATCGGGAAGGCCGGAACGTCGAGGTAGATCGAGCTTGCCGCCGGATCCATCGGCAGCGGCGTACCGTTAAGGATGCCGTAATTGGTCGTCAGGCGACCGACTTCGCTCTCCGGAACGGTGAACCAGGTGCTGGTCATCCCGGTCGGATCGAAAATGCGCTCCTTGAGGAAAGCATCGAAGCTTTGCCCGCTGACCACCTCGATCACGCGGCCCATCAGATCGAGTCCGACCGAATAGCTCCACTTGGTGCCGGGCTGCAGCACCAGCGGCGCCTTGGCCAGCCGATCGGCGAAGACATCGAGGCCATGCACGGGTTTGCCGCGGCCAAGGCCGGGAATAGGCAAGCGGCTAACCTGGCCGGGGATCAGTCCCTGGTCTTCGTAGAGATCCTTGATCGCCCCCTTCTGGACGATGCCATATCCCAGGCCCGCCGTGTGGGTCAGCAGCATGCGCATGGTGATCGGGCGTTCGGCCGGAACAAGGTCGGTGACCGAGCCGTCATAGGTCTTCTGGACCATCATCTCCGAATAGGCCGGAAGGACCTCCGCGAGCGGCTGATCGAGGCCAATCTTACCCTCGTCCACCAGGATCATCGCGGCCATGCCGGTGATCGGCTTGGTCATGGAATAGATGCGATAAAGGCTGTCGGGTCCGGCCTTGGTAGCGCCGCCGATGGCCAGGGTACCCTGCGATATGACCTGTGCAGCCTTGTCGCCCCAGCCCAGCGTGGCGACCATGTTCGCGACCTTGCGCGAACCGGCATAATTCTCAACCAGAGAGGTCACCGCGGGCCAGACGGAAGTGGATTCGCGCGCCAGTGCGAGGCTGGACAGCGGCCCCCCGGCCAGCGTTGCCCCGGCGGTGAGCCAGGCGCCCGAACGCAACAGGGCGCGACGCGACAATTGGGGGGATTCGAAACTGCGATAGGCCATGAATTTCCTCTCCGGTGTGGGCGGCGCATTAGTGGTGGAGCCATGCTGAACGGTCAATTGCGAAGTGAAACTGTTGCAATTCCATACTGTCTTATCTAGATAAGACACATGTTCAACCTGATCTCGATCCTGCTGGGCCTTGTCGCCCTGGTCATCGCCATTCCTTCGTCGATCCCGTTGCTCGGCTGGGGCAACTGGATTGCCCTGCCCTTCGCCGTGGCCGGGGCGGGACTGGGAGCGCTCTCGTCGAGCAACGGCGGGCGCAACTTCTGCCTGGTAGTGCTGGTCATCGCCGCGATCAGGCTCAGCCTCGGCGGCGGAATTATTTAGCGCGCAAGCGCTAGCCGCGCGGCCTTGGCGAACAGCGTCGGCAGGCCCGCACTGTCAAGCTCCTCAAGCGGCCACCATTCGCCGTCGCCAAATGGTTCGGCAACCTGTTCGACCGAAAGCTCGAGGTCGAAGTGAGTGAAACCGTGCCGAACGAGGCCCAGCGTTTCCCCCTTCGGCCCGCCTGCCCCATTGCTGCGCGCACTCCAACCGTCATCGGGCAAGGCACGCATCCCGCCGAGCATGCCCTTCCCCTCCCGCCGGACCAGCCAGACCGCATCATGGCGTTCGGCCCAGAATGCACGGCCCTGGCGCAAGGGCTTCGCCTTCTTCGGTGCCTTGATCGGCAGCCGAGCCGGATCGCCCGCGTGGCGGCCCACGCATTGGCTTGCAAGCGGGCATAGCAGGCATTTCGGATCGCGCGCGGTGCATATCCCCGACCCCAAATCCATCATCGCCTGGGCGAAATCGCCTGCCCGCCGGGCCGGAGTGATGCGCTCGGCATGGTTGCGGATCGCTTTGCGTGCGCCGGGCAGAGGCTCTTCGATCGCGAACAGCCTTGCGACCACGCGTTCGACATTGGCATCGACCACTACCGCGCGTTCGCCAAAGGCAATCGCGGCGACTGCGGCCGCAGTATAGGCACCCAGTCCCGGCAGTTTGCGCAGTTCCTCCTCGCTCGTCGGGAAACCGCCGAGTTCGGCTACCGCCCGCGCGCATTTCACCAGATTGCGGGCCCGCGAGTAATACCCCAGCCCCGCCCAGGCCGCCATGACGTCCTCTTCTTGGGCTGCGGCCAGTGCCTCGACACTCGGCCAACGTTGGGTGAAGGCGGCGAAATAGGGCTTCACCGCTGCAACCGTGGTCTGCTGCAACATGACCTCGGACAGCCAGACGCGATAGGGCCAGGAGCCATCGCTTGGCGGCGCGTGACCCGGCCTCGCACGCCATGGCAGATCGCGGGCATGCGCATCGTACCAGTCGAGAAGCAAGTCGGAGACGGTGGCGGTCACGCCCCGCCTATGGCATGGGCCCAGACGCAATGGAACGGGACGAGAGCAAACCGAAGCGCGCAAAGGGCGCCAAGCCCTACGAAAGGCAGCGCGGAGGTGCGGCCAAGCCGATCAGCGATCTGATGCCACAGATCGGGCGCAGCGCATTCCGCCGCTTCGGATTCGTGCAGAGCTCAGTGGTGAGCCGCTGGCCCGAAATCGTCGGCGAAACCCATGCCCGCGTCTGCACCCCGGAAATGATCCGCTTTCCGCCCGGCGAGAAATCCGAAGGGATCATGCATCTTGTCGTGCTGCCCGCCCATGCCCCGCTGGTGCAGCAGATCCTCCCGGAAATCGCAGAACGGGTAAACCGCTTCTTCGGCTATCGCGCCGTCGCGCGGATCAAGCTGCGGCAAGGTGAGGTTAAGCCACCGCCCGGCAGGGACCCTCCCAAAGCGCCGCCGTCGCTCAAGCCGATTCCGATGGAATTGGGCGACAGTCTGCGCGATATCGGCGATCCCGAATTGCGTGCGGTGCTCGAATCGCTCGCGCGCAGCTTCGGTGACCAAGACGACGGGAACGATACCAGGTGAAGATGAAAGCGGGTCTGCTCAAATCCATCCTCCTCCTTGCGGCCGGCGCCATGGCGCTTGGCGCCAGTGCAGAGGACAATCCAGCGCCCAAGCGCGGCAACTGGATTGCGACAGTCACCGAGACCGAGGGCGGCCACCTGCTGGGCAATCCCGATGCCCCGGTAAAGCTTATTGAATTCATGAGCTACACCTGCTCGCACTGCGCCGATTTCGCGCGCGAGGGCGATGGTGCGCTCAAGCTGTTCTACATCCCCACCGGCAGAATGAACTACGAGATTCGTCACTTGATCCGCGATCCGGTGGATCTGACGGCGGCACTGCTCACCCAATGTGGCGATCCGAAGAAATTCGCTCTCAACCACGAAGCGTTCACATCACGCTATCCGCAATGGATCGAGAAGGCGCGTCAGACCACGCAGGCACAACAGTCGCGTTGGCAATTCGGCACACTCGCCGCGCGCTTCCAAGCGATCGCGAGCGACCTTGGCTTTTACGAGATCATGGAAAGCCGCGGTTACAGCCGCATCGAAGCAGAAAAATGCCTGGCGGACGAGGGCAAGGCCCAGGAGATCGCCAGCACTTCGCGTGCCGACGTGACCAAATATGGCCTGCAGGGCACTCCCAGCTTCGTGCTCGACGGTAAACTACTCGATGGGACCCATGCGTGGGAAGTCCTTCGCCCCCAGCTCGACGAGGCCCTCTGACGAGCTTGAAACGCCGGAATCCGGGGGAAAGCCCTGTGGATACCCCCCCTTCCGCCTTTCATTCGCATCACCCCCTGCTCTAGCCTTCCCTGTACAGACACGAGGATCCAGATGACCAAGACCTTCCGTTTCGCCCTCGCCGCCCCATTCGCCCTGGCACTTGCCGCCTGCGGTGCGGGTGCAGATGACACGGCCAAGCTGGAAGGCGATGCGATCGCTGCAATCCCAGCCCCCGAAGGTACGCAGTGGATCGACAAGGCGATGGCCACTCCCGAAGGCGGAACACTGGTCGGCAACCCCGATGCGCCGCTCAAGCTGATCGAATACGGTTCGCTCACCTGCCCGACCTGCGCCCGCTTCGGGATCGAAGGCTCGGACGAATTGCTCAACGACTACGTCAATTCTGGTCGCGTCAGCTTCGAAGTACGTCAGTTCGCGATCCACGGCCCGATCGACTTGCTGCTTGGCCGTCTGACCAAGTGCGGGACTGTCGAAGCTATCGTGCCGCTGGCCGACCAGGTGTGGAAGAGCCACGAGGAGATCATGGCGCCACTCACCTCGAACCAGGCTGCCTTCGAAGCCGCGATGCGGCTTCCGATCGAACAACGCTTCGTGGTCGCCGCCGAACAGATGGGCTATCTCGAATTCTTCGCTCAGCGCGGTCTTTCCGAAGACCAGGCACGCTCGTGCCTTGCCGATGCGGCCAAGCTTCAGGAAGATGCCGACTTGACGCAGAAATATGCGAACGAGTTCAAGATTTCCGGAACCCCGACCTTCGTGCTCAACGGACAGACGGTCGAAGCCAACACCTGGTCAGCGCTAGAACCCATTCTCCAGCGCGCCGGCGCCCGCTAAGGCGTCGGGGCGGCTGGGGGGCCTGAGCCGACGATGCGCATCTCGAAGCTCCGATTGAGCGGCTTCAAGAGCTTCGTCGAACCTGCCACGCTGCATATCGAGCCGGGGCTGACGGGCGTCGTCGGCCCCAATGGCTGCGGGAAGTCCAACCTGCTCGAAGCGATTCGCTGGGTCATGGGCGAAAACTCGCCCAAATCCATGCGCTCGGGCGGAATGGAAGACGTCATCTTCGCCGGTACGCAAAGCCGCCCGCAGCGCGATTTTGCCGAGGTCGTCCTGCACGGCGCCGATGACGAGGGCGAGGAACTCGAGGTCGTGCGGCGGATCGAACGCGGCGCCGGTTCCGCGTATCGCCTCAACGGTCGGGACGTTCGGGCGAAGGACGTCGCGCTGATCTTTGCCGATGCGGCGACCGGAGCACACAGCCCGGCGCTGGTCAGCCAGGGCAAGATCGCCCAGGTCATCGCCGCCAAGCCGCAGGAACGGCGTATGATGTTGGAAGAGGCGGCTGGCATTGCCGGCCTGCACGTCCGCCGTCGCGATGCGGAAAGCAAGCTACGCCAGACCGAGACCAACCTCGAACGGCTCGAAGACATCATGGCTGGGCTGGACAGCCAGATCGCCTCGCTGCGCCGTCAGGCCAAGCAGGCGGAACGCTATACCAAGCTGTCCGACGAAATCCGCACGGCAGAGGCGCGCTTGGTCTTCGCGCGCTGGCGCGATGCGGCCGCGGCGGCCGAAGAAGCCAAGCAAGCCGCGCAGGCAGCCGAGGCGCGGGTCGCAGAAATGCAGAGGGCCGCCGACGAAGCGCAAAAGGCACAGCGCGCGGCTGCGGAAGCGCTCGCCGAGGCGCGGGACGAGCATGCCGACCGGCGCGACGATGCCACAGCGCATGGCCACCGCATGGCAACCCTCACCAGCCAGCTCGAGGCGGCGGAAGAGCGGCTCGCCGACCTCGACCGACAGAAGGCGCGGCTGGAGGCGGATCGCGGCGAAGCCGATCGCCTGACCAAGGATGCTGCCGAAGCGCTCTCGCGGCTCGAACGCGAACTGGCAGCGAGCGAGAAAGCGCTGGCTGAAGACGAAACCAAGCGCCCAGGCTTCGAACGGGCCTATGACGATGCCGAGAAAGCCAGCCGCGCTGCCGAACTGTCGCTGGCCAAGGCCACCGCGGACAATGCGGGTGTGGAGGCCGAATGGCGCGTCGCCGAAGCCGAGATCGCGCAGGCTCGCACCCGGCTTGATCGCGTCGAGGCTGAGGGTCGTCGCATGGCGGAACAGCGTGCTGCGCTGGCAAGCGAAAACCCCGGGGCCGATGTCGACGCTGCAAAGGCCACGCTGGCCACCGCGACCGCCACCTTGGCCACCCAACGCACCCGCCTCGATGCCATGCAGGCTCGCAAGACAGAGCTGCAGGCCTTGCGCGACGAGGCATCGACCACCCTCGCCGAAGCCAAGGCCGAACTATCGGGCGTCCAGCGTGAATGGGACGCACTCAAGCGCGACCGTGACGCCCGCGAACGCGCCGCGGAAAAGCGCAGCGGACGCAAACAGGCGATCGACGGTGTCCGCGCAGCCAAGGGCTACGAGCACGCGGTCGCGGCCGCACTGGGTCGCGACGGTCGAGCACTGCTTGGTGCGCCTGATGGCGATGCTGAGGGACGGTATTGGACGGGCGCAGCTGCCCCCGCACCAGTCGAGGGCGGCCTTGCCGCACATGTCGAAAGCGCCCCCGATGAGCTGCGCGCCTTGCTCGCATTGGTCCACGTCGCCGAGACCGATGACGGCCGCACACTTGCACCGGGGCACGCGCTGGTCACACTGGCGGGCCAGCTGCGCCGTTGGGACGGTCTGGTAGTCCGGGGCGAAGGCTCTGCTGAAGCGGCCCGGCTCGAGGCAGACAACCGCTTTGCCGATCTCGAAGCCCAACTCCCTGCATTGCGCGAAGCCGCCGAACAATCGCAGGCCGCACTCGATACGGCGAGTACCGAACTGTCCCAGCTCCAGCGTGACCTGGTCTCCGCCGAGCGTGACTTGGCCGCTGCAGCCGAGGCAGAACGGCAGGCATTGCGCGCCCTCGACCAGGCCGAGGCGGCGCGTGAGCGGCTTGCCGCAAAGCTCGAGGAACTCGCTCGTGCCGAGCGCGAGCAAGACGAGGTAATCACGGCCACCCAGGCGGAGGTGGCGACCGCTGAGGCCAAGCGTGACGCTCTGCCCGATCCGGCAGCCGGGCGGGCCACGCTTGAGGCTGCGCGGGCGCAGAACGAAGCCGCGCGATCGCTGCTGCAGGCACGGGCGGCGGAACTTGCCGCGCATGACCAGGCGCTTGCGGTCGCGCGCGAACGTACGAGCGCCCAGCGAAGCGACATGGCCGGATGGCAGGCCCGTTCGGGTGATGCCGCCCGGCGTCTTTCGGACATGGAGATCCGCGCCGAGGAGATCGAGCAGGAACGCGCCGTCGTCGCCGCCAAGCCCGAAGGCCTGTTGCGCGAGATCGAACAAGGCGACGTGGTACGCGAACGCCTGGGCAAGGAACTCGCCGAAGCCGAGGCGGCAGTCGCGGCGGCAAACGGGGTTGCGCAGGCCGCGGAACGTGCTTTCGCCACCGCCAACGAGGCATTGGCCGAAGCGCGCGAAAGCCGCGCCGGGCTGGCTGCCCGGGCGGAAAGCCAGGACGGCCGACGGATCGAGATGGCGCGCATCTCAGGTGAGCGCTTCCAGTGCCCACCACCGTTGCTCGCAGAGCGTTTTGCCTTCGATGAGACCAAGATCGGTAGTGCCGAGGCCGAAAGCGTGGAGATGGATCGCCTCACGGCCAGCCGCGAGCGCATCGGCCCGGTCAATCTCGTCGCCGCCGAAGAATTGGAGCGGATCGAGAGTGAACATGGCGCCAATGCCGAAGAGCAGGCCGAACTGCGCGAAGCAGTAAGCCGCTTGCGCGGATCAATCGGCAGCCTCAACCGCGAAGGCCGCGAACGACTGCGCACCGCTTTCGAGCAAGTCGACACCCATTTCCGCCGCCTCTTTACTCGCCTGTTCGAAGGTGGCGAGGCGCATCTCGCGCTCGTCGACAGCGACGATCCGCTGGAGGCGGGTCTTGAAATCTTCGCTCAGCCGCCGGGCAAGCGGCTGCAATCGCTTACCCTGCTGTCGGGCGGCGAGCAGGCGCTGACCGCGACCGCGCTGATCTTCGCGCTGTTCCTGACCAATCCCGCACCGATCTGCGTGCTCGACGAAGTCGACGCGCCGCTCGACGATGCCAATATCGACCGTTTCTGCGACCTGCTCGATGCGATGGTCCGCGAGACCGACACGCGCTACCTGATCGTCACGCACAATGCCGTGACCATGAGCCGCATGCACCGCCTGTTCGGCGTAACGATGATCGAGAAGGGCGTAAGTCGCCTGGTCAGCGTCGACCTCGGCGGCGCCGAGGAATTGCTCGCGGCGGAATGAGGGTTCCCACCCGCCGCATCGGACCAAGCGAGTTTATGAAAGGGATCCGGCGATGAGCCGTCTGCACAAACATATCGAAGCCCACGCGACATCACGGATCGGATGGCTGAGGGCGGCAGTGATGGGCGCAAACGACGGTATCGTTTCCACCGCCAGTCTAATCGTCGGCGTTGCCGCCGCGGGCACCGGTCGCAGCGAGATTCTCGTCGCGGGCATGGCTTCGCTGTTTGCGGGGGCCATGTCGATGGCGGCGGGCGAATATGTCTCTGTCAGTTCGCAGGCGGATACCGAGAAGGCCGACCTTGCGCGGGAGACGGCAGAGCTCGCGACCGACGGCGATTTCGAACACAAGGAACTGGCCAAGGTCTATGAGGACAGGGGTGTTGATCCGGAGACTGCAGCGCTCGTCGCAAAGCAGATGATGGTGCACGACGCCCTCGCGGCGCACGCCCGCGACGAGCTCGGCATTTCCGAGATAACAACAGCCCGACCGCTGCAGGCCGCCATGGCCTCCGCGTTGACATTTACTGCCGGTGCCGCAGCGCCGCTGCTGGTGGTGCCCTTGGCGCCAATGGACATGATGGTCCCGTCGGTCGCAGTTGCTTCACTGGTCTGTCTTGCGGTCTTGGGCGCGCTTGGCGCCCGAGCTGGAGGCGCCCCGACAGTTCCCTCAGTTTTGCGCGTTGCCTTCTGGGGGGCAATGGCGATGGTCGTAACCGCGCTTGTCGGAAAGCTGTTCGGCGCGGCTGTCGCCTAGACTCCTAAGTAAGGGATTAGGATGTTCAGCTAGGGCGGCGGGTCTAAGCTCCGGCAAGCCTTAACGCGTAGTTGCGCATATCCTGCGGCCAGGATTCCATGCGTTCGTCAAACCCCGCCCTGTCGCCTGCGAACAATGCGCGGATCACCTCTTCATAGCCGGGAAGATCGCCAGCCTTCGCCGATAGGAAACGATAGGCCCTCTCCTGCGCTGCACGCTGCGCCAAGCCGCCATCGGCACGGCGCGCCTCGTCGACAAGCTTGCGCAGCACCTGCGACACACTGCCGGGCTGGGCTGCGAGCCATTCCCACTGGCGCGGAAGCAGAGTGACTTCGCGCGGGACGACACCAAGCTTGGGGCGACCGCGTCTGCGCGGCTTGGCCACCTGACGAGTCTCTGCCGTCTTAGCCTTCAGAGATTCAGTCTCAGCCAGCCGCCTGATGGCATCTGCCGGCGTCCCCCTCAGGTCGAGGTCGACCACGCGCCCGTTGGCATCGTCGAAAACAAGCACCGGATCATGTGCCCCATCACCCGGACGGGTCATGATCGCCATCACCACCTCGACAAGCGGCCCACTGGCGATCTGGCGGTCACCGACAAAGGCAGTGCAGAGTTGAGAAAGGGAGTTGGCCATACCCTCCATTACCCGGGTAAATTTCTGGCAGTCAACATTTATCCGGGTAATATTGTGAAATGTCTGTGCCCTCGCTATGAGCGATCGACCCGAAAGGACGCGACTCATGAAAACCCAGCATCGCAAGGCAGCGATCACGGCGTACAAGGATCGAATGATCGAAAGCGGTATCTACGCGATCCGCAGCCTTGCGTCCGGCCAGGTCTGGGTCGGAAGCGCCCCCGATCTTTCAACGATCCGCAACCGCGTGTGGTTCACGCTCAGACAGGGCGGCAACCCGCATCGCGCGCTGCAGGCGGCGTGGAACGCGGGCGGCGATGAAGACCTGGCGTTCGAAGTACTGGAAGTGCTGGACGAGGACCTCAGTCCATCAATGCGCAGCCACGTGCTGCGCACGCAGTTGGGTCATTGGCTAGAAGAACTGGGCGCTGCCAGAATCTGACCTAGGTCAGGCTGCGAGCGCGCGCTTGAGTTCGTCGCGGATCGATTTGAGACGCAGCAGAACGTCATCCCCAACCGATAGTGTTTCAGCTGCTGGTGCCCGTGGTGCCGGCGTAGATTGGCTCGCGACCTCGTCCGCGGCACCACTCTTCAGCGCTGCCTTGGCCCCCTTGAGCGTATAACCCTCGCGATTGACGAGCCGATCGATAGTTTCGACCAGTGCCACATCTTCAGTCCGGTAATACCGGCGACCACCGCTACGAGTGAGCGGCTTGAGCATCGGGAACTGCTGTTCCCAATAACGCAGGACATGGGGTTTGATCCCGGTGGCCTTGGCTACCTCGCCGATCGTGCGCAGCGCGCCTTCGTCCTTGCCGTCGTCGAATACCGCCATGCCTTGCGTTCCCCTGGCCTCAGCCGTTGGCAATGCGTTCCTTGAGCAGCTGGCTCGCCCGGAACGTCATCACCCGGCGGGGCGTGATCGGCACCTCGACCCCGGTCTTGGGGTTGCGGCCGATCCGTTCCTTCTTGTCGCGCAGCACGAAGCTGCCGAAGCCCGAGATCTTCACATTCTCACCGGCCGCCAGCGCGTCACACATCTTCCCCAAGATCGCTTCGACCATGTCGAGCGATTCGGCACGCGACAGGCCCATCTTGCGGTTGATCGTTTCGGCGAGGTCTGCACGGGTCAACGTGCCAACGGAGCGCATGTTATCCATTTCCCTTCCCCCGGTGCGACCCTGAGTGAAGTTCGTCTGACAAACTAAGGGTTTGTCGCGCGAATCGCAATGTTGACGTTGGTTTTTTCGACCGACCTTACATGCGGGCCAGCGAAGCGCCCCAGGTGAAGCCCCCGCCCATGGCCTCGAACATGACCAAATCGCCTGGCTTGATGCGCCCGTCGCGCACCGCAACATCGAGCGCAAGCGGCACCGACGCGGCCGAGGTATTGGCGTGTTGATCGACTGTGACCACAACCTTTTCGGCGGGCAGGTTCAGCTTGCGCGCAGTCGCGTCGAGGATCCGGGCATTAGCCTGGTGAGGCACCACCCAGTCAATATCCGCCGAACTTAACCCCGTGTCTTCAAGGACTTCCTTAAGTACGTCCGCAAGGTTTACCACGGCATGCCGGAAGACCTCGCGCCCCTTCATCCGCAGCTTGCCAACAGTGCCCGTCGTCGACGGGCCGCCATCAACGAATAGCATGTCACAGTGTGCGCCTTCGGCGTGCAGGCGGCTGGCAATAATCCCCGGGCCGTCTTCCGCAACATCCTGCGCTTCCAGAACCACCGCACCCGCGCCATCGCCAAACAGCACGCAGGTAGTGCGATCTTCCCAATCGAGGATACGGCTGAAAGTCTCCGCGCCGATCACCAGTGCCTTCTTCGCCATGCCGGTCCGCAGCATCGCATCGCCCGTAGTCAGGGCATAGAGAAAGCCAGAACAGACCGCCTGGACGTCGAAGGCGATCCCGCCGCCGCAACCAAGCGCGGCCTGGACCTGCGTCGCCGTGGCCGGGAAGGTATGATCCGGGGTTGCCGTTGCCAGCACGATCAGACCGATCTCGCTCGCATCCATTCCCGCCGCTTCAAGAGCGGCGCGAGCTGCGGCTGTAGCCAGCGTTGAAGTGGTTTCACCCTCACCAGCGATATAGCGTTGGCGGATGCCGGTCCGCTCGACGATCCATTCATCCGAGGTATCGACCATCTGCGCCATTTCGGCATTGCTGACGCAGCGTTCGGGCAGTGCCGAACCGGTACCCCGGATAACCGAACGGATCACTTAGCGACCAACCCTTCTGTGCCCACTTCGCCCAGATCGTGACGGATGCGGTTGAGAATATCATCTTCGAGCAGTCGCGCTGCGACTTCTACCGCATTGGCAACGCCCTTGGCATTGGCGCTACCGTGGCTCTTCACCACAACACCATTCAGGCCCAGGAAAACCGCGCCATTGTGATTGTTTGGATCGAGATGGTGACGCAGCAGTTCAGTCGCAGGGCGCGAGACGAGGAAACCGATCTTCGAGCGCAGGCTGGAGGTGAACGCGCTGCGCAGCAGGTCGGTGACGAAGCGCGCCGCACCTTCGATCGCCTTGAGCGCGATATTGCCCGAGAAACCGTCACAAACGACTACGTCGCATTCGCCGCGATTGATCTTGTCGGCCTCGACATAGCCTTCGAAGTCCATCGCGAGACCGGTGGCGGCACGCAATGCCTCGGCCGCGGCCTGGATATCCTCGGTGCCCTTGGTTTCTTCTGTCCCGATGTTGAGCAAGCGCACGCGCGGACGTTCGCGCCCGGTCACGATACGTGAATAGGCTGCGCCCATGATCGCGAACTGCACAAGGTTGCGGGCGTCGCAATCCCGATTCGCACCAAGATCGAGCATGATGACGTCATCTTCGCCGAGTGTCGGCAGCAGTGCCGCGAGCGCCGGGCGATCGAGCCCGGGCATAGTACGCAGCGCCAGCTTGCTCATCGCCATCAGCGCACCGGTATTGCCGGCCGAGACGGCGGCACCGGCATGGCCCTGCTTCACCGCATCGACGGCGAGGCCCATGCTGGTGGTCTTGGCACGACGTAGCGCTTTCGAAGGCTTCTCGTCGCCCGCGATCACATCATCGCAATGGAGTATCTCGGATGCGCCCGACATGCCGGGATGATTCTCGAGCGCCGCTTTGATGCGCGCCTCATCACCGACCAGCAGGAACTTGAACTTGTCGTGGCGCCGACGCGCAAGCGCGGCGCCTTCGACCATCACGCGCACGCCTTCGTCGCCGCCCATCGCATCAACAGCGATACGCGGCAAACTCATGTGCGTCTCCGGGTCTTGGCTACGGTCTTAGAGACCGACGGCGATGATTTCGCGTCCGTTGTAGTGGCCGCAGTGCGTGCACAGGTTGTGCGGACGCTTCAGCTCGCCACAATTCGAGCACTCGTGGAAGGCCTCTGCCTTCAGCGAATCATGCGCACGACGGTTGCCGCGGCGGTGGGGCGATACTTTCCTCTTGGGGACGGCCATGGCGGCACCTGTTCCTCAAACAATTTCGATACAATTTCGGTGGCCGCCCTAGTGGAAGGTCCGGCAACGCACAAGAGCGCGTGAACCCGAATATTCCCGACCGTGGCGGTGAAGGCGGGCGATATAGCGAATTTTGCGGGGGATGCAAGCCAAGTGGCACCACCAGCCACGTTGCTTCGACATGCCCCTCCGACTAGCACATCCCGGGTCTGTACACAGACGCTTTCGAGAGGAGGGATCGCTTGGGTATTTTTCTGCCAGTAACACTGACGGCCGCTGCGGCTGCCGCAATTATCAATCTCTGGCTCGCCATTCGTGTCGGTCAGATGCGGGTGAAGCAGAAGGTTTCGATCGGCGACGACGGCGGTGGCCCGCTGACCGCGCGGATGCGAGCGCAGCTGAACTTCGTAGAGAATACAGCCTTCGTGCTGATCCTTGTCGCAGCGATCGAGCTGTCGTCCAAGGGCGGCGAGTGGCTCACCTGGGTCGTGGCGGTCTACATGCTTGCGCGCGTAGCACACGGGCTGGGCATGGATGGCGGCGCGCTCGCCAAGGGGCGGTCGATCGGGGTAATCGTCACGATGCTGACCCAGCTCGGCCTGGCGGTGACCGCCACGCTGATTGCGATGGGCGTGATGTAAATCGCGACTCGGGACAGCAGACCTTCAGCCCAGCGCGTAATCGCTGACAAAGGCGTTGGTCTTGCGCTCCCGACCAAAGGTGCTGGTGGGGCCGTGACCGGGAATGAAGGTCACGTCCTCACCCAGCGGCCACAACTTCTGCGTTATCGAATCGATCAGGTCCTGATGGTTCCCCATCGGGAAATCGGTGCGCCCAATGCTGCCCTGAAACAGCACGTCGCCAACGATCGCGAACTTGGACGGACGGTGGAAGAAGACCACGTGCCCAGGCGTGTGCCCGGGACAATGGATGACTTCGAGTTCAAGCTCGCCCACGGTAACCGTATCGCCATCCTGCAGCCAGCGATCGGGTTCGAACACCTGCCCGTTCACGCCGTAGCGTGCGCCGTCTTCGTCGAGGCGGCTGATCCAGAACCGATCTGCCTCATGCGGCCCTTCAATCGGCACGCCGAGTTCCTTGGCCAGGATGCCCGTCTCGCCGCAGTGATCGATATGGCCATGCGTGACGAGCAGTTTCTCGATCGTCACTCCGGTCTGCGCGATTGCTGCGCGCAATTTCGCCAGATCACCGCCCGGATCGACCAGCGCGCCCTTCATCGTCTTGGTGCACCAGATCAGCGAGCAATTCTGCTGGAGCGGGGTCACCGGAACGATTCCGGCTTTCATCGGCGGCTGGGTAGTGGGTTCTGTCATGCAACCGATTGTGGGGAGAATGCGGCCAGCCCGCAAGCGCGAGTTCGCGGGGCCATCGATTGCGCATGCCTGACCCAAGGGCTAAACTTGGCTCATGACCCGCTTTGCTGCACTTCCACTACTCGCGCTCATACTTGGCTGCACGACCGTCACCGACGAAGCACCGCCGCCGTCGTCACATGCCGACGCTATCGCATTCGTCGAAGAACAGTGCAGCGGATGCCATGCCGTCAGGCCCGGGACCGAATCACCCAACCCACGCGCGCCCTCGTTCGAGTTCGTGGCCAATGATATGGGCTTCACCCCGGTCACCCTGCGCGAATTCTTCAGTGATGGCCATGATGTCGCGGGCCAGATGCGCATCCAGCTGCCCGAGGAGAAGGCGGTGCTGGTTCGTGACTACATCATGTCACTGCGGCACCAGCACTAACTGGTCATCGGTCAGAAAGGCAGGTCCGCAAGGTCGGGCTCTATCCAGCCACGCCTTGCCGCAACGCTGAACAGCCGCTCTCGTGACCAATGCGCGAGAATCCAGTCCGACCGGCCGAACTTGCCAGCCATCATGAGGCTCAAGACGGTGGAGAGCGGAGTTTCCGGGCGCTCAGCAAGGCAAGCGGCGGTCGCGCGCAATGAGGCAACAGTGATCGTGTGGTGATAGCCCGAACTGTCCGTGTTGGCCGTCCCGTGCGCTTCATTGAGGCCAATGATGATCGAGCGGAAGCATTCGGGATCCGCTTTTTCCGGCATGTATCGCAGCGCCCAAAGCGCAAGGGCAAAATGCGCCTCGTGGGTCCAGGCTTCATGCGGCAAGCTGGTTGCCAGCACTCGGCCGGCGAGATCGGCGAAATCGGCTTCGGTAGCGAAAATGGTCATCGGGGCAGTCCTTCCTTATGGATTGCGCCCGACCGGCACGAAAAACCCCGCCGACCGGGCGGGGTGTTCGGTCGTCTGTGGCTGTTGGTCGAAAGCGTCAGCACACAGGCGCGCAGGAACCCGCCGCCATTTTCGGGCAGGGGCCTTGCTGGACTGCGGAGGCAACGTATCGAACCATGCGCGGCGGATGCGATGGCTGGAATGGCGAGTCAAGCAGCGAGGCGGGGCAGCTTGAGCTGGTGGCAGACGGAACTCCGCGCAGAACTAGGTGCCCGATCACCATTGCGCCACCCAAGGCCACGCGATAGGCCCGATCAAGATGATCGATTCAAAGGTCTTGCAGATGCGTTCAGTCCTGGCCCTCGCGCTTCTTGCGCTCACCGCTTGCCAAGCAAACGAAGTCGCGTCTGCCCCTGCCCCCACACAATCGGACGCGAGCGAGACTGGAATCCCTGCATTGGTCGCAACAACCTGTTCAAGCTGTCATGCCATCCGCCGCGACGAACTCTCTCCCCTCGCGCGCGCACCCAGCTTCGTGGATATTGCGAATACGCACGGGCTTACGCACGACACGCTGGTCGCCTATCTCAGCGATGCCCACAATTATCCCGATGTCATGGATGTTGAGCTCGATGCAGCGGATGTTGAAGAGATTGCAAATTACCTGCTGACATTGCGCAGCGAGGACTATCGCCGAATGCCGTCCTAGGACGACGCTCAGACGCGCCCACTCTTCCACACGACGCGACCAATCACCTCGATATCGTCGAGGGCAAGCTCGATCGGAGCATAGGCGTCATTGGCGCTGATCAGTGCGACACGACCCGGACCACGCGCCTGGACTTGCTTCACATGCAACGCATCACCGATGCGGACGACGTGAATGCCTTCTCCCGCGCGTTTGTTGCGATCGACGAAGATTTCATCACCGCTGCGCAACAACGGCTCCATGCTGTCGCCCTCTACTCGGATTGCCGAAAGGTCCGCCCCTTCCAACCCCATCTCGCGCAACCACCGGCGGCTGAAACGGAAATGGTCGAAGGAAATTTCCTCCGCCGAAAACGCGCCTGGTCCCGCCGAAGCATCGAGCGGAAGCCGTGGAACATCGATCCAATCGTCCAGGGGCGAGGCTCGGTGCTGCAAGGAGGCATGGTACCGAAATTCGTTGAAACGGCGCGTCTCGATCGCCTGGGGCGCGACCCCGAGAAACTCCGCAATCCGGCGTAGGTCGGGTTCGTCCAGATGCCGCGGGCTTCCCCGGGTGACATATTGCTGGAGATAGGCCGGGTTGCGCCCGATCAGGCGCGACAGGCCCGCAAGGCTGGCGCCGCTTTCCCGGACCAGATCCTGCAAACGCACCCGGGCATTCCGCTCGTCTTTCGAGAGGTCTTCCATGCCAATTCCTATAGCATAGGATTTTTCCTAGACAAGTAGGATTTGGGATGGAACAAATGAAGAACTCAAGGCACGAATCGCCTTTTCCTGCAAACGCTTGGGGAGACTCCGCATGTTGATCCGTTCGATCGAGAAATTCCTGCGTCACCATGAAATGCCCCCCACAAAGTTCGGCCGCCTCGCGGCACACGACCCACGCTTCGTGCTGGACCTCAGGATGGGGCGCGAGCCGCGCGACCGCACCGAGCAACGCATTCGTGGATTCATGGAAGGCTTCGAGGCTGCACGCAGCGAAGCGAACAAGGAGACCACACATGTCGGTTGAAGGGCGCACTCTGCGTCCCGCTCGCCCCCGCCGCACCGTGACTGATCGCCTGCGAGCCGCCGTGTTGCAGCTGGCCGAGCATCACGCGCAGCTCATCAGCCACAGCGAGACGCCCTGGGCCAGCATCACTTTTGCCGGCGCGCGGCATCGCTTGGCACTGGTCTTCGCGGGCGCCACCGCTGTCGAGGCAGGGGAACGCTTCGTTGCTGCCTTGCCCGAACACGAATTCGCGCTCCCCGGCCAGCTTGTCGCGGATGCCAACGTAATAGAAGTCGAACACCGCCTGCTCCCCTCACCTCGATTGGTCGTGCAATGCGAATTACTGCTGCTGGAGGATGCGTGACCGATTGACGGTCTCATCGGCAATGGTAATCCCAGCGTATCGGGAGAGCACAGCATGAAAAAGATACTAGCGCTTCTATTGGTCGCCGGAACATCCGCTCCACTTACTGCACAGGATCTCAAAGGTCAGGAAATAATTGTTACTGCGATCCGAATCGATCAAGTCGATTACTCCGACTGGATGCCTGCGGTCGGGCTGCGACAAAAGGCCGACTTCCTCATCCAAGAAGTCACCATACGCGGCGACAGCCGCGAGGATGAAAGGCGAGAGGCGGAAATCCGCGCTATGCTAAAGCGGGCGATCGAATTGGCTGACCGGAGTGGGGTGGTACTGGCGCAGGGCGAATACATCGTCACCCAATTGACGGTTGCCAATTCGGCGGAACTTGAGCTGCAGGATGACCGAAGGCCTGACAGTGAGAAGATTGAATTCCTGATCAAGGCACCCCTTGCCGGTACAACGGTCGAGCAAGCTCAGGCGCGCATTAGAAGCTTCGTCAAGGCTGTTCCCGAAGTAGGGCGGGCGCAAATGGAAGAGACGGGCGACCCGACGCTCTCGGTCGTCGATCCTGACAGCTACCGAGATCGGATCATTGCCACAATCGCGGAAGACGCACAGCGGCAAGCAGCAGCCCTAGGTGACAGCTACGCCGTCGAGTTAACCGGTCTCAATAGACCAGTGCAGTGGTCGCGCTCCGGCCCCGCCGAGGTCCTGCTCTTCGTTCCCTACGAATTGAAGGTGCTCCCCAAGCCCTGACATCAAGTCCTCCGGGTCACTTGACTCTGGATTTCCATTACGCCGTCCGTCGCGCGACTGCGGCGAGGGTCTGAGTTGTACGCCCTCAAAAAGGCACACTGCCGGCGCGGCACTTTAAGGACCGCCGGCATCTCAGCGGTTACGCAAGATTCGCAATTTTTGTAGCCATTCCCTAAGGTCGCTTCGCCTGGCAGGGTCGCTCTGAGTTTTGAGTGCCAGGTCAACCAAGTTGGGAGACCCGCTATGCGTAAGTTCGTCACCATTACCGCGGCCAGCATTCTCGCTGCCATTCCGACAGCAGCGCTTGCCGAACATCACGAGGAAGGGCCGACGATCCGCGAGAACGCGGAGTACATGGAGGTCGTGCTGGTCGATATCAAAGCCGGCAAACGCAATCGTGCCGAGGAGATAATCGAAAACTATTTCCAGAAGGCGTCCAAGGCCGCGGGTACGCCGATGCCCTATCTCGTGCACTTGCAGACGGGTGAATGGGATTTCATCGTCGCATTCGATCTCAAGGACGGACCCATCGAATATACCTACACGGGCTCACCCAATCGCAAGAAGTGGTGGGCCGCCATGGTAGAGATCGCCGGTGGCGAAAAGCAGGCGCAGGCCGTCTGGGACGAGTATCAATCGCTCATCGTGCGCAGCACTTCGATGCTGGGGCATCACCACAACGACGAAGAGTAAGCGCAGCGAACGCCGCCCCGTTCATCGCGGGGCGGCGCTTCTCAGGTCCGCCGGATCACCAGATTGCGGATCTCGGTCATGTCCTCCATCGCGAACTTGATGCCTTCGCGGCCGAGGCCAGAATCCTTCACCCCGCCATAGGGCATGTTATCGACCCGGTAGCTTGGGACATCGTTGATCACCACGCCACCGACTTCGAGCCGATCCCACGCATCGAACATCTTGAACAGGTCACGGGTGAAAATCCCCGCCTGAAGGCCGAACTTGGAGTGGTTCACCTCTTCGAGCGCTTCGTCGAAGTGCGAGAACTTCTGCAGGATCGCGAGCGGGCCGAAGGCTTCCTCGTTGAGCGCCTTGGCATCGCGGTCGACATGCTCGAGCAACGTCGCCTCGAGCATATTGCCTGCGCGGTGCCCACCACACAGCAGCTTCGCTCCGCCCTCAACCGCCTCGTCGATCCAGCCCTTGAGCCGCTTTGCTTCGCCTTCCGAAATCATCGGGCCAATGAAGGTGTTCCGGTCCTTTGGGTCGCCCGCGACCAGCGTCTTGGTCCTCGCGACAAGCATATCCTTGAATCGGTCGTAGACGCTTTCGTGGATGATGATCCGCTGCACCCCGATACAGCTCTGCCCGCTCTGGTAGAAAGCGCCGAAGATCACCCGCTCGAGCGCATCGCCGAGATCGGCGTCATGGTCGATAATCACGGCGGCGTTGCCGCCGAGTTCGAGCACCACCTTCTTCTTGCCGCTCTTCGCCTTGAGGTCCCAGCCCACCCCCGGCGAACCAGTGAAGCTCAGCAGCTTGAGCCGCTCATCTTCGGTAAACAGGTCAGCCCCGTCACGGCTGGCGGGCAGGATCGAGAATGCGCCTTCAGGCAAATTGGTCTCGGCCAGCACCTCACCCATGATCAGTGCACCAAGCGGCGTCTTGCTGGCTGGTTTCATCACGAAAGAGCAGCCAACCGCGATCGCCGGCGCGATCTTGTGCGCGGCGAGATTGAGCGGGAAATTGAACGGCGAGATGAAGCTGCACGGCCCGATCGGATAGCGCTTCCAGATCGCCTGGTAGCCCTTGGCCCGCGGACTTATGTCGAGCGGCAGGGCTTCGCCATACATGCGCACCGATTCCTCTGCAGCGATGCGGAAGGTATCGATCAGGCGGGTGACTTCACCTTCGCTATCCTTGATCGGTTTGCCCGCTTCCACACACAGCGCATAGGCCAGCTCGTCAAACCGCTCCTTGAAGCGGTCGACGCAGTGCTGCAGCACAGCCTGCCGCTCGTAACTTGGCATCCGCGCCATGGGTTCAGCAGCGCGTACGGCCCCTGCAATACCCTCGTCGATCACGTCGGGCGTCGCCAATGCGGTGCGAAAGGCAACCTCACCCGTGAACTTGTCGGTCACTTCGAGATCGGTATTGGGCAGGACCGCCTTGTTGTTGAGGTAGAGCGGGTAGGTATCCTTGAGCTGGGGCATTCGTGTCCTCCGTTACCCGGCCAGCCTCACAGCTGCTTCGACAGGTCCTTGATATCCTTGTTCAGGATCTGGTCGTTCTCCGAATAGTCGACCGGGCAATCGATCAGATGGACGCCGGGCGTATCGCGGCAATGGGCGAGCAGCTTGCGTAAGTGGTCGCTGCTTTCAACACGATGGCCGCTTGCACCATAGCTCTCGGCATATTTGACGTAATCGGGGTTGCCGTAGGTGAGGCCAAAATCCTCGAACCCCATATTCGCCTGTTTCCAGCGGATCATGCCATAGGCATCGTCACGCAGGATCAGCACGGTGAGGTTGAGGCCCAGGCGGACGGCAGTCTCCATCTCCTGGCTGTTCATCATGAACCCGCCATCGCCACAGATCGCCATGACCTTGCGCTGGGGATAGAGCATGGCGCTCATCATCGCGCTGGGCAGGCCCGCCCCCATGGTGGCAAGCGCGTTGTCGAGCAGCACGGTATTGGGCAGGTAGGCGGTGTAACCCCGCGCGAACCAGATCTTGTAGACGCCATTGTCGAGGCAGATGATCCCGTCTTCGGGCATGCAGTCACGCACCTGCTGGACGAGGTGCGGTGGGAAGATCGGGAAGCGCGCATCCTCTGCCAGCTTGCCGGTGTGTTCGAGCTCGGCATGATGGTAGCGCTTGAGCGTGCCGCTCTCCCAATGTTCCTGCCGCGAGATCGCTTCCTTCATCTGCCAGATAGCGTTGGCGATATCGCCAATCACTTCGATTTGCGGGAAATAGACCGGATCGACTTCAGCCGACCGATTGGAGACATGGATCACCGTGTGGCCATCCGCGCGCATGAAGAACGGCGGCTTCTCGATCACGTCGTGACCGATGTTGACGATGCAATCGGCCTCTTCGATCGCGCGATGGCAGAAGTCGCCGGCCGATAGTGCCGCGCAACCGAGAAACAGGCGATGCCGCTCGTCGAGCACGCCCTTGCCCATCTGCGTGGTGACGAAGGGAATGCCGGTCTTCTCGACGAATTCGGCGAGCATCTTGCCGGTCAGTTTGCGGTTGGCACCTGCGCCGACCACCAGGATCGGCTTCCTGGCCTTGGTCAGGGCAGTGACGGCGAGCGCGACCGCCTTGGGTTCGGCGCTGGGGCGGCGCGCCACACTGCGCGGGATCGGTCGTGAGGAGGTCGGTTCCTCAGCAATATCTTCGGGCAGTTCGAGGTGGACCGCGCCGGGCTTTTCTTCCTCGGCCAGGCGGTAGGCCTCGCGCACGCGACTGGGGATGTTATCGCCCGCATGGAGCTGGCGGGTATATTTGGTGATCGGGTCCATCATCGCGACCACGTCGAGAATCTGGAACTGACCCTGTTTCGATTTCTTGATCGGCTTCTGACCGGTGATCATCATCATCGGCATGCCGCCGAGTTGTGCATAGGCGGCGGCCGTGACGAAATTGGTCGCACCGGGGCCCAGCGTGGCAATGCAGACGCCGGTCTTGCCGGTGTGGCGGCCATAGGTCGCGGCCATGAACCCCGCGCCCTGTTCATGTCGGGTGAGGACCAGCTTGATCTGTTTCGAGCGGCTGAGGCTGTCGAGGAAGTCGAGGTTTTCCTCGCCGGGAACGCCGAAAATATACTCGCAGCCTTCGGCTTCGAGGCATTCCACGAAAAGGTCGGACGCTTTTTGAGTCTTGGTCATGGTACGCGAAGTCTCCCCCTGGCGCCGCCCGCCGGCACCGCTCCAGTCGCGACCATACTAAGCCCGTTTACGGGTCTTTCGTTACGCCTAACAGACACATGGCCGCGAGTCAGTAGCCCAATGCGAGGTCGAGTTGCGGCTCGACCGGTTCGCCGCGCTGCCAACGTTCGAGGTTCTCGACAAAGCGATCGGCCGAGCGCTGGAACATCTTGGTCTGCGCCCTGCCCGACAGGTGCATGGTAACCTGCGCGTTGTCGAGTTCCCACAAGGGGTGATCTGGCGGCAGGGGTTCCGGATCGGTCACGTCGAGCAGTGCCGCCTCGATCTGCTTCTTGTCGAGTGCCGCAACCAGCGCGCCCTGATCCACCACATCGCCACGGGCAATGTTCACCAGCACGGCATTCGGCCGCATCGCGGCGAGCTCTGCCGCGCCGATCATATGACGAGTTTCGGGAGTCGAAGGGACAGCGAGCACCACCCAGTCGAAGGAGCCAAGTTCGCCACGCCATGCATCGGGAGTCAGAGCTCCTTCGGCTCCCGAACGGCGTACCGGAACCACTTCCATGTCGAAGGCCTCGAGCCGGGTCTTGATCAGCTTGCCGATCGCGCCGAGCCCCAGCAGCAGCACGCGCTCACCCGACAGCTCACGCTTTCCAGGGCTATCCAGCAGCCACTCATGACGTTCCTGCGCGCGCACCACCTCGCGATAACCCTTGGCATGGGCGAGCATCAGCATGACGGTATATTCAGCGATGGTGATGGCATTGATCCCCACACCGTTGGTCACCACCACCCCGCGCTCTGCCAGCACGTCGAGCGGCATGAAATCGAGCCCCGCATAGATCGAGTTGAGCCATTTGAGATTGGTCGCCGCATGGGCGATCTCGATCATCGGCTCCTTCTCGTTGAGATCGAACCAGCCGATTTCCGCCTGCGGCGCGAATTCAAGCGCCTGCTCCTTGCTCATGAACCACATAGGCTCGACCCAATCGGGCAATCGCGGCTCGACCAATGGGCGGATCAGGGCAGACAGGACAGCTTTGGTCATTTACTCACCTCTCGTATGGAAGAGGTCGAGCACGATGCGGACGGGGGCGTCAAGGAAAAGGCGCAGGCCCGCGTGCCCTATGCGGCAATCGATCGCTTCATGGGCGAAACTTTCGCTTCGCAGCTGCTCAAAGAGGCCTGCGCGCGGGAGGTCGATTTCGACCGTACCGAAGTCACTTCGGATGAAGAGTCGCGCGCACTCGATCTGAACTCACGCCGGTCATGGATGCTCCGCAATGGCAGGGTCTTGCTCGGCGAATTCGAAGCGCAGGCGCGCCATCAGGCTAGCAATTTGCTGGCTTCGATCGGGATGGAACCAATTGCGGACCTCATCTTCGAATGCGGGCTGTTTGCGCATCGCGACGGCGACTATTTCCGCAAGCATATCGACCTGTTCGCAGCCGAGCGACGACGACATGCCAACCATGACCGGATCGCGACACTGGTCTATTACCTGCACTTGCAACCGAAGCGGTTCGAGGGTGGCGAACTCGTACTCTACCCAGTCGCTGGGCCATCCGAGCCCGTGCGACTGGCCCCCGAGCATGACCGGCTGGTGGCGTTCCCGGCCTACCTTCCGCATGAGGTCGAGCCGATCACCATTGCAGGCGACGTATTCGCCCACGCGCGCTTCTCGATCAATTGCTGGCTTGGCCGCCCGCGCGAATAGTCACTCGGCAATGCGGTACGTATCGAGCATGGGCGGTCGATGCAGGCATTGGTCGAAGTCAAAGGGCCGCATACGCAGCGGAGCAACCTTGGCAGCATCGGGGTGAAGCGGGTTCATCATGATGATGTCCGCTTCGGGGAGGACTCGCGAAGGGAGAGCCGCCAGCAAGGAGCGCCGGCTGTCGAGCCATTCGTCGACCCAGACGCGGATCGCGGGTTCGTTTCCATCAGGCACATGCTCCGGCAAGGCCTCGATTTCGGTCCAGCCTAGTACGAAGTCGGAAGGCCGCTCTCCCGGATCTTCCGGCAGGTAACGCAGCGCGACCAACACCGCCAGCCCAGCTTCGGAAGCGAAGTTGACTACCGGCCGCCCCGGCGAGGAATAGCGGGCGCCATGGCGCATTGGCCCAGACCCATCGAGCGCTGTGAAGCCCACCCGGGTTAGCCGCCAGACGCGCATCAGCCCCCCGCGAACCGTTCCTTGCGCGGAGCGGCAATCGAAACGATTGCATCGGCGACTTCCGAGGCGTTTTGCAGCACATGACTGGGCGGAACCTGCATCACGTCGACACGATTGGCTTCCTGCCAAGCCTCCCGCGCAGCATGGGCCTTTGATTTGAAAGGGTCCGCTTCAATCTCGATCGCGAGGTGCGCTGCCTCGCAGTAAAACGGGAGAATGAAACCATCGGCTTCGAAGTCGCGAACGAACTCCAGACCCTGCGGCGCATCCTTGAGGTGTTGCCAGAGAAGGGTCTGAGGGTCGGCCATATCAGAGCCTCCATTCCCATCCGAGCGGGTCGCCGTCCATTACTTCGACCCCGTGCGAAACCAACTCGTCGCGCAGCGCGTCGGAGGTCGCGAAGTCCTTCTCGGCGCGCGCCTGCCGGCGACTTGCGAGAATTTCCTCGATCTGGGCGTCTGCGATCACAGCCACCTTGGGGCGGATGCGCAGATCGACACGTTCGAGGCCGAACAGCTCAAGCCCCAGCACCCTATCCATGTCCTCGATCACGGCGCGTTTAACGCCTGCGTCCACCTTCTTCACCGCCAAGGCCTCTTCCAGCGCGACAAGCGCGACCGAGGTGTTGAGGTCTTCGGACAGCGCGGCGTCGAATTTCTCACGCATGGGGGCAAATTTCTGGTGACCGGGATCGCCCAAGGCGACATCGCGCAGCGGCGCCACCGCCATGACGATCCGCTTCAGGCGAGTCAGCGCCGCGCCCAGTCCTTCCCACGAAAACTCCAGCTCGCTGCGGTAATGCGCCTGAAGGCACATCATGCGGTAGGCAAGCGGGTGGTAACCCTTGTCGATCAGCAACTGCAGGCGCAGGAATTCGCCCGCGCTCTTCGACATCTTGCCGCTGCGTTCGACCAGGAAGTTGTTGTGCATCCAGATGCGCGCACCGCTGTTCTCGGCCAGGTCGAGCCCATTGGTGCAGCAGAAGGCCTGGTTCTGGGCGATCTCATTGGGATGGTGGATCTCGCGGTGGTCGATCCCGCCGGTGTGGATGTCAAACGGGAAGCCGAGCAGTTTGCCGCCCATCACCGAACATTCAAGGTGCCAGCCCGGCGCGCCACGCCCCCAGGGGCTGTCCCATTCCATCTGACGCTTCTCGCCCGGCGGGGTCTTGCGCCAGATCGCGAAATCGGCGGCATTGCGCTTGCCTTCGACCGCGTCGATCCGGCCCTCACCATCTTCGGTAACCGCACGCGCCAGCCGCCCGTAATCGGCGACGCTTGAGACATCGAAATAGAGGCCGCTATCGAGCTCGTAGCAGTGCTTGTCCGCAATACTCTTGGCGAACTCGAGCATATCCTCGATGTAATCGGTCGCGATCGACCACTTGGCCGGCTGTCGGATATTGAGCGCCTTCACGTCCGCCCAATAGGCCTCGGTATAGTGCTTCGCGATGTCCCAGATCGACTGCGCGCGTTCGGCAGCCATCTTTTCCATCTTGTCTTCGCCCGCATCGGCGTCGTCGGTCAGGTGGCCGACATCGGTGATGTTGATGATGTGGGTGAGCTTGTAGCCTTTCCAGCTCAGCGTACGGCCCAGCACATCGGCAAACACATAGGCGCGCATGTTGCCGATATGCGGATAGTTATAGACCGTCGGCCCGCAGGTATAGACGCGCGCCTCACCCGGATGGACCGGGGTGAAGGTTTCGAGTTCGCGAGTAAGCGAGTTGAACAGCTTGAGCGGCGTCGCAGTCATTGTGCTGCGGCAATAAGGGCGCGCTCGCAGCGGTCAAGCCGCGAGCTACACGGCGCACCTACTCGTTCGCTTCCGGCCGCTCTTCTTGCACAGTGCAATCGAGGCCGCCTGTACCGCCACCGGCGCAATAGCCCTCATCTTGCCAGAAATCGTCATTGCCAGCGCCCGTCACCGGTTCGTCGATCAATGGATCGTCGCGGAATTCGTCCTGTTCGGCCAGCTCGATCAGCATTGCGCCTGGTGCGGCGAGCGGTTCTTCCGGGTCGACGATGACTTCCTCGATCAGGTCCTGGACATCGTCAGGCGGGATCTTGTTACCAAAGCTGCAGGCTGCAGGGCTGATGATGAAGCAGCCGTTGATGGTCGACCGCGGATCATAGCTGGCCTGCACGTCGGTTGCCGCGATCGCGTCGACGCCCTGCGCCTGGCCGATAATGCCGTTGATGACGATCGGCATCACGGTTCCGGCCGAATCGGTGAGAACCAGCGTGCCGACCACGATCCCGCGACGGTCGACAAATTCCGTGCTCGGCGCGGTGTTCTGGATGAAGACGCTGCTGGCCGAAGTCGAGATCGTGAGTGAATCCGCCTGGATCACCCCATCGGGACGATCGACTCCATCGTTGAGCGCCAACCGGTCAGTGATCTGATCGATCGACAAGCCATCGAGATCCGCCAAAGCCTCATCGGTCACCGCGTAGACGTCGGTCGCCGCGAGGAACACTTGCCCGGTCGCCGCGCCATTGGGGTCTTCCAGCCGCAGGTTGCCGATACGCGAATCGATCCGCAGTACCTGCCCGGCGATGATTTCCAGCGCGGTGTTCGGCCCCGCTCGATCGACCAGCAGGGCGCCATTCACCAGAACCCCACCATCAGTGCTGAAACCGAGTGTTCCACCAATCCCGATCTGCCCCGCATTCGCACTGTCGCTCACGCCAACAGTCAGATCGCCGATAACGAGCGCAGGTCCCGCAGCAGAAGGAGCAATGGCGTCGAAACCGAGATTGCCAACGCCGAATATCTGCCCGATTTCCGCGGCGCTCAAGGCAAAGCCGGCGGCAGTTCCATCACCGCCCAGCGTCATCGGTCCCGAACCGTCGCTGCCGATGAGTATGTCGACCGTGCGGGCAGCATCACCGAGCTGACCCGTTGCAGTGATATTCATATCCGCGCTGCGCGTTGATATGGTCTGGCCAGTAGCCAGGGCTTCGATCGAAATCAGACCGCCTGCGGCCAAGACCAGGCTTTGGTCGGCATAGAGATCCCCGGTCACGACGATATCCTGCGCAGCGAACAAATCGACGGTCAGGCCGCTTGTCGCCGGGCCGGGAGGGCCATCGATCACCGGCAGGATCAGCAGATCGCCGCCGTCGGCTGCCAGGGCAACCGAACCCGTTGCTTGCGCCAACTCGACCGCAAGGTCTCCGGCGGCACGCACGTCGATGCCGCCATTCGTCGCGTTGGCCTGCAAGGAGAGTGAGCCGGTGGCGCGTAGGAAAATGTCGCTGCCATCCGCATAGATGAAATCGGCCGTTGCAGAATTGACCCGCACCGGTCCACCATCGGCAAAGAGTGTCGCAAAAGGCGCAACCAGAGCAGCTAGGTCGATACCACCCGGTCCGGCCGCGAAGAAGGCGCCGATGTCGGCCTGGGCAGTCCCGGTTCCGGTGATTGCCTGGTTGGCCCCGAAATCCAGGAAACCGCTCGTGGCCGCATTGTCGAACAGGATCGAATTGCCTGCCTGCGCGATGAAGTTGCCACCCGCCGTGCCACTGCCGAACTGGATATCACCCGCCGAGTCCAGCGAGATGGCTCCACCTGCCACAAGCGACCCGGTACCGCCGAAGGGCGTTGTGGGCGCGAACGGTCGATTGGCCAGGAGCCCGCCCGTGATATCGCCCACGGTCGAGACCAGTGAAATCGTATTGGCCGCAGCCAGATCGTCGAATTCGATCGACTCGGCGGTCACGTCGATCGAGCTCGCACCAATCGCGCTCGTCGTTCCGAGATAGGCGGTGCCCGTGTTCGCAGTGAGCTGGATGGCCTGCCCCGGGGTAACAATCGATCCGATCGAAATGTCACCGCCAGCGATGATATTCGCAGCGGTCGCAGCACCCTGGACCAGGCTGCCCACCGTGAACGAACCTGGCGCTGAATAGCTAGTCTCAAGCGCTCCGCCGACACCTGCCACCGTGGTCAACTGGCCGCCTGCATCGATCAGCGCGGCGTTGATATCGCCGGCCACGGTAATGCCGATGTCGTTTGCGGAAACCAGCGAAGCCGAACCGAGCAGGCTGCCAGCGGCGGAAATCTGGATCAGATCCGATGTGATCGTGGCGTCGAGCAGGTTGACATCGCCGGTCAGGCTGATCGCCGAAAACTGGCTTGTCGCGTTCAACGATGAAGGAAGCCCGACGGTGCCGAAAGTAAGGTCCTGGCGGGTCGTGATCAGGATCGTGTCCGCGTTCGCATCCCCGGTTTCGGCATAGAAGGCGATCACATCATT
Source organism: Erythrobacter sp. (assembly GCF_038133525.1). Lineage (GTDB taxonomy): Bacteria > Pseudomonadota > Alphaproteobacteria > Sphingomonadales > Sphingomonadaceae > Qipengyuania. Next base: position 22,143 of record NZ_JAYPTL010000017.1, on the reverse strand, counting down.
GTTGCTTGCCTGGCCGATTTCGATCCGGTTGGTCGCGCTGACCGTACCTAGGCAGATATTGCCTTCGAGGCAGGGGTCGGTCAGCAGGCCGTCGTCATCGCGTTGGGCAACGCCCGCTCCCGGCGCGTCATTGATATCCGCCGCGATGTAGGCACCGGTCAGGACCCCACCCGTGCCAAAGATCGCATTGGCAGTGAGTACCGCGGCGAAGGTGTTCGAATTGATCGTCCCGGTAGAGACGATCGAGGAAATCGGGCTGTTTATCGGCGAGATCAGTTCGGATCCGCTGATGTCGCCCGCCAGCAGGAACAGGTTGTTGGGATTGGTGAACAGGAACGCCGGGTTCACCGCAGTCGCCGGATTGGCCGCAGCCTCCACCAGTGCCCCGGACCCAATGATGATATCGTCCCCGGTCCGCACCAGCAGGCCGTTGTCCGAAATCGTGCTCGATCCGGGACCGAAGATTGCGGTTCCGCCCGCCTCGACCTGGATATAGCCGGTCGAGGTAACGGTCCCGGTGATTTGCGCACTGTAGCTTGGATCGAACTGTTCGACCTCGCTGTTGTCGTCACCGCCTGCAGTGATCGTCAGGCCCGAGACGACCAGCGACAGCGCGCCGATGGGTACGATGGTGGGTGCACCACTGACCGAGGCGTTGTTGACAGTGTTTCCGAGCCCCGCGGACAGATCCATAAACCCGACACCGCGAATGTCATCGACATCGATGGCTCCTTCGGCCCGCACGATCACGGTATCGTCGCTACTGACGATGGCACCGCTGCCGATGGTGAAATTTCCGCCAGCAGTCGCGGTGAATGCGCCAAGGCTGTCGATCGACAGGGTTGGTCCCACGTTGTTCGCGTGGTTTACCGTTATCGAACCGAGTGCCGACAGCGTGGTGACACCTGCGGCATCGAGCTGTCCGGTCCCCGCGAAATCGAACAGGATATTGCCATCGACATCGACGATGACGTTACCATTGACGGTAATAGGCCCACTGTCACCGGCCATGGTGAAATTGCCCGGCGTGCCCGATCCGCCCGCCGATACGGCAAATAGCGACCCCAGGGTGATCAGACCCGCAGGATCGGTCGATGCATCGGTGATGGTGATCGCGCCGCCGACTGTCGGGACGGTAATATCGCCTCCACCCGCAAGGCCACTGGCATCGATGCCAACTGAGCCCAACGAAATGATGCCAGGACTGCCCTCCAGCGCGCTAAGCGAAACCGTACCACCGGAACCTGAGCCGTTGATGCCATTGGGGCCATAAGAGCCCGGCGCGCTCGGATTATAGGCGTATCCGCCAACCCCTGCCGCGCCGCCGGTGCCGGTCGAAGTCAAATCGATACTACCGCCGACCAGCGTCCCCCCTTGCGCCACCAGGCTCAGCGAACCGCCGAAACCCGCGCCGCCATCGCCACCGGCACCGGCCGTTCCACCATAGCTGCCGCCACCGTTGCCGCCCGCGCCGCCATAGCCGTGGGCCGAAAGCAAATCCGAACCTGAGGGGATTTCAAGATAGGCACCGGTGCGCGATTCGATCGTCAGCGAGCCGCCGGTGCCATCGCCGCCGGAATAGCCGTTGGTACCGCCAATGCTAAACCCATAGACCCCCGCGGCCCCGCTTCCGCCAGTCCCGGTAACATCGAGGAACAGCGTGCTGAGCCCAGTCAGGGTAGTTCCGGCACCGCGTGCGGTCAGCGTGATCGAACCGCCAAAACCCGCGCCCCCCGCGCCCCCCGGATAGGGCCCCGAACCATAATAGCCGGAACCTCCATTGCCACCCGTACCGGTAGCTGACAGGTAGATCGACGAAAGTCCGGAGATCGTGGAACCGGTGTCGACGACGATCGAGCCGCCTCGCCCTTCACCGCCATGGCCGCCAGGGCTGGAAAAGAATGCGTTCGTGCCATCTTGCCCGACGCCGTCAGCCACGACGGTCAGGTCGGTCACCGACAGCGCTCCGGTATTGGTGATGTTCACGTCGCCACCAATGCCGGCGCCGGAAGTGCTGGATGGCCCACCGCTCGCCCCGTGGCCCGAAGTATCGATATTGACCGAGCCAAGGTCCGCCGATCCACCGATAATATCGATGGTTACCTTACCCCCGGTTCCATCGTAGGTCGTACTCGAGGTGTTTGCAGAATATCCCGACGCAGCCTGGGCACTGCCGAATATCGACAGCCCACCGATCGAGACCGTCGAACCGACGAAATCGATGTCGACGTCCCCGGCCGTGGCTGGCGCACCATAGGAATAGCCGCCCTCGATCGGTCCGGCATCGGTCGCAATCGTAAGGTTTCCGGCGATGGTTAGGGTCGCGCCGCTTCCCACCGATAGAGTGACCGTCCCGCTCTGAACCTCGGAAGACTGGTAGGGGCTCGTCCCCTCGATGAAGCTCGAATAAGTCGATGTATCGAGCCTCGCCCGGCCGCCCACGGTGAGTGATGCGCCATCGGCCACGGTAACATTGATATCGTCGGAGACCGCAGGCTGGATGGGACTACCCGAGTAGAAAAGGCTGGTGCTGATCGAAAGATCGCCGCCGATCGCCAAACTTCCCGACGCCAGGGCGCCCGCCGGGTCGTTCCCTGCAAACAGGCTGAAAACGCCCGATCGATCCGGTCGGCCGTCGAACACCGACAGATCGCCGTCGATCTTCACCGTGCCGCCGGCTTCCGCACCGATCGAGACCGAGTTGGCCTCGACCGAAAGGCTCAGCGGTCCCCAGCCGTCCGTGCCCAGTGAGATAGCCTCACCCGCACCCGCGATGATCGACACATCATCGAAACCGTAGATCCGGGTTCCCGATGTAAAGGCAGTGCCAGTAATCGTCACCGAATTGGCCGGGCTATCAACTGTGCTGGGCAAGGTGGCGAACGGGTTGTCCACGCCGCTGATGATGACCGAACCGTTCGATCCTGCCGCGGCGGCCGCTGCCGCGTCGTATCCGACACTGCCCGATATCTCGAGCGTCAGAGCACTGTTCGGCGCGAAGAATTCGATGAAATGCGGATCGGCCGAAAGGACGTTACCGTTGACGTCCTGGACCTGTAGCGAAGCCACCCCGCCGGTCGATCCCGTGTGGACCAGGTAATTGCCGTCGGCCGCCGCGCCTTCGATGGTCAGCGGATCGCCGTCTAGATCGATCACGCGCGCGTCGAGCCCACCCAATCCATCGAGCAGGATGGTCCCGGAATCGGTCACGAAATAGGTCGTGCTACCATTGACCCTGACCGAACCGTGTTGTTCGATCGTGGGTGCGACCACCGCAAAATAGCTTGCATCCTGCGTCAGGTTGATGGTTGCGCCAGCGTCGATGTAGACCGACGAGAAATCCTGCGATGCGCCGGTAAAGTCGATCTGCCCGGCGGTGATTGCGTTCACGTCGCTGGTCGTCAGGACCAGGCTGCCCACGTTGATCGCGGCGCCATTGCCGACGAGTATGCCGCCCGGGCTGTAGAACCATATCTGCCCGGCGCGGGTCGTGCCGTCGATCAGCGTGCTGGCGACCTGGCCATTGATCGCAATCCCGCGAAAGTTCCCGGCGGAATCGGGTGTCCCGAAAATACGGTTCAGCACCACAAAGTCTGAATCCGGACCGCGGAAATTCAGCGAAGTGCCTTCGGGTATGAAGTTCACATAGGCTGAGGTGTCTGCCAGTGTCGCCGTGTCAAAGGTCGACCAATTGATTATCGCGGCAGTCGTATCGACGTTGATCGTGTCCGAATTCGCCGTGCGCGCTCCCCAGGAAACGCTGGCGGGCAATGTCGGGCTGCCCTGCACTGCTTGTGTCTCGTCAACCCGCGGGGCCACCGTTGGGACTATTCCACCCCTGCCCGGAGCCGCCTGCGCCGGCGCTCCGAAACACAGCCCGAGTGCGATCGCCATGCCGGAACCCTGCGCCAGCCATCGCGAACGATGTACAGCCGTTCCAGGGTTGCGACCGGAGGCGGCAAGGTTGCGCGTGCTCATGATCATGACCCCAGATTGATCGAGAGATTGAGAAGCAGGCGGAAATCATCGCGCTTCGTTTCGAGTGGTGCGCGATCGAGCGGGACTGCACCCACCACTTCGAGATAGGCCCGGCGGGCAATGTTGAAGCGTACCCCCGCGCCCACCGAGTTGATCGTGTAGGGATCGTCAGCGACATCCTTGATCCACGCCGACACCGTGTCCCAAAAGGCAAAGCCCTGCCAGGCGATGCCTTTGGGCGTTTCAGGCTGGAGCGTGCCATAGGCAAGCTCGATACGGGCACCGAGCCCGCTATCGCCAATCAGCTCGCCCGGATCATAGCCGCGCCCGATCGTGAAATTGCCCCCGGAAAACTGCTCGTAGGAAAGCAGGGCATCAGGCGAATATTGCGCCCTTGGCGCCACCTTGATGAGCCAGAGTGGCGAAGGGCGGAAGCTTACCTGTCCCTCATACCGGAGCACAAGCGCAGAAGGGTCCGCATCGAGGCGCGCAATCGGGACGATATCCGGTGCCGCGCAGGCCAGGAAGCCCGGCCCGCAACCGTCGCTCGCGCCCAGCGCGCCGATCCCATGGCGGACTTCGAGCGCACTATGCGCCGCAAAGCGCGGCTCGGCGATGGTATAACCGCCACGCCCCTCGGCACTGGCGCGGTCCATCATGCTGGCATCGATCCGGACAAAGGGAACGCGCAGCTTGTCGCGGCTCAGGTCCAGGCCGGCAAAGTCGATCCGCTGGTCGATCCAGTCCAGGCCGAACGAAAGCACGACGTTCTTCACCTGACGTCGCACAATCGGATAGCTGCCGTACAGTGTACCGACGAAGGTCGTGGAATCGAAAATATCCGGCCCATCAATGTCCGGCTGGGTCCAGGCATAGACCGCGTTGACACCAACGCGGAACCCGTCGGTCCCGATACCGAACTCGTGCCGCCCCTGCAGCACCAGCTGCTCCTGCGGGTCCTGGCTCGAATAGATCGAAAGCTCGGTGAGGTCGGCGAGGCCAGTCAGCCCGTTGATCTGACCACGCAACAATGCCCCGAAACGCCCTGTGCGGTCGGAGCTGAGGTTCTGTATCGACAGGTCGGCCTGGACGCGGTCCATCACCACATCGACGATGCCGATCAGGTCGCCGGCCTTGGCATCGGGCCCGACATCGCGTGCCAGCGACAGGCGCACATCCATCCCCGGGATATCGCGCGCAAGCATCAGCGTACGCTCCGCCTCGCTGCGGCGGAACACCGGCTGACTGCGGAGACTCTCGAAATTGCGGCGAAGCTGCTCGCCCGAAGGGCCGGGCTCACCGCGGATGACGAGCCCTGTCATGCGGGCGACAATCACGTCGAAGCGCACCGCGCCGCCTTCGATCCGCTGCGGCGGCACCTGCACAGAAGCGACATAGCCGGCTTCGTTGAGGATCGCGCTGGCCCGGTCGCGGATATCGCACACGGCGGATATCGGCAGATCCTGTCCCGCCACGCTACTCCAGGCGGCGTCGAGTAGCCCCGGCTCAACCTCTTCGGCACCGACGAAACTGGCGCTCGAAAGCGTGAAGCGAATCTGGTCGTATTGGGGATCCGCCAGGGGACAGGGCGCGCGTGCCAGGGAAGCATCGACCGAGACACCTTCTCCCGGCGTGCTCAATCGATCGTCCAACTGATCCCGACGAACCTGTTCGCGGGTCGGCGGTTGCACGGCTTGTGCAAGCACCGGCGTGGCTGTGAGGCCGCCCAGAAGGGCAGCGGCGATTATCGCTTTATTGGCCAAGACGAAGATCCTCTGCACGCGCAAGAGCAGGCTCGCGGTCGGTCAGGAGCGGGCGGGCGGCGTCACCGACAATGGCAAATCCGGCCCAGTAATAGGGGTGCGACGTGTCGAGCTGGTCCATCAGCAAGGCCTGCGAGCCGCGCAGTGCATGACCGATGTCCTGCGTCCGGCCCAGGCGGAACATCTCGCTCACCAGGCGAGTGGTCGCATTGTAGTCATCGGGGACCGGCCAGTGGCTGGCCAGTACCGCCCGGCTGCCCGCTCCAACGAAGCTGCGCACCAGCCCATCGAGCGCCGTCCCACCGCCACTGCCGACACCCGCTGCACGGGTTGCCTCGATACTTGCGGCTCCAGCCGTGTCGCAGGCTGAGAGGATGACGATATCCGCATCTAGGTTGAGGTCGAATATCTCTTCGAAGGATAGCAGCCCATCCGAACCTTCGCCTCCGAATGACGTGAGCAGGGCCGGCTTGGCCGGACATGATGGGTCCGGCGGGGTCACCAGGCCATGGGTGGCGAAATGGAGCACACGGTACTGGTCGAGGTCGTTGCGCGCCACCAGCCCGTCATCGGTGAAGGCATTGCCGGTCACGAGCTCCGATTGACCCGCGCCGACGAGCCCCCGGACCGCGACGAGCTCTGCATCGTCGATCGGATTGTTCCAGGTAGCCACCGACCAGCCGCACTTGGCGTTGCCAGAGGCCATCACGGCGCGATTGTATGGCGCCGCATTGCTCCCGAGCGGTGTGTTTTCTCCCAGCCCGAGATATTCGCGCGCCGCCCGTGAACGCGCGGTACGCCGCGCATCGACGAAGGCCTGCGCCGAAACCGCAGTGCTGACGCGGGTCTGACGCGCGAGCCATGCCGTCCCGGTGAAGTCGTATGGATCGCCACCGGAGGCAACTCGTGCGTCATAGCGGTCGACCGATGCATCGTCGGCGACGAGGATATCGATTGGCAACCGCAACAGTGCGCCATCGGGTTCGAAGATCAGGTGATCCGTCGCCGCCAGGCGATCGGCAACGGGCTCGAACAGTTCCTTGTAGAGTTCGCGCGCAATGCCGATCTCGTAGGGGTAGGTGAGCAACTGCCCGCCCTGCTCGATGGAGATCGTGGCGCGCAGCATATCGACCTGGAAATCCAATTCGTCTTCGCCGACGCCCAGCTTCCACGCTGCCGCCCCGGCGCGATCGGTCCAGAACATGTAGAGGTCGCGCCCGACCAGTGCGAGGCGGGCATAGGCCTCGCCCGGTTGCAGGATCGCGCGGAACTCCTCCAGCGTAAGCGAGCGTGGTGCGACGACGCGATATTCCGGATAATCGGCCAGTTCCGCCTGTGTGCGCAACTGATCGCGCTGCAACTGTTCGATCAGGCCGGCCAGTTCGGCACGACGCGGATCATTGGCTGCGACATCGGTCGCGATCAGCTGCTGCAGCCGGATTCTACTCCGTTCGATATCGCGCGAAAGGTCGTTCGACTGGAGGATCAGGCGTGATGCATCGTCGGTGCGTGCCGACAGTTCGCGCGACAGGATCGCCTGCGTTTCGGCAACACCCGGGCGCACCAATACTTGAATGGCCTTGAAGAACGCCTCTGCCGCGGCCGGATCACGCGCCACTTCGGGCGCCAGCGTGGCGAAATAAGGGGTGAGCCGGTTGGCAAAGCCGGTCGCCGCATCGCTCTGCCCCACCGCCTGGTCGATAACCTCGGAAAACAGAACCAGTGCTTCATTGCGGCGGCCCTGGCGCAGATAGAAATCTGCCAGCCGCGCCCGTGCCGCGCTAACCGTGCGGCGTTCCGGATATTGCACTTCGAGCAGCGTCAATGCGTTCTTGAGGTAGCCTTCTGCCTTGGCAGGCTCGCCTTGCAGCTCGGCAATGATCGCCAGTTCGCTCAAGGTCTGGGCGCGCAGGCGCGTGATCGAAGTCACCCTTCCGTCACGAACCGCAACGGCGCGGGCAAAGCTGTCGAGCAGCAATGACCTGGCCCCAGCCAGATCGCCTTCGAGCCGCAGGGCGCTACCACGCAGTTGCAGTGCTTGCGCATCGAGGATTTCCGCCCTTTCGCGCTGCGACAGGCGTACTTCGTCGATAAAGCCGAACAGCCCGTCACCCGAACCGTTAAGGCGTTCCGACAGCGGCAGGCTGATCTCCAGCCTCATTGCATCCAGATCGACCTGCAAAGCCGCGGTGCTGAGCGATTGCCCGGCGCGCACCGCCGCATCTCGCGGCAGGCGCTGGTTGAGCAGGTGGATGGCTTCGAAATTGCGCTGCAGCCGTTCACCGATCGGATCGCCCGCCGTTTGCGGCCGGGCATCCTCGAATAGCCTGTCCGCGGTTGCGAATTCACCCATGTTGCTGCGCTGGAGTGCGCGGTTCACGGTGAATTCGCCAACCGAAATTGTGCTCGTCTCCCCGCTCTGCTCGAGCCTGTCCTGCAAGGTTTCGAAGTAGGCTGCGGCTTCGGCATAATCGCCGCCGAGATTGCGGCGATAGCCCTCTGCCAACGCCTGTTCGGGCTCGAGCGTTTCGGCCTGCACGCGGGCAAAGGCGAAGGGATCGCTGACCATCGTCGTCGCTACGTCGATGGTCCCTTCGGCAACCGCGTTGTCCAGCAAGGAACGAAGGGCCAGCAACGTTGCGCTGTCGTAGGCAGAAAACCCATCGGCAAGGTAATGGAGACCGGTCCCCTGCGCCTCGATGACCGACCATTCGAGGCCGGTGCCGATGACCTTGCAATTGGTTAGCGAGGCGCCGACCAGATCTGTCTCGATACCGCGAACGCCCGCACTGCAATCGACGCTTTCGCGGCGCCAGCGCGCCACAGCGTCACCCGATGCGGCTGCCTTGTCCTTGAAGGCATAGATTGTCGCGACCGGCAGCGCCGAATCGCGACAGACCACAGCCCAGCGTCGATCGAACACCGATTGTCGCGCTGGATTGCCGATGCTGCGGTCCTGGACCTGACACAGGATACCGCGCTCGCTCCCTATCGAGAAGGAGTCGCGCAGCAGCACGGGGCCCGATTGCGCCTGAGCCGGCGCGCAGACAACCAGGGCGGTCAACACCACCCCAAGCAGCAGGTAAATCCGCTGGAACACGCTGGTCACTCCTCCCCGGAGCGGCCGAACGACCACTCCTTCCCATGACAGCGAACCCGATTCTTTTCTTATGCTTAGGCCATCCCTACGCCTTTGAACGCGAATGGCAAAATCCGTTTACGCTACATCGCGGGGGCTGGCTTGTAGTGAAGCGTCACCAGCCTTCCCAACGCACCGATTCCTCGATCGGCGCGCGGGCTACGGGGAAGTTGTTGACCGGCGCATCGGGATCGCGCCAGCCAATCGCCACACCGCAGAAGAAAATGTGATCGTCAGGAATGTCGACCATCTCGCGAATTTGCGGCGAATAGACCGCCCATGCTTCCTGGAAGCAGCAATCGAGCCCTTCTTCGCGCAGCAGCAGCCCAATCGTCTGCAGCCACATCCCTATGTCCGACCATTGCGGCGGGCCCATATACTTGGGCGTGTGAACCAGCATCAGCACTGGCGCCCCGAAGGCACGGAAGTTGTTGGCGAACCACATCAGTCGCTTGCCCTTCTCCTCGCGAGAGATTTCGAGCGCGCCATACATATCCTCGCCAACCCCGCGACGACGCTCCTCGTAGGCGCCTTCGAGTTCGGGCGGATAGACGTGGTACTCGGGGGCGAATGCCTCGCGGCCTTTGGGCAAATCCTGCGCTACACGTGCGAAGAGCCGCTGCATGGGTTCACCGGTGAGGACGATGCCATGCCATGGTTGGGTGTTCCCGCCTGAGGGCGCCCGCTGCGCCTTTTCCAGCACCCGTTCCAGCATGGTCCGGTCGACCGGCTTGTCGAGAAAGGCACGAACGGATCGGCGGGACTCAACAGCTTCGGAAACGGTCATGCTCACTCCACTTCAAACAGGCCGGCCAGTTGTTCGATGATCGTGCCACCCAACTGCTCGACATCCATGATCGTCACCGATTTCTTGTAGTAGCGCGTGACATCGTGCCCGATGCCGAGGGCGGCAAGCTGGACCGGTGACTGCTTCTCGATCCAGTCGATCACCTTGCGCAGGTGGCTTTCGAGATAGCCCGCCTGGTTGACGCTCAGCGTGCTGTCGTCGACCGGAGCGCCATCGGAGATCACCATCAGGATGCGGCGATCCTCGGGCCGGGCGAGCAGGCGGGTGTGCGCCCACAGCAGCGCCTCGCCGTCGATGTTCTCTTTGAGAAGCCCCTCACGCATCATCAGGCCGAGGTTGCGGCGCGCGCGGCGCCAGGGCTCGTCAGCCCGCTTGTAGATGATGTGGCGCAGGTCGTTGAGCCGGCCCGGGTTAGGAAGGCGGCCGTCGGAGAGCCACGCCTCGCGGCTCTGCCCGCCCTTCCATGCGCGCGTGGTGAAGCCGAGTATCTCGACCTTGACCCCGCACCGTTCGAGCGTACGCGCCAGGATATCGGCGCTGATCGCGGCAATGCTGATCGGGCGGCCACGCATGCTGCCCGAATTGTCGATCAGCAGCGTGACGACGGTGTCCTTGAACTCGGTATCACGTTCGATCTTGTAGCTGAGTGCATGGCCCGGGCTGATGACGACACGGGTCAATCGCGCCGCATCGAGCAGGCCTTCTTCCTGGTCGAAATCCCAGCTGCGGTTCTGCTGCGCCATCAAGCGGCGCTGGAGACGGTTGGCGAGCCGCGTCACTACGCCCTGCAGGCCTGCCAACTGGCTGTCGAGGTAGGCACGAAGGCGATCGAGTTCCTCGTTGTCGCACAACTCGGGCGCCTCGACGACTTCGTCGAATTTCTCGGTATAGGCCTTGTAGTCGAAGCCATCGGGGATCTCGGTCCAGGGACGGTTGGGACGGACGGGCTGCATGCCCTCTTCTCCGTCATCCGACGGGTCGCCGTCGGCCATCTCCTGCTCGCCTTCGACTTCCTGCTGGGCGTCGCCATCGGCCTCGCCATCGGAAGCCTCGGAGCGCATGTCGGCCGCCTGCGGCTCGGCCGCACCCTGGTCTTCGTCCTCGCCGCCCTCCTGGTCCTCGGGCGTTTCGCCTTCGTCGTTCTCGCCCTCATCGGCATCGGTCGCATCGGGGGTATCGGGCAGCGTCAGTTCGAGATGCCGCAGCATGTCGAGCGTCAGGTCCTGAAACGCCCGCTGGTCATCGAGCGCGCCCGCCAGCCCTTCCATGTCGGTGCCGATCTTCGCCAGGATATCCTGGCGAACCATCTCGACACCTGCCTTCGCGCGATCGGGGATTGCCTCGCCGGTCAGCGCCTCGCGCAGCATCAGCGAGAGGGCGGTCGGCAGGGGCACCTGCGAAGCCTCGTCGGCGCGAACGATCGGATCGCTCGCGGTGCGCATCGTCACCGCCGAAGCGAGATTGTCGCGCATCCCTGCATAGGAGTTCGTACCGATCGCTTCGTAGCGAACCTGTTCGATTGCATCGTAACAAGCGCGCGCGACAGGTTCCGGTGGAGCGCCACTATTATGCAGCTTCTCGTTGTGATGGCGCAGCTTGAGCGCGAAGCTGTCGGCAAAGCCGCGCGCCTCGGTGGCCTGCTCCTTGGGCAAGGTGCGTCCCGGCAAAGGAACGCGGAAATTCTTGCCCGACTGTGCGGGGGCATCCGCGCTCCACGCCACCTCGATCTCAGGCTCGCGCGCGATCGCCCGTGCGGTGCCGGTCAGGGCCTGCTTGAAGCGGTCGAGAGGTGTCTGCTCGGTCATGCTCGTGCTTACTCGGTCGGGATCGACTGCCCGGTCTTGGCCCAATCGGCAAGGAAGCCTTCGATGCCCTTGTCGGTGAGGACATGCTTGAACAGGCTCTTGATGACCGACGGAGGAGCAGTCATCACGTCGGCACCGATACGTGCGCTTTCGAGCACGTGCACCACATGACGCACGCTGGCGACGAGAATTTCGGTCTCGAAGGCGTAATTGTCATAGATCAGGCGAATATCGCGGATCAGGTCCATCCCGTCGAAGCCATTGTCGTCATGGCGTCCAACGAAGGGCGAAACGAAGGTAGCTCCGGCCTTGGCCGCCAGCAGCGCCTGGTTGGCGCTGAAGCACAGCGTAACGTTGACCATGGTCCCGTCACCGGTGAGCTTCTTGCAGGTCTTGAGGCCGTCGATCGTCAGCGGCACCTTGATGCAGACGTTGTCGGCGATCTTCCGCAGCGTTTCCGCTTCGCGCATCATGGTCTCGTGGTCGAGTGCCACAACCTCAGCGCTGACCGGGCCGTCGACAATGCCGCAGATCTCCTTGGTAACTTCGATGAAATCACGACCCGACTTGGCGATCAGCGAGGGATTGGTGGTGACGCCGTCGAGCAGGCCGGTTTCGGCCAGTTCCTTGATGTCGGCGATTTCAGCGGTGTCGACGAAGAATTTCATGGGTAGGCTCCCGAATCCGGATAGGCGAATGTTTCGCTCGCCCCTATGCGATTGCCATGGGGAGAACCAGTCGCTTCATTGCAACCTGCTTTGCCGCCGCCATCGCCGCATGGCAACCATGCGTGGCCCACGCTGCTGAGGAAGAAACGCAGCTTTGGCTGATGTTCGATGCCTCGATGCCGATCGACCAACGCACCGATTTAACGCTGCTGGCCATGCCGCGGTTCCGGGATTCGGCCAGAGGTCAGGACCAGCTGATTTTGCGCGCAGCGGTCGATCACGATCTCAACGACACGATCAGCATCGGCAGCGGGCTTACCTATGTTATCGGCCCTGAGTCCTTCAGGCCCTTCCAGCAAGTCGAGCTCTCCCAGGGCTCTTTCAAGATTCGTTTTCGACTGGAAGAGATTACCGGGACCGATGTCGACAGGGTCGGCCTGCGCGAACGCATTCAACTACGTTACAAGCTCAAGCTTGATGCCGATACCAGCGCCACTTTCGCGGGCGAATGGATCGATTCTGTCCGCTCGGAAGACAGCGACAAGCTACCTGCACGCGATCAGTGGCGCGGTGTCGTTAGCGTGAAGCATGATTTCGGCGAACATCTCCATGCCGGTGTCGGCTATACCGTGATTGCTGCCCCGGCGCGCGATCACCGGCCGACTAGGATCATCCACGCCCCTCTGATCTCCGCGGGCTGGTCCTTCTAGAGCCGCACCCCAGCGCCAAATACGCCGATGATCAGCGGATCCCGCGTCGCATCGGGATCGGCACGGATGGCGCTCTCTTCAACCCCGATCTCGCGCCAGATCGTGTTGTCCAGATTGGTGGCGAAGCGGTTGGTCGCACCCGGCAGGTCGATCCCTGTAAGGCCGCGCAGCAGCTCACCCACCAGCGGGTCTTGCGCGACACGCATCGCGGAGCCGATTTCGGGAACCATCGCCTCGACAAGGGTGGTTCCCATCGAGTTTCGCAGAAAAGCGGTCGCTGCGGTCGGGCCGCCACGCACCAGGTCGATTGCGTTCTGGATGCCGATGGTGCGCACGGCTTCGGTCACCAGCGGGGCGGCGCGCTCCGCTCCTTGGTACGCTATATCGCCGAACGCGCTTTCGAGCCGGTCCTTGAACAGGGCCGAAGTAAGAATCCGGCTGAGGACATCACCGCGCGTGCCCAGCAAATTGCCGAGGCCAAGCTGGGCGACCTGCCGATCCCAGAAGCCGTCCGCCTGAAGCATGCGCGCAAATGCGCGTTCGCTCGATAGGTAGAGCAACCGCTGCACGGCATCGACAAGGCTGTAGCCGGGAATCCCTGCACAACCGGGAAGCGCAAGCGCAGCGCCCCCAAGCGCCAGCCCGCCGATGACGGAGCGCCGGTGGGTAGGCCATTGGAGAATGTCGTTCATATTTCCAGTCCTCTTGCTTCCCACCCTTGTTTCTCTCGTGCAGCGCCGCCCATATGGCCGGGCCATGAACCGCGTGCGCTGCCTCATCCTCAATGCCGCCCTGGGTCCGCTGGACTACAAGGTGCCAGAAGGCATGGCAGTCGAGCCCGGAGCAGTGGTGGAATGTCCGCTGGGCCCGCGCACCGTGGTCGGCATCGTCTGGGAGGCTGAACGGCTACCGGGCACTGAGGTTCCGGCTGAAAAACTGCGCAACCTGCGCGGCGTAATGCCGGTTCCGCCCTTGTCCGCAGCGCTCAGGCGGTTGATCGAATGGACCGCCGACTATTACGTCGCATCACTCGCCAGTGTGGCCCGAATGGCGCTGTCATCGGGTGGCGCGCTCAAGGGCCCGGCGACGATGACCGAATATCGCCTGACCGGTGGCATGCCCGAGCGGCTGACCCCGCAGCGGCTCGCCGCGATGGAGGCACTCGAAGGCGAACAAGCCAATATCCGCGAACTGGCGGGGCTGGCAGGCGTCTCTGAAGGTGTGCTGAGAGGCCTGGTCAACCAGGGCGTGCTCGAGCCGGTCGAGGTCGACTGTGATCGTCCCTATGATGAGGCGCGACCCGACTTCACGCAGGTGGATCTCAGCCCCGAGCAGGCCGAAGCTGCAGCCACCTTCGCCGAAGCCGTGCGCGAGGCGGAGTTTGCACCCTTCCTGCTCGACGGGGTGACCGGGTCCGGCAAGACCGAAACCTACTTCGAACCCGTCGCGGAAGCACTCCGCATGGGGCACCAGGTACTTGTGCTGCTGCCCGAGATCGCGCTGACGGAAAACTTCCTTCACCGGTTCGAAGAGCGTTTCGGCGCGGCACCAATACTGTGGCATTCCTCGCTCAAGTCGACCGAACGCCGCCGTGCCTATCGCGCGGTCGCGCACGGAACTGCGCAGGTCGTGGTCGGCGCCCGTTCGGCGCTGTTCCTGCCCTTTCGCAAGCTCGGCCTGATCGTCGTCGACGAAGCGCATGAGGTCAGCTTCAAGCAGGAAGACGGCGTGCGCTACAATGCGCGCGATGTCGCGGTGATGCGCGCACATTTCGAACAGGTGCCGGTGATCCTCGCCAGCGCGACGCCCGCACTCGAAAGCCTGCAAATGGCCGAAAGCGGGATCTACAAGAAGATCGACCTGCCAAGCCGCTTTGGCGGCGCGGAGCTTCCCAGCATCGACACGATCGACCTGACGCAGGAGAAACCCCCACACGGCATGTGGCTGGCCCAGCGACTTGTCGACGGGATCGAAGAGCGACTCTCCCGGGGCGAGCAATCGCTGCTGTTCCTCAATCGCCGCGGCTACGCTCCCCTGACGCTGTGCCGCAATTGCGGCTTTCGCTTCCAATGCCCCAACTGCAGCGCCTGGCTGGTCGAGCATCGCTTTACCCGGCGCCTGGCCTGTCATCACTGCGGGCACGAAACGCCCAGCCCCGAAGTCTGCCCCGAATGCGGCGAGCCCGATTGCCTCGTCGCCTGTGGCCCGGGGGTCGAGCGGATCGCCGATGAAATCGCCCAGCGACTGCCCGAGGCTCGGGTGTTCGTGGCCACCTCTGACACGCTGAATTCGCCCGGGCGTGCTGCCGAATTCATTGCTCTGGTCGAAGCGGGCGAGGTCGACGTCATTGTCGGTACGCAACTGGTAACCAAGGGGTTCCATTTCCCCGAGCTGACGCTGGTGGGCGTGGTCGATGCCGACCTGGGCCTGGAGGGCGGAGACCTGCGCGCGGGCGAGCGGACCTACCAGCAGGTTGCACAGGTCGCGGGGCGTGCCGGGCGCGGTTCCAAGCCAGGCGAAGTGCTGATCCAGACCCGCCACCCCGAGGCGGCAGTGATCGCCGCGCTCGCAGCCGGCGATCGCGATGCCTTCTATGCGGTGGAGACCGAAGGCCGTCGCCATGCCGGAGCACCGCCCTTTGGCCGTTGGGCCGCAATCATCATTTCAAGCGAGGACGATGCGGAAGCGCGCGAGGCCGCCAACCGCCTCGGCGCCTTTCGCCCGCAGGTCGAGGATTGCCAGATCCTCGGGCCGGCCCCCGCACCGATGGCTCTGCTGCGCGGAAGGTACCGCTACCGCTTCCTGATCAACGCGCGGCGCAGTGTCCAATTGCAGGACGTCATTCGCGACTGGCTGGGACAGGTCGATCACCCGCCCGGTGTGCGTGTCGCCGTGGATGTTGATCCGTATAGCTTCGTCTAGCCGTCCTTGAAGACTGCTTCGGCCTGCTGTTTGAGCCAGTTCATCGCGGCGGCCCACGGGCCATGCCCATAACTGATCCGCGCCACACCAAGCGCCGCGAGTTCGGCATGGGTACCGCGGCCCGGGCCCCATAAAACGTTCACCGGCAGCGGTGAGCCTTCGCAGATCGCCCGGATCGTCGGGTGATCACCGAGGAAGGGCACAAACAGGCTCCCTACCCCTGCCACGGCATAGACGCGGGCCCGTTCGAGCGTTTCGTCGATCATCGCCTGCGAATAATCCGCCGGATCCTTGCCGCGATAGACATCGGTGCGGGCGTTGACGTGGATGCCGGTCGCGGCGGCTGCGGCAAAGCGTTCCGCGGCGATCTCGATCGGCAACAGCGCCGTTTCGCCGGGCAGGCGGTCTTCCATATTGATGCCGACCGCGCCCATCGCACGAGCCTTGCTGACCGAGGCCGCGACCTCCTCCGGCGTGTCGCCGTAGCCAGCTTCCATGTCGAGCGTCACGGGCAGGTCGGTAACCGAAAGGATCCGCTTGAGGTTCTCCAGCACGATTTCGAGCGGGAGCGTCTCGCCATCGCGGAAGCCGTTGGCTTCGGCCACACCGTAGCTCCCCGTCGCGATAGCCTTGGCGCCCGCATCCGCCACGGCGCGCGCCGAGCCCGCATCCCAGATATTATAGAGAATGAGCGGCTTGCCCGGGACGTGCAGCGCCCGGAATGCCTCGACCTTGTCCATTACTTCGCTTCCCTTCGCAGCAGTTCGGCCTTGATATCGGTGCCGTAGGCATATCCGCCCAACCCGCCATTATGGGCAATCACGCGGTGGCAGGGGATCAGCACGGCAATATTGTTCGCTCCATTGGCGCCGCCGACTGCACGGCTGGCCTTGGGGTTGCCGACCATCGCGGCGAGTTCGCCATAGCTTCGCGTTTCGCCAGCGGGGATTTCCCGCAGGGCGGCCCAGACGCGCTGCTGGAAGGCTGTGCCTTTGACGTCGAGCGGGATATCGGCGGTAGTGGCGTGGATCGGTTGTTCGACCGCGGCGGTTACCATTTCGAATAGTTGACGAAACACATCCGCCCCGCGAACAAGCTCGGCGTTGGGAAAGCGTTCGCGCAATTCCTCCTCGCCTTCGTTGAACGACAGGCAGCACACGCCCTTCTCCGTCGCCGCGACGAGCATCGCGCCGAGGCTGGTATCGACCACCGTCCAGTGGATTGTGCGGCCCTTGCCGCCATCGCGCCAGTCGCTTGGCGTCATGCCCAACCGTCCTTTCGTATTGTCATAGAAGCGCGAGGCGGAGGAATAGCCCGCCTCGTAAATGGCATCGGTCACGCTGTCGCCCGCACTCAAGGCATCGCGCGCGCGTTCTTCACGCAGGGCGCGCGCATAGGCTGCGGGCGAGAGCCCGGTCGCCCGCTTGAACACGCGCTGGAAATGGGTCGGCGAATAGCCCGCGATTTCCGCCAGCGCGCTGAGCGAAGGCACATCTTCGGCCTGCCTGATCTCGTCGATCGCGGCGAGAATGGCCGCCTGATCGCGTGAAACATCATCAGGCAGGCAGCGCTTGCACGCCCGCAACCCCGCGGCTTGCGCCTCTGGCCCGCTGGCGAAGAAACGCACATTGTCGCGGGAAGGGTGGCGCGCGGCGCAGGATGGGCGACAATAGATGCCGGTGGTCAGCACGCCGGTTACGAACCGGCCGTCGAACGCGCGGTCGCGGCGCATCACCGCAGCCCAGGCGGTATCGCTGTCAGGCATTGTGGTCATCACGCCCTCCTCGCCCGGGCGGCGAAACATCCGCGCACCGCATTGTGGACGTCGATCTCGACGATCTCGGGGTTGGCGAAGAGGGTTTCAAGGCCTCCTGCAGCCTCCCCGGGTTCGGTGATCATGGCATCGATCATCATGCCGCTGGCATCGAACCCGCGCAAGGAGAGCTTCCGTGGGCCGAACACCGGCGGGACACTATCGACGAAGCGCGCAGGCGCCGTACCA
This sequence comes from Erythrobacter sp., assembly GCF_038133525.1. Lineage (GTDB taxonomy): Bacteria > Pseudomonadota > Alphaproteobacteria > Sphingomonadales > Sphingomonadaceae > Qipengyuania. The sequence goes on along the minus strand of NZ_JAYPTL010000017.1, from coordinate 4,348 downwards.
GCTTCGCGCACAAAGATGGCATGACTGGCGCAATAGGGCGTGTCTCCATCTCGACTGGTGTGGTTGAGCAAAAGCAGGGTCTCGCCCACTTCCGCCTCGTCGAGCGTAACACGGCAGGGGAAGCCGGGCTTCCCGTCCGCCGTAACCCGAACGATGTTTCGCGCAGCGAGCGCCGCATCGTCGAGCTCGAAGAGCTGGCGATAGGGGGCGGGATCAATCCCCTCGATCAAATAATGCATCTGAGCCTCCATAGGATGAAGGCGAGATAGCCGGGACCGTCATATGCCTGCATCCCGCCGCTTGCGATCAAAGCATTTGCCCGTCACAACGACGCACGAATGGGACGCTTTCTCACCTACTTTGCCGCGCTGTTCGCGCTGCTCGCTCCGGGCCTTGCGCTGGCCGACCCTGCGGACATCGACGCGGCCGCGCGCGGCGTGGTGCGCGTGGTGATCATCGACAGTCAGGGTGGCGAACTGGTCCCGGTCAGCCACGGCACGGGATTTGGGGTGGCGAGCGACAAGGTGGTCACCAACGCCCATGTCGTACGCGACGCCATGCGCGACGAGGACCTGCGGATCGGCATCATTCCTTCAGGAGGCGGCGAAGCGGTTTACGGCCAGCTGATCGCCGCCTCGGCCAAGACCGACCTTGCGCTGATCCGGGTAACCGGGTCGCTCCGCCTGCCGCCGCTGGCGCTTGCCGGCGGGGCTCCGCCCGACAGCGGCGACGTCACCAGCGTCGGTTATCCGATGAATGTCGACCGCGCGCAGGGGCTGGACTTGGGCGACATCTTCCGCAGCCAACCCCCGGTGAAGAGCCGGGGCTTCGTTTCGGGAACGCGGCCCAGCCGCCAGTTCGATTCGATCCTCCACACTGCACCCATCGCGCGCGGCAATTCGGGCGGACCTCTTTTAGATAATTGTGGTCGCGTGCTGGGCGTCAACAGCTTCGGCGCTGACAGCGATGGCGGCGACGCGGAATTCTTCTTTGCGGTTTCGAACCGCGAACTGCTGCCGTTTCTAAAGGCCAATGATGTCGAGGCCCGGGTAAACGACATGCCCTGCCGATCGATGGCCGACCTCGACGAGGCCGAGCGTCAGCGCATGGCGCGCGAACAGCTGATCGCCCGCCAGGACCTGGCCCAACGGGCGGAGATGACGCGCGAACAGCGCGATCGCGCCCAGTTCGAGGCGGAGCAGAGCGTGTTGACCGACCGCGAAGACCGGGTGTTCCTGGCTTTCGTGCTGCTGCTGGTCGCCTTCGGCCTGGGTCAATGGGCACTGGCCATCCGCAAGGCTGAGCCCCGCGACGAGAAACGGCTGCGGCTGGTTGGCGCCGGGACAGCGGTTATCGTGCTGGCGGCCCTCGCCGCATATCTGACGCGACCGGGCCTGGACGAGATCGACCGCCGCGTCGCTGCGGCTATGACGCCGGAAGGCACAGGCGACGGCGAGGATGGCGAGGCATCGCATCAGGGCGATCTCAAGCTGACCTGCCGCATTATTCCTGAGCGCAGCCGGGTGACCAGTTCGGAAACCGAGGACCTCGATTTCGACTGGACCAAGGAAGGCTGCGTCAATGGACGCACGCAATATGGCTTTTCCGGTGGCACATGGTCGCGGGTCTTCGTTCCCGAGAACGAGGATGCGGTGTCGGTCGCCAGCTTCGATCCCGACCGCCGGATGTATCGGGTGGAACGCTACCTGCTTTCGCGCAACGCGATGGAAGAAGCCCGTACTGCCCGTGCCAAGTATGAGGCCCCCATGTGCAACCAGGAAGGCGTAGCCGCCCAGTTGGGCGACCTGCAGGCCGAGGTTCTGGGCCAATTACCCCAGCAACCCAACGAACGGCTGGTCTACGAATGCAGCGCCCGGCCCTAGGGTCGGAATCGCGAGAGCAGGCTCAAGACAATTGCGTCACGCCGCCAGCGCTTCTCCGCTGAGCGTGATGCGGTGCATTTCGCGGGCATAGCCCTGATAGTCGTTGAGCGCGTAGTGCCAGGTCGTACGGTTGTCCCAGATCGCCACCGTTCCGGGCTTCCATTCGAGGCGGCAGGTGTTGTCGGCCGCCGTCGCTGCCGCATAGAGGCGTTGGAGCAGCGGCATGCTTTCTTCACGCGACTTGCCGACGATGTTCCAGGTGAATGCGCTGTTGACGTAGAGGAGCCTGCGGCCTGTTTGCGGGTGGCGGATAACGATCGGGTGCGTCGCCCCGGTCTTTAGCGACTGGCCGCGCAGCTCACTGCCCATGTCGGTCTTCGCGTAGAGCCCGCCCTCTTCATATATGTGGTCGGCAGTATGATAGGCCTCAAGCCCTTCGATCTCGGCTTTGAGGTCGTCGGGCAGCGCGTCATAGGCTTCACCCATATGTGCCCACATCGTGTCGCCTCCGCTGGGCGGAAGGTGCCGGGCGACGAGGACCGACCCCATCGCCGGGACCTGATCGTATGAATGGTCCGTATGCCAACCGCCACCGATGTTGGTGGTCTGGTCCTCGCGCTTGCGCACTATCGCGATTTCGGGGTGCTCTTCGGTCAGCGGGAAATAATTGTTGATGTCGATCCCGCCCCAGCGTTGGGCGAAAAGGATATGAGCTTCCGGGGTGAAATCATCCTGGTCGCGGAAAACGGCGACACCGTGTTCATAGATAGCCTGTTTGATCGCCTCCAGCGTTTCGCCTTCGGCCTCGGCCAAGCGCACGCCTTTGACTTCTACCCCACATTTCGCGGCCAGCGGCACGGTTTCCATCGCATCTCTCCCAAGCGACCGGTTGCCTATCGAGACCATTCTATGCGGCGCCGGGAAAGAGTCCAAATCTTTCCCGCTGTGAGTCGGGTTGCAAGTGCGAAGGGGCTTTGCTAGGCGCGCGCCAGCCTTGCCGGGGCCACCTCTGCGTGTGCCCGGATTCGGCAGGCTATGACAGTTTCTTTCCGGACCCGAGAGGACCCCAAGCGCGTGGATATTTCCGCCGGTATTCAGGCTAGCCTGGCAGGGCGTTACGCATCGGCCCTGTTCGACCTTGCGAGCGAGAACGGGACCGTGACTGCGGTCGAATCGGATCTCGACAAGCTGGCCGCTGCGCTCGCCGAATCGAGCGAGCTCGGCCTGTTGACCACCAATCCCAAGGTGACCCGTTCCGCCGCGCAGCAGGCGCTGGCCGCAGTCGCCAAGCTCCTCGGCCTCAGCGACCTGACGCAGAACTTCCTCGGCGTGCTGGCACAGAACCGCCGACTGTCGCAGCTGCCGCAGGTGATCCGCGCTTTCCGCACCATTGCCGCCGCCCAGCGCGGTGAAGTCAGTGCGGAAGTCACCAGCGCCCACGCGCTCAGCGATGCCCAGCTCGATCAGCTCAAGACCAAGCTGACCGCGCGCGAAGGCCGCACCGTCAAGCTTTCCACGAAGGTCGACCCCGATCTGCTCGGTGGCCTCGTCGTTACAATCGGATCGAAGCGCATCGACGCCTCGATCCGCACCCGTCTCAATTCCCTCGCCCAGGCGATGAAGGCCTGATCAAAGGACATACTCATGGATATCCGCGCCGCAGAAATCTCCAAGGTCATCAAGGACCAGATCGCCAATTTCGGCACTGAAGCCGAAGTCAGCGAAGTCGGTTCCGTGCTGTCGGTGGGTGACGGTATTGCCCGCATCCACGGCCTCGACAACGTCCAGGCGGGCGAGATGATCGAATTCGCCAACGGCATCCAGGGCATGGCGCTCAACCTCGAAGCCGACAATGTCGGCGCCGTGATCTTCGGCTCCGACGCCGAAATCAAGGAAGGTGACAGCGTCAAGCGCACCGGCACCATCGTCGACGTTCCGGTCGGCAAGGGCCTGCTCGGTCGCGTGGTCGACGCGCTGGGCAACCCGATCGACGGCAAGGGCCCGATCGTGGACGTGACCCGCGCTCGCGTCGAATCGAAGGCTCCGGGCATCATTCCGCGCCAGTCGGTTTCCGAACCCGTGCAGTCGGGCCTCAAGGCGATCGACGCGCTCGTTCCCGTCGGCCGCGGCCAGCGCGAACTGATCATCGGCGACCGCCAGACCGGCAAGACCGCCGTCGCGATCGACACCTTCATCAACCAGAAGGAAGCGAACGCCGGCACCGACGAAGGCAAGAAGCTCTACTGCATCTACGTTGCCGTCGGCCAGAAGCGCTCGACCGTCGCGCAGATCGTCCGCGCGCTCGAAGAAAACGGCGCGATGGAATATTCGATCGTCGTCGCCGCGACCGCTTCGGAGCCCGCTCCGCTGCAGTACCTCGCGCCCTACACCGGTGCCGCGATGGGCGAATTCTTCCGCGACAACGGCATGCACGCCGTGATCGTGTATGACGACCTTTCGAAGCA
>NZ_JAYPTL010000016.1:39445-56885 GCF_038133525.1 Erythrobacter sp. | reverse complement strand
ATCTTGGTCAGTTCGAAGGCGCCGGGTCCCGTCTTCTGCAGGGCGCAGGCACCAACTACACCCAAACCCGATGCCTCGACGAAGAGGATATCGCCGCCGGGGTCAACGATCTTCGAGCGGGGGTTCTCGAGCACCTCGCGGTCGGTATCCTCGAGCGTGAACATGGCTTCGATCCACTCGGCGTTGATGTCGTGAAACTCCTGCGCGAGGCTGTCGTCGAATTCCCGCAGCGTTAGCTTGCCGGGCTCCACGCGAGCGGCGCGTTCGGCGATCGAGGCTTCGGCCAGTGCATCCTCGATAACGGCGAGTTGGCGGAGGAAATCGCTGTCGAGCTGGCTCAGGATTTCCTCGGCTGCCATGCCGACACGGGGCCAGACTTCGGTTGCGATTGTCCGCGTCATGCGCTCGCCCTCGGGCGTCAGGCCAACCGTGCGGCTGCGAAGGTCGTCGCAAGCCATGTCGGTGACGATGCCCAGTTTGCGCAGCTGGCCGACTGTGCGCGTGATGCCGGGCTGGCTGGTGCCGCTCGCTTCGGCCAGTTGCCCGATGGATTTCGCCCCGGTCCGCAAAGCAGCCATGATGGCCATGTGCCCAGGCTGCAGCGGTAACCCTGCTTCGGTAATGATAGTGGCGGCGCTCGCCTGCATCCGCTCCCCCAGCCGCTTCAGGCGACTGCCGAGGAATGCGGGCCCCATTTGCGCGACAACATCAACCATGCGTGAATCCTATACCGTGTTATATAACGCGTTATATGAACATCGATACTGTGGCAATGTTTGATTGAGAGGAAATGTTCCGTGGAGGAGATGTAACGGCGCCTAGGTGCGCGCTTCCTCGACTGCTGCGATAGCCGCTGCGATCGCCTCTTCGCGATTCAGAGAGCTGGTATCGATGATCATAGCGTCGGGGGCCGGGACCAGCGGGGCGGCTGCCCGATTGCTGTCGCGTTCGTCGCGGCGGCGCAGGTCGTCCTCAATCTCGAGCAGGGTGACCGGCACGCCGCGTTCATGCATTTCGCGGAAACGCCGCTGGGCGCGGGCGGAGACGCTGGCGGTGATGTACAGCTTGGCCTCGGCATCGGGGGCGATGACGGTTCCGATGTCGCGCCCGTCAAGCACGGCTCCGCCAGGCTGCAAGGCGAAGGCGCGCTGGCGATCGAACAGCGCCTGGCGGACCGCCGGATGGACGGAAACGCGACTGGCCAGCCCACCAGTCTCTTCTGTGCGCAACTCCGGGTCTTCAAGCAGGCCGTCCGGAAAACCGGTAGCCCTCAGCGCATCCGACGCGTCGTCAGGGTTCCCGCCTACGAGTGCAACCTGCCGTCCCACCGCGCGGTAAAGCAGGCCCGTATCGAGGTGCGGCAAGCCGAAATGCTCCGACAGCGCCTTGGCGATAGTACCTTTGCCCGATGCGGTCGGTCCGTCGACTGCGATGATCATGCCGATTTGCTCCGCGCCCGCAGAGCCTTTCCCAGTCCCCACAGCGCAATGGCTGCCCAGAAGCCTTCGAGCACCAGGCTGGGCCAGTTGATGTGCACCAGCAGTGAAACCGTCAGGAAGGCGGCGCCGGCGAGGTTTGTGCCGTGCAGCACGTATGGGTTCGGCTCGCTCTTGGCGGTCATATAGGCATAGGCACCGATGATGCAGGCCATGCCGACGAAGCCGACGAGGGTTGCCCAGTCGGTCGTCATGCGGCCGCCTCTTCGACCAGAGCCATGAAGTTCGGAAAGCTCGTCGCGATCGGCTCGATGCTGTCGATCTCCACACCGTCGCGACTGGCAAGCCCGGCAACTGCCATGCTCATGGCAATGCGATGATCGAGGTGGGTCTGGGTCCGGCTGTTGGAGGTTCCCCGCAGCGGGGCACCGCCGCTGCCGTCGATAATCAGCCCGTCTTCGCGTTCCTCCAGCTCAACGCCTGCGCCGGAGAGCGCGTCGGCCATGGCGGTGATGCGATCGCTTTCCTTGACCCGCAGCTCTTCGAGCCCGCTGGTTACGGTCGTGCCCTCCGCCAGTGCGGCGGCGACGAAGAGCACGGGAAACTCGTCGACCATGCTCGGCACCACCGCGGGATCGACTTCGATGCCCTTGAGCGCTGCATGCCGAACGCGCAGATCTGCAACTGGCTCGCCGCCGACTTCGCGTTCGTCGAGCCTGTCGATGTTGGCGCCCATCTGGGCAAGTACGCGGAAAATGCCGTCGCGGGTGGGGTTGAGCCCGACATTCTCGATCACAAGGTCGCTGCCTGGCACGATGCTCGCCGCCACGGCGAAGAACGCCGCGGAGGATGGATCGCCCGGAACAATGATATCGCAGGGGTGCAGGTCGGCGGGGCCATAGATGCGGATGATCCGTTCGCCATCGACTTCCTCGACTTCCAGCTCGGCGCCGAAGCCGCGCAGCATGCGCTCAGTATGATCGCGCGTAGGCACTGGCTCCACTACTGTGGTGATCCCGGGCGTGTTGAGCCCTGCGAGCAGCACCGCGCTCTTCACCTGTGCGGATGCGACGGGCAGGCGATAGGTGATCGGAACGGCCGGCTGCATTCCTTCCATCATCAGGGGCAGGGTACCGCCGGGGGAGGGCGTGAAGCTCGCCCCCATGGTCGAGAGCGGGTCGATCACGCGATTCATCGGACGCTTCGACAGGCTGGCGTCGCCGGTAAAGGCGGCGGTGATGCCATGACTCGCGACGAGGCCCATCAGCAGGCGGGTCGAAGTGCCCGAATTGCCCATGTCGAGCGCCTGTTCGGGCTGGAGCAGTCCGCCAACCCCAACGCCGTCGACAATCCAGTCGTCACCGTCCCTGGCAATCGTCGCGCCCATGGCGCGCAAGGCGGCGGCTGTGGCGAGCACATCCTCGCCCTCTAGCAGGCCCGAAATGCGGCTGCGGCCCACGGCCAGCGCGCCGAACATCAGCGATCGATGGCTGATCGACTTGTCGCCCGGCACGCGTATGCGACCGGTCAAAGGTTTGGAGAGTTGAAAACGGTAGGCGGTCACACAATCTCGCGCGTCTGAAGTGTCGTGATGCGAGCGGCGCTTTGACAGCGCGAATACCTTCTGGCAAGGCGCGCGCGCAGTTGATTCCCGGGCATCGGGAAACCATCACGAACAATACGAATTCATCGCTCCGTACCCTACCGGACGGGGCAGCAAATCCAAGGATTACACATGGTCAAACCGGAATGGGGCACGAAGCGGACCTGCCCGAAATGCGGCACCCGCTTCTACGATCTGACGAAGGACGAGCCCGTCACTTGCATCGAATGCGCCGAAGAATGGTTCCCTGAACCGGTGCTCAAGTCGAAGCAGCCGATTCCCTTCGAGGACGAGAAGAAGAAGAAAGACGTCGACGCGGATAGCGATCTGGGCGGCGACGATGATGACGATCTGGACATCGACATCGATGAAGATGACGATTCGCCGGACAATGAAGTCGATCTGGGTGGCGACGACGACCTTGGCGTCGAGACCGTCTCCAAGGGCGACGACGACGATTCCGACGACACGTAAATTTGCTGTTGCATTGCGGTGAGGGCCCTTATATTGGGCGCCTCCCGCAAGGGTGACGCGCCTCCCAGGACGCGTCTTTCGGAAATGGCTCGGGGCCTTAGCTCAGCTGGGAGAGCGCTACAATGGCATTGTAGAGGTCAGCGGTTCGATCCCGCTAGGCTCCACCATTTCACCCGGATTTGATGGTAGTGAGCCGTGGCGACGGCTGCGGCTTGCTTCCACCACACCCGGGCAATAGTTTGGGATTACAGGGGCTTGTCCCCACGCTGGCCGACGAGTTCTCGTCCGCCGGCGTTTTTCGCGTTTATCCGGTTTCGTTCGCGAAATCGGGGTTTGGAGTTGGCACGTGTTCGACAATCTGTCCGATCGCCTCGGTACTGTGTTCGACCGCCTGCGCGGGCGCGGGTCGCTCAGCGAGCAGGACGTGCGCGATGCCATGCGCGAAGTGCGCGTCGCGTTGCTCGAAGCCGATGTGGCCCTGCCGGTTGTGCGTCGCTTTATCGATGCGGTGACCGAGAAGGCGATCGGTTCCGAAGTCCTCAAGTCGGTCACCCCCGGCCAGCAGGTGGTCAAGATCGTCAGTGACGAACTGACCGAGATGCTGGGCGGTGACGAGCCGGCCGAACTGAATTTCGCGGCCAAGCCGCCAGTCGTGATCATGATGGTCGGCCTGCAGGGTTCGGGTAAGACCACCACCACTGCCAAGCTCGGCAAGCTGATCAAGGAAAAGCACGGCAAGAAGGCGATTATGGCGTCGCTCGACGTCAATCGCCCTGCCGCACAGGAACAGCTCAAGGTGCTGGGCGAGCAGGTCCAGGTTGCGACCCTGCCGATCGTCCCCGGCCAGCAGCCGGTCGACATCGCCCGCCGCGCGATGGAAAGCGCGAAGCTGCAGGCCGCCGACGTGCTGCTGCTCGATACCGCAGGCCGCCTGCACGTCGACGAAGCGCTGATGGCGGAAATGAAAGCCATCGCGAGCGTTTCGGCGCCGACCGAAGTGCTGCTGGTGGTCGACAGCCTGACCGGCCAGGATGCGGTCAACGTGGCGCAGAGCTTCACCGGCGAAGTGCCGCTGACCGGCGTGGTGCTGACCCGCATGGACGGCGATGCGCGCGGCGGTGCGGCGCTGTCGATGCGCTATGTCACCGGCAAACCGATCAAGTTCGCCGGCACGGGCGAGAAGCTCGACGCGATCGAGGCTTTCGATGCCAGCCGCGTGGCCGGTCGCATCCTGGGCATGGGCGATGTCGTTTCGCTGGTCGAAAAGGCCGCGGCGACGATCAAGCAGGACGAAGCCGAAGCGCTCGCCAAGAAGATGGCGCAGGGCAAGTTCGATCTCGACGACCTGCGCATGCAATTGCGCCAGATGCAGCAGATGGGCGGTCTCGGCATGCTGGCGGGCATGATGCCCGGCATGAAGAAGGCCAAGGCGGCGATGGCGGCCAGCGGGATGGATGATCGCGTGCTCTTGCACATGGATGCGATCATCGGATCGATGACCCCCAAGGAACGCAAGCGCCCGGAACTGATGAATGCCAAGCGCAAGAAGCGCGTGGCGGCTGGTTCGGGCACGCAGGTGCAGGACGTCAACAAGGTGCTGAAGATGCACCAGGAGATGGCCCGCGCGATGAAGCAGATCAAGAAGATGGGTGGGCTCAAGGGCCTCGGTGCGCTGTTCGGCGGCGGTGGCCTCGGCGCCGCCATGCCTGGGCTGGGCGGCCCCAAGGGTATGGGTGGCATGCCCGGCCTTGGTGGCCCCGGCGTGGATCCGGACACGCTCCCGCCCGACCTGCAAGAGCTTTTAAAGAAGAAATAGATTTCAGACGTTTATATTTGAAAGGTAAGTTAAAATGTCAGTTGCAATCCGTCTTTCGCGCGGTGGTGCCAAGAAGCGTCCGTATTACCGCATCGTCGTGTCCGACACGCGCAGCCCGCGTGACGGCAAGTATCTCGAGCAGATCGGCACCTACAACCCGATGATGCCGAAGGATTCGGGTGAGCGCGTGAAGCTCGACGAAGACCGCGCGCGTCACTGGCTGTCGGTTGGCGCCAAGCCCACCGATCGCGTTCATCGCTTCCTCGATGCCGCCGGCATCCTTGAGCGTGCGCCGCGCAACAACCCCAAGAAGGCCGAACCGGGCGAAGCTGCCAAGGAACGCGCCGAAGAAAAGGCCGCCAAGCTGGCCGAAGCTGAAGAAGCCGCCAAGGCTGCCGAGGAAGAAGCCAAGGCTGCTGCCGAAGCTCCTGCTGAAGAAGCTCCCGCCGAAGAAGCTGCTGCTGAAGAGGCTCCGGCCGACGAAGCTGCTGCCGAGGAAGCTCCGGCTGTCGAAGCTGCTGAAGAGCAGGCTGAAGGCTAAGCCTCTCGGATGTCGGACCAGTCCGTCACGCTCGCGGCCGTCACTGGCGCGCATGGCGTGGCGGGCGAAGTCCGCCTGAAGCTGTTTGGCGAAGGGGTCGATGCCCTAACGCCGCACAAGAGCTTTAATGCTGGGGATTCGGGGAGGGCGCTGACCCTCGTCAAGATCCGCAGCGACAACAAGGGCGGTGCCATCGCGCGCTTCGCCGAGGTGAAGGATCGCACCTCGGCCGAGCAGCTGCGGGGCACCGCCCTGACCGTTTCACGCGAGGCCCTGCCTGTGCTGGAGGAAGGCGAGTTCTATTACTCCGACCTCCTCGACCTGCCGGTGGTCACCGAGACCGGCGATGCCGTCGGCCGAGTCTGCGCGGTCGAAAACTTCGGTGCGACCGATATCGTCGAAATCGAAAAGCCCGACGGCAAGAAGTTCATGGTTCCGCTAACCGAGCAAGCGGTGCCCGAATGGGATAACGAGCGCCTTGTCGTCAGCGCCGACTTCGTAGACAGCTGAAAACATGACTAGGCTTTCTGTTGCCATTGTGCAGGCTGCACCCATTCCCCTTGCGGTTGGTGACGGCATCGACAAGGCGGTGCGGCTGGCGCGCGAGGCGATCGAAGGCGGTGCCAGGGTGGTGGCCTTCGGCGAGACCTTCCTCGGTGGGTATCCGCTGTGGCTCGATGAGGCGCCGGGCGCGGCGCTGTGGGACCATCCGGGGACGCGCGCGCTGCATCGTATTCTGCTCGAACAGGCGGTGGTACCAGATGACGAGCGGCTGCTACCGTTGCAGGAACTGGCCGACGCTAGTGGTGCAGTAATCTCGATCGGCGCGCATGAGCGGGTACGCCAGAGCCTCTACAACAACCAGCTGACGTTTCGTCCCGGCCAGCCGGTACTCGACCATCGCAAGCTGGTGCCCACGCATGGCGAGCGGTTGGTGTGGATGCGCGGCGATGGCTCGACGCTCGGCGTGCATCAGGCCGAATGGGGCCGTGTCGGTTCGCTGATCTGCTGGGAGCACTGGATGCCGCTGGCCCGCGCAGCGATGCACAATCTGGGCGAAAGCGTTCATGTCGCCGCCTGGCCCACAGTGCGCGAGAGCTATGCTATCGCCAGCCGTCACTACGCGATGGAGGGTCGCTGTTTCGTGCTGGCTGCGGGATTGGTGCAGCATCGCGACGACCTGTTTGAAGGGCTGGAGCGCGTCGGTGGTGACGGGGCGGCACGCGAGCTGTTCGAAACGATCGAGCCTGAAGTTCTCAATAGCGGCGGCTCGCTGGTCGCGGGACCCGATGCACGCATCATCGCCCAAGCAGGGGAAGGTGAGGAGGCGCTGGTTGCCGAACTGGACCTTAACGAGATCGGTGCCGCGCTGGCTTCGCTCGACACCGACGGCCACTATTCGCGGCCCGATGTGTTCGAGCTGTCGGTGGATTCACGCAGCCGCCTTGGCGTTAATTGGCACGACGGGGCTGGCGACTAGGGCCTGCGTTTGGGGCGGAGCGCATTCCGGTCGGCCCATTATGGCGCCAACAGGATGACTCCGCCCCTTCGGGACCACGTTGCCGGGGGGGTTAGGCAATCGCGGCGGTTGCGGCGGCTGTAACAAGGCCGCCTTCGGGAAGTCCGAGCGTCGCGAGGAAGCCGACGAGGACAAATAGCAGGGTCGTGGCGAAGCTTGCGCCGACGCCGCCGAGCACTCGGATGGCGGGCAGTACGGATGCCTCTTCCCTGGGTTCGATGGGTTCAAGGCCGAACATACGCACCTCGCGTTGGGTCAGATGCTCCCTGAGATAGGCGAGCAAGGCTTCTTGATTATGGGCGTCTGCAGCCGGAGCGGCGTAGGCGCGCTGCTTGGCCAGGGCTTCTAAAAACATGGTAGGTCTCCGGGTATCTCGATAAGCCTCATTTGGGCCTGAATTACCGCACAATCCAACAAAACGGCTGGAATAGGGCATAAGGTACGCTTATGATGTGTTCATGAGCCGCCTGCCGCCCCTTGCTGCCATCCGCGCCTTCGAAGCGGCAGGCAGGCACGAGAATTTCTCTCGCGCTGCCGAAGAGCTGGGCATGACCCAGGCCGCGATCAGCTATCAGATCCGCCAGCTGGAGGATCGCGTCGGCACGCCCCTGTTCGTGCGAACGAAAGGGCGGGTCGAGCTATCCGATACCGGCAGGCGGTTGTTGCCCGCGGTATCGGGTGGCCTGTCAACGATCGCAGATGCCTTTGCGGCGCTGGCCGAGGATGAGCAGGATGTGCTGGCAATCGACGCGCCGCTTGCGGCCGGGGCGACCTGGCTGAGCGCCCGCATCGGGCGCTTCCAGCTACGCCACCCGGACCTTGCAGTGAAGCTGACGCTGTCGAACGACCTGGTCGAGTTTGGCCTCGGCAAGGTCGATGTCACGATCAGGGTGGGCCTGGGCAAGTGGGAGGGTATGCGTAGCGATTTCCTGTTCCGCCAGCATTTCACACCGATCTGCTCACCGGAATTTGTCGAAGCCAATGACATCAGGCGCCCAGAAGACCTGCTGCGTGTCGAACGGCACACCCCGAACGATCCAATGTGGGCTGGATGGTTCGCCAAGGCGGGTATCGGTGAAACCCCGCCGCCGCGCCGAGGAATCGTGCTCGACGGCCAGCTGCAGGAAGCCAATGCCGCGCTCGCCGGATATGGCATTGCCCTGCTGTCGCCGCTTTATTGGCGGGCGGACCTGGAAAGCGGAAGGCTGGTGCAGCCGTTCGAAACGCTCTACCTGCCGGGCGCCTCGCAATGGGTGGTGCATCCCGCCAGCCGGGTCGGCGTGCGCAAGATCGAGCGCTTCCGCGAATGGGTGCAGCGCGAGTTCGAGGCGGAACGCGACGGCCCCTTGCGCGAAATATGGGAACGACCTGAATGACTTTTGCCGCCACCGTCCTGACGCTCTACCCCGAGATGTTTCCGGGGCCGCTGCGCGTCTCGCTCGCCGGGCGCGCGCTCGAGCGGGGCGACTGGTCGTGCGAGACGGTGCAGATCCGCGATTTTGCCACGGACAAGCATCGGACGGTCGACGATACCCCGGCAGGGGGTGGGGCGGGCATGGTGCTCAAGCCCGACGTCATCGGCGCAGCGCTCGCCAGCGTGGCTGATGGACGGCCGATCCTGGCCATGACGCCGCGCGGCAAGCCGATCACACAGGACCGTGTCCGCGAGATTGCAGCGGGGCCTGGAGTCACCATTCTGTGCGGCCGTTTTGAAGGTTTCGACGAGCGTATTTTCGAAGCCTTTCCGCAGATCGAACAGGTCAGCCTTGCGGACGTGGTTCTCTCGGGCGGTGAACCCGCGGCGCTGGCAATTCTCGACGCTTGCATTCGCCTGCTTCCCGGAGTAATGGGCGCGCCTTCAAGCGGGACCGAGGAGTCGTTCGAGGACGGCTTGCTCGAATACCCGCAATATACCCGACCTCAGGAATGGGAAGGGCGCACGATCCCTGAAGTGCTGCGATCGGGGGATCATGCGAAAATCGCTGCTTGGCGCAAGGCAAGGAGCGAAGACGACACTCGGTTACGCAGGCCGGACCTTTGGGAGCGCTACAGTGGCGCTCGGGCCCAGCCTGCCTCTGGCGCGCGGCGAAAGAAGAAGGACTTGGACCAGTGAACCTGATCCAGCAGATCGAAGCCGAGGAAATCTCCAAGGCTGGCAAGGACATCCCCGAATTCCGCGCCGGTGACACCGTGCGCGTCGGCGTGAAGGTCATCGAAGGCAACCGCGAGCGTGTGCAGATGTTCGAAGGCGTCGTGATCGCCCGCTCGAACCGCTCGATCAACAGCAATTTCACCGTTCGCAAGATCAGCTTCGGTGAAGGCGTTGAACGCGTGTTCCCGCTCTACTCGCCGATCGTCGACAGCATCACCGTGGTTCGCCGCGGCGTGGTGCGTCGCGCCAAGCTCTATTACCTGCGCGGCCGCACCGGCAAGCGCGCCCGTATCGCCGAGCGCAAGGTCAACGCCCCCAAGGCGTAAGCGCACTTCGCGATACTGCGAAAATAAAGGGCGGCTCCCTTGCGGGGGCCACCCTTTTTGCGTGGGTATCGTGGGAGGACGGAAGTGGCCTCCCTTCGATGTGCCGCCACGGAGCTTGTGAGCCGGATAACCCCCGTGACGTCTCGATCCTTGTGACGGGCGCGCCTTAACGCGATTTAAGCAATCGCGATTAACCCGAAATTAGCCATGATTTCATGGTTGCGGGCTTGCCTCGCGCACAAGCGCTCGCCATCACCGCCCGCGGATCGCCGGGAGAGACAGATTGCGCTCGATTACCTTCGCCGCCGTGCTTGCTTTGGGCACCTGCCTTACAGCACCACTTGCCGCCCAGAATACCCCTGAGAATAGCCCATCGACTGAGGAAACTGCCCCCATGGAGCTGACCTTCGAACGTGTCTTCGCGTCCCCATCGCTCGATGGTCCAACTCCGCGCAAGGCCAAGCTTTCTCCCGATGGGCGCTGGCTCACCCTGCTGCGCAATCGCGCCAACGATCGCGAACGCTATGACCTGTGGGGCTTTGACCGCGAGAGCGGAGAGTGGTCGATGCTGGTCGACAGCAAGAAACTGGGTTCGGGTCGCGAATTGTCCGAGGATGAGAAGATGCAGCGCGAGCGGGCTCGCGTCGGCAGCCTCAAGGGCATCATCGATTACCAGTGGACCGCCGATGGCACGGGGCTGCTGGTACCGATCGATGGCGACATCTATCTCGCGCGGCCAGGCGGCGAGGTCCAGCGCCTGACCGATACCGAGGAAAGCGAACTCAATCCCGCGCTGAGCGAGACCGGCCGCTATCTCAGCTTCGTACGCGATCGGCAGCTGTGGATCGGCGAGGTGGGCCAGACGGCCGAGCCCGTGACGCCCAAGGAAGGTGCCGACATCCGCTGGGGCGAGGCCGAGTTTGTCGCCCAGGAGGAAATGGATCGGCTTGCGGGGTACTGGTGGAGCCCGGACGACAAGCGGATCGCGGTCGAGCGCTTCGATGAAAGTGGTGTGGGCATCGTCACCCGCGCTGCCATCGGCGCGACGGGAACCAGGGTCTATGAGCAGCGCTATCCAGTCGCGGGCAGCGCCAATGTCCTGGTCGATCTCTATGTCATGAACCCGGACGGCACCGAGCGCGTCAAGGTCGATCTCGGAGCCGATCCGGACATCTACCTTGCCCGGGTGAATTGGGCACCCGATGGATCTGCGCTTTATGTCCAGCGGGTCAACCGTGACCAGACGGTCATCGATGTTCTCAAGGTCGATCCCGCGACGGGGACGAGCAGCGTGCTGTTCGCCGAGCATGCGGCGGTGGAGGACTATTGGGTCAACGTGACCAACAATTACAAATGGCTCGACGACGGCTCGCTGATCTGGTGGTCTGAGCGCGACGGATACGGCCATCTCTATCGCTATGCCAAGGGCAAGTGGACCCAGCTGACCAAGGGCGAATGGGTCGTCACCGACCTCGTAGGGATCGACCAGCAGGCGGGTAGGATATTCATCCGCGCCACGAAGGATTCCGTTCTTGCCCCGCAGGTCTATGCGCTTCCGCTGGCCGGAGGAAAACCGGAACGGCTGACCGACCTCGAGTTCTCGAACGCGGCGACTATGGATCGTAAGGGACAGACCCTGCTCGTCACGCGATCGAACGATACCACGCCTCCGCAGAGCTATCTCGCCGACCAGAAGGGCCAGCGAATTGCCTGGATCGAAGAGAACAGGCTCGACGGGTCGCACCCCTATGCGCCCTTCGTCGCGAGCCACCGGCCAACGCAATACGGCACGCTTTCCGCCGAGGACGGAACGCCACTCCACTGGGAAATGGTCACGCCGGAGCTTGAACCGGGCAAGCGCTACCCGGTCTATTTCTATCACTATGGCGGGCCGCACGCGCAGGTCGTCAGCAAGGGCTGGGACGGTGCTTTGCGGCAGGCGATCGTCGACAAGGGCTATATCTGGTTCGCCATCGACAACCGCGGGAGCGCCAACCGCGGGGTGAAGTTCGAACAGCCGATCTATCACGCCATGGGCGGGGTCGAGGTGCGCGACCAGAAGGTAGGGGCAGAGTACCTCAAATCACTGCCGTTCGTTGATCCGGGCAAGATCGCGATCTCGGGCTGGTCCTATGGCGGCTACATGACCCTCAAGCAGTTGCAGGCCGAACCGGGCCTTTATGCCGCGGGGATCGCCGGAGCACCGGTGACGAAGTGGGAACTCTACGACACCTTCTACACCGAACGCTACATGGGCACGCCGCAGAAGGATGGTGAAGCTTACGTCGGATCGTCCGCCTTGCCCGATGCAACAAAACTCAGCGACCCGCTGCTGCTGGTGCACGGCATGGCCGATGACAATGTCGTGTTCGAAAACTCGACGGCGCTGATCGCGGAACTACAGGGTGCCAACGTTCCCTTCGAGATGATGCTCTACCCCGGCTACACGCACCGCGTTTCGGGCGAAAAGATCTCGCCGCACTTCTACAATACCGTGTTCCGTTTCCTCGCAGCGCATGGAGTGACACCTCCGGAGTAGCACTTTAGCCCGCGCAATCGAATGTGCGCTTGCGGTGGCCCCCGCAATCGCTATCTCGGCGGCTCGTTGAATTCGGAGAAGTGAATTGGGTTATCGTGTTGCCGTAGTCGGCGCGACCGGGAATGTCGGGCGCGAGATGATGATGGTGCTCGCAGAGCGCGAGTTCCCCTGCGACGAAGTGGCTGCCGTCGCCTCGAGCCGTTCGGTCGGTACCGAGGTTGAATTCGGCGACACCGGCAAGATGCTCAAATGCCATAATATCGAGCATTTCGACTTCACCGGCTGGGACATTGCACTGTTTGCGGCGGGCAGCGGCCCGGCGAAGGAATATGCGCCCAAGGCGGCGGCTGCCGGCTGCGTGGTGATCGACAACAGTTCGCTCTACCGCATGGATCCGGACGTGCCGCTGATCGTGCCCGAGGTGAATCCGCAGGCGATCCACGAATATTCGAAGCGCAACATCATCGCCAATCCCAACTGTTCGACCGCCCAGCTGGTGGTAGCGCTCAAGCCATTGCATGATGCCGCGACAATCAAGCGCGTGGTCGTTTCGACCTACCAGTCGGTTTCGGGCGCGGG
This sequence comes from Erythrobacter sp., assembly GCF_038133525.1. Classification (GTDB taxonomy): domain Bacteria; phylum Pseudomonadota; class Alphaproteobacteria; order Sphingomonadales; family Sphingomonadaceae; genus Qipengyuania. The sequence continues at coordinate 43,900 of NZ_JAYPTL010000016.1, read as the reverse complement.
CAAGCAGGGCATGGACGAGCTGTTCGAGCAGAGCCGCAACATCTTCGTGGGCGACCCGGTCGAACCGGTGAAGTTTACCAAGCAGATCGCATTCAACGTCATTCCGCACATCGATGTCTTCCTCGACGACGGGTCGACCAAGGAAGAGTGGAAGATGGTGGTCGAGACCAAGAAGATCCTCGATCCCAAGATCAAGCTCACCGCCACCTGCGTGCGCGTGCCGGTGTTCGTCGGCCATTCGGAAGCCGTCAGCATCGAGTTCGAAAACGAGATGTCGGCCGAGCAGGCAATGGAAATCCTGCGCGAGGCCCCGGGTGTGATGCTCGTCGATAAGCGCGAAGACGGCGGATACGTCACCCCGATCGAGGCGGCGGGCGACAGTGCGACTTACGTCAGCCGCGTGCGCGAGGATCCGACCGTCGACAACGGCCTCAACCTGTGGTGCGTGTCTGATAACCTGCGCAAGGGCGCGGCGCTCAACGCGGTGCAGATCGCCGAATTGCTCGGTCGCGAGTGCCTGAAGAAGGGCTGACCCGCTGGCCGTCTATGACTTCACCCATGCCCTGCTGCGCGCTCCTGCGGAGAGCGTGACGCAGGGCTTGCGGGATGGCGACCACGACGGCCCCGCATATGATGACGTATTGACCGAGCACACGGTCTATTCCGAAGCCCTTCGTGCACTTGGTTTGACCGTCGAGATACTCGAACCGCTCGAAGCCTTTCCTGACTCGATTTTCGTCGAAGACCCGGCCCTGGTGTTCGGTGAAGGTGCGATCCTGCTCAATCCCGGTGCGCCGACACGCGCGGGCGAGGCAGCGGCTATCTTGCCCGCGCTGGAACGACTCTTCCCGCAAGTTCTTACGCTGGGCGAAGGTCACGTCGACGGCGGCGACATTCTGGTCACGCCTCAGGAGGTGCTGATCGGCTTGTCAGCTCGCACTGATGCGTCTGGTGCTGCAACGTTGATCGCGGCGCTTGAGAAGCTGGGCCGCAAGGGCAGGGTAGTCGAAACCCCCGCCGGTGTGCTCCACTTCAAGACCGGCTGCGGGCTTATCGATGAAGAGACCGTGGCAGTAGTCGCCGAGCTCGACGACAGCGAGATATTCGGGCCGCTGCGGCGGATCGTCGTTCCGGCGGAAGAAGCAGCTGGAGCGAACTTGTTGAGGGTATGCGACACCGTGCTGCTGGGTAACGGTTTTCCTCAATTGCGCGACCTTGTGGAAGCCCATGGCGTCGCAACGATGGCGCTACCGGTGTCCGAGATAGGAAAGATCGACGCTGGCCTGTCTTGCATGTCGCTGCGTTGGCGGGCCGCCTGACTTCCGGAGTTCCTGATCGATTCAGGCCTTGGCCCGGCGCAGCCAACGTTGCTCTCTAGTCACTCGCTCGGTGGCGGCATGCGTCCAGCCTGAGGCCGGGCCCGGCGCATGATGAAGGCAAGGGGCACTGCGGCGAGCGTGACCCACATCATCATCCAGAAATCGTCGACATAGGCGACCATGGCGGCCTGTCGGTTCGCTTCGGCATCGAACAATCGCAGCACCACTTCACCAAGGTTCTGGTAGCGATCGACCGTGCTCACATCGATTGCGCTGGATACCGTCGCACCCGTCAATTGTCCGGCGATATCCTCATGGCTGATCTGCAGGTTCCGCGCGAACATCACGGTCGTCAGCGAGATACCCGCCGAAGCACCGAGCGAACGGAACAGGTTCAGCAAGCTCGATCCGTCGGTGCGCAGATGCGGTGGCAGGGTCCCAAAGGCAGTTACGTTCAGCGGGATGAAGACCAGTCCCATGCCTAGTCCCTGGATCAGGCCCGAACTGACGATGTGGAAGCGGTCGATGCCAAGCGACCACTGCGACATCTCCCACAATGAGAGCGCACAGATGAGGAACCCTGTCGCCACCACCGGCCGGGCATCGACGTTGCGCCGCATAAGCATCCCGGCGACCTGCATCGAGCACAACACGCCGATGCCCCGGGGCATCAGCACAAGCCCTGTGTCGATCACGTCGTACCCCATCAACTGCTGCAGCATTGGTGGAAGCAGCGCCATAGTGGCGAACATGACCACGCCGATTGCGAGCATGAAACCCATCGCAATGGCGAAGTTGCGGTCAGCGAAGAGCGCCCGGTCGAATAGCGGGTTTCGGGCCGTGGCGAGGTGGATCACCGCCATCCAGGTCGCCGAAAGGAACAGGAACGTCCACAGCCAGATTTCCTTGCTGTCGAACCAGTCGAGTGTCTGCCCGCGGTCGAGCAGCATCTGGACGCTGGCTAGTGCGAGGCCGAGGAGAGCAAAGCCGATCAGGTCGAAGCGACGGCGGTTGATCTCGCGGTGCGGCAACTGCGCCAGTAGGATCGCAAGACTGATGATGCCGATCGGCAGGTTGACGTAGAAGACCCAGCGCCAGTTGGCCTGCTCGGTCAACCAACCGCCCAGTACAGGGCCGAGAATGGGGCCGACCATGATACCCATGCCCCACAACGCCATCATCTGCGCCTGGCGGCTGGGCTTGTTGGTGTCGAGCATGAAAGATTGGCTCAGCGGCGCAATGAAGGCACCCGAGACCCCCTGAAGCGCCCGGAACAGGACCATTTCCTCGAGAGTCTGCGCGAGGCCGCACAGCATGGAGGTGATGATGAAGGCGATCACCGACCCGATGAACAGGCGCCGGCCGCCGACGCGGTCTGCCAACCAGCCAGTTATCGGCAGGGCTACAGCGCTGGCAACGATATAGCTGGTTAGGACCCAGGTAATCGTCTCCGTTGTCGCGCCCAGGCTTGTGCGCATGTGCGGGATCGCGACGTTGGCGATGGTGGTGTCGAGGATCTGCAGCAGCGATGCGCCCATGATCCCGACCACGAGCAGCCCGGGATTCTCTACCGGGAGCAGCGCCTCGTCCCGCACCGGAAAAGGCGCGTCAGAAGCGGCAGCGGGGGCTGCGCGACTGGCCATGGACCTAGTGCTTGCGACCGTCGGTGAAGACCGTGACCTCGGTCGACAGGCCCGCGATCAGGCTGCGTGGGCTCTGCTGGTCGATCGCGATCTTAACCGGGACACGCTGCGTCACCTTGACCCAGTTCCCGGTCGCATTCTGTGCCGGGATCACGGAGAATTCGCTGCCGGTACCCGCGCCGATGGACTCGACGTGCCCCTTGAGCACGAGGTTGGGGTAGGCATCGAAGTGGATTTCCGCGGGCTGACCTACTTCCATGTCGGCAAGATCGGTTTCCTTGAAGTTGGCTTCGACATAGCTGCTGCCGTCAGCGACGAGCGTCAGGACGGGCAGTCCCTGCACGACCTGCTGGCCAATCTGGAGCCGGTCGGCCTGCGCAATCCGCCCGGCGCTCGGTGCACGCACCACGGTGCGGCTCAGCTGCAGTTCGGCAACCGCGCGCTGTGCCTTGGCAGTGGCTACCTGGGGGTTCTCGCCGGGCACAGCCGGTCCGGTTGCCAGCTTTGCACTGGCCGCCTGACGCTTGGCCTCGGCCTGGCGCAGCGCCTCACGGGCCTGGCTTACGGCGTGAGTCGCTGCATCGTGCTCGGCCTTGTTGAGGAAACCGCGCTTGAACAGCTCGTCCTTGCGGCGGAAATTCGCCTCGGCAAAGGCGATATCCTCGCGCGCCGCAGAGATATCCGCGCCGGACAGGTCGGCAGAATTTGCCAGCGCGGTTATATTCGCCTGCGCAGTGGCTATGGCCGCATCGGCCTGGGCGATCTGCAGCCGGTAGGGTTCGGGATCGAGACGGAACAATACATCCCCCGCCTTCACCGTGTCTCCGTCGCCAACCAGTGCCTCGACGATCTCACCGCTAACCTGCGCGCTAACCGCGACCTGGTCTTGCTGGACATAAGCGTTGTCGGTCGAAACCTGGCCCTGAATCGATAACCAATAGATCGTTCCGGCCACCAGCAGTGCCAGCGGTACGCTGAGCATCAGCGCGAGCCGACCCCAATTGCGCTTCTTCGGCGCCACGGTTTCCTGGATCACGACACCTGCTTCGGCAGGGATCTGGGGGTCAGCCTCAGCCATTGGCCACGTCCTTCAAAACACGTTCTGCCGAAAGGTTTTCGGAAACCTTCACAAGCAAGCTGGCCAGAGCATCCTGTTCCTGCACGGTCAGCCCTTCGACCATGTCGGCTACGAGACCATCGATGATCGTCCGCAGCGGCTCCACGATCTCGCGGCTCTTGTCGGTCAGGTGAAGCAGGCGGGCGCGGCGATCAGAGGGATCGGCCACTCGCTCGACCCAGCCCGATTCTTCGAGGCGGTCGACGATACGGGTGAGGGTGATCGGTTCGACCTCGATACGTTCGGCATAGAAGGCCTGGTTGTTGTCCGGGAACTTGACGAGGCTGAGCAGCAAACGGGCCTGGACTGCGGTGAGGCCAAGGCTGCGCACGCGCTCGTCGAATGTCTTGCGCACCAGGCGTCCGCTATCCGAGAG
>NZ_JAYPTL010000016.1:29759-39435 GCF_038133525.1 Erythrobacter sp. | reverse complement strand
TTATTGCAACGTGCAAATTTTGAAACCGTAGTGGCGCATTGCGCAACAGCGCGATAGAACCGCACGCATGACACTGATCGCAGACCTCTATTTCAGCTTCCGTTCGCCCTACAGCTACCTGTCGGTGGGCCGTTATCGTGCCATGGCGGAGGAGTATGACCTCGATATCACCCTGCGCCCGGTCTATCCGCTGGCGATCCGACAGCCCGATTTCTTCGAGCGCAACCATCCCAACTGGCTAGCCTACACCTTCCGCGACATGATCCGTGTGGCGCAGTTCCACGGCATTCCCTTCGGCGCGCCGCGGCCGGATCCGATCGTGCAGGACGTCGCCACGCGCAAGATTGCCGACGAGCAGCCGTATATCCGCCGTGTCACGCGGATGGGCCAGGCTGCCGCGCGTCGGGGCAAGGGCCTCATTTTTGCGCATGAGGCAGGTCAGATGATCTGGGGTGGGCAGGAAAACTGGCACGAGGGCGATCACCTCGCGTCCGCACTTGAGCGTTCCGGGCTCGACGCCGCCGAGGTCGAAGCCGAAGTCGCGGCCGAACCGGAAGCGCTTGATGCGGAGATCGCTGCCAATCAGGATGCCCTGGAGGCTGCCGGCCATTGGGGCGTGCCGACGTTGGTCTTCGAAGGTGAACCCTTCTTCGGCCAGGACCGCATCGAAATGGCCAAATGGCGGATGGAGCAAAAGGGGCTTTCGGCCCGATGAGCACGATCAAGACCGGCGGCTGCCAGTGCGGCCGGGTCCGCTATCGGGTCGATGTCGATGCAGCGGAGGCCTACTTGTGCCATTGTCGCATGTGCCAGAAGGCTACCGGCGGTTTCGCTGCGGCCTTCGTCCAGGTGCCTCGCGAAGCGCTGACTTGGGAGAGCGAGCCCGACAGGTACGCAAGCAGCCCGATCGCCGATCGCCCGTTCTGCTCGCACTGCGGCACGCCGCTGGGCTTTCACTACAATGACAACAAGGGGCGTGACGATCTGACCATCGGGAGTTTCGATGACCCATCGGGCTTTGTGCCCTCAGGGCATTATGGGGCCGAAAGCCTCCACGAAGCATGGATCGATACCAGCGGGTTGCCACGGCAGCGCAGCGATGGGACGCCAAGCGTTGCCCAACGATGGAAGAACGAAGGACTGGACGTTCCCGAATGAAGACCGAACATTTCGCCAGCTTCGACGGGACTGACCTGGCATTGCATCGGCACGGGGAGGGGCGACCCTTCGTGCTGCTTCATGGCCTGTTCTCGAGTGCGGAGATGAACTGGATCAAGTGGGGGCATCACGAAACCATTGCTGCGCGTGGGTACGAAGTCCTGATGCTCGATTTCCGCATTCATGGCGAAAGCGCGGTGCCGCTCGATCCGGCTGCCTACCCAAGCAGGGTCCTGGTTCGCGACGTGGTGGCGCTGGTCGAACACCTTGGTCTCGAAGACTACGATCTCGGTGGCTTCTCTCTCGGCGCACGTACCACGCTTCATGCCGTTGCCACCGGAGTGCTTTCGCCTGCACGGGTCGTGCTCGGCGGTATGGGCACGGCAGGGCTTGGCGAATGGCAGAAGCGATCGGGCTTCTTTCGGCGGGTCATCGATGAGTTTGACAGCATCGAGCAGGGCGATCCGGCCTATTTCTCGAAGATGTTCCTCAAGTCTCAGGGGATCGATCGAACCGCCGCACGCATGCTGCTCGACACCATGCCAGATCTCGACCTTGCCCTGCTCGACAATGTCACGATGCCGGCGCTGGTTGTCTGCGGCGATGAGGATCGCGACAACGGCTCGGCTCCCGAGCTTGCCGCGCTGCTGCCCAATGCGACTTATGTAGAAGTGCCGGGCACCCACATGAGCAGCTGTACCAAGCCGGAAATGGGGCAGGCGATCGCCGATTGGCTGGGAGACGCGAACTGAACCTCAAACGCGCCTTCCTGTGGACCTGGATTGGCGGCTTGGCGGCCTTCGCCATCGTGATCATGTTGAGCCTGCCGTTGGTCCTGACCGCAGTTCCCGGCGGCATCGCCGATCACCAGGCGGCCGGAAGTGCCGCGGAGGTTGATCGGATCCAGTCGGCCTGGCAGGCGGCGGGGCTATATGGTCAGGCCCGCATCGCAATGATCGGCGATCTCATCTTCATCGGGATCTACGGCTTCGGATGCCTGCTGGGCGGGCGATGGCTCCTGCAATCGCCGAGAAGGCTTGTGAGACCCTTGGGTGCCGCCGCGCTGGTTGCTGGGGCGACATTTCTGGCGACCGACTATGCCGAAACGATTAGCCAGTTCCTGCAATTGATCGATCGGGCCGGCGATGATGATCTTGCTGGACTCGCCGCAACGGTAAGGCCGATCAAGATGATGGCATGGCTGGCCAGTTTCTGCGTCATTATCGCCGCATTGGTGCTCGACCGGAATTCATCGCGGACGGCTTGATTAAGCCGGGCTGCAGGTGCAATCCGGTAGCATGTGTAACCAGTCACACGTTCCCGAGAGAGGACATTCATGAAATTCGCATCCGTCGCGCTGTCCGCGCTTGCAATCTCGCTTGCCAGCCCTGCACTTGCTGAACACCACGAGGCCGCGCCGGCCGAAACCGCCGCCTTCCCGATGACGCCGCAGGGCGCCGCAGACTGGGTAGCTTCGGTCGAGAAGGACCTGTTCGACTACTCGGTCGAGGCGAGTCAGGTTTACTGGGTCAACAACACCTACATTACCGAGGATACCGATGCGCTGGCGGCCAAGATCGGCGCAGTGGGCACCGAGAAGAGCGTGAAGTATGCGCTCGAAGCCGCGAAATACGCTGAAATCGCCGATCTCGACCCGGTGGTGAAGCGCAAGCTCGATATCCTGCGCAACAATATCGTCCTGCCCGCACCCACCACGGCAGGCGCCGCGACCGAACTCAACGAGATCGCGACGCGCCTCAACAGCCAGTACGGTAAGGGCAAGGGGACGCTGAACGGCAAGGAGATCAGCGGCTCCGATATCGAAGCCGAAATGGGCAATCCCGAACGGACCCCGGAAGAATTGGCCGAGATGTGGACCAGCTGGCACGACAATGTCGGCGGTCCGATGAAGGGCGACTATGTCCGGATGGTCGAGATCGCCAACGAAGGCGCGAAGGAGCTCGGCTTCGACGATGTCGGTGCGATGTGGCGTTCGGGCTATGACATGAGCCCCGAGGAGTTCACCGCCATGACCGAAAGGTTGTGGGAAGAGACCAAGCCGCTCTACGTTGCGCTGCACGCCTATGTGCGCAGCAAGCTCAACGAGAAGTACGGCGACGAGGTGCAGGCTAGGACCGGCCCGATCCGTGCCGATCTGCTCGGCAATATGTGGGCCCAGGAATGGGGTAACATTTACCCGTTGGTAGCTCCCGCCGGGGCCGGCGACATCGGCTATGATATCGGCGAATTGCTGGCCGCACAGGACAAGGGCCCGATCGACATGGTCAAGATCGGCGAGGGTTTCTACTCCTCACTGGGCATGAAGGCGTTGCCAGAGACCTTCTGGAAGCGCTCGATGTTCCTGAAGCCGGCCGACCGTGAAGTCGTGTGCCATGCCAGCGCCTGGGATATCGACAACAAGGACGATATCCGCATCAAGATGTGCATCAAGGTGAATGCCGACGACTTCGTCACCATCCACCATGAACTCGGTCACAACTATTATCAGCGCGCCTATCAGGACCAGAGCTACCTGCATCTCAACGGCGCCAATGACGGCTTCCATGAGGCGATCGGCGATTTCGTCGCGCTCTCGATCACGCCCGAGTACCTGGTGCAGATCGGCCTGCTGGATCGCGACGACGTGCCCAGCGCGGACAAGGACATTGGCCTGCTGCTGCGCCAGGCAATGGACAAGGTCGCCTTCCTGCCCTTCGGCCTGCTGGTCGACAAATGGCGTTGGGGCGTGTTTGACGGAACCGTCCCGCCCGAGGCTTACAATGCGGCCTGGGTTGGGCTGAAGCGCGATTACCAGGGCATCACCCCTCCGGTCGATCGCCCGCTTGATGCCTTCGATCCGGGTGCTAAGTACCATATCCCGGGCAACACGCCCTATACCCGGTATTTCCTTGCGCGGATCCTGCAGTTCCAGTTCTACAAGGCTGCCTGCGATCAGGCCGGTTGGAAGGGGCCGCTGCATCGCTGTTCCTTCTACGGGAACAAGGAAGTGGGCGAGAAGCTGAACGCCATGCTCGAGATGGGGGCCAGCAAGCCATGGCCCGATGCACTCGAAGTCTTCGCTGGTACCCGCGAAATGAGCGCCAAGCCGATGCTCGAGTATTTCAAGCCGCTGATGAAGTGGCTGGATCAACAGAACAAGGGCAAGCCCAAGGGATGGTGAGCCGCGCACTACCGTTTGCCTTGATCCCGCTGGCGGTCGCTTGTGCGCCGCTGGCGGAGGTCAGCACTGATCCAGCACCACAGGCGGCGAGCGGCGCGCTGTTTGTCGCCGGAAAGTTCGGCAACACACTGGCCAAGGTCGATCTGGCAACCGGTACGCGCACGGCGCTTGTGGCGAGTTGTGCGAATCCGCATGAACTAGCGACTTCGCCCGACAACCGCCACGTCGCGCTCGCCTGCTATGGCGGGACGACCCTCGACATCTTCCGTACGTCGGACCTTGCGAAGGTCACGAGTATTGAACTGGGCAATAATGCCCGCCCGCATGGCATCGTCTGGCATGGCAATGGCGACCTCTACGCCACCGCCGAAGGACGCCAGTCGATCTTCTGGATTCGCGATCCGCTCGGCCAGGCCGAAACCTTCGAATACGGGACGGGGCAGCGTGGCACGCATATGCTGGTGGTCGCGCCCGATGCGCGGCATGCCTGGACGACCGATTTGGGCTCCAAAACGGTCACCAGGGTCGACTTGCTGACGCGCCGGGCGCCACAATCGATCGAGGTGGGGATAGAGCCGGAGGGCATTTCCCTCGCGCCGGATGGCGAAACCCTATGGGTCTCTGCGCGTGGCTCGAACGAAGCCTATATGATCTCCCCTGACGACCTGGCGGTTCGCAAATCGGTCTCGGTCGGCCCATTTCCCCTTCGTATCGCTGTGCGGCCGCAAGGCGATTTTTCGGTCACTTCAGACCTTGCAGGCGGGTCATTGACGGTGATCGATGTGCAAACCGGCGAAGTCGCTCGCGCGATTGCGGTATCGAGCCCGCAAGAGGCCGAACAGCGCCAGCAGGTGACCATACTGTGGTCGCCGGACGGGCAGCGGATCTACGTTGCTGAAACCGGCACCGACACGATCGCTGAAGTGGATTTTGCTTCAGGCACAGTACTGCGCCGCCTCGATGGTGGGGATGGCGGAGACGGGCTGGCGATCATCAAGTGAGCCCCAAGATGAAGCCCATGCCTGTCGTCGGATGGCGCGAACTCGTGCATTTGCCCGAACTTGGCCTTCATGAACTGCCGGCCAAGATTGACACCGGTGCACGCACGTCGTCGCTCCATGCGACCGTGCTTGAGCGGTTCGAGCGCGATGGTGATCAGTACGTCCGCTTTGCGGTCGATTTTGAACGCCAGCACGTTCGGCAGGTGTGCGAGGCCGTGCATATCGATTGGCGCGGTATCACCAGTTCCAACGGCGAAACGCAGCGCCGGATGATCATAAAAACGCCACTAAGGATCGGTAGCCTTGAGTTCCGAGTGGAGATCAGCCTTGCCGACCGATCCGACATGAAATTTCCAATGCTCATTGGTCGATCTGCGCTAAGGCGCCGCTTCGTCGTCGACTCGGGCCATTCGTGGCTTCAGACGCCCGGTCGCGACGTGGAAAAAGGCTACAAGACATGAAAATCGCCATGTTGGCGCGCAACCCGGACCTGTATTCGCACAGGAGACTGGTCGAAGCGGCCGAGGCGCGTGGGCATTCCATGGACGTGCTCAACACGTTGCGCTGCACCGTCCATATCGCCAGTCACCGCCCCACCGTCAGCTACAATGGCGAGAAGGTGAACGGTTACGACGTGGTCATCCCGCGCATCGGTGCATCGATTACGAATTACGGCCTTGCCATCCTGCGCCAGTTCGAGATGGCCGGGGTGTGGTCGCTCAACGAAAGCGTGGCGATTGGTCGCAGCCGCGACAAGTTGCGGAGCATGCAGATCCTGGCGAAGCATGGCCTCGGGCTGCCGCTGACTGCGTTTGCCCATGATCCCAAGCAGACCGAGGAAATCATTCGGGCGGTCAACGGCCCGCCTGTGGTGATCAAGCTGCTCGAAGGTACGCAGGGCATCGGTGTCGTCCTGGCCGAGACAATGAGCAGCGCCAAGTCGGTAATCGAGGCCTTTCGCGGGGCCAACGTCAACATCCTGGTGCAGGAGTTCATCAAGGAAGCAGGCGGCACCGACATCCGTGCGCTTGTGATCGGTGGCAAGGTTGTCGCCGCGATGCAACGTACCGGCGCGCCGGATGAATTCCGGTCCAACCTCCATCGCGGTGGAAGTGCGAAACTCATCAAGATCACGCCTGAGGAACGCTCGACCGCGGTGCGCGCGGCAAAGCGGATGGGGTTGAACGTCTGCGGGGTCGACATGCTGCGGAGCAATCACGGCCCGGTAATCATGGAAGTGAATTCCTCACCCGGACTCGAGGGTATCGAGCAGGCAACCGGCAAGGACATCGCCGGCATGATCATCAAGTTCATCGAAGACCATGCCCAGCAGGGCAAAACAAAGACGAAAGGGAAGGGCTGATGGGGAAAGTGTCGATGCTGGCTGCAGTCAGCGGCCTGATTTTGGCTGGTCCCGTCTTGGCGGCGGAACCCATGGTGACCGCCAGCGACCCGCAGGGCATTGTCTCGCTGCTCGAAATTGCGGGCTATGAGCCGATGCTCGACAAGGACTCCTATGGCGACCCGATCATCCACGTCGAACTGGGCGGTTGGGAAGCGGACATCGCATTCTATGGATGCGATGAGACGACGCATGACGGTTGTTCGGAACTGCAGCTTGTAGGCGGCTTCGACACCGACTTCAGCGTCAGCGCAGAAACAGCGCTCGATATCGCCCGCCGGTCGCGCTACGCACAGACCTACATCGACGAGAACGGCGACGTTTGGATCCAGTGGGATATCGTAACGGGCAAGGGCATCTCGCAGGGCGTCTTCCTCAAGGGCCTGCGCAATTTCACCGATGCTCTGCAGTTCGCCGGCGGAGTGGCATTTCCCGAAGACGCTGCCGACGCGGCGGCCGATGCCGCGGCGGATGCGGCCGAGGAAGCCGCGAATGACGACTAGGCGTTGCGCGCCATCAATCCCCCATCGACCGGGATGATGGCCCCGGTGATGTAGCTGGCTGCGGGCAGCACGAGTGAAAGGGTCATGTGCGCCACTTCCTCCGGGTCGCCATAGCGTTTCAACGCAGTGCGTCGCTTGGCAAAAATGACTTTGTGCTCGTCGGGCACGCCTTGCGTCATCGCGGTACTGATCGGACCCGGGCAGATGCAATTCACCGTTATACCCTCAGGTCCCAAGTCGACGGCAAGCCCTCGCGTCAGGCCTGTCACGCCGGTTTTTGCAGCTACGTAGGGTGTGTCGCCCGGCGTCGCACCGAGCCCCTCGGTCGACGCAATGTTGACGATGCGAGCGGCATCGCTTTGGCGTAGATAGGGCAAAGCGGCGCGGACCATACGTTGGTGGGCGGTCAGCATCACCGCCAGCGCGCGCGCCCAAGTTTCCTCATATGCGTCGCCTTCATCGAGCGGACAGAAGCTGGATACTCCGGCGTTGTTGACGAGGATATCGATCCCCCCGAAATCCTGCGCGATCTGACGTACCACCTGCTTGATCGCCTCGGGATCACCCACGTCCAGCGCGTAGGGCAGCGCATTCGTACCGCATTCGCGGGCCACCGCCTGGCAGGAGGCGAGATCAAGATCGGTCACTGCAACCTTCGCGCCCTCCGCCGCGAACAGCTTGGCCGTTGCGCGGCCGATACCGCTGGCGGCCCCGGTAACGATGGCGACCCTGCCAGCGATCGAGCGCGAACGGTTTGGTGTTTCAGTCACGTGTTCCCCCTCATTGTGGGGAACCTTATCACCGGAACGGGGGCTCGTTGAAAGCGCGCAATTTGCGGCTGTGGAGGCGAGGCCCTTCTTCGCGCAACAGGCGGCATGCCGTGACGCCGATCTCGAGGTGGGCGGCGATCGCCTCCTCGTAGAACTTGTTTGCCTGACCGGGCAGCTTGATCTCCCCATGCAGCGGCTTGTCGGATACGCACAGCAACGTGCCGTATGGTACGCGGAAGCGGTAGCCCTGACCGGCAATGGTGGCGCTTTCCATATCCACGCCGACCGCGCGGCTCAGCGACATGCGATGGGCCGATTGGGTGTAACGCAGTTCCCAGTTGCGATCATCGGTTGTGACGACCGTGCCAGTACGCATGCGCCGCTTGAGGTCGGCTCCATGTTCGCCCGAGACCATCTCCGCCGCCTTGGCCAATGCCTGCTGCACCTCGGCAATGGCGGGGAGCGGGATTTCGGGCGGGAGTACCGGATCGAGCACGTGGTCATCGCGCAAATAGGCATGCGCAAGCACATAATCGCCGATCTTCTGACTCGGCCGCAGACCGCCGCAGTGCCCGATCATCAGCCAGGCTTCGGGACGGAGTACGGCCAAGTGGTCGCAGATCGTCTTTGCGTTCGAAGGGCCAACGCCGATGTTGACCAGCGTGATGCCCTCGTGGTCGGGGCCGACGAGGTGATAGGCCGGCATCTGGTGGCGGCGCCATGCGGTGTCGGAGAGCTGCGCGCGTGCGTTCTCGGTCTTTTCGGTTAGCAACAAACCGCCGGCACCGGCCAGTGCCGTATAGCCGTTCGCGCCGAGTTGTGAGCCTGCCCAATCAACAAATTCATCGACATAGCGATGATAGTTCGTGAACAGGATAAAGCGCTGGAAGTGCTCGGGTGCTGTGCCTGTATAGTGGGCAAGGCGCGCGAGGCTGAAGTCGGTGCGCAACCCATCGAACAGAGACAGTGGGATCGGGTCGTCTACGCCACCTAAGACCATTCCATCAGCCAGTTCGTCACCGATGTCGGCCAGCTCGGTCGATGGGAAGTGACGGGCGATGGCGTTGGGATCGACACCCACAAGCACTGCGCTTGCCTCGCCATCGAGGACGTAAGGGAAAGGGATCTCCTGTCGTGACGATCCAACTTCGACTTCAACCTCGTAGTTCGAGGAGATCAGTTCGAGCTGCTCCTTGAGGTAGTCGCGGAACAGCGCGGGTCGGGTAACCGTGCTCGTGTAAAGGCCCGGCGCATTCAGCCGACCGAATGCCCGGTTGCGGTCTTCGGGCTGGTCGCCACCGCGAAAGCGCAGGCGCAGTTCGGGATAGGCATAGCTGCCATCGATGCGGCGCTCGGGCGCGGGAAGGTCGCGCGTGCGACCGAAGGCAATGACATCCTCACGCAGCCGCTCGACGGCCGCATCGTATACTTTCTCGAGTCGGTCGAGAATGCGATCGATAGATTCCATGGGCGTTTACTCCTGCCTCTTGTGTTTATCGGTTTTCTCCCATGCCACATGGCAGGGGTGTATTACAAAAAGGGCGCGACCCTTGCGGATCGCGCCCCTTTTCTTTGGCGTCGAGGTGACGGGAAGCCTCAGGCTTCGTCCCCCCCTTCGAGCATGTGGGCGGGAATTTAGCCGGGCTCCAGGGGCGGATAGA
>NZ_JAYPTL010000016.1:0-29749 GCF_038133525.1 Erythrobacter sp. | reverse complement strand
GCGCGCGCGCTTCTTACAAAAAGGGCGCGAAGACCGAAGCCGCCGCGCCCTTTTCGTGTCTCTTGCGAGGAGGAAGATCAGCCCTCGGCGGTCTCTTCGCTCTCGTCGGCCTGCGCTTCGGCGTCGTCGCCGAGCATGTCGGCGGGAATTTCGCCGGGCTCGAGCGTCGGGTCGATGCGGTTGGCTTCGGCCTGTTCTTCGATCTCGCGCTGTTCGTCCTCGAACATCTGCGCCATCACGTCGACGCCCTGGCTCTGCAGTTCGGCTTCGTCGTCCGAACGCGCGACATTGGCCTTGATCGTGACCGAGACTTCCGGGTGCAGGTCGACGCGAACTTCGTGCATGCCCAGGGTCTTGATCGGATGGCCCATGATGACCTGCTTCTTGTCGATGTCGTGGCCCTGTTCAGCCAGCGCCAGCGCGATGTCGCGCACGTTGACCGAACCATAGAGCTGGCCGGCGTTCGACGAGGAACGGATCAGGACGATCTCGACGCCTGCAACCTTTTCGCCCGCCTTTTCGGCGACGACACGGCGTTCGGCGTTTTCCTTTTCCAGGCGATCGCGGTTGGCTTCGAAGACCTTCTTGTTGGCTTCGTTGGCGCGCAGGGCCTTCTTCTGCGGAAGCAGGAAGTTGCGGGCGTAGCCGTCCTTGACGGTGACGACGTCACCGATGGTGCCGAGCTTCTCGATACGTTCGAGGAGGATGATATCCATGTGCCTTCTCCTCTTACTTCACGATGTACGGCAGCAGGCCGATCTGGCGTGCGCGCTTGATCGCCTTGGCGAGCTCACGCTGCTTCTTGGCGCTGACGGCGGTGATACGGCTAGGAACGATCTTGCCACGCTCGGACATGAAGCCCTGGAGCAGACGAACGTCCTTATAGTCGATTACGGGCGCGTTCTTGCCCGAGAACGGGCAGGACTTGCGGCGGCGGAAAAACGGGCGGGCCATCAGTCGCGCTCCTCACGGCTTTCGCGACGCTTCTTGTCGCGTTCGTTCTTGCGCATCATCACCGATGGGCCGGTTTCATGTTCGTCGACGGCGATCGTCAAATAACGGATCACGTCTTCGTTGATGCGGGTCTGGCGCTCGAGCTCGGCAACGACGGAGCCGGGGCCCTCGATGTTGAGCAGCACAAAGTGCGCCTTGCGGTTGCGGTCGATCTTGTAGGCGAGGTTCTTGAGGCCCCAGGTCTCGGTCTTGGTGACCTTGCCGTTATTCGCCTCGACAATCTCGGTAGCCTGCGCTGCCAGAGCGTCGACCTGAGCCTGACTCAGATCCTGGCGCGCAAGGAACACGTGCTCGTAAAGAGCCATGTGGTCTTCCTTTCACTTCGGGCCGATCGCTGGCTGATCCGCGGGATTGCGGGGCCCCTCCGGCTTTCTTCGAATCCCTAGATTCCGGTGGGCCCGGAAGCGAGGGATGCGCGCACATAACGGGATTGACGGAGAATGCAAGGCTTGCAGGCGGCCACTGTGCAGGGCAGGGGCGAAAACGGCGTTCTTGCGGAGGAGTGGCACGTGCCTGGTGGATTGGTTGCGCTATTCGATGACGTAGCGGTGATTGCGCGTGCTGCGGCGGCCTCGGTCGACGACGTCGGCGTGGCCGCGAGCAAGGCGGGGTCAAAGGCCGCCGGGGTCGTGATCGACGATGCGGCGGTAACGCCGAACTATGTCACGGGATTCACGCCGGATCGTGAATTGCCTATCATTGCTAAAATCACGCGTGGGAGCTTGTTCAACAAGTTAGTGATCCTGCTGCCCGCGGCGCTTCTCCTCAGTGCATTCCTACCCTGGTCGATCACCCCGCTGCTCATGCTCGGCGGCGCCTATCTCAGCTATGAGGGCGCCGAAAAGGTTATGGAGTGGCTGACCGGCGAGGAGCACGGCGAAACGCTCGAGGACCCGATCGAGGACATGGCGCTGTTCGAGAAACAGCGCGTTTCCGGTGCGATCCGCACCGACCTGATCCTCTCTGCAGAGATTATGGCGATTACCCTGTCGACCGTGGCGGATGAGACGCTGATTGTGCGAGCAGGCGTGCTGGCGCTGGTCGGAGTGGCGATTACGGTATGCATCTATGGCGCGGTCGCGCTGATCGTGAAGATGGACGATATCGGCCTGCACCTTGCCGAGCGCGAGCGGGAATCGACCAGGCGCTTCGGGCGCTGGCTGGTCAATGCGATGCCTAAGGTGTTGACGGTGCTCTCGACCGTTGGAACGGTGGCGATGTTGTGGGTCGGCGGCGGCATCATCCTGCACGGTTTGGAAGAGCTCGGCCTTCATGGCCCGGCCGAACTCGCGCATGGCATCCAGCATGCGGTCGAACTTGCCACCGGAGCCCTGAGCGGTGTGCTGGGATGGCTTACCTATGCCGCGCTCTCAGCGGGTGTCGGGCTGGTGCTGGGCTACGCGATCGCGGTGCTGCTGCACAAGGTGCTGAAGATTGGGGCGAGTCACTGACATGGCGGAGCGGCCGACCCTCTACACCTGTGCCCGATCGCGGGGTTTCCGGGCGACCTGGGCGGCGGAGGAGGCCGGGGTCGACATCGATCTCAGGATGCTGCCGTTCCCGCCGCGCTTCCTTGCACCCGAATACCTCGAGCTCAATCCGCTCGGCACCGTGCCGCTGCTGGTTGAAGGCGATGTGCGGATGACCGAGAGTTGCGCGATCGCCCATTATCTGGCGACGAAGGACGGCTATACCGACCTGGCAATTGCACCGGGCGAAGCGGACTATGCTGCCTATTGCGATTTCACCTACCACGCCGATGCGACGATCACCTTTCCGCAGACGGTCTATATGCGCTTCGTCCTGTTCGAGAAGGACAAGGGGCTGCAGGAAGCGGGTGAAGCCTACGCCAAGTGGTTCTGGAAACGGTTGGTGAAGCTTGAACAGCGGCTGGAGACCCGCGAGTTCCTGTGCGCCGACCGCTTTACCGTGGCCGATATTTGCTGCGGTTACGCGCTGGTGCTCGCTGAAAGCGTCGGGCTCGACGAAGGTGTGCCCGAAAACCTGAAAGCCTATCGCGAGCGCCTGAGGGCGAGGGATGGGTTCAGGCGTGCGTGGGAACGTGAGGCCGCAGGACCGGCCGCGATCTAGGAAAGACGCCGCAGCAGGCCCTTGGCGAATTCGCTGAGCGTGTCGTCGCGTGCGCCCATGACCACGATCCGGTCTCCCGGTTGCGCGCGCTCGGCGATGAAGGCGGCGACATCATCGCGAGCCGGGATGTACTCGGCGCGCCCCCCTGCCTGTTCGATTAGCCCGACGATCCGATCGCTACCGACGCTCCGGTCGACAGTGCCGCCGAAATAGACCGGATCGCACAGGATCGTGAGGTCGTCGGGGCCAAGTTCGCGTGCGAAAGTTTCCGCCAGTTCCTCGCCCATCTGGCGCAATGGCCCATATCCGTGGGGTTGGAAGAACGCGATGACCCGCCCGGGATGCGACTTGAGCGTGCGCAGGGTCGCGGCGCATTTTTCCGGATTGTGGCCGAAATCGTCGATCACCGTGATGCCGGACGATGTCGTCCCGATGATATCGAAACGACGTGCCAGCCCGGCGAAGCTTCCCAATGCCTCCACCGCTGCGGCTACCGGGATCCCGGCGGCTGCAGCGCCAGCGATCGCAGCCAATGCGTTCGACAGGTTGTGCCGCCCGGGCAGGTTGAGACGCAGGGCGTGTTCCGATCCGTCATGGCGGTCGACCACCATGGCCGCCTGACGCACAGGACCTTCGGCAATGGTCCCGGGCACGACGCCGATCTGCGCCTTTTCCTGTGCAATGCCGAAGGTGATTACCTCCTTCGCATGGGGCAATAGCGCCAGAGCTTCCGGATCGTCGGCATTGATCACCGCGATGCGGCTGCGCGCCAGGTAGTCAGCGAAGAGCTGGCGCAATTCGTCCATGGTCTTGTGGTCGAGGCTGACGTTGAGCAGCACACCCACCGCCGGGCGGTAGAGCGCGATCGAGCCATCGCTTTCGTCGACTTCGCTGACATAGATCGCCCGTCCGCCGATCACCGCGCTGGCATAGGGGCGCTCGGGCGAGACGAAATTCTTCATCACCGCGCCATTCATGATCGTGGGGTCACGACCAATTGCGTGGAGAATCCAGCCGAGCATCCCGGTAACGGTCGACTTGCCGCTGGTGCCCGCGACGGCGAGTCCCGCGCCACTGGTGTTGAACAGGATCGAGTTGAGCTCGGCACGCGAGAGGCGCAGGCAATCGAGCGCATTGGCGCGCTGGATTTCGGGCACGGTGTCTTCGATCGCCGCGCTCGCCACCAGAACCTGCTCGGGCGATTGGATGCCGCTGCCGTCCTGTGGGTGCAGCACGAAGCCCTGGCGTTCCAATGCAGCGAACTTCTCAGGGGTGCGGCCCTGGTCGCGGCTGCGGTCCGACCCTTCGACCCTTGCCCCGCGCCCCTGGACGATTTGCGCGAGTGGCAGCATTCCCGATCCGCCGATCCCGCAAAAGAAGAATGGGCGCGCAAAAAGTTCTTCGGGAGTGGGCATATCCGTCATGCCCGAGCAGCTATTGAGTTGTGCGCGCCAACACAAGCGCGCTAGCAGGGCGCATGGTCAGAATTGCGATCTGCGCCCCGGGAAAGCCGCTCAAGCGCGAAAGAGCCGAAGCCGTCGAGGCGCTGGTGGCCGCACGCGACGATGTTGAGGTGCAGTTCCACGATCAGTGCTTCCTCGAAGAGGGGCATTTTGCCGGGAACGACGCGGTTCGGCTCGCGGCCTTGCTCGATTGTGCCAACGATCCCGGTTTCGATGCGGTGTGGTTCGCCATGGGTGGCTATGGCTCCAACCGCATTGCCGCACAGGCGGTGGCCGCAATGAACTCGGCCGCCCGGGCGAAATCCTACCTCGGATATTCCGATACCGGCTTCCTGCTCGGCGCCATGTATCGCCATGGCATCGGGCGCGTTGCCCACGGCCCCCTGGCTGGCGATATCCGGCGAGAGGGCGGGGTGGAGGCGATCAATCGAGCGCTAGACTGGTTTTGCGGCAGCAACAGTGGCCTCGAACCCCACCTAGACGAACGGCCCGCAGTCGCGTTCAACCTAACCACGCTGGCGATGCTGGTGGGAACCGAGCTTGCGCCCGACCTCACCGGACACGTCGTGATGGTCGAGGAAGTGGCAGAGCATCTCTATGCCATGGACCGCCTGTTCTACCACATTACCCAGCACCTTGCCGGGATCGCCGGCCTGCGGCTCGGACGGATTAGCGAAGTGCCTGAAAACGATCGCCCCTTCGGCTCTGACGAGATCGCCATTGCGCAGGATTGGTGCCGACGCAGCGGCATTCCCTACCTCGGCCGCGCCGATATCGGGCATGACGCTGCCAACAGGATTGTCCCCTTCGGGCTTGAGGCCCGCGCGCCCCGCTCCTAAGCGCGCCACCTTGAGGAGATTCACATGACTGCATTCATCTTCCCCGGTCAGGGCAGCCAGAAGGTCGGCATGGGTGTCGAGCTTGCCGCCGCCAGCGCCCATGCGCTCGAGGTGTTCCAGGAAGTCGACGAGGCGCTGCAGCAGCGCCTTTCCGGCCTGATGAAGGATGGGCCGGAAGACGAGCTGACGATGACCGCGAATGCACAGCCCGCGATCATGGCCAATTCGGTCGCGACCGCGCGCGTGCTCGAGAAGGAATTTGGTATCGTCCTTGCCAGCGCCGCGGATTGCGTCGCGGGCCATTCGCTGGGCGAATATAGCGCACTTTGCGCTGCGGGCGCCTTTTCGCTGGCCGATGCGGCCCGCCTGTTGCGCCTGCGCGGCATGGCGATGCAGGACGCCGTGCCAGTCGGTGTCGGCGCGATGGCCGCGCTGCTTGGTGCGGATATCGAGAAGGCTACCGCGCTCGCCGAAGCCGCCGCACAGGGCCAGGTTTGCGAAGTCGCCAATGACAATGATCCCACGCAGGTCGTTATCTCCGGCCATGCCGCGGCGATCGACCGCGCGATCGAACTGGCCAAGGATCATGGCATCAAGCGCGGCATCAAGCTGCCCGTTTCGGCCCCGTTCCATTGCTCGCTGATGGAACCGGCCGCGCGGCGCATGGAAGAAGCGCTTGCCGCGACCCCACCGCAAGCATTCACCGTTCCCCTGTTCGCCAACGTCACTGCCGCGCGCGTCACCTACCCGGCGGAAGAACAACGCCTGCTGGTCGAGCAGGTGACCGGCCGGGTGCGCTGGCGCGAAAGCGTGCTTGCCATGCGCGCTGCGGGCATCGAGCGTTTCGTCGAGCTGGGTGGCAAGGTGCTCGGCCCGATGGTTGGCCGGATCGACAAGGACGCACAAGCAATCAGCCTGGTCACTATGGAAGACCTCGAGAATTTCGCGAAGGAGAACGGGTGATGTTCAGCCTCGAAGGAAAGACCGCCCTCGTTACCGGCGCCAGCGGCGGAATCGGCTCGTCGATCGCCTATGCCTTGGCAAAACAGGGCGCGCGCCTTGCCTTGTCTGGATCCAACGCGGCGAAGCTGCGCTCATTCCGCGAGCAGCTGAACGACGAGTTCGGGCATGATCATGTCGAGATTACTTGCGACCTGTCGAACACTACCCAGGTCGAAGAGCTGATCCCGGCCACAGTCGACACGTTCGGCAAGATCGACATCCTCGTCAACAATGCCGGCATCACGCGCGACAACCTCGCCATGCGGATGAAGGACGAGGAGTGGGACCAGGTGATCCGCATCAATCTGGAAGCGAGCTTTCGCCTGATGCGCGCCGCGGCCCGCCCGATGATGAAGGCGCGCCGTGGGCGCATCATCTCGATCACCAGCGTGGTCGGGGCGACGGGTAATCCGGGCCAGATGAACTACACCGCCGCCAAGGCTGGCCTAACCGGCATGTCGAAGAGCCTGGCCCAGGAACTCGCCAGTCGCGGGATCACCGTCAACTGCGTGGCGCCGGGCTTCATCCGTACCGCGATGACCGACGCGCTGACCGACGACCAGAAGGCCGCGATCAACGCGCGCATCCCGATGGGCCGGATGGGCGAGGGCGACGAGATCGGTGCCGCAGTTGCCTATCTCGCCAGCGACGAGGCAGCCTATGTCACGGGGCAGACGCTGCACGTGAACGGCGGCATGGCGATGTTTTCGTAGAGGGTTTGGGGTCGGGGCTATCCGTGTCCAGTTACGACCGGAGTTATTGACGCTTTGAACGGCCACTATTGGGTGGTCAGCTGTCCTATTCGTCTTCGCCGCGAAACAGCGCATCCACGTCCTCGGGACGCATGCGCTTGAGTTTATCATCAAGTTTTCGGTCGTAGGCACGGTCATTCGGTTCGGCACCTTTTTGAGCCTTTCGACCAATCTGGCGCAAATAAGTGGCCGTTGCATTCGCAAGGCGCTGTTTCTTCTCAGATGCCTTCATCCCAGGAGAAATACCGCGTTGCGCGATGTCCGCAATGGGTCGTGAGCCGGCAGCCCGGTTCTCAGCGCAAAATCGCGCACGCGGGCGCTCATTCGATCATCGTAGCGTCCGAGCCTGCCTCGCCGCCATTTATCCCCAAGGAATCCCGCGCCCTGCGCCTTGAACCTTGAAGGGGATGGCAGCCCCGCTAGGGTGGATATCCGTATTCCGGCGCTCAGGGGGCGATTCCGGCCCCTTCCGCGCCTACTAGGGACGAAAGAAGGACCATGAAGGCCACCATCGAACGCGCGAACCTGCTGCGCTGTCTCTCACACGTTCAGTCGGTGGTTGAACGCCGCAACACGATTCCGATCCTGTCGAACGTGCTGATCGAAGCTGATGGGGACAATTCGCTCAAGGTCATGGCGACCGACCTCGACCTGCAGGTGGTCGAGCATATGGACGCCAATGTCGAAAGCCCGGGTTCGATCACCGTCTCGGCGCACCTGTTGTTCGATATTGCCCGCAAGCTGCCCGAAGGGAGCCAGGTCAGCCTCGAAACGGCCGACAACCGCATGGCGGTGAAGGCCGGGCGCAGCCGCTTCTCGCTGCCCACGCTGCCGCGTGACGACTTCCCGGTGATCGTCGAAGGCGACCTGCCGACCAGCTTCGAAGTCCCCGCCCGGACCCTGGCCGAACTGATCGACCGCACGCGCTTTGCGATCTCGACCGAAGAAACGCGCTATTATCTCAACGGCATCTTCCTCCACGTGTCGGACGAGGATCAGCCGGTGCTGAAGGCGGCGGCGACCGACGGCCACCGTCTCGCTCGCTTCACCCTGCCGCGCCCTGCCGGTGCCGAGGGCATGCCCGATGTCATCGTGCCGCGCAAAGCCGTGGCCGAACTGCGCAAGCTGCTCGAGGAAGCAATGGACGGTAACGTCCAGATCGACCTCTCGGCCAGCAAGATTCGCTTCACGCTGGGCGGCGAGGGCGGGGTGGTGCTGACCAGCAAGCTGATCGACGGCACCTTCCCCGATTATTCGCGCGTGATCCCGACCGGCAACGACAAGCTGCTCAAGGTCGATCCGAAGAGCTTCTTCGAAGGCGTCGATCGCGTCGCCACCATCGCGACCGAGAAGACCCGTGCAGTGAAGATGGGCCTCGATACCGACAAGGTGACGCTGACCGTGACTTCGCCCGACAATGGCGTGGCATCGGAAGAACTCTCGGCGGAATACCGTTCGGAAGGGTTCGAGATCGGCTTCAACGCTGGCTATCTCAAGGACATCCTCAACCAGATCGATAGCGATACGGTCGAGATCCACCTCGCCGATGCCGGTGCGCCGACGCTGATCCGCAAGGATGAGAATGCGCCCGCGCTCTACGTGCTGATGCCGATGCGCGTTTGAATTCGCCTTCGGGGCCTGCCGGTCAGGCCCCGAGCATTCCGGCGATCAGGAAGCCGAGATAGGTTCCGATCGCATTGCCCAGGGCACCCACTAGAATGCCCGGCAGCAACAGGTCCTCGCGCCGGTTGACCTCTGCGATGACGAAGGCGGTCGTCGTCCCGCCGATATTGGTGACCGACGCCATGGCCAGGAGCACCGGGTCGACCCTGCGCCACCATCCCCATGCCAGCAGTGCGGCAATGTGGACGAAGAACACCACGCCGACAAAGGCGAACAGCAACATACCCAGCGATTGCGCGCGCATCAGGGCAGCGAGATCGGCACTCGCACCCACGCAGGCGAGGAACATCAGCATGCCCCACACGCCGATCGGTTGGGCGAGCCGCAAGCGGTCCACGCCGGGGATATGGGCCGCAATCAGTGCCAGGGTGGTCAGGATCAGGACCGATGGCAGCGGCAGGCCCAGTTCCGCCAATTCGGCCGCCAGCGCATCCGAAACGAAGACCGCGACCGCGGCCAGAGCGAGGGGCAGCGCCACACCGAGCGAGTCGATCCGGGTCTTCGCTTCGCTAACTGCCCTGTCTGTATCGGTGGCGGCATATTCACGCGTTTCGAACCTACCGAAGCGTGACAGCAACAACGGCATTGCGAGCAGCAGCATCAGCCAGATGTTGGTCATGACATTGTCGACCACCAGGGCGGTGACGAACTCGGTGCCCTGGCCGAAGACGCCATAGGCCAAGGCGATCGCGTTGAAGTTCGCGCCGCCGCCGGTGTAGGTTCCCGTGTACATGCCGGCAAAAGGGGCCGCGAGCGGGCCGAGCACATCGCGCATGGGGAGTAGCTCGAAGGCCAGCACCACGCCCACCATGACCCCGACGGCCCCGACCAGGAAGGTCGCCACCATCATGCCCCCTGCACGGCGCAACGCGGGCAGGTTTACGTCGAGCAGGACAAGGAAGATCGACGCGGGCGTAACGATCGCGAAGATCTGGTCGTAGATCGGGCCGCCATTGGCCGCCTTCGGAATCAGGCTGATGTTGGCGAGCAGGGCGCCAAGCAGGATCACCAGGCTCGCCGCACCCATTTTCCTGGCCATGCCCTTGCGCCCCAGCCAGTCGGCCAAAGCCACCGCTGCGAGAAGGGTGACGAGCAGCGCCCACGGCGATGAGATCAAGGCTTCCCCCATACGATGAGCCTATGGGTCCGCTTGGCCAAACGCCAATGAATTCATGCAAACTCCTCGCCAGCCATGATCGATATCGCTAACCTCAGTTGCAAAGGAGAACCAAGATGCAGCAAGTCCATGTCGATAAAGCGAAACTCACCGAAGCGCAGGTGGTAGAGCTCGATGCTGGACCGCTTGCCGCCGGAGCGGCAAGGCTTGCCATCGAGAGCTTCTCGGTCACCGCCAACAATGTGACCTATGCGGTGGTCGGCGACGGCTTCGGTTACTGGAACTTCTTCCCCGCGCCTGAAAGCAAGGGGATCGTGCCGATGTGGGGCCACGCGCGCGTGGTCGAGAGCAATTGTCCGGAGCTGGCAGTGGGCGAGCGGGTCTATGGCTACCTCCCGATGGCCAGCCATCTCGACGTCGTCCCAGGCAAGGTTACGGCAGGCGGATTCGTCGATACGGCTGAGCATCGTCAGCCGATGAGTCCGATCTACAATCAGTATTCACGATTGGCAGCAGATCCGGAACATGACCCCGCCCGTGAAGGTGAACGGATGATCTTCGGCCCACTGTTCAAGACGGGCTTCCTGATCGAATATTTCATGCGCTCGGAAGACTGGTTTGGGGCAAGCCAGCTGGTGATCACCAGTGCTTCGTCGAAGACGGCAATGGGCCTCGCCAGCGTGGCCAAGCGCCGCTCACCGAATGTTCGGCGGATCGGGCTGACCTCCGCCGGTAATGTAGCCTTTGTCGAGGCAAGCGGGCTCTACGATACGGTGCTGTCCTACGACGCGGTAGGCAACCTGCCGCAGGTTGACAGCGTGTCGGTCGACTTCGCGGGTAATTCCAGCCTGTTGGGCGCCATCCATAAACAGCTTGGCGATGCGCTGAAGTATTCCTGCCTGGTCGGTGCGACGCACGTCGATGCACGCGGCATGGGGGCGGGGGATCTGCCCGGGCCCACGCCAACCCTGTTCTTCGCGCCCGATCACGCGGTGGCGCTATTCAAGGAAGTCGGGCCGCAAGAAGCCGGCAAGCAGATGGCGGAAAGCTGGCGCGGTTTCCTTGAAGATGCGGGTAGCTCGGTCGCGATCGAGCGCCACGCGGGCCTCGATGCGGCGCGCTCGATCTTCGTCGAAATGGTCGCCGGATCGGTCGACCCGGCCCGCGGGATCGTGATCGAACCCTGATTCCGCCCGTCAGAGCGCCGGTCGGCGGTCGAACCAGGGCTGGGCCGCCTCGAGCTGGGTGGCGAGCTGAAGCAAGAGCGCTTCTTCGCCGACCCGGCCGACGAATTGCGTCCCCATCGGCAATCCCTCCGGCGTCCACCACAGCGGCACGTTGATCGCGGGCTGGCCGGTGGCGTTCTGGATGGCGGTGAAGGGCACATAGTCGGTCATCGCGCCGAAGCCCGCTTCCACGTCTTCGCTGTCGAGCACGAATGTGCCGTTAGCTGGAGGCGGTGTGCCGAGGGTTGGAGTCAGCCAGACGTCATAGTCCGCATGCCAGCCCGCAACGGCACGGCCAATCTGCTGCAACTGGAAGATCGCGCCCCATAGCTGCGGCGCCGTGGTCGCCTGGCCGATGGCATAGAGGCCGCGCGTCAGGCCTTCGAGATTATCCGGTCCGGGTTTCTGCCCGGTGAGCGCACAAATGCCGTCGATCTGCATTGCGACGCCGCTGGCCCAGATCGCGATGAAGGCTTCGAACATGTCTTCGTTGGTGATCGGCGGTGAGGCTTCCTCGATCTGGTGGCCAAGATCCGCACATAGCTTCGCCGCGTGTTCGACAGCTGCGACGGCTTGCGGGTCGAGCGCCGCGCCGCCACCGGGCCGGGTGCGGGCGAAGCCGATACGTAGCTTGGGGCAAGGTTCCGCTGCCGCACGCAGCCAGTTCGCGGGTCCGGGCGGAGCGAAATAGGGATCGCCCGGTTCGGTACCTGCGGTGACATCGAGCATGGCTACCGTGTCGCGGACGCTGCGGCTGACCACATGCTCCGCCACAAGCCCGCCCATCACGTCACCGAGCACCGGCCCCAATGGGTTGC
This sequence comes from Erythrobacter sp., assembly GCF_038133525.1. Lineage (GTDB taxonomy): Bacteria > Pseudomonadota > Alphaproteobacteria > Sphingomonadales > Sphingomonadaceae > Qipengyuania. The sequence goes on along the minus strand of NZ_JAYPTL010000016.1, from coordinate 17,744 downwards.
GCGCACGCGTAGGCTTGAGGCCGACGAGGCCATTGCAGCTTGCCGGGATGCGGATCGAGCCACCACCGTCATTGGCGTGCGCAACCGGCACCATCCCGCTCGCGACTGCCGCGCCCGAACCGCCCGATGACCCGCCCGTCGAGTGGTTCGGGTTCCAGGGGTTGCCTGCTGGGCCGTAGAGCTTGCTCTCGGTCGTTGCCACCAGTCCGAATTCGGGAACATTGGTCTTACCCAGCGGGATCAGGCCGCCTGCGAGGAAGCGTTGCACCAACGTGGCCGTGAACGGCATCGGCACGGGTGGCGAGATGTGCGAGCCGTTGCGCGTAGGCCATCCTTCCAGATCGCCAAGGATGTCCTTGAGCAGGAAGGGCACACCCCTGAACGGGCCATCGGGAAGGGGACCGCGGGCACGCTCGCGGGCGCCTTCGTAATCGGTGAAGACAACCGCATTCAGACGCGGATTGAGCTCCTCGATGCGTTCGATCGCGGTATCGACGAGCTCAAGCGGGGTAACCTCGCCCTTGGCGACGAGCCCGGCCAGGCCAAGCGCATCGAACCGATCATACTCGGCAAAACCCATGTCCGGTCTCTCCTGTCAGATTTCTACGGCGATCTTGCCGAAGTGTCCGCCGCTCTCCTGATGGCGGAAGGCGTCGGCCAGATGTTCCAGTGCGAAAGTGTCCGAAATCACCGGCCGGATGCCGTTCGCCTCTATGCCCGCGATCATGTCGAGTTGCTGTTTGCGGCTGCCCACCGTGAGGCCCTGGACACGCAGGTTCTTGGCCATGAGCAGTGCCGTCTGGACTGGTCCGGCAAAGCCCGCCAGCACGCCGATCAGGGCAATGTGGCCGCCGACGCGTGTTGCCATCATCGACTGATCCAGTGTTCCCGCTCCGCCGATTTCGACCACGCAGTCGACCCCAATGCCAGCGGTCAACGCCAAGACCTTTGCGCCCCAGGCGGTCTCCTCCTTGTAGTTGATCAGGTGATCGGCGCCCATGTCCCGGAGGCGCTCAAGCTTGGCACCGCTGGAACTGGTGGCGATGACGGTTGCACCCGCAGCCTTCGCGAGCTGGAGGGCAAAGATCGAGACACCACCGGTTCCCTGCACCAGCACTGTGTCACCCGGCTTGATCGCATTGTCGACGAACAGCGCACGCCATGCGGTGAGACCTGCGCAGGTTAGGGTCGCTGCTTCGGCATGGCTGTAACCCTTGGGCGCGCGGGTGAACCACGTGGTCGGTGCCGTGATCGTCTCACGTGCATAGCCATCAATCCCGTCGCCCGGCACGCGGGTGAATGCAGTCCGCGGCGGTGTGCCATCGAGCCAGTCGGGGAAGAAGGTGCTGACCACCCCGTCACCAACGGCGTACTCGGTCACTCCGGTACCCACTGCAATCACCTCGCCCGCGCCGTCCGACATGGGGATGCGTCCCAGTTCGGACGGGATCATCCCCTTGACCACCGCATAGTCGTGGAAGTTCAGCGAGCTCGCCTTGAGCGCAACCGTGATCTCTCCCGGTCCGGGGGCGGCCGGGTCGTCCAGGTCGACATATTCGAGGGCATCCAGCGAAGCGGGGCTAACCCCGATGCGGATGGCCTTCATTCCGCGGCCTCCGCCATCTCGACGCGTTGTGGGCCGCGGATCAGGCCACCGGGGGTGGCGCCGGTCCATTCGCCTTCGCGGAAAGTTACAGCGCCGTTCTTGATCGTGGCGACATAACCCTCGGCCTTCTGCAGTAGGCGCTTGCCGCCTGCGGGCAGGTCGAACGCCAGCCACGGCTTGCCCAGCTTGAGGCGGTCCATGTCGATGATGTTGAGATCGGCAAGGTATCCGGGAGCGAGAACGCCGCGATCGTCCAGGCCATAGAGCCGCGCTGTGTCGGAGCATTGGCGCTTGATCGCATTCTCCAGCGTGATGGTGCCACGCTGGCGATCGCGGACCCAGTGCTGGAGCATGAAGGTCGGCGAAGCGGCATCGCAGATAGTGCCGCAATGCGCGCCGCCATCGGACAGCGAATTGACCGTGTCGTCCGACTGCTGGAGGTCCATCAGGAAGTCGAGATTGCCGTCTGCGTAATTCAGGATCGGCAGGTAGATAAAGCCCTTGCCCTCATCACGGCAAAGCAGGTCATAGGCATATTCGTCGCCCGAGACGCCAGCCTTGGCCGCGCGTGCGAGGATGCTCTCCTCGGCGGTCGGCTCATAGTTGAAGTCCGGGTCCATTTCGAACTGCATGCCCCAGCCGCCGCAGACGACCATGATCAGGCCGACAATGTCCTGATTGACCTCGCTGAGATCGTTCTGCTCGGACAGGAGCTGGGCCTTGAACGCGGGATCGAGCAGCTTGGCGCGTTGCTCTTCCCACCGCAGGCCTTCGATCGCCTGCCAGCTCGGGCGGAAGCGGAAGGGGTGCACGGTACCCTGCCATGCCATGACGATGCCGTTGCCGCGCAGGGCAATCTGGGCGACGATGTTGGCGCCATTGTCATTCTCGGCGCGCATGCAGGCGATCTGCTCGTCGAGCGGCATTTCCTTGGCGATTGACTGGAGCGCTGCGAAGGTGACGGGCAGGCCGGTTTCGCGGCTCATCTTGCCCATCCAGCCGAACTCGTCCCAGTCGCGCTTCATGTCGCTGGCCATTTCGAACACGCCGTGACCGGCGCGGCCCATGGCCCGACCGATAGCGACAAGTTCCTCTGCCGTCGCAGTGGTGCCGGGCACGACCTCACCGTCGATATCGCGGTGGAGCACAGTGCGTGACGTGGAGAAACCAAGCGCGCCGGCGCGCACGCCTTCCTCGACGATGTCCGACATCCTGGCGATGTCGTCTTCGGTGGGAATGGCCCCAGGCTGTTCGCGGTCACCCAGCACATAGGCGCGCACCGCGCCGTGCGGGACATGGGTCCCCACGTCGATGGTGCGCGGCAGGCGTTCGAGTTCGTCGAGATATTCGGGGAAGGTCTCCCAATTCCAAGACAGGCCTTCGGCGAGGGCAGTGCCGGGAATATCCTCGACCCCTTCCATCAGCCCGATGAGCCATTCGTGCTTGTCCTTGGCGGCGGGTGCGAAGCCGACGCCGCAATTGCCCATCACCACCGTTGTCACGCCATGCCAGCTCGACGGGGCCATTTCCTGGTCCCAGGTTGCCTGGCCGTCATAATGGGTGTGCACGTCGACGAAACCAGGCGTTACGAGCTTGCCGCCGGCATCGATCTCTTCCGCAGCGTCGCCACGAACTTCGCCGACCTGTACGATCAGGCCGTCACGGACCGCGATGTCGCCAGTGAAGCGCGGAGCGCCGGTGCCATCCACGATGGTACCATTGCGGATTATCAGATCGAATGCGGGCATGATGCGGGGTCTCCTCTCTCTTAAGAAGAAGGTTTCACATAAGGACCGATGAGTCCAGTGCCCTTTAGCCAGTGCGTGGGTTGGTTGCGCCCGTCGGCATGCGAACCGTCAGCAGCAGCACCAGGCCGATGGTGAAGAGTATCGAGATCGAAGCCATGCCGACCCGCTGACTGGTAAACCACAGGGTGAAGCGTTCGACGAGGAGCGGCCCCATCCACACGGTAATCGTCCCGGCGATGGCGAACAGGCCAAAGAACTCGCCGCTTCGACCTACAGGAGCCAGCGCGACCAACATGGTGCGGCTCGACGAGATACTGGCGGTAGCGGCAATCGCGACCACGCTGATCAAGCCCAGATAGGTCAGGTCGGACCAGCTCTGGAATACCAGGCCGTCCCAGACCTGTGAGTTGGGGATGAGGCCGAAGAACAGGCTTTCGCGAGTGATGCTGAGCTGGATGACCAGCGTTACAACCATGGCGACAATCTCGATCGCCAGCGCCTGCTTGACGCCTACCTTATGTTCCAGCCAGCCACCTAAGATGCCACCTCCAAAGGCGCAGGCGCTCGCGAAGATCGCGTAGCACAGCATTTCGAGGAAGCCCCAGTCGAGGAACAGCGCGACATAGACCGCACCCAAGGCGAGCAGGGCGGCCATGGCGTCGGCGTAGAACATGCGAGCAAGCAGGAACTTCATCAGCTCGCGATAATGCGATGCCTCACGCAGCGTCTGGAGCACGCTGCGAGCCCCCTCGACCACCGCCTTGCGCCAGCTTGCACCGGGGGTCCCGGGGTCCTTCGCATTGAGGAAGAAGGGCACCGAAAACACCGCGAGCCAGACTGCGCAAATGGGACCGGCGATGCGCATGTGTTCGAACTTCGCAATGTCCAGGCCGAAGCGAGGAGTCGGAAACGGCCAACCAACCATCGATGGCAACACGAACAGCAGGACGAGCGCGATAAAGATCAGCGTTGCGGCCAGATTGCCAAGGCCGAGCCCCAGGCCTGAAATCATCGCGAGCCGGTTCGGCGCTCCGGCGACGCTCAGCATCGCGTTATGCGTGACCTCCGAATAGGTGTAGCTGACATAGGCGATCACCAGCAGTGCCATGATCATCGGGATCGGCAGGCCTTCGCCACCCGGCATCGCGAACCATAGCAAGGCGGAGCAGACGGTGATCGAGAGCAGCGCGCAAAACAGCAGGGGCTTTAGCCTTCCGCCCCGATCGAGCGCCGCGCCAAGGAAGGGGGCGGTCAGTGCCGCGATGAATCCGGCCCATTTCGTGACGGAAGCGATGGTCGCCTGGCCCTGCGCATTGGCAGCAGCACGGGCCTTCTCCGGATCGAGGTGGTTGAGCGTGCCGCCTGCCAAAAGGTCCGCGCCGATAATATCGCGCGCGAAATAAGGCGCGAAAATATAGATGACGATGAGGATATAGTATGGGTTGCGGGCCCATTCGAACATTGCCCAGGCGAAGCCCGTGCGACCCAGAGCCCCGCCTTCGCCATGGATCTGCCTGGTGGGGGGAAGCGCGGTGCTGAGTGGGTCCATGTTCGCGTTGTTCCTGCTCGATGGGCCCGGTGGCGTGCCGTCAGGCGGCTCGCGCCAGCTCCGCTTCGGTGGCCGGCGCATCGAGGAACTTCCTCAGTGACGCCACCGCCTCGTCCGCATGTGTAAGGAGGAACAGATGCCCGCCCCCGCGGAAGACCTCCAACTGCGCATTGGGGATGGCGGAAGCGAGGATGCGACCATTGATGAGCGGGACGATCTGGTCTTCATCGCCCATCATCACCAGCGTTTCCTTGCCGAGGAAGGGCAGGGCGGGAAGGCTGGTCCAGCCCAGCATCGCCAGGAGCTGGTAAAAATAGCCGCGCGGACTTGGTGGCTTGAGCCGGCCGATATGGCTGTCTTTCTGGTGTTCGGCACCGTCACGATCGATCCCGCCATAAAGGGTCTGGAAATGCTCGTTCATGAAGTTGGGATCGATATAGCGGCGCGGGTTGGCCATCTTGGTCAGCGCTGCAGGATTGCCGGGGACCATCAGCATGCCCGCCGTCGTCGCGACGAGCACCAGCCTGCGGGTAGTCTTGGGATATTGGAGCGCGAAGTGCTGCGCCATCGCGCCGCCCCATGACACGCCCATTACGTCAATCTCATCGATTTCCAGCTGCTCCAATATCTGCTTGGCAGTCCAGCTCATCGTGAACGGGTTGTAAGGGACGGTCGGGTCGGGGCTTTCGCCCGTTCCCGGCATGTCGAACATGACGAAGCCGCGTTCGGGCAGTTGCTCGGCCAGCGGGGCGACCGCTTCGATATTCGCGCCAATGCCGTTGAAAAACAGGATGGGTGGATGGTCCGATGGAGCATCGAGGCGCCAGGTTGCGACACGCAGCATGCGTCCCCCAGCCTCCATCATCCGGGTGGTTGCGGTCAGTTCGGACTGGTCTTGTTTGCTCACGCGGTGGCTCCTCGGCCGAAAATGCTCAGCAAGGCTCCATAACGTAGAGACCCGGGGCCGGGTCCAGCGGGGGGTAGGCCTTGTTCCCCAGTTTCGCAGGGGCTGCCTTTTTCCCACCTGAACGGGTCTGGACCCATTCCATCCAGTATGGCCACCAGCTACCGGCCACTTCCTTGGTGCCGGTCAGCCATTCGTCGGCGGTCTGGGGCAGCTTCTTCTTCGCATCGGACTGAATGTAATACTTGGCCTTCGGATTGCCCGGCGGGTTGAGGATCGCCTGCATGTGGCCCGACTGGCTGAGGACGTATGTCACGTCCTTGGATCCGAACAACTGCGTCGAGCGGTAGGTGGCTTTCCACGGCGTGATGTGGTCGGTCACCCCGCCAAGGATGAACAGGTCGCTGGTGATCTTGCTCAGGTCGATCTTGTGGTCGACCATCTCCACCTCGCCCTTCCTGGTGAAGGCGAGCGTTTCGAAGATCGTCAGGAAATCGCCCATCAGCGCGGCGGAGAGATTGGTCGCATCGGCGTTCCAGAACAGCACGTCGAAGGCTGGCGGATCCTGCCCAAGCAGGTAGTTGTTGATGACGTAGTTCCAGATGAGGTCATTGGGCCGCAGCCAGGCAAAGCCGCGGGCGAGGTCGTCACCCTTGATGATCCCCTTCTTCGCGGCCCGGCGCCGGGCGAGGGCGAGGCCGTTCTCACTCACAAGCGATCCCGCCTCTATGTCGTTCTGCTTGGGATGGAGAACGCAGACCATCAACGTCAGCGTACCCAGCAGGTCGTCCCCGTCCGCCGCCAGCTTGCTGGCGAGCATGGTTGCGGTCTGACCTCCCGAACAACCGGCCGAAACGTTGACCTTCTTCGAGCCGGTGATCTTGCTGACGGCCTCCATCGCCTCGCGGCAGGAGCTCACATAGTCGGCCATGTCCCAATGGCCCTGTTCCTTGCTGGGGTTCTTCCAGCTGATGACAAAAGTCTGGATGCCGTTGTCGAGCTGGTACTTCACGACCGATTTCTCTGGGCTGAGGTCGTTGATGTACATTTTGTTGATCTGCGGCGGGATAGTCAGCTGCGGGACTTCGTAAACCTCGTCAGTAGTCGGGGCATAATGGATCAGTTCCATCATTTCGGTACGCAGCACCACCGAGCCTTTCGAGGTCGCCACGTTCTCGCCTAGCTTGAACGGCTTCTTGTCGACCTGGCTGACCATGCCCTTGTTATGGACCATGTCGTCATAGGCGTTCTTGAGACCCTTGATCAGGCTCAGCCCGCCACTGGTGATCGCCATTTTCTGCGCGGCCGGGTTGCCGACCAGCGTGTTGGTGGGTGCGATGCTGTCGATGATGATATTTGAAATGAATCGCGCCCGGTCCTTCTCGAGTTCGTCGAGCTCGAGGTCCTCCAGCCAGCGTGCAGCGCCCTTCTGTACGGCCAGGTAGTATTGCATCCCCGCTCGCATGAAGGGATTGTATTGCCATGCCGGGTCCTGGAAGCGCTTGTCCTTGGGGTTGGGCGCCAAATCGCTCTTGCCGGTCATGATCTTGATCATGTCCTCGCCCATGGCCTGACCGTGCTTCATCAGGCGCTGTGGGTCCGATGCGGTTTCACGCAACATGACGGCGACGGCGCCGAAGATATCCTCTCGCGTCAGGCCGACAAGCGGACCGAGCGCACTGGTGGACTGGGCGGCTTCGTCAGCGAGTTTTGTCATCGAACAGGTATCCTCTGGATTTTTTGGGCCTTCTTGGGCCTCTCTGTCATGCGGGTCAGCAGTGTCGATTGCAAGCGGTCAGCTAGCCCCCCCGCGCTGCTATCATACTGGCAACATCGGTAAATTTCTCGCGCGGGGCGCCTTCACGGGCGGCGGCTTCTTCAGCCTCTTCGATCTTTTGCCAATCGCGAAACGTCACGACATCAATCTGCCGCGCGGCAGCCAGTTCGTCGAATCCGGATCGGCCGCGCTTGGGCGAGCCTCCGACAAGGTCCTCATCAACCAGATCAACTACCGAATAGCCATCGGGCCGATTGGTGCCGATGGTGCCTGACGGCCCGCGCCTGGCCCATCCGACGCAATAGAGACCGGGGAGTATGCGGCCACCGTCGTTCGCAAATCTGCCTGCTCGCTCGTCAAAGGGGACGCCTTCGATCGGTGAACTGCGATAACCGATGCAGCTCACAACCAGATCTGCGCGAATGCGATAGGTTTCGCCGGTCCCAATGGCACGCCCGGCTTCGACCCTGGTTCGTTCAACCTCCACTTCGCGAACCTTGCCGTCATTGCCATGCAGGGCCGTGGGGCTGGCGAAGAAGTCGAAATCGATGGTTATCGGTTTTTCCCCGTGGATGCTTTCCGGGATTGCCGCGAAATCGCGCAGCAGGGTGACCGATTTGCGCAAGCCCGGTTCAAGAATTGCGTCATCGTCCACTGGAGGCAGATCGACCGTTTCGACCCTCGGGCTGGCCTTGTTGAGGTGCATCAACTCCCCCAGCTCCTTGGGCGTCATCATGATCTGGTGCGGTCCGCGCCGCCCAAGGATCGTGATCGTGTGAATGTTCGAAGCGCACAGCGCTTCAAGGGCATGGCGAACGATGTCCGAGCCATCGAATTCGCAGCGTTCTTTTGACAATATGCGGGCGACGTCGAGAGCGACATTGCCCATTCCGATAACCACTGCGTGCTTTCCAGACAGGTCTGGATCGAGTTGCGCGAACTGGGGGTGGCCGTTGTACCACCCAACGAAAGCCGCACTGCCGAATACATTGGCGAGATGATCTCCCGGGAGGTCCAGTGATCGGTCGTTTGGCGCGCCGGTGGCAAAGACGACAGCATCGTAAAGATCCTGCAGTTCCTCTACTGACACATCGCTGCCAACGGCGACATTGCCGACGAAACGCACATTGTCCGAAAGTGCGACCTTCTCGTAGCGACGGGACACACCTTTGATCGATTGGTGATCAGGCGCGACGCCGGTGCGGATCAACCCATAAGGCACAGGCAGGCGGTCGAATATGTCGACCCTGACGTCGTCGCCCCATTTCTTAACCGCCGCTTCGGCGGTGTAGTAACCCGCAGGGCCTGAACCCACGATCGCGATATGGCGCATCCAGCACTTCTCCCTGCAAGACGCTGTAAAGCAGCATAGCCTGTACGCAAGACGTCTCAAGCAGCGATGCAAAGCTTGAAAGGGCCGGGATAGCGTTGAGAGGCATGGTTATGCGTTTGGAAAGCTTTTCCCGCTAGGCGGCTTGATCTGTTCCAGGGTGCGGGGATCATTTCCCCTAAGATCGGAGTTTCGAGGCTGCCAATGGTAGGGATCTTTGCGCGTGGAGCGCGCGCCAAGGCACGACAAGATGGTGAGGCAGCCGAACCGGAACTCCGGCCGATCGGTGCTGCCGATATCAGGCGTCGCGTCGAACTGCTCGATAGCTTCGAAAATGCCGGACTCGGCTGGTTCTGGGCCACCGACCGGCATGGCCGCATAATCTACATATCGGACAACGCAGCCAAGAAACTCGGTTGTTCGGTTGATGACATTATCGGCAACCATCTCACGGCGCTCTTCGTGCCGGAGACAGACGAAGAGTCGGGCCAGAACACCGAACGTCCACTCAACTTCTTGCTGGGCGCGCGCAATTCGATCTCGCAGCTTCCGGTCCGCCTTGCGATGGGCTCCAGTGAGTGCTGGTGGGAAATCGCCGGAAAGCCACAGTTCGACGAGAAGCAGGATTTCGTGGGGTTTCGCGGCAGTGCCAAGGACATCACGGCAACCTTCCAAAGCCGACGTGATGCCGAGCGGATGGCACAGTATGACTCGCTTACGGGTCTGGCCAATCGCCATCGGATGACCAAGCGCCTCACATCGATCCTGCAGGCCTTCCGAAACTCCAAGCGCAGCTGCGCCCTGCTCATGATGGACCTGGATCGATTCAAGGCAGTCAATGATACTTTGGGCCACCCTGCCGGTGACGAGCTGCTCAAGCAGGTCGCTCGCCGGATCGAGAAGGTCATTGGTGAACGAGGCGAGATTGGACGCCTGGGCGGCGACGAATTCCAGATCATCCTTCCTGACATGGATGATCGCGGAGATCTCGGCGAAATCGGTCAGAAGCTGATTCAGATGGTTTCCCAACCCTACCAGCTCAACGGCTCGCGCGCTGTTATCGGCACCTCGGTCGGGATTGCGGTCTCACCCTATGACGGGGTCGAGGTCGATGAGCTGATCAAGGCAGCAGACCTTGCGCTCTATGCTGCCAAGGGCGGTGGCCGGGGGCAGTACCGCTTCTTTCACATCGACCTGACTGACAGCGCAAAACATCGACGACAGATTGAAGAAGATTTGCGCGATGCCTTGGAGCACGGTGAGCTGAAGATGTATTATCAGCCCATCGTCGATTCAAAGACGCACAAGCTTACTTGTCTTGAAGCACTTATGCGGTGGGAGCATCCCGATAGGGGCTTCATTCCACCTTCGCAGTTCATACCGGTCGCCGAAGAAATCGGCATAATCAACGATCTGGGCGAATGGGCAATCCGTGAGGTTTGCCGCCAGGCCAGGGAATGGCCGGTGGAACTGCGTGTTGCGGTCAATGTGTCGCCTGTGCAGTTCGCGAGGGATGACTTGCCTGAGATCGTCAAATCGATCCTCATGGAAACGGGCTTTGAAGCCCATCGGCTAGAATTGGAGATCACCGAGAGCGTTTTCCTGGGTGATACCGACAGGACGCAGGCGATGTTCGAAGAGCTGAAGCAAACAGGTGTACGCCTGGCGCTCGACGACTTTGGAACCGGGTACAGTTCGCTTGGCTATCTCCAGCGGGCACCGTTCGACAAGATCAAGATTGATCAATCCTTTGTGCGCGGTGCTACGGAGAAGGGCAACAACAACCCGGCGATCATGAGCGCGATCGTCTCGCTGGCTCAGTCGCTGAATATGGACACGGTAGCTGAAGGCGTCGAGACCAAGGACGAACTCAAGCTGGTTGCCGAACGCGGCGCGAGCCTTGTTCAGGGCTATATCTTCTCGCCTGCAATTCCCCATGAAGAGCTGTTGGAGCGGCTCGCTAGCGGAGAACTCAATTACGAGCCTCGTGGTCCTGAGAAATACCGTGCCGAACGCCGTGCGGTCTATCGCAAGATCAGCGTCATCCATGAAGATCACAGTTACAACGTCACGCTGCGAAACCTCTCAAAAACCGGGGCGATGATCGAAGGCTTGCTCGAGGTTCCTATCGAGACACCGATGGTGCTCAACCTGGGCGGCGGTCAGCTGGCAGTGGCTACTGTCCGCCGTTCAGAAGGATATATGCAGGGTCTCGAGTTCGAGACGCCGCTGATAAGCGATGGAGCAGATGGGCTTTGCACGCGGCACCGCGTGTCTCCGTATCAGATCGAGGCTGCAGGTCGGCCGCTCGCGAGCCTGCCCGAAGATCCGTACGAACTCCTCAAGGCCGAGCTGCGGGGCGCGGGATCTAAGGGCAAGGCCTTCGTCGAAATCGACCCAAGCGCTTCGCGCCGACGGGTCCGGTAGGACGCGCTCCGGGTCAAACTTTTCGCGCTGGGTAAGGCTGGTCGTTAGGGTAAAACTAACCAATCTTGCCTAGCAATGGACTGGTAACAACGTTGGTAGTCGAGGCTTGGTGATCATGGGGGCTATGCCCTTTTCCGATTTCTTCAAGGGCAAGAAAGGCGCGCAGGTCCCCGGCGAAGCCTCGCCTGAAGGCGTCACTGCCGATGATAAGGTCGCGATTGTCGAAGATATCGAAACGAGCGGATCCCTGGGTTTCTGGACTACAGACGGCTCGGGTCGCACGACCTACCTCAGCAACTGGATTGTATCGGCGCTCGGATTGGCTGCCGACCGGGTCCTCGACCAGCCAATGCAGCAGCTCTTTATCCCGGTCGAGGGTGAGGTTGACGGCCGTTCACTGGGGCTCAGGCTGGGTACGCGCAAGAGCTTCGCCGGGCTTGCCGTGCAGGCGAGCCGGGACTCGATCGACTTGGTCCTGCGCCTTTCTGGCCGCCCTCTTTACGACGCTGAAGGCGAGTTTCGCGGTTTCAGGGGAAGTGCGGTCGATGTAACCGACGAATTTCGAGCCGAGGAAGAGGCCAATCGCTTGGCCAAATTCGATTCCCTGACCGGGTTGGCCAATCGCCATCGCATGGAACAACGGATCGACTCGACGCTTCATGCTTTCCGTACGGCAAAGCGTGCAGCAGCATTGATGATGCTCGACCTGGATCGCTTCAAGCAGGTCAACGACACGCTGGGGCATGCGGCAGGCGACCAGTTGCTCCAGCAGGTTGCTGATCGCTTGCGCGGCGCCGTCGCTGGTCGAGGCGAAATCGGGCGTTTGGGCGGCGATGAATTCCAAGTCCTCATCCCGGATATCGACGACCGCGGTGAACTCGGCGAGATCGCAAAGAAGATTATCCAGATCCTCTCGCAACCCTACTCTGTCGAAGAAGGGCGCTGCTCGATTGGTTGTTCGGTCGGTATCGCGATTGCTCCATATGATGGGGTCGAACGCGACGAACTGACCCGCGCTGCCGACCTCGCGCTTTATGCGTCAAAGAACGGTGGCCGCGGACAATTCCGTTTCTATGCCGCCGATCTTGAACACGAAGCCAACTTGCGCAAGCGGATGGAAGAGGACCTCGCGGAAGCAATCGAGGCGGGACACTTTACGCTGGAATACCAGCCGGTGGTCGACCTGTCTGACAGCCGCGTCGTGGCGCTTGAGGCGCAGTACTGCTGGTCCGATGAGGAGCGTGGTCGAGTTGAAGCCGACACCTTCTTGCCAGTCGCAGAAGGCAGCCGTCTTATCATTCCGATCGGCCAATGGGGCCTTCGGCGCGCTTGCGAAGACGCCGTGCAATGGGAGCATGAGCTCCGCGTTGCGATCCGGGTTAGTCCCGTACAATTCGAAGCCAATGGCTTCGTCGCGGCGGTCGAAGAGGTTCTCGAGGAAACGGGCCTTGATCCCGCGCGGCTCGAGTTGCGTTTGCCGGAGTCCGTGTTGCTCGGCGATGGTACCAAGGTCGACAAGGCACTTGCGGCGCTCTTCAAGCTCGGCGTGCGACTAACTCTGGACCAGTTCGGAACCGGCCTTTCATCGCTCAGCTATCTGCGCCGGGCGCCGTTCAACGCCTTGCGCATCGGGGAAGATTTCTTCGAACCCGTGCTTGGCAGCGAACTTGGCGATCTGGAGCTTGTCCGTGCAGTTGTGGCGCTCGGCGGTGCCATGGGAATGGAGATCGTCGCATCAGGCGTACACGCCATGGCCTTGATGGAAGAACTCAAGCGCCTGGGTGTGAACCAGGTCTGTGGTTTCGTTTATTCCGGTGCTTTGTCGAACGAGCAGGTCCTGGAAGAGATTTCGCAAGGCGAGTGGATTCTCGCGCCGACCGATTCCGGTATACAACGCGCCAGCCGTCGTACTGTGTTCCGCAAGATCGGGTTGATCCACGAGGATCACTATTACGACGTCACGTTGCGCAATCTCTCGCGTACCGGGGCGATGATCCAGGGTCTGGAAGACGTGCCCATCGGCACCATGTTCGTGCTCGATTTCGGACAGGGCCAGCTGGCGGTGTGTTCGGTACGGCGGACGATGGACGATACCCAGGGCGTCGAGTTCGAACAGGAACTGGTCGACGACGGGGCAGGGGGTCTGTGTACGCGGCATCGCGTCAGCCCCTATGAACTCGCTGCGGCTGGCGTTCCGCTGCAAGCGCTTCCGCCCGGTCGCTACACGTTGGCGCAGGGGCTGGAATCGAACCCGTCTTTCGCGCAATTCAAGCTGTCCGCCAATGCACCAAACCAGCAGGCTGCCTGAGGCGATCTTTGCCTGCTGACAGCTTTGCGTGCCGCCTGTATGGGCGGCGCGATGACTGACCTTTCCAAGATCCGCAATTTTTCCATTATCGCGCATATCGACCATGGCAAGTCGACGCTCGCCGACCGGCTGATCCAGCACACCGGCGGGCTGACCGCGCGCGAGATGTCCGAGCAAGTCCTTGATAACATGGACATCGAGAAGGAACGCGGGATCACCATCAAGGCCCAGACCGTGCGCCTCAACTACACCGCGCGCGATGGCGAGACCTATGAGCTCAACCTCATGGACACGCCCGGCCACGTCGACTTCGCCTATGAGGTCAGCCGCAGCCTCGCCGCCTGCGAGGGCGCGCTGCTGGTGGTCGACGCCGCGCAGGGGGTCGAGGCGCAGACGCTCGCCAACGTCTACCAGTCGATCGAGCACGACCACGAAATCGTCCCCGTCATCAACAAGATCGACCTGCCCGCGGCCGAGCCCGACAAGGTCCGCGCCGAGATCGAGGACATTATCGGCCTCGACGCGTCCGAAGCCGTGCTCACCTCCGCCAAGTCGGGCATCGGGATCGAGGACACGCTCGAGGCGATCGTCGCCAAGATCCCCCCGCCGCAGGGCGATCGCGACGCGCCGCTCAAGGCCATGCTGGTCGACAGCTGGTACGATCCCTACCTCGGCGTGGTCATCCTCGTCCGCGTGATCGACGGGGTCATCAAGAAGGGCCTGCAGGTCAAGTTCATGCAGGGCGGCACCCAGCACCTGGTCGACCGTGTCGGCGCCTTCACCCCCAAGCGCGTGGACCTGCCCGAAATCGGCCCGGGCGAAATCGGCTTCATCACCGCGCAGATCAAGGAGGTCGAACAGGCCCGCGTGGGTGACACCATCACCACGGTGAAGGGCGGGGCCACCCAGGCGCTCGCCGGCTACAAGGAAGTGCAGCCGGTGGTGTTCTGCGGCCTGTTCCCGGTCGACGCCGCCGATTTCGAGAAGCTGCGCGAATCCATCGCCAAGCTGCGGCTCAACGACGCCAGCTTCTCCTACGAGATGGAAAGCAGCGCCGCGCTCGGCTTCGGCTTCCGCTGCGGCTTCCTCGGCCTGCTGCACCTCGAGATCATCCAGGAACGCCTCAGCCGCGAATATGATCTCGATCTCATCACCACCGCACCCTCGGTCGAATACCGCATCCAGCTCAGCCATACGAAGAACGAGGATGCCAAGTCGATCATGCTGCACAACCCGGCCGACTGGCCGGACACCAACCGCATCGAGGTGATCGAGGAACCGTGGATCAAGGCGGTGATCTACACGCCCGACGAATATCTCGGCAGCATCCTCAAGCTGTGCCAGGACCGCCGCGGCATCCAGACCGACCTGACCTATGTCGGCGGCCGCGCGCAGGTGACCTACGAACTGCCGCTGAACGAGGTGGTGTTCGATTTCTACGACCGGCTGAAGTCGATCAGCCGCGGCTATGCCAGCTTCGATTACGAACAGATCGGCCTGCGCGAGGGCGATCTCGTCAAGATGAACATCCTCGTCAACAACGAGCCGGTCGACGCGCTATCGCTGATCGTCCACCGCAGCGTGGCGGAAGAGCGCGGCCGCGGCATGTGCGAACGGCTGAAGGACCTGATTCCGCGCCACCTGTTCAAGATCCCGATCCAGGCCGCGATCGGCGGCAAGATCATCGCCCGCGAAACCATCGCCGCGCTGCGCAAGGACGTGACCGCCAAGTGCTATGGCGGCGACATCACCCGCAAGAAGAAGCTGCTCGAGAAGCAGAAGAAGGGCAAGGCGCGGATGCGGGAATACGGGAATGTGAGCATTCCGCAGGAGGCGTTTATTGCTGCGTTGCGGATGGGCGAGGAATAAATCCCGTCAGTGTTGACAGCCGGGCAAAGAAGCTAGCGGATTAGAGTCGGACAACCGATCCAACAACTTTGAAGGCCGCATGCGCCGGAAAAACTGAGGCGGCTGAAATCCAGGCTCAAGTGCGCGCAATTCCTGTAGGCCAGGGGGGTGTGCAACAGGAGAGATCGTGTCAAACGACATCACCGCGGCAGTATCGATATCACTGACATAGGCATCGAACTCAGCTTTGCTAATACCCATGCACGCTTGGTAAGCTTCCCAAATTGCTGCAGTTGTCTCGACTGTGACATCACGCAACTTTGCGACTGCCATTACTCGGCCGTAGGGCACCTTTGCATAAAACCAAACCAACGTCCCTGATTGAAGCTTTGGCGCACGGCGGCGCAGTTCCACGCACTTCTCACCCGACAGGAATGCATCGAGCAAGTTTGGCCTCAAGGAAATGAGGACCTGCTCAGTGGTTTGCTGAAGCAACTGGCTCTCCAACCTCAATGAGTTTTTGAAGGCTTTCAGAAGATAAAGCTCTTGCCGTCACGAGATTCGCACCGTCTGCACAACCGATTTCCTTCAACCGAGCCAATGGGACAGCGTTGCGAAACTTCAGCAGATTATCGAATTCGGTAACGCACAAGTCCTCACCGTTCGCCATAGTTTGGATATCGGCTTGCGACAACACGCCCCGAAGCTGCGCCAGATTTGCTGCTGAGTGCTCGGTTGCTAGGAACCTTCGTTGCACTCGGGCAATTGCGGTCGCGGCCGACCTCCCTTTCGATTTCGCCTTGCCCGCCGACTCAAAGAAAACGATCAAGCCGTTGTCCGGAACTCGTGCGGCGTTCTTCGCATTGGAAAGATAACACTTTTGAGGCGAAAGGCCAGCGCGCTTTCCTGCTAACAGCGTGGGCTGCAGAGTGCCTTGGAACAGCGCTTCGGCGTAACTTGGCCAGATCGGGACGATGATCGCAGGGCGACCTTCAAGCGCAAAAATTGTTGGTCCAAGGAAATCTTCAAGAGTCCTGAGCCGGAGTTCAGTCAGCGAACCATCTGGATTTCCAATTTCAATTGTGTCGTCTGGATTGACGAAAGTGGGGGCGGCAACAGGCAGAGAGATCTCAAACCGAGAGCGAATGAGATTCCCAACGCCACCCCAGTTTCCAGCTGTGATTGGGCGTCCGAAACTGACTTTCACAAGGCGCTCGCGTTGGCCGCTAGCGTGACTGGAAACTTGGAATCCAAAATTGAGGGCGCGCTCGCGGACCAAACGCAAACTCGGCGAAGTCTCAATCCAAAGAAAACTGTCCTTTGAAGTGGAAGCGGATCGGCAAGCAAGGTCTAGTAGATGGTCAACTGCGAGCTCAGCAGCGGCGTCTTGCATGTCCACAAAGACATGTAGCTGGGAACCAGCCTCATCTGTGGCGCCAGGCTGCCAAGTGGCGGCTGCTATAAGGTCTCTATCTCCGCGGACAACTACTCTAGTGCGGGGCGAGCGGGACGTTCCTTGTCCAAGCGCTACGCGAACAATTGAAGGTGAAATCCCGAGGCGATTGGCCGAACTTTCCAACAGCAGTCGATCTGCGTCTGTGAGTTCGCGAGTCGTGATTGACCGCTCTTGATGCTCAATCGTCAGGCTGGACTGCGAGGCAAGCTGATCATCCGGTACAGACGCAAACACAAGCGGCGAAACGACTTCAATCCCATATCGTAATCGCAGATCATCTGCGTTCCTCAGGATCGCCTTTTCGGATGTCACAAAGCCAGCGACATCTTCAACGATTGCGGTGGTCAGATGGCCAATGTCCGAACGATCTTGTTCGGTGAGCGAACCGGCTCGATGCCGGTCAGGAAACACCAATTTCGCAAGATCATTGTGGTATTGGTCGGCAATTGCCTTGGGCGGTTTGGGAACGATCGGCAAAGCGGAGGCGAGATTCAAAAGCTGGTCATGCGGGAAGCGTTCTGTTTGCCGCTGCAACTCAATTACGAACTCCTCCGAAATTGCTAAGCGAACCTCATTTTCGAATGCGGCAGCAAAGACTCGACTGACGGCTGCGTAGTCCTTTCTTTGCATTACGACGTCAAAAAGAACATTAAGATCAAAAAGAAACAGTGGGGCCGGACCTGTCTTCGGCGTATTGAGTACCAGAGATGATCTGCGAGGTTTGATTTCTTTAGGGAGATTGAATAGGCTGGGAGTATCTAGGCCCTGTTGACAAACTGGATTCACAATCG